>NZ_JAIVFQ010000052.1 GCF_020829495.1 Nostoc favosum CHAB5714 | reverse complement strand
ATGAGGGAGCAGGGGGAGATGAGGGAGCAGGGGGAGATGAGGGAGCAGGGGGAGATGAGGGAGCAGGGGGAGATGAGGGAGCAGGGGGAGATGAGGGAGCAGGGGGAGATGAGGGAGCAGGGGGAGAAAAATTAATAACCAATGCCCCATGCCCTATGCCCCATGCCCTATGCCCAATGCCCCAAGCAAAATGACATTAGGATATTAGTATCAATATTTCAGGGGTTCGTATGAGCCAAACCATTGATGAACGGATACGCTGGACAAGTGCGGATTTAGAGTTATTGCCAGATAACGGTAATCGCTACGAAATTATCGATGGGGAATTATTTGTGACCAGGGCACCGCATTGGGGACATCAAAAAGCTACTGGTAATATTTATGCAGAATTAAGAACTTGGTCACTCTCAACAGGTCTTGGTGAGGCTGTCCCAACACCAGGAATTATTTTTACTGATGCAGATAATGTAATTCCTGACGTGGTTTGGGTAAGCAAAGAACGTCTTGCTATCTTACTTGATGATGAAGGGCATTTAACGGGAGCGCCAGAACTAGTTGTAGAAGTACTTTCTCCTGGGACGCAGAACGAGCGACGAGACAGGGAAGTCAAGCTAAAATTATATGCTTCCAGAGGAGTTCAAGAATATTGGATTTTAAACTGGCAATTACAACAGATTGAAGTATACCGCCGAGAAAAAGCAGTTCTGAAATTAGTGGCAACATTATTTGCAACAGATGACTTATCTTCACCTCTGTTACCAAATTTTGTTTGCACTGTGGAACGATTATTCGTGTGAATGCGCGGAACTTCGAGCTTAGAACTCGGAACTACTAGCTTGGAACTCGGAACTTCGAGCTTGGAACTCGGAACTTCGAGCTTGGAACTCGGAACTTCGAGCTTGGAACTCGGAACTTCGAGCTTAGAACTCGGAACTACTAGCTTGGAACTCGGAACTACTAGCTTGGAACTCGGAACTTCGAGCTTGGAACTCGGAACTTCGAGCTTGGAACTCGGAACTTCGAGCTTGGAACTCGGAACTACTAGCTTGGAACTCGGAACTACTAGCTTGGAACTCGGAACTTCGAGCTTGGAACTCGGAACTTCGAGCTTGGAACTCGGAACTTCGAGCTTGGAACTCGGAACTTCGAGCTTGGAACTCGGAACTTCGAGCTTGGAACTCGGAACTTCGAGCTTAGAACTCGGAACTACTAGCTTGGAACTCGGAACTTCGAGCTTGGAACTCGGAACTTCGAGCTTGGGACAGAAAACATAAGGCTGAGAACCCTGAACATCAGGTTAAAAGACTTACAATTAAAAAAATGTTCACTAGCGTAATGCAGTATCTTACATATTGTGGTGCTTAGAAACAAATCGCCGTAAAGTTCCTTAGTAAGCCTGTATTATTTTCTATAAACACTCGACAATAACATTTATTTTTTATGTTATTTATAAGAAAATTATTGTTTCCTCAATTGTCGATAGGGGTTGCAAAAACCTTCGCTATAGCAACCTTAACTACATTTAGCACTACTGCAACCATCAATCAGCCCAGTTATGCTAGCGACATAAATTTCTTGAGAATTCGTATAACTGATGCTCCCAAAGTTGCAACACTCACGGCTGAAGACTTCTATAATCAGGGTTTGGATAAGCAAAAGAAAGGAGATTTGCAAGGCGCGATCGCAGCTTATACTGAAGCAATTCGCCTCAATCCCAACTTTGCCCCAGCCTACAGCAACCGGGGTGTTGCACGCATTGGATTGGGAGATAACAAGGGGGCAATCGAAGATTTCAACCAAGCTTTGCGGATTAATCCCAACGATGCCGATACCTACAGCAACCGGGGTATTGCCCGCGCCCAATTGGGAGATAAAAAGGGGGCAATCGAAGATTACAACCAAGCTTTGCGGATTAATCCCAACTTTGCCCCAGCCTACTACAACCGGGGAAATGCCCGCGCTGATTTGGGAGATAACAAGGAGGCAATCGAAGATTACAACCAAGCTTTGCGGATTAATCCCAACTTTGCCCTAGCCTACAGCAACCGGGGTATTGCCCGCGCCCAATTGGGAGATAAAAAGGGGGCAATCGAAGATTACAACCAAGCTTTGCGGATTAATCCCAACTTTGCCGAAACTTACTACAACCGGGGTGTTGCCCGTGCCCAATTGGGAGATAAAAAGGGGGCAATCGAAGATTACAACCAAGTTTTGCGGATTGATCCCAACGATGCCAATGCCTACTACAACCGGGGAAATGCCCGCGCCCAATTGGGAGATAAAAAGGGGGCAATTACTGACTTACAGCAAGCCGCAGATATCTTTAAGCAACAAGGAAAAATAGAGGAGTCCCAAAAAGCGCTGGAAATCATCAACCAACTTCAGAAGTAGATACTTGAGGCGTTACATTTGTTTAGCCTTGCATCAAAATTCCTACTAAAATCTGCATCAAGATTTCCAAATCAGTTGGCACTCGATACAACATTAAATCTTGACTCACTTTTTGTTCTTGGCGATCAAAACTACCAAACTGCCAAATATCTCCAGTAGTCACAGCACCATACAAGATTGGCTCATCTGATTCTACCCACGTATCTAAGGCAATCAACTCCGTCGCTAACTGGGTAAATCCCCGTGTTAAGTCTGCCTGTTTTGCTTCTACCACTAAAATATTGTGTTCTGACTGAAGATAGTAGTCTAAGTCACCTCTGAGATACTGGTTAACTTCAATTGGGTACTCAATATTAACTATTGCTTTTGTGATGTGGGCTACTTCTAATAAAATGGGGGCGATTAGTACCTCGCGTCTAGCTGCTTCACTAGTTAGACTAACACGAGCGATCGCTTCTTCTAGGCGTTGGTGTAAATCTGGTAGTCGAGTCAATAATTCTGAAGCAGCGACAGGTAAATTGATTGTTGTTTTAGTTAAAGTTACTCCTAATTCCCGCAAAATATCGGCGGGAGCAAATTTCATTTGGAAATAGCTGCGGAATGTGTAAAATTCATTTGGTTTAAGTATCGGCGGACGGTGACGTTCAGTTGTCATTTATCATTGGTAAAGGTTTCAAGTATATAGCAGTCCTAAATCATTTGTGAAAATTATATATCTCTTTCTTCTTTCTTCCCTTTGCGCCCAAAGCCAATACTTTGCGGTTCGTTTTCAAATTTTATATTTTTCACGAATCAAATAGGACTGCTATATTTATGTATCGTAACGCTGTAATTATCTCATTATGCGAATCATTGCCCGCAGCACGTTACAAAAGTTTTGGGAAGTATATCCCGATGCCGAACAGCCATTAAAGGCTTGGTTTGATGAAGCATCTCGCGCAGAATGGGGTAGTCCGGCAAATATCAAAAGCACTTATCGCAATGCCAGTATTATTGCTAATAATCGTGTTGTTTTTAATATCAAAGGTAATGATTACCGCTTAATTGTTCACGTTCGTTATGATATTAGAATTATTTTTATTCGTTTTCTTGGAACACATAAAGAATACGATAACGTAGATGCAACAAGTATTTGAGACAGTAATACCTATGCTTGAAACCCGTCCAATCCGCACCGAAGCTGATTATCATGCTGCACTTGATGAAATTGAAAGATTGTTTGATACAGAACTAAATACACCAGAGTCTGACCGATTGGAAGTTTTAACTACGCTGGTGGAAGCATACGAGCAAAGGCATTACCCAATCGAAGCACCAGATCCTATTGAAGCAATCTTATATTATCTCGAATCTCGTGGATTGTCTGTAGATGAATTAGAGCCTGTTATTGGCAGTAAAGCAGAAATTGCCGACATTTTGCATCGCAAGCAGGCGCTAACCTTAGAGATGATTCGGGGTTTGCATCAACAATTGGGGATTCCGGTACAGATTTTGATTCAACCATACCCTTTGATGCAAAATTCAGCTTGATGGTGCTGGAATTAATTGAGATTAACTAAGCCCAAAACCCTTTTGACGTTTTTGCTCCCACCATTCATCTGAAACTTCAAGCTTAGAACTCGGAACTTGAGCTTCGGAACATGAAACTTCAAGCTTGGAACTCGAAACTTGAGCTTCAGAACTCGAAACTTCAAGCTTGGAACTCGAAACTTCAAGCTTAGAACTCGGAACTTGAGCTTCGGAACATGAAACTTCAAGCTTGGAACTCGGAACTTGAGCTTCAGAACTCGGAACTTGAGCTTCAGAACTCGGAACTTCAGGTTTAAAAATGAACTCCACCCGTTCTGAGTCGAAAAGGTGGAGTTAAGAAGTTGGAAAGTTGGTAAATTCTCCTCACAAATGACAAATGACAACTGACAACTGACAACTAACTAAATACGCGACTTGACAAATTTCTCCAATCTATCCATTCCCTTTTCAATCGTCGCCATATCTGTGGCGTAGGAAAGGCGAATGTTGTCATCAGCGCCAAAAGCAATTCCGGGAATGACTGCAACTTGATGTTCTTCCAACAAAGCGTCACAAAATTCTAGGGATTTTAGACCGGTTTTGCTGATATCAGGAAACAGATAAAAAGCGCCATCTGGTGAGGCGGTACTCAATCCGGGAATGGCGTTGAGTCTGTCTAGCATTACCTGTCGGCGTTTGGTGAAGGCTTGGCGCATTTCTTCGACACAATCTTGAGAACTTTGTAGAGCCGCGATCGCACCATATTGGGCAAAGGTACACACGTTAGATGTACTATGTCCTTGGATGGTACTCGCTGCTTTAATGATTTCCACAGGCCCTGCTAAATAACCAAGTCTCCACCCAGTCATGGAATAAGCCTTCGCAAACCCATTACTAATCAAAGTGCGGTCAAAAATTTCCTTCCCAAGAGAACCGATGCTGATATGTTCTGCACCGTCGTAGAGAATCTTTTCGTAAATCTCATCAGAGACAACAAAGATATCTGCATCAACTACTACCTGCGCCAGTGCTTTGATTTCATCTGGCGTGTAAACCATTCCTGTAGGATTAGATGGAGAGTTGAGGATAAATAACTTTGTCCTCGGCGTGATTGCTTTACGGAGTTGTTCGGGAGTAATTTTATAACCCGTCGTTGCATCTGTGGACACAATTACCGAGACTCCACCGACCAAAGTCACCATTTCGGGATAACTTAACCAGTAGGGTGCAGGGATAATTACCTCATCACCTGAATCGATTAACGCCACCATCAAGTTGTACAGAGAATGCTTACCGCCATTGGTGACGATGACATTCTCAGACTTGTAATCAAGACCGTTATCAATTTTAAGCTTATGGGCGATCGCTTCCCTTAACTTTGGTTCTCCGGCTGCTGCACCATACTTGGTTTTGCCTTCATCCAAAGCTTTTACTGCTGCGGCTTTAATATGCGCTGGGGTATCAAAATCTGGTTCTCCAGCGCTAAAACTACAAACATCTATTCCCTCTGCCTTCAGTGCCTTAGCCTTGGCTGCGATCGCTAAGGTTAATGAAGGTGTTACCTGACTTACTCTTGCTGCCAGCTTCATTCTTACTATTTTTGGCAAATCTTTCACTAATCTAAGGATATCCCAGAATCTCTACCAAGATTTGCTTTTCTGAATTGCTTGGGGATTGGGGAATAGGGAGTGGGGAGATGAGGGAGCAGGGGGAGCAGGGGGAGCAGGGGGAGCAGGGGGAGCAGGGGAGGCAGAGGAAAGTAACTCTTGACTAATAACTAATGACTAATGACTAATGACTCTCGCGTTGCGGTTTGATTCTTGATCCTTGACTCTTAACAATGTACTGTATATAACTTTAGTTTTAAGGCAACTAACTATTTATATGCAGTTCAAGAAACTTTTCATCGCAACTTCTCTGTTAATTACTAGTCTTTTTATACCTAATGCTGCTATTGCTCAAAATCGCGGTACTCCGGGTAAATTTGATTTTTATGTACTGACACTCTCTTGGTCGCCGGATTATTGTGCTACAAATGGCACTCGTGACCAGCAGCAGTGTGGTTCTGGAAAAAAACTTGGTTTTGTACTACATGGTTTGTGGCCACAGTACCAAGCTGGTTATCCTGCTAATTGTTCCACGCAAAAATTACCGTCGGAAGTAAAGCGGCGGTTTCCCAATTTGTTTCCTAGCAATAAACTTTACGAGCATGAATGGGAAAAACATGGTACTTGTTCAGGGAAAACTCCTGCGGAATACTTGACATTGAGTAAAAAATTAAAAGATGCGATCGCTATTCCCGCAGCTTATAATCGTCCTGCGAAACCCTTGCGTACCACAATTACAAATTTTAAAAATTCATTTGTGAGTGCTAATAATAAAATGACTCCTGATGGTATAGCACCTTTTTGTTCTGGTTCAGGAAGATTTTTGCAAGAAGTCTTCTTTTGTTATTCCAAAAACGGTGAACCTGGTATTTGTAGCGCCGAGATTTTGAAGCGATCGCAAAAAAGTTGTGGTCAGCCAGATTTCTTACTGAGAAACGTTAGATAAAAATGGGGCATAGGGCATGGGGCACTTGTACTGAGCGAAGTCGAAGTATTGGGCATTGGGGAAAGAATTGTTATAACTCCTAACTCCTAACTTCTAACTCCCCACTCCCCACTCCCCACTCCCCACTCCCCACTCCCCACTCCCCACTCCCTAAGCTATCGTCACATCTGGCGACAAATAAACATCCTGAATGGCATGAAACAGTTTTACACCTTCCTCAAAGGGACGTTGAAAGGTCTTTCGCCCAGAAATTAATCCTGAACCACCAGCCCGTTTATTAATTACAGCCGTGCGAACTGCTTCTGCGAAGTCATTTTTACCAGTCGCGCCACCAGAATTAATCAGCCCCACACGCCCAGAGTAGCAATTCAGCACCTGGTAACGAGTTAAATCAATTGGGTGGTCAGTTGTCAACTCTGTATAAACCCGCTCATCAGTTTTGCCGTAACTCTTACCAGTCGCTTTGGCAATTGCACCGTAACCATTGTTATTTTCTGGTAACTTTTGTTTAATAATGTCGGCTTCAATCGTCACACCCAAATGATTCGCCTGTCCGGTGAGGTCAGCCGCAAGGTGGTAATCTTTATCTTGTTTAAAAGCGTTATTTCGCAGATAGCACCAGAGAATAGTCACCATCCCCAGTTCATGGGCGCGTTTAAAAGCTTTGCTGATTTCCTGAATTTGTCTGGTAGAATTCTCTGAACCAAAGTAAATTGTCGCACCTACAGCAGCCGCCCCTAAATTCCAAGCTTGTTCCACATCAGCAAACAATACCTGGTCAAATTGATTGGGGAAAGTCAGCAATTCGTTGTGATTGATTTTGGCAATAAAGGGGATTTTATGGGCATACTTGCGCGAAACGATACCTAATGTCCCCAAAGTGGTAGCAACCGCATTGCAACCTGAGGCGATCGCTAGCCTGACAATATTTTCTGGGTCAAAGTAAATCGGATTGGGCGCAAAAGACGCACCTGCTGAGTGTTCAATCCCTTGGTCTACCGGTAGAATAGACAGATACCCAGTATATGCAAGACGACCAGTAGAATAAAGTAACTGGAGATTACGTAATACTTGTGGGTTGCGATCGCTGTTGAGCCAGATACGATCTACAAAGTCTGGCCCCGGCAAATGTAGTAAATCAGTAGGAACTTTTGCTTTGTAGGTAAGCAAGTCTTCAGCCTCTTTACCTAGCAATGACTCGATAGAATTAGCCTCTATGAGCGCTGTAGTCATAGTTTTTTCCTCAAAAATTGAGTAAATGACCTTTGCCTTTAAGATAGCATTTTTAATATTGCTAACCTTGTTGTGCGGGAATTAACTATATTTAAAAACCTTATGATATCGCAGTCTTAAATCATCTGTAAAAACTTGTTTTACTGATTAAACGTGAGATTTAATTGTCATAATTTGCGTTTTATCCCAAACAAATAACTTCTTAAGAAAGATGCGGAGTGATAGGATCGCACTCAAGACCAGAATTTTTATCCAATGCAGGTTAATGGTCTTTAACAGAGTTGCTTGCTGCAACCACTAACAAGAGCAATTTGCTCTGAGCAACTTGTCCTTGTTAATTTAGATGGTAGCTGAATTGACGCCGTGCTGTACTAGAATTGACAGGAAAGTAAAATCTATCTTCCCCCTATAGTGGTAATAATCGTTAAAAGAACAAACACAATTTTATGAGTAAGTTTCAAATCGATATCGATTTCAGCAATATAGATTTAGCTTCCCTTGAGACAGAAGAGGATTTTCAAAGAGAGGCAAGAACATTACTACCAAAGGTACTGGTCAAACTAGGTGAAAGTGTGGGTGAAAAGACTTGGGAAGAATTACAGCAAAAGCTGCAAGGCAGTGGAGGTAAACTCAAATCTTCTCCAAGCGAGAAACGCAAGTTTATGCAAGAAACAGGAAGAACTTATCAACGAAATGCCAGTAAGAGAGAAAGGCAAGAACTGGAAGACTATATAGTAGAGCAATTACGCCAGCACAAGCAACAAAGATCCACCTAAGCCTGATGTACGTGTATTCTAACTTCTATTTTTAGTAGGGTGCGTTAGCCTTTGGTGTAACGCACCACTGTACTAACTTCTAATATTCAAAATCATTGTAGGGGCATAATATATTGTACTCAACGACGAGTCTTTGAACTCCGTTAACGAGTCTTTGATACTCGTGAACGAGTCTTTGAACTCCGTTAACGAGTCTTTGATACTCGTGAACGAGTCTTTGAACTCCGTTAACGAGTCTTTGATACTCGTGAACGAGTCTTTGAACTCCGTTAACGAGTCTTTGATACTCGTGAATGAGTCTTTGAACTCCGTTAACGAGTCTTTGATACTCGTGAATGAGTCTTTGAACTCCGTTAACGAGTCTTTGATACTCGTGAATGAGTCTTTGAACTCCGTTAACGAGCCTTTGATACTCGTGAATAAGTCTTTGAACTCCGTTAACGAGTCTTTGATACTCGTGAATAAGTCTTTGAACTCCGTTAACGAGTCTTTGATACTCGTGAATGAGTCTTTGAACTCCGTTAACGAGTCTTTGATATCATGTCTGGCTCAATACTTGTCATTGCGAGCGGAGCGAAGCAATCGCAAAGGTTTGGATTGCTTCATTCCGCTTCGCTCCATTCGCAATGACACTGTGTAATTAATTCTGTTTAGAAACAAACCAACGGCGAATCAACTCTACTTGGAAGCCATAGCCGTCGTCAACTTCCTCAATTAACTCACGTTGCAACAGCAAGTTGAAAGTAATATCAGCATCAGGGAAATGTTGCAATAGAGTTTGGCGGCTAACTATAGCCCCTTCCCCTTGAGCGGCGATAAAACGTAAAATATCTTTTCCAGTAGCGTCTACTTGGTTGTTTTGAATGTCAGCAAAGAAAAAGCCACCACTTTGCAAAGCTTCTGGTATCGCTGCTTCCACATCCCCTAAAGTTGCCAATCGCCGGATAGAGGGGTCTTGTTCGTTCTTAAGGACAATAATTTCCGCGCAGAGTAGTTGTACTAAGAATGGGTGACAGCGCGTGAGTTGCAGTACCCGCTCAACGGCGTTAGGTTCATAGCGGAGAGTAAAATCTTTGACAGGACGTTCAATTAATTGTCGTGCTTCCGCTTCTTTGAGGTACGAGATATGCACTACTTGGACATTAAGACGCAGCATTCCCAAAACATCCTGTTCATCAAAGCGACCTTTGGTTATGGCGTTGTCTAGCACCTCGAATTCATCTAGGGCTAGTAAGGCGGTATTTTGTTCTAGAGCTTGTTCTACTTTATCTAGCCATTCATCGAAATAGGTGAAGGGGTCAGATTTTAAGACTTCGCGGGGTAGGGACGGTAGAGTTAAACCTTGCTTTTTCGCTGACTTCTCCATGTCTCTAGCCAGGTTGTAAAGAAAACCTGCATGGTCACTAGCTGATGAAGGTGCGCCTTGCAAGTCTACAAACATGGGGATGATGTTACTAGGTAGTAACTTTCCGATGTTGTTGAGGAGGGAAGTTTTACCCATGCGTCGCTGACCGTATAGTAGCAGAGGTGGGCGACGGCGATCGCGCAGTAGTTGCTCAATGCGTAAGCCAATATCATCGCGCCCAATGAAGATTTCTTGCTCTAGTGTAATGGGATTCCCAGTAATATAAGGCGAGTCAATTTCTTGGCGGAGTTCAGTAATTTTAGCCAGTTCCTCTATATAGTTGGTGACTATCTCACGCCAACTTTTGATAATGGGGTAGAAACGGGCTGTGTATTTGTCGCTGCTACGATAAAAGTTCTGCAAGTGTAGATTTAATTTATCTGCAACAGATGTGAGAACTAAACGCTGGTTATAAGCACTTGCTTGATTGAGTGCAGCATTTACATCCTCACTGATACGGCTAAAGATTTGTAGTAGAGGGCTAATTTCACTCCTTAGTTCGTCAATTACCAGACTGCGATGAGCTTTACGGATAGCTTCCACATCAGCACAGCCTTGTAAACTGCGTGCATCCAGTTCAATTTGTGCAGCTTGAGCCGCCCAGCGTTGGGGGCTAGTACTTAGATATTCTAAAGCAGCTTTGCCTTCAACTGGGTTATTTTCGATGACGAAGAGGAGATGCTCATCCAAGCGGGGCAGATGTAAACGTTGCCACTCATCCCAAAAGGCGGAATGATAGCGCAATAAGCAAGGGCTTTTACCATTACGTCGTTTGTCTAATCTATAGAGGAGATAATTCCAGGGTGTGAGAAATGGAAAAGATAGAACATTGCTTACCACCGCCACGCCTACCAGCACGCCTGCCAGCACGCCTACCAGCACGCCTACCTGCACGCCTGCCTGCACGCCTGCCAGCACGCCAAACACCATGCCTGCCACCAGGCCAAACGCCACACCTGCCACCAGGCCAAACGCCACGCCTGCCACCAGGCCAAACACCACGCCTCTCGCCATCCAAAGCGCCACGCCAAGCGCCGTTACGCCAAACGCCACGCCTCCCACCAGGCCAAACGCCACGCCAAACGCCACGCCTCCCACCAGGCCAAACGCCACGCCTCCCACCACGCCTCCCACCACGCCTCCTACCACGCCAAACGCCACCGAAAAAGCTATATTTGCGATTGGTTCATTCAACATCCGCAGCACCAAGCCCAGCAGTACATTAGCCAGGATAGGTAAGATTAAGTATCTCTGGATGAGCAGCCGCCACAGAGCAAGGTTTCGCCATCGCCCTCGTCTCAACAAGATAATCAAAGAGGAGTCGGTGTCTAAAATAGGGTCAATGCGCTTGAGGTGGTTACGCCAAGCTGAAGGGCGCAAGACAAGCCAGAGAAGCAGTTGCAGGCTACCGAGGATTAAGTTGGGGTGCTGTTGGGGTGCATAGGTGTAGGCGTTGGGGGGTAGTTGTGGTGAAGTCAACGTTTTTGCACTCCTTATTTAATACTCTGTGTCATTGCGATTGCTTCGCTTCACTACGTTCCGCTCGCAATGACAAAGTGTACTTAGTATGTCATTGCGAATGTAGCGCTAGCGGAATGAAGCAATCGCAAAGGCTAGGATTACTGTGCTTTACCTGGGTGCGATCACAATCAAATCGCAAAGGCTGGGATTGCTTCGTCGTTCCTCCTCGCAATGACATAATCTGTCATTGCGAATGCAGCGCTAGCGGAATGAAGCAATCGCAATGACTAAGATTGCTGTGCTTTACCTTGGTGCGATCGCAATTGACACCAGCAAAATTTACAATGCATCGTATAAATCTTTCCATTCTTGATTGATGCTATTGACTAAATCAATTTTATTTCGTCTGGAACCTGCCTTAATCTGTTTTTCTCTACTAATGGCTGTATAGGCATCTTCAAAAATCTCATAATAAACTAATTTATTAATATTGTATTTCTTAGTAAATCCTTCTATCATTTTCTCTTTGTGTTCATAAACTCTTCTTTGTAAATTGTTCGTTACTCCTGTATACAGCACACTATTATAGTTATTCGTCATTATATATAGATAATATTGCTGGCTCATTTTCAATCCTTGTTTTGGATAAGAAATCAGTCATAGCAAATGTTTGTTATATTTGTCAGTGAAAAATTATAAATAATAATCATGTCCTCGAAGACTTGTCATTGCGTAGTTCTTTGGAGAACCCGTAGGGTACGAAGTGTTCGTTAAACGTCTGTAGAGAAGCAATCCCAAAACCTTGCGATTGCTTGTCTGCGACACGCTGCGCGAACGTCGTTCCTCCTCGCAATGACATATTACATTTAATTATGGTTGCCTACTTAATATCTAGAATTTTCAGAAACGGGGATTGCTTGGCTTCACTGAGGTGCGATCGCAATGACAATTTAAATTTATCATTGCAAGACTTCCCAATCTTCCAGAGGCACAGCAGGTTCAAAAGGATCGTCATAACGGTACGGTTGTTTGCCACGCAAAGGATACAAATTCGCTTCTTGGGGATGAGTGTGACTTTCTAGAATGATAATTTCAACGGCTTCGCCAGCCTGAAACGGTAAATCCTCAAGAATCAAGGTTCCGTTTTTAGTTAACTTTGTTTCAATTCGGTGTGCTTTCATAGTTACTCTGCTAGCTTTGAATCTAATAAATGAGCAAACGGTTTCATTTGTCGTAAACCTTCCTCACGCCAATTATCATCATTCTCCCCTTCTTCTAAGTTAAATAATCTTTCTCTACACAGAATTTGTAACAACAGTGGCCAACAACGACTTTGTGTCAAAATCCACTCTACATCTTCGTCAGTGAAGGGAATGGGTGAACTCGCTATCAATTCCCGTGCTTCTGTCTCAGTTAATGCTCCCAAATGTGCGGTGTAGCCGAAAATATTGAAAAAGGGTGAACTGTGTCCTGTGCTTCGCGCCATTTCAATCGGTGATTCGGGGGTAGCCAAGACAAATGCTAGATTCCCCCCTGTATGGTTAGTCGCCAAAGACCGCAAACTCTCCCAAAAGCCATCATCTAATTCTGGACAGCGTTGCAACCCAACACTAATCTCATCCAATAAAATGACTGTGGGAAAATGCAATTTCTCGCTGACTACATCCATGAAATGATCTAAATCGCAAGGTGTAGGCACTTGCATCTTCAGTGATTCTAGGATGTACTTTAGCAATCCTTCTCGGCTTTGCATTCGTGGGTCTTGCAAGTCTACAAAAATCCAACGGTAATTTTCTGGATGCGGTATACTCTGGGGCTACTCGGAGCGATCGCGCCATCATTCCTCATCGAGAAACTGCTGTGAGTATATCAGGTTTTTCTACTAGCTAAATAGCAAAGCTATTCAGCGATAACGTCTTGCACTCTAAAAATTATAGTCATCCTGAACTTAACCGATAATCAACTAACAACTCGTCTAATCGGTGACTATTTCTCAACTCCGTTCTCAGCCAGCACCAAGTTGTAATGAGAATGTAAGGGATTAAGGGCTTTGAAAATGAAACGAGTACTGGGAGTTTTGCAAATTACCTTATCACTTTGCGGAGTGATGATGTTTGGTACAGTAACTTACGCCGCTATTAATATGGTGAATGGTCAATACCGAGTTGAAATGGCGCTCAATACTAAGGGACTCATTATTAAGTCAGATATTGACAAAAGGCAATGCAAAGCAGTAGAAAATATTTCCCAAAAGCAGGAAAGCACGAATTCTAACCAGAAGACGATTAATTAAGAGTAAAAATCAGTGATGAGTTAGAATCAATAACTTCTAATTTATTGTAAACGAGTCTTTGATACTCGTGAATGAGTCTTTGATACTCGTGAACGAGTCTTTGATACTCGTGAATGAGTCTTTGATACTCGTGAACGAGTCTTTGATACTCGTGAACGAGTCTTTGATACTCGTGAACGAGTCTTTGATACTCGTGAACGAGTCTTTGATACTCGTGAACGAGTCTTTGATACTCGTGAACGAGTCTTTGATACTCGTGAACGAGTCTTTGATACTCGTAGTTTTTTTAACGAACCGCTAAGGACGCATTCGCGTAGCGTCTCGTAGAGAAGGACGCGAAGAAGGAGAAGAAATATCTCTATAAATGAAGTGAAGTAAAGCGGTGCGTTAGCCAAAGGCTAACGCACCCTACCAAAACACTAAAGGAGTTAAGAATAAATAACAGACGCGATTAATCGCGTCTCTACTGATTAATCGCGTCTCTACTTTTTACACCGCACAACTTAACTCACCGGCTTTTTGACTAAAGCGATGATTCTCGCGGTAGTCTACGGGACAATCTATTACTGCGGGTACATCTTGAGCGAGGGCTTCTTTCAGAGTGGGAATCAAATCTAGAGCCGATTCAACTCGGTAGCCTTTTAAACCCATGCTTTCGGCAAATTTGACAAAATCAGGATTACTGAAATGTACAAAAGATGAGTTTCCTTTGCCAAATTGATTTTCTTGCTTCCACTCAATTAGCCCATAGCCACCATCATTGAAAATTATGGTGACAAAGGGTGTACCGACACGCAAGGCTGTTTCTAATTCTTGAGAATTCATCATAAAGCCGCCATCACCTGTTACAGCAACGACTTTGCGCTTAGGATGAACGAGTTTTGCTGCTAATGCGCCAGGAATGGCAATACCCATAGCTGCGAAGCCGTTGGAAATTATGCAAGTATTGGGACTATGGCAATGATAATGACGCGCCATCCACATCTTATGTGCGCCAACATCAGAGATGACGATATCATCTGGCCCCATCACTTGCCGTAAGTCATAAATTAACTTTTGTGGCTTGATGGGAAATCCGTCATCATGGGCATACTGTTCGTAATCAGCCCGAATCTCTGACCTTAAGCTAATGGCAAAAGGATCGGGTTTACCTTGTCGGTCTGCTAATTTTAAAATTTCATAGAGGGAATCTGAAATATCTCCCACGACTTCGGCGTTGGGAATATAACTACTATCAATTTCTGCCGGATTTACCCCAATATGCACAATGGGAATTTCACCATTACGATTCCATTTCTTGGGGGAAAACTCAATCAAATCATAGCCGATCGCAATTACTAAATCTGTGTTATCAAAGCCACAGGTAATAAAATCTCTTTGCTGTAATCCCACTGACCACAAAGCTAATTGATGTGTGTAGGGAATAACACCTTTACCCATGAAAGTATTGGCAACAGGTATATTCAGCAAGGTGGCAAATTGTGTTACGGCATCACTTGCATGAGCGCGAATTGCCCCATTTCCTACTAAGATTAATGGGTTAACTGCTTGGCAAATTGCGGCTGCTGCTGCCCGAATGCTAGCAAAAGATGCATAGGTTTTTTCGCTATTATCCTTACGCAAAGGTTTGCCTTCGACGGGCATGGCAGCAATATTTTCTGGCAAATCGATGTGAACTGCACCAGGTTTTTCCGATTGCGATCGCTTAAATGCTTTCCGTACTACTTCTGGTGTAATACTCGGTCGCACAATCTGCTTATTCCACTTGGTAACAGGTGCAAACATTGCCACCAAATCTAAATATTGATGGGATTCAATATGCATTCTATCTGTTCCCACTTGACCGGTAATCGCCACTAAAGGCGCACCATCGAGGTTAGCATCTGCTACCCCAGTCATCAAGTTGGTTGCCCCAGGGCCAAGAGTAGAAAGACACACTCCAGCTTTTCCTGTCAAACGTCCGTAGACATCGGCCATGAATGCTGCACCCTGTTCATGACGAGTTGTAATAAATTTAATCGAAGAATGTTTTAACGCTTCCAAAACGTGCAGATTTTCTTCGCCAGGGAGTCCAAAAATATATTGCACTCCTTCATTTTCTAGGCACTGCACCAATAATTCTGCTGTATTCATTTTATTTCCTAACTATTGACGAATAAATATTGGGGAATGGGGAGTGGGGAATGGGGTACTTAAAACAGGTGAAAGAATGAATCTTCCTTGTCCCCCTCGCCCCCCTACTCCCTACTCCCCTATTACTTTACCCACACGGTTTTAACATTGACAAACTCATGTATACCTTGGATACTCAATTCTCTGCCATATCCAGAACGCTTGATGCCACCAAAGGGCAATCGGGGATCAGATTTGACCATACTGTTGATAAATACGGCACCTGCTTCGATTTCTTCAACCAAGCGATCGCTCTCTTGGTCGTTGGTTGTCCAAGCACTTGCACCTAATCCAAAGGGGCTATCATTAGCGAGTTTAATGGCAGCATCGATATCTGGAACCCGGAATAACAATGCTACCGGGCCAAAGAATTCTTCTTTGGCAATTGGTGTCTCAGGCGGGATATCTATGATAATCGTTGGTGGATAAAAGTTACCAGGACGATCTGATAAAGGATGTCCACCGGTGAGGACTTTACCACCACTGCTAATAGCACCTTGCACTTGTTGATCTAAATCCTGGAGAATACCAGGAGTTGCCAGTGGGCCTAAATCGGTATCTGGTTGCATGGGATCGCCTACTTTCAGCGCCTCAAATTTTTCTAAAAGTAATTTTTCAAATTTGTCTGCGATCGCTTCTGCGACAATAAAACGTTTCGCTGCAATACATGATTGCCCGTTATTCAACATCCGCGCTGTAGTAGCTGTGACAACTGCTGTCTCTAAGTCAGCACTTTCTAACACAATAAATGGGTCACTTCCTCCCAATTCCAAAACTGTTTTTTTAATTTGTTTGCCGGCGGCGACGGCGAGGGATGCACCGGCTGGTTCGCTTCCGGTCAATGTGGCAGCTTTTACGCGGTCATCAGCCATCAAATCGGCGACTTTAGCAGCGCCTATTAATAGAGTTTGAAACACACCTTCAGGAAAACCTGCCCGTCGGATAATATCTTCAATTGCCAAGGCGCACTGCGGCACGTTGGAAGCATGTTTGAGTAAACCGACATTTCCCGCCATTAGCGCTGGTGCAGCAAAGCGGAACACTTGCCAGAAAGGGAAATTCCACGGCATCACCGCGAGAATTGCGCCCATTGGTTGGTAGCGAACAAAACTATGGCTAGCATCGGTTTTTACAGAAACATCAGCTAAGAAATCAGGGGCGTGTTCGGCATAGTAGCGACAGACGACGGCGCATTTTTCGACTTCAGCGATCGCAGCTTTAAATGGTTTACCCATTTCTAGAGTCATCAACTTAGCAAATTCTGCTTTGTCTTGCTCTAAAATATCAGCAGCCTTTTGTAGCCAGTGCGATCGCGTCAAAAAACTAGTCTGACGATACTGTTCAAAAGCCTGATTAGCCAAATCGAGTTTAGCGGCAATTTCTGCATCATTGAGCGCCTCAAAGGTTTTGAGCGTCTCCCCAGTGGCGGGATTAATGGTGGCGATCGCCATTACCTGACCTCCCGTTAAAAAATAGCTTGAAGTAGGCTTCCTAATGTTATACATATAAATTTAGGAAGCTACTACCCAAATTCTAGTCTTTTAGCTAAGAATTAGCTGCCCAATATTACAATTTTGCAACTTTAATTTAATTAAAGTATACCAATCAATAAGTATTAATATTGATGATTTAAATACAATTAAAGTTGTTATAATTTGCACAATTGAGGAATCAAGCTATGACTCAAGTCTTACGCAAAGTAGTTACATTCGATGAATTCGTTGCTAAATATCCAGATAACACAGGACAACGTTACGAACTATATGATGGAGTAGTAGTAGAAATGCCCCAACCAACAGGCGACCATGAAGAGATTATTGTATTTTTATCTACAAAAATCACTTTAGAATATAGTCGCCTCGGACTGCGGTATGGTATACCAAAAACAGTATTAGTTAAACCACTTGAAAACGAATCAGCTTATTCGCCAGATTTGCTGCTCCTAAATCTTACTAATTTGGTTAATGAACCATTGTGGAAAAAAGAATCAACTGTTACTCAAGCAGCATCAATTCCTTTAGTAATTGAGGTGGTAAGTACCAATTGGCGTGATGATTATCTGAAAAAATACGCTGATTATGAAGAAATGGGAATTCCTGAATACTGGATTGTAGATTATGGTGCATTGGGTGGTAGAGAATTTATTGGCAAGCCCAAACAACCTACTATTTTGGTTTGCTGTTTAGAAGAAGGTGAGTATCGTATTAGTAAGTTTCGAGGAGATGACCGTATCCAGTCGCCAACTTTTCCACAGTTTAATTTGACCGCAGAGCAAATTTTTCGCGCTGGCACGGTCAGCTAAATTGAGCATGAGGCTATTCAACTTCATCTCAAAATTAAGTAGGATCAGCTAAATAATAGCTTTGGTACTATTGCTGTAGTAATTATTAATAGAATCCAGAAAGCAGTTGCACTCCCAAAAATCCAACTTATCCCATTTGTTGGAAGACCCTTCTCGAATCCAAATTCAAATTCAGAGTTATTTGGATTTGAGTTTTAAGACCCTTCAAGTTCCCAAATCCTTGTTCCTCTTAGGTCAAATTGGTCATACGCTTGTTGAATTAATCCTGCAAGTTTTCGAGCTTGAATAGCATCAAATTTCTCATAGACAGAAGCAAATGAAGTCATAAGTTTAACCTTACAGATGTCTAAGATACTTGTTACTTAGGTTGTTCACTACCTGTAATTTCCAACCGGGGATTTTGAAATTGGTACTGTTACAGAGTTTTTAATATACCGATAATATACCAGAAATTATCCGCTTATTTACTTAATTTGTTATAAATATATAGAAACTTTCTCTGTAATATTTATTTTTGGGCAATATACAAACTTTTTCCGTATACAGACCCCGTTCAGAAAACAATATAGAAAATTTCCGGTGTTGCTGAACCAAAATATGAATCAAGCGATCGCTGCAATCATTCGAGTAGTAGACATCTTCAATGGCACTGATCACCACTGAAGAGAAAAGCGATCGCTTTTCTTAAATCAACTAATTTGATTTCAGCAAGCTTTTGAGTAGGATGACTTATTGACAATTGCTCCTTAACTTTAAGTTGACACCAATGGGGCGGGCGAGATGCCCACTCCACAATAAATAGTTAGATATTTTTTATTTGAAAGTCCCTAACGTAATTCATAATTAGCAATTTTTTCCTATTTCCCATTCCCTATTATGCCCAATGCCTAAAGATTAATAAATGGATTAATAATTGTTGGCATTGGCTGCAATTTTGTCTGATAAACCTTAACTAATCGTTCAATACCTTTGAAACGATAATCTCCCATTTCCTCAAAGTCTGAAGGCAGTGAAAGCATTTTATGAGTGGCTTCACTAATCACGCATTCACTAGGTGGACAAACTGCTTCCATGCGAGCAGCAAGATTAATCGTCGCGCCTAATGCCGTATAATCTACCCTTTGGGAACTACCGACATCTCCCACAACAGCCTTACCGCTATTAATAGCAATACGTAATTGAAGCGGTTCGTGCCAAAAACCGTTGGCATTAAGATGTTCGAGACGAGTGAGCATTCCCTGTGCAGCAGCAACAGCGCGATCGGCGTGATCTGGTTGCGGTTCTGGAGCGCCAAAAAATGCCATAATACAATCGCCAATATATTTATCTAAAGTGCCGCCCCAAGTAAACACTTCTTTTAGCATTTCTTCAAATAAATTATTTAATAGTTGGGCGATCGCAGTTGGCGTTAACCGTTCAGAAATTGCCGTAAAGCCAACCAAATCTGCAAACAAAATACTGATTTCGCTCTCGGTGGGAGCTAAACGACCACCCGGTAATGCACCTAAAGATATCAACTGCTGCACAACTGCTGGAGAATGATAGCGTTCTAGTCGGTGACGAATCATTTCTTCAGTTTTGAGTTTTTCTACCAGTAGCCAACGCTGGACGCTAGAAGCCACAATGTTTGCTAAAGCTGAAAAAAAGCTGAGTTCTTCTTCGCCTTCATTTGCCCAATGGTAAGAAGAAAGATTGGCATCGGCATACAGTACGCCCACAACTTTATTTTCATCCCATAAAGGCACTGCCATCGCGCTGCGAATGCCTTTGAACAAAATACTCTGTTCACTAGCAAACCGTTCATCCTGCTGGGTATCGGCGGTTTGAATGACAACTTTTTCGTCAAATACCTTTTGACAGATACTACGACTAATCCAACTTCCATCAGAGGGGAGATATTTTTGTTGGGAAACATTTCTAGTAGCAGCATTCACTAATTCTAATTGACCGCAACCATTAACATCAATTAATAATGCCAAGCGATCGATACTATCAAGGTAACGAAAAACCACTTGCTGCACTTGAGAAAAAATCTCTTCTATAGACGCCGCCGCACAAAGATTTTTAGCTATGTCCACTAAGTCTTTGAGACGGGCAATGGTTTTGTCTTTATTATTGATGTTGCCATCTTTGCTATCAGCTGCGATCCATTGCTGTTGTAATTGTTCGACATTGTGAAGGATTGTTCTTTGTTCATTAATGTCCGAAGTTCCAGGATACCCAAGTGTCGGTTGGGAAACAGGGCTTGTGAGCAGCACTACCAGGCTAACATTGCCCAGCCAAACGATATCGCCGTGATGTAACTCTTGGGGAAAGTTAACAAGAGATTTATTTACTTGCGTCCCGTTTTTGCTGCCCAGATCCTCAATAGTCCACACACCGTCTGCTGTTTTCACCAAGCGGGCATGGTTGCGAGATACTCCAGCAAAAGGTAAGTACAGGTTACATTCCGGCAAACGGCCAATTGTGAATATATCTTGATCAACTGCGATCGTTGTCTCGGTATCTCCCTCTTGTAGGCGTAGCGTCAGTTCAGTCATGAGTGTGATCCATCGAAGCTAGAGGTGCAAGCAACTCTAAGGTAAGTTATACACTACAGGTTAACCTTCACCTTTTCTTTATGACACTGTTAACTGGATTCCGACAACTGCATGTGACGGATGTTACGTTGAAAGAGGCAATTTTGCTGAAGATTCAGTTCAGAGTGGGTTTGAATCTCGTTGTGAAGGGAGGTAGGGGGCAGGGGGAAAAAAGAACTTGATTTTTTTTTTACCATAAACGCCGTAAAGTTTCTTTGGTTGCCATTAGTGTCAACTTAAGCCCAAACCCAACTATATGTATTTTTCATCATAGCTTGATGATTTATTTATAATTTAGCGAGCATAATTATCTACTAGTAAATAATATAAAAGCAGCGTTGATATCGCGTGCAGTTCAAAAGTAGTTTTAAGCACAAATTACTAGTAATTAATAATTCATAAGTAGCACAAATAACTACTAAAAAAGTTTATGTGCTTACTCTAACAAATCATTGATGTATTGGAAATAACTACCTTTATTACTATCCACTATTAGTCACAATCATAACACAATAACTTATGAATCAACGCACTAGTTTTTCTCAAGTATTTAATTTGCTGATTGTCAGTGCCAGCATTTTATTGGTACTATTAGCTACACTTTATCCATTTAACTTTTCCATCCCAGACAGGTTTTCTCTGCCAGAATTTTTTGCCAGTTTTAACAATGCTAGTAATTTTCAAGATCAGGTAAATAATTTTTTGCTGTTTATGCCTTTAGGTTTCGGCTTCACTAGACTCTTGCAGAAAAGAAGGATAAAAACAGGAGTGCAAGTTTTCATAGTTACCTTGGTGAGTGCTACCTTATCGTTGACGGTTGAAGTCTTGCAAGTATTTCTACCTTCAAGAATGCCTACTCCATCGGATATTCTGAACAATAGTATTGGTGGAATTCTTGGTTTAATTTGCTTTTATCTATGGAATAGTCAAAGTTTTAAAAAAATTGTTGCACAGATAGAAAACAGTAGAGCTAGCCGCTCAATTAAACAGATAGTAGTATTTTGTATTGGATATATATTTTTGACATTAATGATTTCGCTGTTGTGGCAGAATACGATAAATTTGAGTAATTGGGATGCAAATTATCCCCTGCTGATTGGTAACGAACAGACGAGGGATAGACCTTGGCAAGGATACATATCTGAAATTTATATTGCGGATCGAGCCATTTCAACAAATGAGGTAGCACAAGGATTAGCTGATTCAAGTTACTTTAATAATCTTGGTAATTCTCTAATAGCTAATTATCAATTCAAAGGAAAATGTTGCTATAAAGAACGGACTGGACAATTGCCAGAACTATTGTGGCAAGGACAACCTTCAGATGCACAGGAAGTTAAAGGTGTTTTTTTGAGTTCTAGTCATTGGCTACAAACAGCTACTCCTGTCACAACTCTCAGCAAAAGAATTAGTAAAACATCTGAATTTACACTCAGCACTACCCTTGCTACTACTAATTCAGAGCAGTTTGGCCCTGCCCGCATTATTTCGATTTCCGGCACTTCCCTACGTCGCAATTTGACACTGGGACAGCAGGGAAATAACTTAGATTTTCGATTACGAACGCCGATAACTGGAGAAAATGGAGCAGATTTAACACTAAATATACCTAATATTTTTACAGACACTAAACCTCACCATATAATCATCACTTATTTCAGAGCAACCATCCAAGTATATGTAGACAATTTACAGAATTTTTACTCTTTGAATTTATTGGAATTAATGCCTAAAAATCAGAGGATTTTTTACTATGGACTAACTTTTATTCCTCTAGGTTTTTGCTTAACGATATTAACTCTTATAGCGAAAAGAAGATTGATACTTTCTAATTTATTGATTTATGGGGGAATATTAATACCTTCTCTAATATTGGAAGGTATTTTAGTAAGTGAGAGCGGGAAAAACTTTAGTCTAAAAAGCCTATTCTTGGGTATGTTATTTACAGGAGGAACTATGTTGATTTTGAGAGTGCGGGCTGCTCAATTAAAAATGAGAAACTAACAATTTTTCCTTTTCTGTCACCCATATTTAATTAGGTGGCAATTCCAAACTAATTTCACCCAACAACCCCTTGCGAAAATCTGTTAAAAGTTGCCTTGCAGCTCGCTCTATATCACCTTTGTAACGATGCTCCGCTAAGGCGTGCAAATAGGTATCTCCGGTGTCTGATGTCGAATCGAGTTGGTAACGGGACTGTAATGGTTTCTTTGGTAACAAATCTGCGGCTACAGCTTCCAAATAGTTGAGTAAATCCACTAGGGCTGCTGCTACTAGCTGGTTATCGTAAGATGCTTCACCGATATCATCACAAATGGCTAATTTCAATGCTGCATCTTGGTCTTCCAATCTTAAAGGAATGACACCAGGAGCATCTAGCAATTCCAAATGCTCGGAAATTCGCACCCAGCGCAGTTGGCGAGTCACCCCAGGACGGGCTGCACTTTCTACTACTCGCCGTCCTAACAAGCGGTTAATCAAAGCTGATTTACCGACATTGGGAAAACCAATTACCACAGCCCGCACTGGACGCGGTAACATGCCGCGATCGCTTCTTCTTTTATTAAGTTCTACCCCAGCAGCTTGCGCTGCCCGCGCCACTTCTGCTATACCTTTACCATGTTGAGCGTTGGTAAAATAAGGGACTTCCCCTTGACGTTTAAACCAATCTATCCACAGCGATCGCATTTGCGGCGTTATCATATCTACTCGGTTAAGTATCAACACCCGTGTCTTACCCTCCACCCACTCACCTATTTGCGGATGATGAGTTGCTAAGGGAATCCGCGCGTCTCGTACCTCAAACACCACATCTACCCGCTTCAGCTGTTCTTTGAGCTTCTTTTCAGCTTTCGCAATGTGACCTGGATACCATTGAATCAGGTTTAATCTATAGTTTTGAGTTATAGCCATTTGTCCTTTGTCCTTTGTTATTTGTCCTTTGTTATTTGTCCTTTGTCCTTTGTTATTTGTCCTTTGCAAATGACCAATGACAAATGACTAATGACTCCCCCTAGCAGCTTGATGTAGAATTATACGATTGCCATCAGGGTCATAGGCATAAATTTCTTTCCCGTGGGAAGCAATAGAAATGTCTCCTGGTGGGGGATAGCCTAAAGCTGTTAGGTGAGCGATCGCATCTTCTAAGTTACTCACCTCTAAGCACAAACTTATCTTACTTTTGGCAATCGCTTCAAATTCCGATTTATTTGTGTTCTTTGGTTTAAAAATACCTAAACGCATACTGACCAAATTAAACTCAGCATAAACATTCGGAATCAAAATAACTGGCTTTTGCTCCAGGAATTTAGTATAGAAATTCACTAAATTCTCGCAATTAACCGATGCTATGGTGACAAATGCGTTAGTGTACTGGAAAACCATATTTGCCTTTCGCCTTTTGAACTTTTAAGTTACATATCATAGACAGGCAAAATGTCAAGCTTAGAGGATGTTTTAAAAGTGATTGGCTGTAATTTTAGGTACTTGTAAGCTGATATGCGTCTAAATTATATAAATATATAAACATTCTTTATAATCGTTGACGGTTGACGGTTGACAGTTGACGGTTATCGGTCATCAGTCAACGGTCAACAGTCATCAGGTAAATGTACAAGTTAAATGCGTAACAGCTTATCTCACTTATATCTATCCCCTTTTATATCCCATCAGCAATAATCAAATCCATCATCTCATTCTTATTCTTCCGATAAACCCGAAAATCACTATCTAGCGTCAAGACATAACTCCCCACAATTAACTCACTCATTCTTACCAAACACGCATCAGCTAACGACATCGGCACATTCTGATAGCGCTTCAGCAACTCTCTAACCGTTCCTATTTCATCACTGAGACGAAAAGAGATTTGAATTAAGCCAGTATCTAGTAAAGACATAACCGCATCCTCTCCGCCATAAAAATCTCGCAATATAAAACACGTCTCAGTAATTACTGCTTCGCAAGTCAAGAAAGGCGGTTCAATCTTTTTCCATTCATTAACTGCCCAATCATGCGAATTTTCCCGATTATTAATAAATGCGACTAAGGGGCCTGTATCTAGAAGTACCTTTTTCCTCATTTCCAACCAAAGCCTTCTAAATACTTCTTATTGGTAGCTAGATCCCCAGGCCCTCCATCAACACAGCCAGCAAACTCTTTTGCAGCTTCATAGGCGGAAATAGGTTCTTTCTCTTCTTTATGCTGTACATCCTGCTTTTGCGCCTTAAAATGCAAAAATTCAATAAAATTTAATACCTCCTGCTGCTTCTCAGGAGATAATTTTTTAAATTCATCAATTATCATTTGTTCCTTATCAATTGCTTGAGTCATTATCCTATCCTCCTGAAAAAATCAATCCAAAATCTAAAATGTCAAATTAGCAAGCACCTCAGCTAAATCTTTATCCGCCCATTCCCTCTCTTGTCTGGCTACCGCCAAATCTGTCAAAATATCTGCGATCGCACGATGCACAACTTTATTGCTAACATCTACAAACTGCGAAGGGCTAAGATTATAATCCGCTTGCCTCAACTCTTCTATTCTTCATAAGCATCTGCGCCGTAGTTGTCCTGATTCCACATCGGATTAGCAACCACATAATCAAAGCGCATTACCTTCTTGTCAACCGTAAATTTAGGTTGCCTGGATGTATCGTCAATCTCAATTTGAAGTTTAGTATAAATTATATTAAAAATCTATTTTGTAATAAGTTATTAGGGATTATTATAGACAGGATTTGTCAATAACTTATAATCCCATATTATATTAGTAAGTCTAAATAATTTTTTATATTCCAGCTACCCGTTGCCATTATGTTTCATAGGATAAATTGGGTTTATCCCATGAGAGAAAATAACTTTTCGATTTTGTGGTTAGTCTTCTAAAAGTAACGAGCGCGGAGGGATTTGAACCCCCGACCCACAGAACCGGAATCTGTTGCTCTATCCACTGAGCTACGCGCCCTTAGTCTTACACATTATAGCACGTCTGTGATAAAATTTGCAGCCTAGAGAAACTTGGTTTCTGGGTTCAAAGATAATTAGCTGGGTCTACCGGTGTACCATTCCGGCGGACTTCAAAGTGGAGGTGGGGGCCAGTTGAGAAACCTGTCGAACCGACAGCAGCGATCGCTTGTCCGCGTTCGACTGCTTGTCCTTCGGAAACATACAACTCGCTGGTATGTCCGTAGAGTGTAGTCATACCATTGCCGTGGTCGATAATTACAGCTCTGCCATAACCACCATACCACCCAGCAAAAATTACTCTACCCGAATCGGCTGCCCGAATTTTACTACCATAGCTAGCGGCAAAATCCAACCCGGCATGAAAGCGACGATAGCCAAGGATTGGGTGTATCCGCCAGCCGAAGGGACTGCTAGTACCAGCATCACTAGGATATGCCATTACACCAGTTCCCCGAATGATTACACTTGTCCGGCTGTTGGTTTTTGCTTGGGCTTCTTCTGTTGCTTTAGCTTCTGCTACCTTTTGTTGAATCAAGACTTCCAGATTTTTGGATTCCCTCTCTAGCTGGTTTTGTGCTGCTTCCAAGGCTAGGCGATCGCTATTAAGACGTTGAATCAATTCTGATTGTGACTGCGCCTGGGTTTGATAATCAGATTTTTGTGCTAACAATTGCTCACGAATCAAGGCAATTTCGTTTTTTTGCTGTTCTACGTCAGTTTTTTGTTTATTGATAAGGAGTGCTTGTTGGTTGAGTTTTACCAAAATTTGTTCGTCTGCTTGATACACTAACTTCAATTGATGACGACGGCTGAAAAAGTCGCTGATATTTTCACTTTCGAGCAAAACTGCCCATCCAACAGATGCAGGCGATCGCTGGAGATAACGCAATCGTGCTACTGTTGCTATTTGCCGCTCTTCATAAGAACGCTGCGCTACTGCTAAATCAGTTTCCAAGTGCTGTAGGCGTTGGGTGGCGAGTTGTAATCGTGATTCGCTCTCTTGAATGTAGCTATCTGTAGTTTGCAGATTTTGCTTTAAACCAGTGAGGTGTTTTTGGGCCTCTTGTTGGAGATTTGTTAAGCGATCGCGATCGTTAACCACACTCTGACGCTGCTGGTTCATTTGTTGCTGCTGTTGTCGCAAATTATCAATAGAACCTGTGGAGGTTGCGTGGACTGGAATTAATGCCAAACAAATCCACAAAATGCAGCAAAATGCAATAGATAAATAGCCAAAAATATTGTTTTTTACTATAAATCGCGCTCTCATAGCCTGAAGCCCAAGCAAAACGATGCTTTCAAACACTATGAGGATTATTCCCAAAATCTGATTCACCCACTCCAACGCATGATTAAATTGTCTGCCAAGTTGTAACACAAAGATTCCAGCGATGTCAGCATTAAGCAGTTAGTTCATTTATGAAGGAAAGGTTTTGAAATCTGCTAAAGTTTCAGTTACCCTAAAACTCATAACTCAGCACTGGCTCAACGCCCCGCTACCGCTAACAGGAATTAGGACTGATGCAGAACAGGCAAGAAAAAATTTCGCAAGTGGTAGTGACTGCTGTGCAGATGCGCGATATTGAAGATCGGATATTTGCAGCAGGAATGCCTGTAGTCGCTTTGATGGAAAAGGTGGCGGGATTAATTGCCCGTCGCATTCAAGAGATCCCCCCAACCCCCCTTAAAAAGGGGGGCTACATCCTTTCAAACACACCGTTCTTAAGAGGATCGCCGCAGGCGGGGGGATCTCGTGTTGGAATTCTTGTCGGCCCGGGTCATAATGGCGGGGATGCTTTAGTAGTAGCCCGTGAATTACACTTTCGCGGGTATGAGGTTTGGATTTATTCTCCTTTCTCTAAGCTTAAGGAATTAACTTCGCAGCACTTACAGTATGCTCAGAGTTTGGGCATTCCAATTTATCAAACAATTGAGCAGCTGCCAAATTCTGATTTGTTGATTGATGGCTTGTTTGGATTTGGTTTAGAAAGAAAGCTCACTAATCCCATCGCTTCTGCAATTAATCAGTTAAATGAATTGTCTGTGCCAATTTATAGTATTGATTTACCTTCAGGTTTACACACTGATACAGGCGAAGTATTAGGAACTGCCATTCGTGCCACTCACACTTTTTGCTTGGGTTTATGGAAGCTAGCTTTCTTCCAAGATCAGGCGTTGGAATATCTCGGCAAAGCTGAGTTAATCGATTTCGATATTCCTTTAGCTGATGTGAAAGCTGTTCTGAAAGATGCACCCAGCATTAGACGTATTACACCAGCAACGGCACTTGCTAATTTACCCCTACCCCGTCCATCAGTCACCCACAAATATAAGGAAGGACATTTACTGCTGATTTGCGGTTCGCGGCGCTATGCAGGTGGGGCAATTTTAACTGGTTTAGGTGCTAGGGCTAGTGGTGTGGGGATGCTTTCGATCGCTGTACCCGAATCGCTGAAATCTCTTTTGGTGTCACACTTGCCAGAAGCGTTAATTGTCGGTTGTCCAGAGACGGAAACTGGAGCCATTGCTCAATTGCAATTACCAGAAAAAACCGATCTGAGTTCCTTTAATGCGATCGCTTGTGGCCCTGGTTTAACACAAGATGCCACTCCCATTGTCCAAGAAGTCATAGAAAGCGATCGCCCTCTAATTCTCGATGCCGATGGTTTAAATATCTTGGCACAAATGGGAGCGATCGCCACATTAAAAAAACGCCAAGCAGTAACCGTACTCACACCCCACACTGGTGAATTCCAACGATTGTTTCCTGATGTCCCCGATGCCAAACATGACAGGATGCAAGCAATACGGGAAGCAGCAGCGCAAAGTGAGGCGATAGTATTGTTGAAAGGGTCGAGAACTGCGATCGCAAACCCTCAAGGTGCTGTGTGGATTGTTCCTGAAAGCACACCCGCCTTAGCGCGTGGCGGTAGCGGTGACGTGTTAACTGGGCTACTGGGTGGATTGTTGGCGCAAGCAGCAACGAAGGAGATTCCCATAGAAAATATTGTGGCAACTGCCGCATGGTGGCATTCGCAAGCGGGTATTTTAGCAGCCCAGGAGCGTACTGAATTGGGTGTAGATGCGTTTACATTGACACAATATTTGATAAAAGTTCTAAGTAATTAAACAGCTTTTAACTATGATTCTAAAAATCCAGACCGAAAAAGAAAAATTACAGGCAAGCACTAGTTTAAAGACAAATCAAGAAACAGAAAACGAAAAAATTCTATGTTCTCATTGTCAGCGCACCGCTACGAACGGTATTAAATGTAAAGGCATTTGTGTGGCTGATAATGACTATTAAGGTGTGAGTTTTCTCCCTCCTGAATATTCCAATTTGGATTGGGGATAAAGTTTTTCATTGCCCAAAGTATGAAAATCAAAGGCACGCTTGTAAAGCCGAAACACATTAGGGTTGATTGATGTGTAAGGGGAGGCGGAGCCTTTAGACTTGTCATTACCAAGATTTTTTGAATCTTGGGCTTCGTTACGATTCCCGCCTCGGAATAAATTCCAAGGCTAATAGCTTGCATTCCTCTCAAGAGGACTAAATACAAAATTTCCAGCCATCTAGAAGGCTATCTTATGTACAGGGCTTACGCAACAATTGCTAAAAAGCTTAATTTATCGAACCGCCTTCTGGTGCGTCGGCTTCCGCCAACGCGTAGCCTCTCGTAGAGAAGAGAATCATTCGTAGAATGTGCGTAAGTCCTAATGTAAAAGGGAAAATTTCAGTCCACTTGAGTGGACTTTAGCTATCAGCCCAGAACTTAAGTTCTGGGCGGGATATCGGGTGAGCGCGACATGACTGTTACAAAAATGTGGGTAACGACAAAGCCTTTAGGATGGCATTCCCAGTCTCCAACGAGGAACAAGGAATTTGTATCAGCCATTGGCTAAATACCAACGCTGTAGCGCCAACCGTTGAATTTCGCGCCAGGGAATATTATGTTTTCGAGCTAAGTCTGCACAATCTTCATATTCTGGCTGCACATTTGCAATAACTTTTTCTGGTGATTGCCCTTTCCATGCTATCTTGACGCGCACTTGACCATATTCAATTTCCACTTGTTGAATTTCTCGTTGTAAAATGGCGCGTTGCTGAGTTGTTCGCCGAATACCCAAAGTAGTGGTTTCGCGGAATACAACCGCTTCACAACTGAGTAAATTTTCTGGATGACAAATCACAGTCAGCAAAATCCCTGGACGGGACTTTTTCATGCCGATCGCTTGGGTAAATACATCCACCGCACCAGCAGCAAACAACGCCTCAAACACATAGCCGATCGCTTGCGGATTTAAATCATCAACTTGAGTTTCTAGTACTGATATCGTTTCTAAATTTGAGCTACTATCTTCAGAATCGCTGAAATTTGACTGTAAATTTGCGCTTTCACCCACCCAAAGGCGTAAAATATTGGGAATGGGTAAATTTATGGTTCCTGCTCCCAATCCTATCTGCTTGATAGCGATCGCAGGTGGTGAACCAAAATCTCTTGCCAAAGTAGTAGCGATCGCAGCTCCTGTTGGTGTCACCAGTTCTCTGTCAATGCCATTGCTATAAACTGGACAACCCCGCATTTCCCACAGCTTTAATACTGCTGGTACTGGTACTGCCATCTGACCATGTGCAGCCCGAACAGTGCCGCCACCAGTCGGGAACGCCGAGCAATAAAGTAAGGGCAATCCTTCCTCATTGCTCTCAATTCCCAACCAATCCAACCCCAAGCAAGTACCCACAATATCTACGATCGCATCTACAGCACCCACCTCATGAAAATGAACTTTTTCAGGAGAAATACCATGCACCGCCCCTTCTGCTACTGCTAGCTGTCGGAATACCGCCAAACTCCAAGCTTCTGCCCGTGATGGCAACCCCGCTTTGAGAATCATCTGCTCTATTTCTGGCAGGTGGCGTGTGTGATCATGACTGTGTTCGTGGTCGTGGTGATGGTGGTGGTGGCGATCGTGTACTAAATCCACATGTACTTTAGTCGCCTGCTGACCATTCCGTTGGACAAATTCCGCCCTTAACTGATATTCCTGTTCAATACCCAACCCATTGAGTTTTCCGATTAAATACTCCACAGGAACACCCAAACTCACCAAAGCACCCAGGCACATATCACCAGAAATTCCTGTCGGACATTGAAGATAAGCAATTTTATTCATAATAAATTTGTCATTAGTCATTAGTCATTAGTCATTAGTCATTGGGCATTGGTTATTAATTATTCTCCTCTGCTCCCCCTGCTCCCTCATCTCCCTCATCTCCCTCATCTCCCTCATCTCCCTCATCTCCCTCATCTCCCCCACTCCCCACTCCCCACTCCCCACTCCCCACTCCCCACTCCCCACTCCCCACTCCCCACTCCCCACTCCCCACTCCCCAATCCTATGGCAAAAATTTTCTCAGTTCATCCGGATAATCCTCAAGTTCGCCGAATAGAGGAAATAAAGTCGGCGCTTTCTAGTGGCGCAGTCATGCTTTACCCTACTGATACAGTCTATGCGATCGGTTGTGATTTGAATGCCAAGTCGGCGGTAGAACGAGTGCGGCAAATTAAACAGCTAGCAAATGATAAACCACTGACATTTTTATGTCCCTCGCTTTCAAATGTGGCAACTTATGCCTTCGTAAGTGACACAGCCTATCGAATTATGAAACGCCTGATTCCAGGGCCATATACGTTTTTGCTCCCAGCAACTAAATTAGTACCGCGATTGGTGCAAAGCCCCAAGCGGAAAAGTACTGGAATTAGAGTACCAAACCATACTGTGTGTTTGGAACTGCTGGCAGCCTTGGGCAATCCGATTATTTCAACTTCAGCACATCTGCCACCAGATGAAGCAGATAATGGCATGATTCGGATAGATCCAGAAACTGTTCAGTCGCGGGTAGAGCTATTTGACCGTTTGGACAAGTTGGTAGACATAATTGTAGACACTGGCGAAGAACCTACTTATGAAGTATCTACTATTTTGGATATGACCGGAGACGAAGCAGCAATTATACGGAGGGGTTTAGGTTGGGAAGCAGCAGCAGCATGGGTATAAAAATTACACTTCACAGGCGCACCTCTTTGTTTCGGAAATTGTGATAAAAGCGACTCCAGTTTTTAAATTGTCATATTTTAAGGCGATGTCTACGACGGGCACAGATGCAATAACAGGATGGTGGCAACAGTTGGTACAAAAAGGGATTTGGCAACTTTGAGAAAATGGTGGGTACTTATGTCCCAGCGTCAATGTGGTGGCTTGTGAAAAAACCGACACATTTCCATAACTGTAACTCTCTCGTATTTCCTACAGTTTTATATATGAGCTTTAGATGTGAGCATTACATGCGGCAAGCCTTGATGGATGAATGCCTAAAGATTCGTAAGCCAAGGCTGGCCTTGATTGCTGTGTCTGCGTTGTAATTACGGTGCAATACTACTGGAAAAGTCATGAAATCTAACGTCGTTAATCTACCAAACTCTACACCCATTTTTGATAATCACCTTTCGACTGAAGAATTTTCAGACAGCAGCAGCGAAACCTTGATTGAATTGCTGTGTCAGGAAATGCAAGCGCAAGTGAAAGCAGCACCCAGGTGCGTAGAAGCTTTAGCAAACCGCATAGCCGTAGAAGTAGAACGCATTTGTGATAAAAGCTCCCGTATCCAAACATCAGGGGAAATCAAATCCTGGCAGATTACGTTGGGAAGGCATCGGATGCACAAGTGCTTACGTTACTACCAACTAGGTTCAAAACAAGGGCGCGTGGAATTACATAGCAATTTGGGTGCTATGGTTTACCGCCATGTAACTATATCCGGCTCTGAGTTGGGTTTTGAGGCTCGTTACAGCCTGATTGAAGATTTTTTACAAGCATTTTATATCGAAGCTATCAAAGCTTTCCGCAGAGAAAACGAACTACCTAACGATCACACACCGCGTACTCAGCTGCAATTAGCTGAATATATGGCGTTTACAGAGCAGTATGCCAAACGCCGGATCAATTTACCTGGTGGTGCAAATCAGCAATTGATTATCTTGCGGGCCCAAGGCTTTGCTCGTCGTCAGCCGCAAGAAACTACCGTGGATATTGAAATGGCGGTAGAGTCTGCTAAGGGTGAAGAAGCGGAATCTTACCAGCGTAACTCGGCGGTGCAACAGTTGCGATCGCAGATGATTGCCCAAACTAATTTCGATCCATCAGAAGAATCAGAACGCGATCGCGTCATCACTGAATTGATGAAATACCTGGATTCTCAAGGCCAATCTGACTGTATGAACTACCTCAGCTTGAAACTTCAAGACCTTTCAGCCCCAGAAATTGACCAAATTCTCGGTTTAACTAGCCGTCAGCGCGATTATCTGCAACAACGGTTTAAATACCACGTAGAAAAGTTTGCCAAACAACACCACTGGCAATTGGTACATCAATGGTTAGGTGCGGGTTTAGAGCAAAAGTTGGGTTTATCTTCCCAGCAGTGGGAAATCTTTGTGAATCAACTAACAGAACAGCAACAGCAAATATTACAGTTAAAAACTGCACGCCAAAACGACCAAGCGATCGCTAAAGCCATCAAATGCACCCCCAAACAGCTACAAAAGCGCTGGACTGAACTTTTAGAACTAGCATGGGCTATCCGCAACGGTCATACTGAAGCACAGACAGGTTGAAGTCAAAACGAAATAACTAAAATTTATCCAAGCTAAGTTCCAGTTATTAGAAATGTTGTTATAGATATGGCGGTTTCGGGGTGTAATAATGAAGGTGAATAAAATCATAGAAGACCATGAACCCAGTATTTCCCGAACTCTCTAGTCTTTCGAGAGCGGAAAAACTTCAACTAGTAGAAGATTTATGGGATGAGATTGCCGCTACACCAGCAGCACTCCCAGTTTTAGATTGGCAAAAACAAGAGCTAGCCCGTCGCAAAGCCGAATATCAACAAAACCCAGCCATTGGTAGCAGTTGGGAAGATGTAAAAGCCAGAATCTCTCAATGGCATAGCTAGAAACTTAACTATCCTTATAGCCGCAGAACTAGACATTATTGAAGCTTATGACTGGTACGAGGGACGCAAATTTGGGTTAGGCGCCCAGTTCCTACGCTCTATTGATGCCTGCCTGAATTTAATTCAGCGTCACCCCAGCACGTACCAGATTGTTCATGAAACTTATCGCCGCGCTACAGTCAGGCGTTTTCCCTACGTCGTTTTTTACGAGTTTAATGAACAGGAGATTATTATCTACGCTGTTTTCCACTGTTCCCAAGATCCAGAAAAATGGCGCAGTCGCTTGCAATAGTTGGTCTTTGAACCGATACAAAAAATCCATTATTTTAACTATTATCTCAATTAGTAACTCGTTTTTTATACAAATTATTAATACATTTGTATTTATTTAGTACAAGAGTACCAAATATTTCAGATTTTTTACTTATTAATCCAACCTTATTTAGTCAAAATCAAAAATTCATATTAAGCAACTGACACTTTTTTACTGGTTTTGTGAAATCCTATAATAAGCAGGACGTTTGGCAGAGGGATTTAGGATGGCTCTGACTCAAGGCGGACGGGCAAATAAGGCTGGGAATATTTTAGAAAGAAATGTAGAAGCAATTTTGACTGGGCATAATTATTTCCAAGTCGGGAACTATGTGCCAAAAGAATTTATTTTAAATGCTGCTTTATTGCCAAAGCGTTATGGAAAAGAAATTTATATTGGAACTGGAATTTATCATACCGATTTGAAGGTTGATTTTTATGTTGTTGGCTCACCTGCAATGCCATCTGGTTTAATTTTCGAGTGCAAATGGCAAGAAAGCCCCGGTTCAGTTGATGAAAAGTTTCCTTACTTGAATATGAATATCCAGAACTATTACCCTGCACCAACTATCGTCATACTAGGCGGTGAAGGTATGCGAGAAGGCGCAAGCAAATGGCTAAAAGCAAGAGTTAATGATAACCATAATTTATTAGCAGTTTATAGTTTAGACAGATTCATTGCTTGGGCAAATAAAAATCTTTAAAAGATGTAATTAAGAGTTCGTAAATCATCCCTCTATTTTTTATGTTTGAGTTAATTGATCGTGCTGCTTTGATTCTATAAGTTTCAAAATTAATATCAGTATAAATTTTTTGAATAAATTCGCTATCAGAATTACATACCATAACTTTGACACCACGACTTGCTAACTCTGCACAAGTATCTCTCAAAACTTCTTGGTCTTTTTTACTAAAACAAGTTTGGCTATAAGCAGTAAAATAGCTTGTCTCACTGATAGGATGATATGGCGGGTCAAAAAATACAAAGTCATCACTGCTAGTTGCATGATTTAAGACTTCTGTAAAATCTGCTTGTTTAATTTCTGCATGAGAAAGCGCTGCTGAGGCTGCTTTTAGTAAAACCTCAGAACAAATATTTGGATTTTCATATTTGCCTAAAGGCACATTGAATTTACCCTGTGAATTGACTCGATAAAGGCCATTAAAACAAGTCTTATTAAGATAAATTATACGAGCAGCTTTTTCTATGTCAGTACCACCAGAGTGGTTTCGGATACTATAGTAATAATCTTTATCATGTCGGATTTTATGCTCTTTCAATAGAGAAATTAATTCCTCAACATAATCTCTAACACAACAATAAGTGTTAATTAATTCGGCGTTAATATCAGTTAAAACTGCTGCGGTTGGTTGGAGATAGAAAAAAACTGCACCACCACCCAAGAATGGCTCATAGTAATTTTTATAACTTTTAGGAAAATAAGGAATATATTGCTGTATCAACCTACTTTTACCCCCTGCCCACTTCAAAAATGGACGCGGGCTAGTTTCCTTGGGGATTTGAATTACCATTTACTTGCGATTTAACTGAAAATAATCGTGACTAAATAAAGTTAATATAACCGACGAAGTATATTTTATATTAGCTGGCTAATTTTCCAGCCGCATAGATTACAATTGAGTAGATAAAGCATATCAAAACAAACGTAAGTATATAACAAGGCAGTTTACATTCAGATGTTTGACGGATTTTGGGATAACGTCTTTCGCTACCCCCGGTACTTAATTACTATCGTCTTAGGACTGTTTCTGAACACCTTTGCGCCGTTAGTGCCATTGTTGAAGCGCCCAGTCACCTTAATCGCTATCTTGGGTTTGTTTGTGAGCAGCCTAGTCTTCCTTACTCTCACCCTACGGGCAATGCTGGGCTTGAGTACAATCTAGACTAGCGCTATATCGGGGCTGTGCCCCACAGACGGTTGCTCTTGGCGTTGCTCCCGCTAAGTACTGTCTACTCAACTTGCATCTATTTTTGTCGTACAACCTCTGTGATGAGGCGAAATTTTTATGGCTACAAATCGTCGGGTTTCCCGCGTTGCTGAATTGATCAAACGGGAAGTTAGCCAAATGCTGCTCAACGGCATCAAGGATGACCGTGTGGGTACTGGAATGGTAAGTGTTACTGATGTTGATGTTTCCGGCGATCTCCAACACGCCAAAATCTACGTCAGTATCTATGGTACAGATGAAGCTAAAGCAGAAACAATGGCAGGCTTAAAGTCGGCTACAGGTTACGTCCGCAGTGAACTTGGGGCGCGGGTAAGGCTACGTCGTACCCCAGAAGTGCTGTTTCTCGAAGATCGCTCCATAGAACGCGGTAATAAAGTACTGGCACTACTAAACCAACTTAACCATCAGCGTCCGCCAGAAAATCTGCTAGCAGTAGAAGACAACACTGATCAAGATGATGAATTATCTGATGAATAAGTAACTTAAATAACAATGTAACTTCAGAACAATTAATCTCAGCAAATCCGCCAAACAATTTACAGACGCGACGCGATCGCGTCTGTTTTAATATGACCATAACCTACTTCAGGGATCGGTAGTTGGATGTATACGCTTTTTGTTTGCCTTGGCTTTCGTCCCTACTCTACTATTCCTCTTTCCCTCTACCGCCTGCTGCCTATTTGTAGTGACCTTTAAGAGAAATCCTGTTAAGGGAACTCCAAAAATTAAATTATCCAATTCTTGCATCCAATACAACTATCAGATTCTGCTTCCCCTGCGATTGGATATTGTTTTATTTGGAAGTTCCTTACTCCACCCTTCTACAGATGTTTATCCAAAGAAAACTGTGTAATATTAGTACTCAAATTAACCAACTAATTACGGTTATACTTAAGAAATTGTTAACAGATGCTGGGATAAAAGCCTTCGTAGTGTACTTTAGCCGTTATGTTTTGCAACACTTTATACCCTAGTATCTGACAAATATTCTTGTGTTGTTTACCCTTAGATAAATACCAGCAGTTCTAAATCCGCCTTTAAGGTGATTATTTGATATGTAAGCGATGCCTGCGGCGGGCTACGCCTACGTGCCCTGAACCTCTGGACAACCGGCAAATCTTGCCTAAATACAGTAATGGCAAGACTTTCAGACTTGTTGTATAAAAAACCATACAGCTGCCATAGCAGGTTAAGTTAACTACTCGGAATTTTTTTTGTAAAGCGGATTTTCGATAAATGTCAGGATTCGTTGACTTTCTTAACATATCTTGAGATAATTTTAGGAGATGTAGCGTCAAAATAAAAATAGTTCCGTATAGCAAACTACAAAATCCTAGCCACAAGTCTAATTTCTGTAATGTTTGTTCCTAATTTTTAACGGGAACACTATCGTAAGTGTTAATTTGTGAGTAAAAAACATGAGTGTGAATACGGTGCCTTCTATCAATTATTACTCTCTCGATCTGATTCAAGACGAAGCACGCCGACTGGTGCAAAAGGGAATCATTAGCCGACAACAGCCAATATATACGCTCTGCCAATACATTCCAGCGAGAGAGTGGGTTTGCGTTGAATGTGAATTAGAGAAATGTGACTTTTTGTTACGCGATCGCATTGGCGACCTAATTGGTCGTGAACAGTGGGACAACGACTAAATCAATGTTTAATTTCGGGTTTGGGATTGGGGGTTCATTTTCGATGTGTGGATGTCACAATCAACGATCCTACGCCCAATCTGGGGGATAATCTCTGATTTTTGATAAGCATTGCCCCATGCAGAATCTTGCGTTTTTCATTAACACCGAAGCATTGGAGTCTGAATTTATACAATTTTTCAAGTTAAAAAAAGCATCAGAAGCATTTGTTCTATATATCTGGTGCTACAACTTGAGTCTAGTATGTAAATTCTGTAACCGGAGCGGTTCCCAATATGGAACTGCTCCGGTAATTTTTATAAAGCTTCCCGGCACTGTAAGGGGATTAGGGGGTTAGGTTTTCGTGGACTTTTCCACATGACCAAATAATTAGTAATTCGTAATTCGTAATTCGTAATTTATGGTATAAGCCCCTAACTTTAGTTATGGAGATAAATAAATTTTTTCCTTCTTTCAGAGCAAGCGACTTCAGTCGTGGGGTCATAACTACGAATTACTGTCTTCGCAGCGTTAGCGAGTCCTCGAGCGTCATTATCAATTACGAATTATCTTGACCTGAATTGTCAGACTTCTAACAGGGCATTCTGGAACCATTCGTTACAGTTTAAAGGAGAGGAAGCAATAGTTTCCTCCGCCCTTGCAATGATTATCATTATTGTTTAAGCGTGGATTCTTGATTTTTGGTAATTTAGCCCACTTGCTCTAAGTAATTATTAATGTCTTCAATGATGCGAGTAAGTTCAGCTTCCGTAGTCAAGCGGATGTTGACGTTGCGGACAGTCAGCAAAACTTTGGCAGCGAAGGGCGTCGGCCAGATATTAGGATTACAGAAAATTTCTAAAAATACTTCACCCGTATAACGATATTCTAGGGGAGGCTGGGGAGTTACTTTACCGCCGCCAGGAGTGGGTTTAGCGGCGACAGCTTTCAGACGCTCCATCAATTGATCTGTTGCTGCTTTTAATTCTCGTGCTGCTTGGGGTGAAAAACTGAAGGAGACAGAACCTTCAATTAGGTTCAATGTTAGAGGAATTGAAGACATATCTTTTTTATTAAAACTTCTTGATAAGTACTAATATTACCGGAAGAAGAGACGAAGCTGCCGAGATCGGCGGCGAAGCCCACTTTTTCGAGGATGCGCCCCAGCTTTGCATTAGCTTGTAGATCAAATGGCGATCGCACCAGAAGCAATTCATGCGATCGCTACTTCTGTTCCAGGTGTAATTAACTGTCATGATATTGCTTCTCGCGGTGTTCTTGGTCGTCAAGTCTTCATCGAAATGCATTTAATAGTAGATGCACCAGACGTAGAAACCGCTCACCACATCACCGAAGAAGTAGAAAGCCGATTAGAAGAACGATTCCGTCCAGTCAGGATTTTAATTCACGTCGAGCCACCAGCCTATAAGTCTGAGCAAATTAGCTTTGAAACTGGAGCGAAGTAATCTAAGCAATTTAAAATCACGCCTTGTTTTAGATATAAGGAAGCCTTAACTCAGACTTTTTTGCAGCTAACTGAAACGTCTCCGGCTTTGCTCAAAATTAACAAATGCAATGATGTCAAATTCCTGGCTATTGACTGGATGCATTCTTTTATGCGCGATCGTTTTTACAAAAAACACCTTACATTGTGCTTCAGCAAGGTGTAGGTAGTTCACTTTTAGATGAAGAATATGACGGGAGATGAGGGAAATTAAAGAAATAACAAATGACCACCGACAAATCACTGCATCTTTTCATTAACTCTTATAAGAAGCAACTAAATTAGCGACGATCGCAACTAGTTCTCCTGGGTCAACTGGTTTAGCCACATGAGACTGAAAGCCCGCTTCCAGGGCACGGCTACGATACTCGCTATCGCCATAGGCAGTTAAAGCTATAGCGGGGAGTTTTCCCCAAATATCAGACTTCAGCGCCCGGATCTTGCGGATGAGAGTGTAGCCATCTTCACCAGGCATAGCAATATCACAAATCAAAACTTCTGGTTGCAACTCAGGTAATACTTTCAATGCTACCTCCGCCGATGCAACTGCCATGACGGTGGCTCCATCAGCTTCCAACACGGTAGTAATGTAAAAGCGGCTATCTTCATCATCATCAACTACGAGGATGTTTAAGCCAGCAAGGGGCAGAGCAGGTTCCATAACATCTCCATTAACGTTGATCAAATGAAAGTTATTTCTAATGAGATGCTTGTTTTTTTTCAGTGACCACACCATTGGTAATTTTACTGCGATCGCGTCTCTTTTCCTAGAAAAAACTCAAGTCGTCCAACCACCATCTAATTGGCGGTTAATTCTTCCCTGGCATTTATATTTATTGCCTGTATAAAATCCCATTGACAAATTTCACCGAACAAGCCAAAAGTTAAAAGAAAGAAAGAATAATTTTAGGACTTACGCAAGTGTCATATTCTTTTCGTATTGACATGCCATCAGGTGAATCAACTTTGGGATAAATCAATACTTGGAAATAATAAAAAGTATAATTTATTTTATACAACAATAAATTACACTTTTTTCAATAGCTATCAAGCTTAGGAAGCATCTCAGTTTTACCAAAAATTCTAAGACAGAATCCGGAACGCTGCAACTGAAGTTGGTAGCTAAGAGAGATGCACCCAAGGTGCATCGCAACTAATGACTCTTGCAATAAAATTGAGGAATTAAATCCATGAGCGATGTATTCATCCGCAGCCCTAAATACGCAGGACTGCTGACCTACAACGGTAGTGGCTTCCAAGCAAATTCAGTTCAGTTTGACAGGATTGACGGCTGGAATCTTGGTGGTGGTGATCAGCACTTCGTCGGCGATTTTAATTGATAAGGTTATAAACCTAATCACCGATTCCTTAGAACATTTTTCAACAATCACGTTAAAACCAATCTGGATTAGGACTTACGCACTGTACAAATGCATCGTGATGTGCATTACCTATCTTGAGGAAGTTTTCAGGCTTTTCTTAATTATCCTGCGATCGTCAATAGACCATGCTGTAGGGGCTAAGCTTTTGCTGTGCCCTTACGAAAGATATGGTTTTTAACCTTGCTCCATATTTGGTATTTCTTGTCAATGCGTAAGTCCTATGGATTTAGTATGGTTAAAAGAAAACTGGTCGAAAGCCACAGATGGTGTTAGATGATAGCGAGTTGTAAACGCGATCGCATTAATTTTTCAAAAGACAAAACGCGCAGAGAATAGATGAACCCTCTGCGCTTGTTTGCGTTTACATCATTCCCATTCAATGGTTCCAGGCGGCTTAGAGGTGATGTCATAAACCACCCGATTCACCCCTTTCACCTCATTCACAATCCGAGTGGAAATCACTTCCAGCACATCGTAAGGGACTCTTGCCCAATCAGCAGTCATGCCATCTTCACTGGTCACAATCCGCAAAACAATCGGGTAAGCGTAAGTACGTTGATCCCCCATAACGCCAACACTACGAATTGGCAGCAATACAGCAAATGCTTGCCAAAAATCATGATACATGCCGCGTTGGTTAATTTCTTGCCGGACAATCAAATCTGCATCGCGTAAAATGTTTAACCGCTCAGATGTGACTTCTCCCAGAATGCGAATTGCCAAACCAGGCCCAGGAAAAGGTTGCCGTTGGACAATTTCTTCTGGTAAACCAATGGAACGCCCAACTTTGCGGACTTCATCTTTAAATAGTTTCCGCAGTGGTTCCACCAATTTAAATCTTAGGTCTTTGGGCAAACCGCCAACATTGTGATGACTCTTAATTTTCACCGCTACCCGCTCACCAGTTTGGGGATCAACGTTGGTGTCAGCAGATTCGATCACATCTGGATAAAGAGTCCCTTGAGCTAGATAATCAAAGTGACCAAGGCGTTTGGATGTTTCCTCAAATACAGCAATAAATTCGTGTCCGATGCGGCGGCGTTTTTCTTCAGGATCTGTGATATCAGCAACTTTAGCTAAAAAGCGATCGCGAGCATTAACATACTCTACAGGAATGTGAAACTGCTCTTGGAACAGCTTTACCAATCGCTCTGGCTCATACTTTCGCATAAAGCCTTGATCGATAAATACGCAAGTCAGTTGCTCACCAATGGCTTTATACAGCAAGAAGGCCAGGGTAGAAGAATCCACCCCACCAGACAGCGCCAACAGCACCCGCTTGTCACCAACTCTGGCACGAATTTCCCGAATTGCCTCTTCGACAAAAGCCGCTGTTGTCCAAGTAGGTTCGCAATCGCAGATGTGGTAGACAAAATTACGGATTAATGCTATACCGCCAACAGAATGCACCACCTCTGGATGGAACTGAACGCCATAAAGTTTCTTTTCGTGATCGGCGATCGCAGCACAGGGAGTATTTTCTGTATGTGCCAGCAATTCAAACCCTGATGGCATTTGAGTAACTGAGTCTCCATGACTCATCCACATCGTACTGCCATCTTCAACATTCGTGAGCAAATCTGTGGGATCATCAATATATAATGACGCTTTGCCGTACTCACCTCGATCAGCCTTTGCCACTTCGCCGCCAAGTTGGTTTACCATCAGCTGCATCCCATAGCAAACACCCAAGACGGGTATTCCCAAATTCCAGATTTCTGGGTCACAATGGGGAGCGTTATCACCATAAACCGAACTCGGCCCACCTGAGAGGATGATTCCCTTAGGATTGAGTTGGCGCAAATGTTCAGAAGTAGTGCGATAGGATAAAACTTCAGAGTATACTTGAGTCTCGCGGATGCGACGGGCAATCAGCTCAGAATATTGAGAGCCGAAGTCCAGAATTACAATCAATTGGCGATCAAGTCTCCCAAAATTTTCTAATGTTTGGGGCGCTTGTTCTGTTGGTATCACCGCTGTATTCATGACGGGAGTGTTATGTCTGTTAAGGGTAGATGCTTTGTGGTCTATGATGATGCTATTATTCAGCCTGGGTAGGCTGATAATCGTATAGAGAGCCTTTACAAACGCAAGGTTATGTGCGTTTGTCGAGTTCCTGAGTCGGAGATGGTATTAAAACGATAAATTTACCCTAGAGTGGTTACTTAGAAGATTATTTATTTGAATTGTTTACGATTATTCATAATAAATTAACATAATTTTCCCATCAACAGACCAGCAGTTTTACTCTTCACGATAATTTTGCGATCGCGATCAAAGAGGATAGAGCCACAAATTGTTACTCCTGTGCTACTTTCCCTATGACTTTGGATGTATTCTTGAGAACGGACATCGATGGCTTCGGCGATCGCACTGTAAACTTGATTTACCCAATCACTACCAGTTGATGCATCTAGCGATTTTAGGTATGTTAGTGCGGCTTCGGCGGTTGCACTGTTAAACACAGCTTGGATATCTGGTGATTTTAAACCAGCGATCGCACAATGCGCTGACAAAATTTCTCGCCGTCCATCAGCCAAGTAGTGATGAGTGTGAAAAATCCCTCCAGCCAGTTTCATCAGCTTACCGTGATAGCCAAATAATAAGATTTCTTTCACACCCAGCACATCAGCTTCCACTAACATTGGGCCGATCCAGTTAGCAGTTTTGACCAATTGTTCAGGATTAATCCCTAGTTTACGCGCCAAATCTAGGCCATTCTCCCCGATACAGAATACTAAACTTTCAAAACGACTGGCTTTATTTTGTAACTCAGCCCGAAAAACTGCAAGCTGATCTGGTGTACTCAAAGGTTGAGAAATGCCGGTTGTGCCTAAAAGGGAAAGTCCTTCAACCACACCAAAAGCAGAATTTGAAGTGCGAACAGCAAGCGATCGCCCTTCGGGTAGAATAATCGTCACCGTGACTTTTTCCCCAGGTGCTAGCATTCGTTGCAAATTCTCGCGTAAAAGCCTTTGAGCATAGGCATAAATAGCTGGCTTGTCGTCAGCATTCATCTGTCTGCCAATTCCTTCCCCACCTTTAATAATTACAGCATCATCACCCTGTTCTCTCCACTCCACCAGCGCCCAAATCGGTGTATCTTTAGTCAAATCGAGATTATCACCAGGATCGCTGCGAGTGATTGCCAAAGCCGTACTTTCAGATAGTCCTGCTACCTGTTCGATTGGGATTTCTGCGATTTGAGCGGGTTCAATCAAATCTATAGATGCTAAAATTAGGGTTTGGCGATCGCGTAACCAATGTAAAGCTGCAACAGCAGAAGCACAGGCAAATACTGGGAGTGTGTATCCAGAAAGGGACATTTTGTAAATTCAAAAGTCAAAATAATTCTTCAAAATTGAAGAGAGTTTCAGATGGCAATTTAGACCCATCTGTAGTTTGCTTCCTTCAGGGTAACGCCCCCGTTCAGAGGCTGCCAGCAACCTTGAACTCACCACCAGAGGCTTTCAACAGTCCGCTGCAACAGGATTGTTATGCCGCAACAAGCACAAACATTTTATATCACTGAACCTAGCATTTTTTCCCCAATTGTGGTTTAACATCAGCCTTAGTAATAACGTCAATACAATCATTGTCTGTAACAATAAAGTAATGAACCACATCCCTAGTTTCCAACATTCCGCAAGATTCATCTACTAACATCCTCCACAATATCTGAATTGGACACCACATATACTGTTTCCTCCATTGGTAAAGGCAAGTGCTGGAGTTGCTTAAGCCTGCGCCCTTCGTCTATAACCCGATACACTTCTGTATATGCGAACTTGACTGTGATAGTTTGATTTGGATCATAAAAAATGAGGTCTATTTCCAGACCATCGTCACTATCTTTAAGCAACTGCACATCACTACGTTTTTTTGGGAAAGCTCCGATCTGCCAAGGTTTGTAAGACTGATGTTGAGTTCTATCCACTTTGCTGAAACCTCACATAAACCCACCCTGTTTGATTGAGAATTATGATGTCTAAAGAATTCTTCAAAATTTAAGACACTTCAGACGGCAATTTAGACCCATCTGTAGCTTGCTTCCTTCAGGGTAACGGTAAAATTGAGCCGATGCAGATACCCTCATATTCTCACCAAATAACCTTTCAGGGTTCGGCTCCAACGCCGTGTTAGCCTTCGTCGCCAAGCATTTTGATGATGTGTTTGGCAAGCTGTTCCTTAATTTCTCGATGCCTTGGAACAGGTTGAGATACCTTCGTTCTTGGGTTCTGATACCAGTCATGTTTGCCACCATGACGAATAAATACACAACCCATCTCTTCGAGGCGTTTGATCAAGTCCCGTCGTTTCACAATACCTCAAGTTCAGCCACTCTTCGGACATTGGGGATTGCCCCACTGGTTAATTCTTTGTAAATATCAGTTAAGTTCTCCTTCAATTCGTTTTCGGTTTCTGCCTGAGTCCAGTAGTCTGGATACTCCTCCAAATAGCCAAGCCACATCTCCTCATCTTGCCAGTAAACATATTTCTTGGTTGTCATAGGGTGAACGACTTATGAACTTCTCTAACTATGCCAACCATCTTATCAAACTGGGCAATTGCCCGATCACAGTCGTCCAGAGTCCTACTCACTGAGCAAACTGTTAGCCCTTCTTCTCACGATCAACAGCAAAAGCTAGACACGCTTTGATATCTTCGGAAGTTAATTCAGAAAAATCCTCTAATATTTCTGCTTCAGTCATTCCGCCTGCAAGGTACTCCAAAATATCATAAACTGTGATTCGCATTCCCCGGATACAGGGTTTACCACTGCGTTTTCCAGGTTGAATCGTAATAATGTCGTGGTAATTCATAATTAGTCAAGATAATAGTTCATTTCCCAACGTTGTTCTCGACTGAATGGTTTTGGCGTGTTCGCATCCTGGAACTGTTGCATCTAAGCCCATCCAATAATGCTAACAGTGTAACCAGTCTGTCTTAACTGCGATCATCCCCATACTGCTCTATGTTAGGAATTACAAATTAGTAATTAGTTAAACACCTACTTCTGATAATAGAGTTTCCATAGCTTCCCAAGAAATTCCTTGTTGAATATAACGGGGTGCTTCAGGATTGTAAGGACTGGCTACTCGATCAATGTTGAGGATGTTTGCCTCATCTGGTAGAACTGGTACATCTGCATCAAATGCTGTAGGGCGCATCAAAGAACTGGAAAAGCCTTTGAAAATAGCAATTGTATCTTGCTCATCAGCAATTTCCACTGTTACAATTAGGACTTCTTGGGGACGTTTAGCGGTGTATTGTTCCAGTCGCTTGCCAATGGAATCCATTTATTTTAAGAGTAGGGGTATGGTAGTGCAACGACGCTTACTGTGGTGTGGCTGAACGTCCCTGCTTGCCCAGCTTAATCAGAACAAAGTAGCTTAAGTAAAGCACATAAATTACTAAACTAGTTATGCCGAGAAAACCTAAAAACTCAGCCTTGCTATTAGCATGGAAATATTCTTTGAATAGCAACGGAGCCTCAAACCAGACGCGACAATAGGAAGTCTTCAGCGCACTGCCAGAAAAAGCACAACCCAAAAAAGGGATAAAGGCTAGTGTACCCAAAATACAATAAACAGTTGTCGCCCAGCGCCAAGAAGTAAAAATCAATTTCAAAGCGCCACTGGTTTGATACTCAATTTCATCGTTGATATCCACCCAGAACCACAGCGAAATCGGGATCAAAATCTGAGCTATCAACCCAGAGATAAAGCTAACTGGATACTGGGCAATCATTAAGTAAATCGTGATTGCTACCAGGCTTGATACTCGCCAGTATATAGCCAATAAGCGTTGTATGCCTTCTGCTTTTTGCACAAATGCCCAAATCAAAAGAATTAGCGGAATAATTACCAGGAATAATACTGCCAGTCGGTAATCCATCCAGACGAAAGGGCGAAACCAAACGTTATAGTCCATAGTTTTTCTCAAACGATAAATAAAACATTTTTAACCAAGAACAAGTATCCATAACTGACAAACCTGTAAGCTGGGGCTATTTCGTTCTAGACATAAACCGCCCAGAACTAAAGTTCTTCTCTTATAGCTAAAGTCCGTTTTAACGGACTATAACCTTTTCTCAGTCGTCTTTAGACGAGTTTCGCTATTAGACTCAGAATTCATTCTGAGGCGGGCTAGATGAGAATGAAATAGCCCTGCCTGTAAGCTATTAGCTAGCTAATAGTCTATCTATATTACATAACAGTTTAATGAAAGCACAAAGTCTAGCCTCAAGACTGCGCTCTAAATTCTTTGTGCAAGCAAGTGGCTATCCAACTTATACCATTTCACCAAATTTATACTGTAAATACGTTTGTAGGGGCATACAGATGTACGCCCCTACGGTCAATTCATTTGTTGCAAAGATTTTTGGAAAAGGTATTAAATGCTAAATTGTTTAATTCACTTTCCTCAATCTCTCTATTTAGTAAAAAACAAGCAACTCAAAGACCCTCATCTCGGATTTTGCACCTATTTGTAAGTAGCGTCAGGAAGAGTTCCAAAACTCACCCACCGACTATATACTCGGCACTCTCGGACAAAATCCCAATTTTTTTTGGGTGTAAAAGTTTCCTTTTAAGATAAAAAAACTCTCAAGTTTTAACCCTTATACATCCGTAACTCCAGATATTTCATGAATTATTTACCTGTTGGGGCAAATGATGAAAGAGGGGAGTAAGATTTTAGGCGGGAGTGAGGTGAGAGTGCAAGATTTGAGTAAGTAAATTTTGGTTGCTTGTTTACCAAACGAACAAAAAATTCACTTGTCTAAATTTTTAGTCGTCGTAAACTCGGCATTCAATTGCATCTGGGTTGTCATCACAATACTGTTCTAGAGAGTTTTTTGGCTTGCTTTGGCGCTTGTGGGAAGCTTCGGCTTGCAATTCTTCTACTGCATCCCAAGCAGCAGCACACTCTGGTGAGTTGCTACCGCTAACGTCACAGACAGTACGCGCTTGCTCCACTTCTTCTTGGATTTTCTCTTGAATATCACTCTTTGCTGTTTCTTGGATGTTGGTCATTGCTTTAGTCTCGTTGTGTGTTGTTAATACTAGTATAGAAAAACTTCAGAAATGGCAGATTTTAGCTTGATTACTAACCATTCTAACCATTCAGCTCATAACTTAGTACTTTAACCTATTGATTTATAACCAATACAGTAAACTGCCGCATCTATCAATGCATTCATCTTTATTTTTTAAGATTTTGTGGAATCAGTACCATAGATAAACAATCATACAATATATTTAGATGCATCTATTAAGGAATGACTTCCCCAGCTTCTTGGGATGGAGGAGACAAAAGGCTGGCACTAATTTTTGTCGGATGCAATTCTTCCCAAAATCAAAAATCAAAACCTACTAGCCCAAAAAGAGAAAGAAGCTCAAAACTCATGGCAGACCAAATGCAGTGGGCAAACGCCCTATCAACCCGTCATTCTTTGGAAGCAGCTGTTACAGATGTGGTGGAACGAGCTGTCTCATCGTTAACAGCACCTGCGGATCTAGGACTGGTATTCATTTCGTCTGCTTTCACGAGTGAGTATTCCCGACTGTTACCCTTGTTAGCTGAGAAACTTTCTGTGCCAGTGCTAATTGGCTGTAGTGGTGGAGGTGTGATTGGGACGACAGTTAACGGAGAAATCCAAGAACTAGAAGCTGAACCAGCTATTAGCTTGACTTTAGCATACCTTCCAGGGGTGAAGGTTCAAGTTTTTCATGTTGTTGCTGAAGAATTACCTGATTTAGACAGTTCACCAGATGCTTGGGTTGATTTGATCGGTGTGCCAACATCACCGACACCCCAGTTCATTTTGCTGTCTAGTTCTTTCGCTTCTGGAATCAACGATTTATTGCAGGGGTTGGATTTTGCTTATCCAGGATCGGTGATAGTGGGGGGACAGGCTAGTGGTGGGGGTATGGGTGGTCGTGTTGCGCTTTTTTGTAATGATACTGAGGGCGAGGAATGCCAAAGTTTGTATCGTGAGGGAACTGTTGGTATAGCTTTGACTGGAAATATTGTTTTGGAGACGATTGTAGCCCAAGGATGCCGACCGATTGGCAAACCATTGCAAGTTACAAAAGCCGATCGCAACATCATCTTAGAGTTAGATGAGAAAGTGCCTCTAGTGGTGTTGCGAGATTTGATTGCCAGTCTCAGCGAACACGAACGGATTTTAGCACAGCATTCTCTGTTTGTTGGTGTGGCGATGGATGAATTTAAGCTGGCTTTGCAACAGGGAGACTTTTTAATTCGTGGTATTCTTGGGGTCGATCCAACAGCTGGGGCGATCGCAATTGGCGATCGCGTCCGTCCAGGACAAAGGCTGCAATTCCACCTCCGCGATGCCCAAGCCTCTGCTGAAGACCTAGAATTACTCCTGCAAAGTTATCAAACCCAACGAGAATCTGAACCCTCTGCCGTAGCTGCCTTAATGTTTGCCTGTCTGGGGCGAGGTGAAGGACTCTATGGTAAACCCAATTTCGATTCTGAACTATTTCGGCGCTACGTCAGCGATATTCCTGTAGGCGGCTTTTTCTGTGGTGGTGAAATCGGCCCTGTTGGTGGCAGAACCTTCTTACACGCCTACACTTGTGCATTTGGAATTTGTCGCCAAAATCAGTTATGAATTATGAATTAGACTTCTGACTTTATCCTATCTAATTTGTGAAAATTCGCGGTGTCCAGCTCCCCGACTTCGTAAAAGTTGTCGGGGAGCTAACTTTTCACGAATGATTTAGGATTGCTATAGTAGCCTGTTATTAAATAATTCGTAATTCGTAATTCGTAATGGGCAACTCTTAGAGACGCACTCGCGTTCGCCCCGCAACGCTTTCGTAAACTTTGTTTTGTAATGGGGATTTAACCCGAACACAAAACAAAATTTTTATTGAACCGGGGGACTTAAACCCACGGAACTAGTTAAACTATAGCAGTCCTAAATCATTTGTGAAAATTATATATCTCTTTCTTCTTTCTTCCCTTTGCGCCCAAAGCCAATACTTTGCGGTTCGTTTTCAAATTTTATATTTTTCACGAATCAAATAGGACTGCTATAGAAAGTAATTTCAGTATTATTTATGGAGAGCTACTAGCATGGGAAACAATAACAATAACAATCAAATACTACCATTACTAACAGAGGCTGACAGACAAGAGTTAGAAGGCGTTGTGCAGGTGTTAGCAAATGTAACTAAGCTCCCTGTTGAAGTGGTTAAGCCACATTTTGATGCATTGCTTAAGCAGTTGATGAAATCAAAACAGGATCAACCATTTTACAAAACTGCAACGGCTCTTGAGTGGATAACAGCTTTTCGGGAATGGGCACAGAGCCATAGACGAGATACGCCCTTACTATCAGAGTATGCTTTAAGTCGGGCAGGAATATACGATGATGACGAGAACGAAGATATTTAAGTGACTTATCTTGTCGATACCAATTTACTACTACTAAGTGTACAGCCACACCACCCAATGTATGCAGATACACTGAACGCAATCTCAACTTTACCAGGAGCCGAAGAAGAGCTTTTTATTACCTCGCAAAACCTCATAGAGTTTTGGCGAAGTGCTACACGACCTGCTCAAAGGAACGGCTTAGGCTTAACCATAGCTGAAGCCAGGATGGAACTGGAGAGTTTAGAAGGTTTATTCTTGGTACTGCCAGATGTACCTGAGATTTATCCAGAGTGGAAGCGATTAATTTTACAGTATGGGGTAGCGGGTGTAAATGTCCACGATGCTAGGCTTGTAGCCTTAATGTTAGTCCACAGGTTAACCCATATCTTAACTTTCAACGTTAGAGACTTTAACCGCTACGCTTCTGAAGTCACCCCTTTGAACCCAACTAGCTTTACATCACGCCATCCGTGAGAGCTAATGAGGTTATCACCTTGCACTCTTTTTTCATGACGTGAAAAATCAGGTAGGCTATTCGCCAAAGTGGGATGCTCCCGTTTAAGCGCAAAATAGCTGTTTGTTTAGGATTTAGCTGTTTTTCTATATTTGCAGATATATATCGATATAAACGCTCTGAATACTGATATATATATATAAGTATATTCCTAAGATAGACAAGTTTAAATATTAATTTATACCTTGTGTTCTCTAACAAAAAGCTTCATGATTGATTGAGGAAACACATAATTATAGGTGAGTTCATCATAATGTCAATACCTTCTATATTCTTTCTAATTCATAGCAAGAATATAATTTATAATAATCTGAAATTTGTTTATGTCGGAGTTCGACTAATCCAATGCTAGAAGGATGGATTCAAATTGTATTAACGCTACTAATTGTAGTAGCGCTTACTCCCTTTTTTGGGCGCTATATGGCGCGTGTATACCTAGAGGAAAGGACTTTTCTCGACCCAATTCTGAATCCGGTTGAGCGAGTGCTTTATGCCTTGGTTGGCGTTAAAAACAAAGAAAACATGACGGGCTGGCAGTATGGGCGGGCAATCCTGTATAGCAACGTAGCAATGGGGTTGCTGATTTTCTTGATCATCATGAATCAGGGATCGTTGCCCCTGAATCCTACGGGAATAAATGCCCCAACTTGGGACACAGCGCTGCATACTACCATTTCTTTTATTACTAATACCAACCAGCAGCACTATTCTGGTGAAACCTACATGAGCTATGGCAGCCAAATGTGGGGGCTTGGTTATCACATGTTCACCTCTGCTGCGACTGGTTTGGCGGTGGGGATTGCTTTTATTCGGGGATTGACGGGTAGATCGTTAGGCAACTTTTATGTAGACCTAATTCGCTCGATTACCCGAATTTTGCTGCCTATTTGTATTGTGGGCGCGATCGCTTTGATGGCAGCTGGCGTTCCAGAAACTCTGGGGGGTGCAGTTGTATTCCCTACCTTGGAAAATCCGAATATTAGTCAGGCGATCGCTCGTGGCCCAGTTGCCCACTATGAAATTATCAAGCAATTAGGGGAAAACGGCGGCGGCTTTTTCGCTATCAACTCAGCACACCCCTTTGAAAATCCCAACGGATTTTCTAACTTAATTCAAATCGTGGCCATGCTTTCGATTCCTACTTCCCTAATCTACACTTATGGGTTGTTTGCGAACAACACTAAGCAAGCTTGGTTAGTCTACGGCATGGTTGGCGTTCTCTATTTAGTATTTATCATCGTCACTGCCATTGGTGAATACAACGGCAATCCGGCTGTGAATGCACTGCTGGGTAGTCAACAACCGAATTTAGAGGGTAAAGAAGTCCGGTTTGGTTGGGCACAATCTGCATTATTTGCAACGAGTACAACTGGTACTATGTGCGGTGCAGTCAATAGTTTACACGACTCCTTTATGCCCAACGGTGGTTTTATTACCCTTTCCAATATGTTCCTGCAAATTATCTGGGGTGGGCAGGGTACAGGAACCGCTTATTTATTCGCTTACCTGATTCTGGCTGTGTTCGCTACAGGGCTGATGGTAGGACGCACACCAGAATTTTTGGGACGCAAGATTGAGAAGCGCGAGGTTGTACTTGCTAGTTTCCTGATTCTGCTGGTTCACCCGATCGCTATTATGATTCCCGCAGGTATCACCCTAGCATTTGCTGACCAACTATCAGGAATTAGTAATCCGGGTTTTCACGGCTTTGCTCAAGTTATCTATGAATACGCCTCAGCTGCTGCTAACAACGGTTCTGGGTTTGAAGGCTTGGGAGATTCACAACCTTCACCATTAGCGATGTCTGCGACGGGCGCAAAAACCACTGCAACTGCCCTGTGGTGGAATCTAAGTACCTGCTTCAGTTTACTAGCTGGACGCTATATTCCAATTTTAGGTTTGCTGTTTTTGGCAGATAGCATGTCTCGCAAGCAAGCTGTTCCCTACACGACTGGTACATTGCGAACCGATACCGGACTATTTATAGGTGTCACCGCAGGCGTGATTTTAATCTTGGGCGCACTCACATTCTTCCCAGTATTAGCATTAGGCCCGATCGGTGAAGCGTTTTTTATCGCCAAAGGCATCGGCTAGGGATTGGGGAGTGGGGAGTGGGGAGCAGGGGGAGCAGGGGGAGCAGGGGGAGCA
>NZ_JAIVFQ010000051.1 GCF_020829495.1 Nostoc favosum CHAB5714 | reverse complement strand
GTGGTAACTCAGTTTCTGTCTCGTAACCCAAATGTACAATTTCATTTCCAGCCTTGATTAACTGTCTACGCACGAATTTGTCCATTACCAACTCGGCTAAGGTGTCGATGTTGACAGCTGACACTGTGCGGTCTACCAGAGTTGCTAATTTATTTCTCCCGCCGATACGAACAAGTAAATCGTGGTCAGCCAACCAACTGGTGACTGCAAGCAAGTCTGTGGGTTTACCTTGACTGTGGAGCCGGGAAGCTGCTTGATAGATATCTTTATGGGCGCTAATGTAAAAGGCTTCGGGAATTAAGCGTTGTTTACCGCCGTAGGCATCGCTCACCCTATCGATTGCTTCTGGATCAAGCATAATTCCGCCTAAAATCGCCTCTTCCGCTTCGATGTTTTGGGGTGGCAATTTATCAATCACGTCGCACCTCCAGTGTTCTCAACGAGATTTTGGCTTTGCGACTCTTCCCAAGCTCTTTGAGCCTGTCGTTCCCGTTCCTCAATTTCTCGACGGAATTCGTCTCGAGCATTTTTTGTTTCAGTTTTTTTGGCTTGTACCTGTTTTGAAGCCAGATATTTTTCGTAATAAACCTCCCAGCGATTTCTTCCGGCTTTGTTCTTGTGAGCTAACCATGCCTCAATGTCATTCACTGGCTGGCTAAGATTTTTGGTTTTTTCCTCACAAAATTCTAGAAAATTCGCTCGCTCCTCTTCTGAGAGAGTCTTTATAAGGTCTAAATAATTCTTATTGATCTTAGGGTTTTGAAATTCTCTCTCCACAAGGCTTTTAGCCTCCGCATGGTGCGTGGCGATCGCGCATGGTGCGTCATGATCCATCGTGGTGCGTGGTGATCCAGCGTGGTGTGTGGCGATCGCACTCGGTGCGTCATCACACCTTGGGTGCGTCATCACACCATCGGTGTCTTCACACACCATTGGTGCTTCATCACACCTTGGGTGCATCATCACACCATCGGTGTCTTCAATAAATTCGGGTGTGTCATTGCACCATAATCCCTTTGGTTTCACCTTGGTTCTGACTTGCAATAGCTCTAGATCAATGAATCCCTTTGCGTCTAATTCCTTAAGAGCGCGGCTTACAGTTTGCCTGTGGACTATCCGCTCTGGTGCTGACAGCTGACGAGCTACCTCAGCGGCATTGATATCAATCCCTTGGTTATAAGGGTCAATGGTTCGGATGTAGTACAGGACATCCCTCTGTGCTGGTGTGAGTTCACGGCAGGCTTTCAGCCATTCTTCATGCTTAAGTGGATAGAAACGTCCCTGAATTTTTGAATTTGGTTGTGTCACAATTTTGCTAATACAAATGAAAAGACAAAATTTCACCTCGATCCGTTGGGATAGAGACTAATTTTTTAGGTGTCCATCATTAACACTTAGTCAACGAATTTTTATATTCAATCGCGACAAGGTATTTATTTGATGGCTATGCTAGTAATCTGAAGATTAAAGATATGTCTGGGAAAAAGCACTCCTAGCAAGAGTTTGGTAAGATTAGGGTATACATCATCGTTGTCGTTTAATCAAACATCAAATAGTATAACCGTTAAACTTAAGTATAATTAGCAAAGCAATGCAAAGTTTTGTATCAGAAAAAACACAAAGTTATCAGCAGTTATTCGATGAGATGATGAATCGCTTCAATTTGGAAGCGAAGAAGACTGCTGAACAGGCTAAAGTGTCAGAAGTAATGTTATCCCGCTTTCGTCGCGGGAAGGCGGATCTAGGAGCATCAAAACTAATAGCGCTACTTTTGGCTATTCCGGTAGAAGCTAGGGTGTGGTATTTATCTGAGTTATTTGGTCAGAGGCCAGGAATTAGCCTGCGATCGCTAATTGCTGAAGCACCTCCAGAAGAACAAGCTGAAGTTTTACGACTAATTGCTGATATTTTTGTGAATAATAGCCGTGAGGCTACAGAACCAGCGCAGTTCCTTAAAGCTTTATAACTCACCATTGGCAATAGAATTTGACTAAAACTTGTAAGTGTAGTTTCCTGCACCCTCACGGACATTTGTGCAATTACCTTAACCTCTCACGGATAGATTAGGGTTAACTTAATCGTTAACGTTGATTTTCTTAGCCAATGTCTGAAATTTGCGTTGTTCACCAGCTTGTTTACGCTGTTGATAACGTTTTCTAGCTTGCTTTAGTACCTCTTGCAATAATTCCTCATTTTCTGAGCAGACGAGAAATGCAGCTTCTAAGAAAGTATCTCTAGTAATTTTATTTACATTGCAAAAGCTATCTAGGTTAGTATCAATGTCCTGTTCTAACCTGATTGTTCGCCTGATAATCTGCGGTAACTCTAAGTGCTGTTCTTGATTAGAAGTGCTTACCTTATCGTTTATAACTTCCTCACTATCTAAATCTGGTTTTAGTTTTTCAGGTAAATGACTAAATTCTGTAATTTGGTCATTTAGTAAGTTATCATGTTGTACTTTTACAAGTGTTGTATCCCGTGCTGGAACACTTGGACGTGTCTTTTTCTTAAGGCGCTCAAAAACATCAGACATTCTTTTGTAACCTCTCGATAATTTGTTGGAAGGGAGTTTCGAGTTGTTCAAAGCCTAGAGAGGACAAACTTACACCTTTATCTATGGCCTTTTTAAATTGTTCAGATTCTAAAATTGAAGGTAAAACGACTATTTCTTCGGCAATTGTTCGCATTGCACTGATACTCGCCTTACTTTGTGCGACTTGGTTATTACCTACCCATTTATCTCTGAATGGCAAGATGCCAAGCACTATCCCTGAAAAAGCATCAATTTCTTGAAGTTCTTCAACTAAACTTAGAGTTCGGATGAGAGAATTTACACCTTTGGATGATGCTTCTACAGGAATGATGATATGGTCAGCTGCCCCCAACGATGTAAGGCAGATTTGCGATCGCTGAGGTGGCGCATCGACAATGCAGTATTGGAATAAATCTGATATCTCTTTTAAGCGTTTGCTCAGAACAATAGCTCCCATACCGCTCCCGGACAAAAATTCCTGAGCATTATCTAATCCATCATCAGCAGGAATTAACCATAGGTTTTCTCCGATTTCGTAAATACCGGCACTGCTTACACAGTCGGAGAATCAGCTTTCCGTACAGGTTATCATTTTGACCGCAACACGGACAATAATGAAAACAAAGTCAATAATGCGTTGTTGACTTTATTTGGTGCATTGGCACATCTTCCATACCGTAAGGCTTGGCATTTAAAATTAGTCGTCAGCTTACATGATGTAGGTCTGGCTGACGAATTGCAAAAAGTACTAAGTGGGGAATATCAGCCGATACTTGCCGGCAAACAATCAGATGTGAAAGTAGAAGTGCTGAAAGTAGTACTAGAAGGGATGGGTGCATTATTTGGGCATCAACTACCGAAAAAATTAACCATTTTAGACTTTGGTAATGGTACGACTCTGTATTCTCGTTACAACCAGGGGAAACGAGAAGTTCACACCGCCTACCCCATTGGTGTAGAAGTTCTCATTGATGATATTTCCCAAAAAATGAAACATCTAAATGGCGGAAAAATCGGGGATGCATCCAAAATCCGATTTTGTCTGGAGATGGGACATACCAAGTACAGCCGTGACATCGATATCAAAGATATATACAGTGCTTGTTTGAAAGATTGGTATGAAAAATACTTGAAGAAAGTGGTGAATTTGACACTTGATGCCAAGCACCAAGGGGATGAAATCTGGGCTATAGGTGGAGGTTGCCTCTTACCTGGATTTAAGAAGCTCTTAGAAAAGAACGGTTTCAAAATTCTGGATAATCCAGTGGAAGCTAATGTCTTTGGGCTTCTAGAAATGGCAAAAACCATTATCAGCAAGAATCCAACAACCACATCTGGGAAGCTATAACAATGACAGACAAACAAGACTTGACACCGGAAAAAGTTCGGATCAAAGATAGCTACCGGGAGCGGATATTTGCAGAATCACAGCAATTAGGTAAAAGTTACCTGGAGACGCTTTACTTTATCATTGATTGTTATTTTGCTTTCAGAAAGGGTACATTCCCCACTCAACAAGTAGCTTTCACCCCGATTAATACTGAGTCAAACCAACTTATTCAGCCGACTAAAGAGCTATCTACAGACTCTAAACCAGAGGATTCTGATGACCAAACCTTCAGCCTTGATTTTGATTTGTAAGGGAAATATAGGGCTCCCGTGAGGTTGGTCAGCCGATGCTGTAGTCTCAGAGTCAGCGCCCAAGGATGTCACCAGTCGAAGTTAGAGAGCTGTTCACCCAGACATTATGGTTGTGATAAAAATTACCACGTTGTTCTAATGTAAACCCAACCAGCAATAATCCCAACCATACTTCTACCATCGGCATTTTAAAATCCGACACAAGCTGAATTTAAAAAATTACATTCGACTCACCCAAATAACTCTCGGTGCTGATAAGCAAATCGAGAGACATCCTGACTAGCTACAGGTTTAGCATAAATAGCCTGATTGCGAATTGCTTGTATCTGTTCTGACTCTCGCTCCATAGCCGGTGTAAATTCTTGTCGCTGTTTCAGCAAATCCTCAAACTCAATTTCCCCTGGTCTACCTTGATAAAAAGCCTCTTCAGCACAACGACGGACTGCATTACCAATTTCTGCTGGACTGCAAATGCGATATTCAGCCAACAGTCTACGCCATTGATCATCGCTCCAAGGTGAGTTATTGTCTCGAAAAGCTGGAAAATACTTAGCTAGATGTAGATTGAAAACTTCATATCTTGCCCCTTCATGGGGTAAATCCACAAAAAAGATATCATCAAAACGGCGAACTAATTCCGCAGGTAGCATTGACAAGCGATTGACAGTAGCAATGGTATAAACTGGCTCTTGATGCTCTTGCATCCAAGTTAGTAAAGCCGCAGATAGCCGCCGTGCTACACCTCCATCTGCATTGGAGTCCCAGCCAGCAAAGCCTTTATCAAAGTCATCCCAGTAGAGTACACAGGGAGAAAGGGAAGTCACCAAAGTAATAAACTCCTTTAATGCTCTGTCGGGATGAGGATCACCCAGTAGTACACCCCAATTAGCTGCTAACAGTGGCAATCCCATTTTCTTAGCTGCTAACTTGGCAGAAAGACTTTTACCAGTACCCGGTGGCCCCCATAAGAGCATCCCAGTGGGAAACTTCAATCCATATTGCTTTGCTTTAGGTTGAAGTAGACAGGTAATAGTTTCCAACCTTTTCTCCAGTAAATCTAATCCCCCGGCTGAAGGTACATCCGGTTGAGCAATGTACTCTAAACCTCGACCCCGCAGTTTGCTAACTTTATGCTCTAGCACTAATTGGGCGATTTCCTCAAGCTGCTCTGCAAAACCCAGACATTGCTGTAATAGCATATTTATCTCGCCTATGGGTAAACCCTGACAGGCACGAAAGAGCAATTGCAGTGCTGATGTTTTTTCTGTTGTTTTTAACCAAGAATTGCGATCAGTTACAGCGCGGCGATCGCACTCCGCAAAGTGCTGAAGGCGATGATGGCTACGGCCAACCCAGGCATCACAAAACTGCTCCACAACTATCTGCACCTGCTGTTGGTCTGGAAGTGGATTTGACAGTACAGGAATAAAAGGCTGTAATTCTAGAGATAGTTGAACGTAAGTTTCCAATAACACCCAGTAATGATGTTGCTGACTCCAGAGAGCTTGATGACAGGCATTGAGTAATTGATAGCTACATTTTTGACTTATTTTGCTACCATCACCCTGATTTAGCACTCCCTCCAGTAAATAAATGCCTGGTTGATATTCCTCCAGAAGATACTGAATAATGTCCCCGTCTTTACCTCTGTCAATTGACTGTAAGATGTACTGACCTTGATGCTGAATTAATTGCTGTAGTCCACAGTAACCTGGATTCCAGACAAAGACTGACAAAGACCGCTCCTCACCCCAATGGTAAAACTGCTGTAATATCTGCATTCTGTCAGGCGTATGATACTCCATAGCCACAATTGGAGTATTTTTGTTAGCTAGAGCAGGCCAGTCTGTCAACTTCATAAATCTGACTTCAACAACTTACTTTCTCCTTGTAGAGCAAATTTATTAATGATGCTTTAGCCACACGGATAATTATCACTAATGGGTTGGCTATATTTATGACGTGAAAAAGAGCGATCGCCTCCAGCACCGCGTTAATTTCAGTAACTACTACGCGTCTACATGCGATAGCCACGCCCACCGTAAGTCCTGCGGACAAGCTCCGCCAATGCGTAATGGACGCACCAGAAGGCATCGCTTTTTTATAAATTACTTCGATTCATTATTATCAATACATTTAAACGCCGACTCTAACGACTAGGAATAGTTAAGTATTCTCTTATTTCCTGCCATCCATAGTAAACAGAAGAAATCAAACAAAATTCCGGTTCATCTAAAAAAATAAGTTTGAAATTGGAAATTGTCTGGAAATGGATGTGAAAGCCGCGATTGCGGCAAGGAGGTGAAAAATTTACTTCATTAAAGGAAGCTGTAAAATGGCGTATGCAAAGCGCTCCGAAGGAATCGCTAAAGCTAGAACCAATAACAACAATCGCAACGCAGCTAATGCTAAAACATCTGCCAAAACCAATGGCACATCCGCTACAACTAAATCAAAGGTAGCGAATGCTTCACCAGAAGAAGAGGCATTAGCATTGTTGAAGGAATTGCGGAATCTAATCTTCAAAGAATATGGTGTTAAGTTGCAGCTACGGGATTCGCGTGTTTCAACTAAAATAGGTCATGCAGCGCGTGAAAAACTCGGACTTGATATTGCAGCCCAAGTCAAAAAGAAAGGTGGTAACAAAAAGTTTGATTGGCAAAAATGGAATACCAAATTATTTACTAAATTGTTTGGACAACCCGATGCACTCAAATATGCACCAGAAGTAGTGGCAATTTTCATGAGTATGCTGTACGACACTATCAGCACTGACCCAGAGCAAGCAATAGCAGATTTAGTGGAATTCAACCGGGCATCTCTGGAACGTCGTAATTCTTTCCAAGAACAAGAAGAGGAAGAACTTGACGATTTAGATGACGAACTGGACGAAGAACTGGATGAAGATGAGGAGGATATCGAAGATGAACTCGATGAAGATTTAGATGAAGATGACGAATTAGACGAAGAACTGGATGAAGATGAGTAAATAATTCCGACTTATTCTCAGTAATTGACAGAATAATAACCCAAAATAACCATGTATTGCCTCAAACAATACAGGTTATTTTTTTGCTGAATAAATAATTGAAATTGGAGGGAATTGCATCTTTCGATGCTGTTTCTATGAGAAAAATACTAAATACCAAGGAGTAATTCTCATGGTTAACGCTAACGTTCGCAAAACTGCCAAAGCATCACGTAAAATTGAAAGGCATATTCCTGCTTTAGAACGAGTAATGACTTATCAGGAAAAAGTACACCTGATGGTAATTGAAGTATTGCGGGAAGAATCAGGAAGAGAATTAGCAGCAGCAGCCAGATTTAACGGACAAGAGTTTGATTGGGACAAACACAATTCTCAATTCCGTAAAGACTATGTAAATACACCATTAAAAGAACTGGTGAATTATGCCCGCAAACTTTACGGCTTGAATAATCTTGATGAAATTCGAGATAGACGTGCTTCTCATAAAGCTGCTCGGTCTAAACGCATGGACGGACTCAATGGTTTAAGTAGCAACTCTGATGACTTGATAAATGACGATTTTGAACAAGATGAAGATGACGAAGATATAGAAATTGACGATTAATTACAATGCCCTGAATTATCTAATTCAGGGCATTGTATTTCCCGCCCACCCGCATCAAAAAAACAGAATTGAAGGCAGCGATTGCTGCTGAATTGAAGAGATTCAAAAGTGAACTCTAACTCAGAAGGCATCTGTCGATGCTGTCTAGGTAAGATGTAGCAATTCGTTAATCAAAGGATAATCAAATGACTCAAATGACTCGTAATCAGCAACAAACAAAAGCGTTGGATCAAGTAATAGGTTATCAGGATAAAGTGCGATTAATGGTACTGGAAGTTTTACGTGAGGAATCAGGTAGAGAACTTGCTGCTCAAGCACGTTTTAATCAGCAAGAGTTTGATTGGAACGAACATAACATTCAGTTTCGCCAGGACTATAGCGAAACTCCTATCAATGAACTACTAGCATACGCCAAACGTCTGTATGGACTGAAAGATTTGGATGCAGTACGGGAGCGGCGTAAAGCTCATAAACAACAACGTACAGCTAGATGGGCTGAAGCTTCATAATTACCTGCTGACTCTGACAGTAGCCCCACTAAAATGTGGGGTAACTTTTTTGCCCACCCACCCTCAACCGTAAAAGCTTTATTTTACCGAAGATGCAGCTTCGCACCCCGCCCCACCAAATGTTGTAATTGTCCGACTGGAAAGTTTACTAGTCATTAACTCATCAATCTGCTGGTTTGAAAGTTGAGTTGGCTTAACTTCGACTGTAGGTGCAGTTTCTCCCCTGTTGACTTGAATAATGGAATTAGCCCAATAAAACTGCTGTTGGTCAGGTTGTGAATAAACAGGATAACAGCCTTTCGAGGCGATCGCTAATTTATGCTCTACGCTAGAAACTGATGGCAGAGAAATACCAGCACGAACTAATTTTGCCTCTCCTACTGGGCCCCACAAACGTAATTGTTGATTGACACAACGTTTTCCATCCTTGAGAGGGGCAATGATGTTGCCACAAACTTTAATATCCACGTCATACATCGGCGGATAATCAGGCACAGTTTGAGCTTGAGCTTGAGTCGTATTCCTCTTATCCTTGCCACTGACATTTACAGTATTAGGGGTACAAGCTGTAACTATACCTCCTATTACCAGCAGCCAAAGCCAGTTAACTTTGCAGGTAAACATCTGCTGAATCCTCTTTTACGATTGAGAAATTGACAACTAATTTTTTAACTTAAACTCCGTCTATTTTGAAACCTGGAGTTTTTAAGGAGAGTATATTATTCGGTCGTGCCTTGAGTTCTGAGCTTTACCCTAATTCCAAAAAACTACGGTTTTCAAGGTAGACGCGGTTTAGATACAAACTTGCGCTGATTAGCAGGTGATGTCCATAACGTGCAGAACCCGGATGAGGCTTTTCTGCTACTTGCTCCAATTTCCAGTGTTACCCCCAAACGCTTGACATCCCTAGCACAAGTAAGTTGACCGTTTTGATCACGACTCAGCAAATCTTGATTCCATTGCATTAGATTGTGAGCAAACTTACCTTCATTACTGGTTGCCCATTCCAAAGCGTTGGCTTGGGCTTGTGTGAGTTGGCGTGGCCCAGCAGGATCTAGATGACTGGATTGATACCAAGACATTCCACCTATACTTACCAGTCCACCCACTCCAGCTGCAATTAATAGCAGTATTCCCGCAGCAATTAAAGAGGGAACTGAATGAATAGCACGCTCAAATTCAGTACGCCTAATTAATCCTGTTACAGCCTGAGCGATCGCTTTTTGCTGACCTTTTACTGCTGCCTTTTCATATGTCTGGAGATGGTCATAAAGCTGCGTTTGCCACAGGTCAAACATTGCTTCCATTTCTTTGGGATTGTCTTCCAACAGCACTTGTAGCCTGCCAGTAGCAATCATCATCAGAAATGCTGGGTCATCAGGGTCTAGTCCAGTTTGGACTACTATTTCCCAAACCCTAGCTTTAAATGAATCATCTTTACCTCGAATGGCTAAATCTAATAAAGTTGGGTAAGGAATTTGGCTCAGTCCTTTGCCTCTAGCAACTACTGAATCCAAAAACTCATCGTCTAAATCGAGTTCTTCAGTGTGAGAATTACTCATATTTGTATTTACTTTTAGCTAATTCGCGTCCTCATCCCCCACGCTCATTTGGTATAGGAATCCGATTTGATGGTGGGAGATGTCACCGAAACAGTGCTGAGTGCTGAGTAACGAGTCCTGAGTAAATAAGTAAAATTAATTGCACGGGCTAAACGCCCCGCTACGGATAACAGCACTCCTGAATTAAATTACTTCTTGGTAGCAACCTTGCCGTTGACATTAGCATCATCAACTTTTTCTGTTGGGGAAGTAATTGAAGCTGCCGGAAGGTTCCAAATTTTAGCTTGATCAATTTCGTCAGAAGCTTTTTTGAGAAAATTGTGTAATCGCTGCTTACCCAATACACCTAACTCTCCATAATCTCTAGCCGCAGAAAAATTTATCTGATTGGCATCAAGAATATCTCGTTCTCGATAGCTGAACTTGGGAAAATTGATGACAGCTACTTTATAAGCTTTGATTAATTCCTGTAAATTCTTACGTCCATCTACATGTTTCCAGTCATCGCATAAACCATAATTGCGTACAAATATGTGCTTAATTTTGTTTTCAAAGCGTTCGAGAGATTGCATAAATAATTGAACGCTGTCATATCCACCACTACAAACAAACCATTTGTATATTTTGACCTTATTTTTCCCAGTAAGTTCTAGGATTTGATTACGCTCAATCCAATCAGTTACTGCTGGGTATACTTGAGCAGGTAAATTGACAATGACTGAAGTTGTTAGTGCTAAATTAAAAATTTCATCAGCATCGTAAGCTTTACGCTCTGATTCGCTAAAAACTGCTGTTTTATGATTATCTGGGTAAAATGCGCCCACATCTGGATTACTTTGGTCTGCTTCTACCAACTCATAAGAGAGTTTATTGTCAATGCAGTATTGCACCATAACCCGTGCAAACAAAGACTTGCCAACTCCACCTTTTTCACCATCCATGAAGTGAATTGCTGCCATTTTCAATCTCCTTTGTGATTTGACTATATGTGCATTAATAAATACTTAAATATCCTCAAACATATTGTCTGTATCATCATAGAAAGACCCCTCACCAGGAATGAAGGAATCAGAATCTATTTTGTGTTTTTGCGTGCTGTTACTATTGTTATTACTATTACTAATACCTTTGTTTTCGCCACTATTATCATCAGGATTAATGTGACTGAAATTAGCTGCATCTAGACCGAACATAGTAGCAAGCGTTTGAGGATTGGTCATAGTGCTTATAGGCATAGGCAAAACATCACTTGGTTTATGTGGTAATCCTAGTTCCATTCGTAAATAAGCCAAATGTTGTTCCAGGGCATGACAACAAATCAACCCTACCCGACGCAGTTCTTGATCGCTAATATCTACACCTGCATCTGCTTGTGTTTTGTATGCTAAAGGCAACCAGCACATTCGTAATGCCTGCAATACCATCTCTTTGCTAGAACGTGCTTCATCTCCCTGTTGCAAATATGTGATTAACTGGCCGTCTACTGTATTTGAGTAAGGATGGTAAGAAAATCTAAAAATTTTGCGCTGTCTATTAGTGTCATGATTTTTACGTAATTTATTATTAGTCATAGTTATGCCACCTTCTCAATTTGCGCTCTAAACCGCATAAACAAACCAAACGCATCAATCAACCTAAACGACAAAGCTTCCTGCTCTCGGAAAGTACGGTAATAATCATTACTTTTATCCTTGAATACTTCTTGTACCTGTTGCTGTAAGTCAGCACCCCAATAAGTTGAAATTTCTTGAAAGCACTCTTGTAACTCTTGCTCTAAGTACAATGCTGCGCCACCACTCAAAATCACCTCGTTCACCGCAGGTAAAGTTGATTCCAGCCAATCGTAAAGCCTAGACCAATACTCAGCTTTAGCAGTAGCAATGGCATTAACAATCATCTGTAATTCATAATTAATGTTTTTAGGTTCTCTGCTTTTGACCAGAGTGCGAATTGCTTGGTTATCAGTCGTGATATCTGAACCGGCTGCATAGATGGCAGAGGTCAAAGCAGTGGCATCCTGTCCAGATGTGCGCTCAATTACTCGCTTTACCATTTGGTGAAAGCCCAGTCCATTGGTGTAACCCGCCGTCATCTTGCCCCGTTCAAATAATAGAAGGCTGGTGTTGCGATGCCCGAACATTAGCACTGCGATGGTTTGAGCGTTAAACCATTCTTTACCATTCTGGCGTTGGCGAATCATTGCTAATCCCGCACCTTCGGGTAAGCACTCGAATCGCTCCAATTTCACTCGCAATCTTTGACCCCGAAACCTAAAATCCTTGAGTGCAGACTGTAACTGTTGCTCAAATGCTTGGCGATTTTGATATTCACCATAGGGCAGTAGTGAGGTCAGTGATAGTGAAAACCTGTTAGGCAATTTGTTGTGTTGAGCGATCGCACCAATAACCGCTAAGGCTTTGTGAATTGAGGTTTCGTACTTGAGCTTATCGAGTCTGGCAGATGCTGAAAACTGCCGTGCCAGGAATCCAACTACTGTACATTGTGTATCACCATCCGCAGGATTTGACACCCAGGCTTCATCTGCTGGTTTAGGAGATTCAAGACCCTTGCAACTTGACATATAAGCGTCAATCGAACTTTGAGGCAATTTCAGCATTTCTGGTTCCATTGTCATCAAACATGGTTTGCCTTCAGTTGCTAGTTCGTAAACAATCTTAGTCAAGGAAGCACCAGGGTCAAAACTGACTATCAGGTTTGACATTGACTGTGGCTCTGATTATCCATAAAAGCTGCTTTTAACTTAAATGCAAATATTGGCTGTGAACATCACTCTACTGACCATTTTGTTGGAGCCAAATTTTAGCCAATTGGTTATTTTTTTTTCGCTGCTATTAATTAAGTCGTTACTTTTCTGCTAAAAAATTCAATTTAGAAAAGTGCGTCATTACAGATCCATGCCAGATCCACGAACGAGCCATTGCAGATCCATTACAGTGACAATGTTGATCCAATAGAGATCCATTAGTCTGAGATACGTATTCTATGTATAATTTTTATTTGCAACAATACTTGGCTATTGACAAAAATTATGCGATGAAAGATCCAATACAAATCCATTAGAGATCCATCACATATTCATCTAACAGTTGATTCGAGTAGCCCAAAAAAACCTTTGGTGAGTAGCAAGCTATGTTGCTGTCCGGACATTTTTTCTGGGGAGAAAAAACGCACCCCCAGGTGCGGCAACAAACTTGCCCTCTTTTCACGGTTCCCCTACCTAAGTAGGTCAACCACCGTGACAGAGGGGAAGATAATACGAAAAACCTCGTTAGGAGTTCAGCCTGGAAAATTTCTGCAAGGTTTGGGCGGATTAGCTTTTCAATTGCGCGATGAGCTACGCCCCGCCATAGGCGATCGCTATCTTGACTTCCTTAGTACTCAACCAAACCTATTGCAGCGCATTTCATTATCTCGCATCGCATCTTGGTATCGAACCAGAATCGTAAGTAACCGCTTGGTCAATGACAAATGATAGTGCAGTCGTCAAACTTAAAACAGCTAATGACTAATGCATCAATAATGCGACAAAAACGCTCACACAGGATAGACATTAGACTGACTTTGGCAGAATACGAGAAAGCACAGTTAATGGCAGATGAAAATAATCTCACTATGAGTGAGTTGTTTCGTGCCAAGACTCTGAAAAATAGATTGCCCAGGCGTGTCACCAAAGTAGCAGGCCAAACTTACTGGGAGTTGGGGAAAATAGGCAACAACCTCAATCAAATAGCTAAAGCAATCAATACTTCAGTACTCATGGGAGAACCTGTGGTCGTAGATAGAGCATTGTTGTCACAGGTAAGAGATTTGGTGAAACAGGTGCGGCGAGAGATTGCTGAAATTGATTTAATCACTGATTTGCAAGATGAAGCATGATTGGCAAGCACATCAAAGGTAAAAGTTTCCGGGGACTGCTAAACTACCTCTTTGGCAAAGATGGGGCAAGACAAATCGGTGGGAATATGGAAGGAACAAACCCACGCGAATTAGCAGCTGAATTTGGTATATCTCGAAGATTAAACCCGAAGGTGAGCAGGGCTGTTTATCACGCTTCTCTCAGTTTGGCCCATAAAGAGAGTTTAGATGATGATACTTGGGATGAAATCGCCCAGAAGTATCTGCAAGCAATGGGTTTTGATATGAACCAATATGTCGTAGTGCGGCATACTGACCGGACTCATGAACACATACATATTGCTGCCAGTCGCATTCAATTAGATGGCACTACAGTTTCTGATAGCTGGGACGATCGCAGAAGTGAAGCGGTAATTCGCAAGTTGGAGCAGGAATACAATTTACAATCAGTGCAACCAAGTTGGGAAAAAGATAAGCACAGTCCAACTACTGGCGAACGTAGGCACATTGCCAGAACTGGAGAGGAAAGCGTTAGAGTGAGACTCCAGCGATCGCTCGACCAAGCAACACACGACCATCCCACTATGCCAGAGTTAATAGAGCGAACGCAACAACAAGGTATTAATGTCCGTGTTGGTTATACTCGCACAGGCATTGTCAAAGGCATTAGTTATCAACTTGATGGTGTGGCTTTTAGTGGTACGCATCTGGGTAAAGCATATACCTTTCCTGGTTTACAAAAGCATCGAGGTGTAAACTACAATCCCAAGCGGGATGACAAACGCATCCAGAAACTCATGGAACAAGCTGTTGAAAATCCTATACCAGCAGTACCTCCAAAACAGGATGACAAACGTATCCAGAAACTCATGGAGCAAACTGTTGAAAATCCTATACCAGCAGTTACTCAAACAAACTCCTTGCCTATACCAGAACCAACAAACTGGGAGCAAATACGCCTAAAGTTAAGCCAGCAGTACAATTTACCCAATTCTCTGCTCACAGAACTGTATGAAAAGGGTTGGCTCTATGCAAGTCAAACAGGTCAAGCAATATTTGTGGAACGCACGCTCGATGATCTTCCAACTCTTGCCAAGCAGCTAGAACCAACAGGTAACTTCACCGCTATTACTCTCAACTCTGAAACGACGAAAAATGGTAGTTTTTGGATTGCTACAGATGCCACAGTAGAAAGAGCAGTGCTACTAAGTGACCCGATTGAAGTTCTCTCTGTCATTGCCTTAGAATCAACTGTTGACAAAGAAAAGCGCAAACCGACATTGTATTGGAGTGTAGGCGATAGCGAGCAAATACCTTTAGAATTTTTGCGAGCGATCGATACAGTAGTCATCGCTTTTAAAGATAATGAGAAAGTTGAGAACTTGATAGCTGAGATACTGGCTGAACTACCTCAAGCCAAACAAGTTTCTCCCAGTGAAGCTGGTTGGAATGGGATGCTAACTAACAATCACTTGCAACCCAATCAAAGGCGAATCCCAGAGCTTCAAAATTGGGAACTTTGATATCAGTTATCATTTTTTCCTGAGTGAGCCAAGCTAATTAAAGGTTTCAGGCAAATATTTATATGTGAAGAAGCTGGTTCTAGCGCAGCTAACGCCACTTAGAGAGGGATAAACTCTCTAGGCATAACTGCCATGACCTTAAATCCCAGAGAAACAACGATTAAATTTCTTAGACAAATAGGCTTTACCACCGAAACCAAAATTTGGCTCAGGATTTCTTGGGACTTGCCTACAGAAATGATACCTAAAAACTGGAATAACTACTGTCGCAATGGTCAATTTGTCTACTCCCACTACATTCTCTGCGGTAAAATCACCCAGCAAGGATTTCAACTCTACTGCTGTACTTACGGAGGTCGAGACAAACAAGGCAATACCTGCTGGCGACTGACACCTAAACGCTATGCTGATGGTTGGGCATTGGCATTTAAAATGTCATACCTTGGTGCTACAGTCAGCTTTTACCCCAACCAACCAGACAAGGGCATCAGCAATCAGCACGTTAGTCAATGCCAATGTTTATTCTACGAAATTGATGATTTGGCATTGAGTGAGCAGCGACAAGCTGTAGTTCGGCTAAAGGATGAAATCAACTTGGAACCCGCCGCCGTGGTTTACACAGGTGGGAAATCGCTGCACGTTTACTTTAAATGCAGCCATTCCTTGAATCCTGCTGAATGGCTGTACCTCAATCGCCAACTGACGATTATCCAAAACGCAGATCCAGCCATTTGCAACTTAGCTCGTTCCATGAGATTGCCAGGTATGCTTCGCAGACGGGTGGTGGATGGAATATTGAGTGCAACCATCCCCATTACCCTAGAGCATTGGTCAAACTGTCAGTACAATGTGGAAGAACTAGAAACCGCATTTGATTCTACAGCCTTATTTCCCTATGAACTTTCTGAGCAACGTTGGCGCAAGTGGGTGCAGCTTGTCACAAGAGCGAAAAATGGAGAAGTTATCGACCCACAAGCAGCGCTAGTGCAACCTTCTGTGACCGTCCCTCGCTCAACCTTACATTGCCGACGAGGGACAGTAACACAGGCTACAACCAGAGATAATTGCTCATCTTTTAAACAGCTACGCGCTAGCGGAGTGTCTGTTCCTTTGTCTATTTGTTTAACGAAGAGCGATCGCACTTTACTAACTTATGGCGAATTTGAGGGAAACAGAAACAATTCTGGCTACAAATTAGCTCGTAATTTACTAGGTACATCTAATTTACTCACTAGACACGGAATCGCTTATCATCCTGGACCACGCCAACTATTTGACCGATATTGCGATCGCTGTACACCTCCACTTGAATCAACTGAGGCGAATACAATTTGGCACAGTGCGAATAAAACAATAGCCTTTGCCAGTCGGGACTTTGGCTCAATTGTCATGAGCATTCATAAGTGGAAGTCACACCGTAAATCAAAAAAGCAGTGCGTAAGAAAACCAAAAAGATTAGTTAACGCAAGATTGACAAAATCGATGTAACACCCTTCCAATTTCTACCCATAATTTACCGTGTACACATATCTTTGTACAGGATTAAAACGGTGTGGGACAACTCCAAAATACTTGTGTGTACACGGTAGCCCTATTCCAGGGAGACTATATGACTATTAAAGATGAGTATTGAAAGTACTATCTCTAGTTTTACTTTCCCATTTTTGGTAAATAAGACTGACGATAGTTGTTCTTAGCCATCAGCCTAGCCTCACGCTTTGTCCACTGTTTTTGTAAAGGAACATCAGCCAATCTTTGCAATAATATGAATACACTATCATCTCCAGTCAACCGAGCGATGATTTGAGCGATCGCCTTACAACAACTCCAAGGATGACGCACCACCTGAACTTCTGCAAATCTCACCACACCCCAATTGCGCTCTAAGAAAAAACGGTTACGGATTTTATCGTCATCAACATCAATGCAGTGGTGAGGTTTACCTGTATCTCCAGCATAAGGTTCATCAATCTCAATATCGAGAGCTACCCCAGAGAACTGATGGTAAAGGATAAAATCAGCCGAGTAGCGTTGAGGATAACCTGGAATCTCAAACTCAACCGCTTGACAGATAAGATTTCCTGGAAACGCACACAGTAAATGGCGAAAAAACTCCTTTTCGCTCACACCTTGCTTGGCTGTACCATTCCCATCTGGGAATGCAACGCATCCTTTAAACAACGCTTTTAGATACCCCTTTCCTCGATCACCGTTAGCAAACCGCCTTGCTAGGGGTGGATAAAGAAAAACCGGGTAATAGCCAGTAGACATTAGTAGTTATCAGGCTGCTCGTGTTTAACAGTTTTTATTCGCAAGTATCAACCTTAATTGTAATCAAGAAAACTCATCTCAGCTACTGACCAAGTGCATAATAATATTATTATTCACCATTAATGGAGATACCCGTGAAAGAATTAATGGAACAGCCTTCATCTTGGCTACCAAATGGAATAAAACTTAATCTTTCCGATCAGTTTCGTCCTTTTTCTTTTACTGAAGAATTACAAATACGTTTAGAGGAACTATTAGAAAAAAATAAAGAAAACTTACTCAATCCAGATGAACAAGCAGAATTAGCTGGGTTATTAGAATTAGAAAAAATCTTCAGTTTTATCAACGCTAAACTTGCTTCTTAATTGTGGTCATCAACAATTTTGTTCGCTTAAACGTCCGTAAAAGGGCAAAATACTTGTGTGAATATTGTCACTCTCCAGAACGCTCAAATGCAACACCCTTTACTATTGATCACATTATTCCTCAATCTTTAGGAGGATCAGACGATCTCAATAATTTGGCTTTAGCTTGTCATCGTTGTAATCAAAGGCGGTATAATTTTACAACTGGAATTGATCGAGAAACACAAACAGAAGTTCCATTATTTAATCCGAGAAATCAAAATTGGTCAGAGCATTTTATCTGGACAAAAAATGGGTTAAACATCATTGGGACAACTCCTATAGGTCGTGCAACTTGCAGTCGTTTTGATTTTAATGATCAAGACCATGATGATGGGTTTATTCTAAATTCTCGTCAACTTTGGTTAACAGCAGGTTGGCATCTACCTATTGATGATCTACGTCAATAATAATAAAAGAATATCCATCTTAATAAACACTAATAAATTAAACTTTTTAGAGGATTTATGTGAGGGTTTGGAATCGTAGTCATTGACAGATAAACTTGCTGCGGTTGCTCTCCAGATGCGCTATCGCGCCACGGTTTCTGGCGTTAAGCAAGCAACATTTATGCAAACACTGACAATAACTTTAACTTCGGCTGACTCAACTATTGCTGCTAATCAAAATCTTCACCCTACACAAAAGGTCACTTCCAATTTATCTTTCAATACTAATTTAGATTCAGGCACTATAGCTATCTTAGAACAGATTGAAGCTGAATATGAATACTATCAAGTTTGTGAGGAGTGGTAGTCATGAATTTAGCACTCGCTCAACAATCCTTAGCAGGACTTTCCCAAACTGCTGCTCATCTCTGGGAACAGCTAACTAATTGCCAGACTCCTGAAGAAGAAGCTGAGATCATCACCGCTATTTGGGAAACTCAGGAAGTTCAGGAAGAAGTTGTTGATATCCAAGCAGAATTAGCATTGCAACTGGATGCTGAAATAGTGGCTATTAAGCAACGACTAGAACATCTAAAAGCTGTACATCAATCAGCACTATTAAGACTAGAACGCTGGCGACAAAAATTAGATGAAACTATTTTAGAACAAACCGCCGCAGGAATTTTACCTGAGCAAATGATTGGTAATTCACTTCGCATCACAATTCAAGAAAATCCGCCAAGTTGTGAGGTGCTGATAGATGCAGAACAATTGTCTCCAAAATACCGCAGAGAAAAGACTGTTTACTCAGCAGACAAGAAAGCTATTATTGCTGCTTGGAAGAAAGGTATTCCTGTAGATGGCACTCACATCATACATACGTAAGCGCCGAGTTATCTATGCTTTGACAGCAACAGCAATTCATGACTTCAAAGACTCTCTTTTAACTTAACAATAGCTTTAACTAATTTATCAGCCAACAGCAAGAATTTCACTGTTTTGTTGGCTACTACTTATAACTCTTTTTTGACGTTTAAGTAGCAGTTATGAACTGCGTACAGCAAAACGAATGAAAATGTATTTTATTGAGGATTTTTACTCGACACTCAGCACTGTTTGGTACTGAGCCGCGCATCTCCGCTCAATACATGCTAATATCAATCTGGAATCTTGTTCTATACATTTGTAGCTTTATATATATTGCCAAAAATTAGAGTTTGTAAGCCATAGCGATATTAATTAGTACAAATTTATGCCTAGATTTGACCCTGCTAAATTAAAAAAAGTATCTGTTAGTCTTCCCTTTGGTATTGGTTCGGCAGAATGGGAAGCTGACCCTACGGAGCGGAGAGCGGCTTGGTCGCTTTACGTTGAACTTGTCACCCGCATTGCAGTTCAGCCTTTGGAAGTAGACCAAGGACTTTTACGAGAGGCTTTGACATCTCTATACAACTTGTTTCCTGTTACACGGCAAGTCCTCAAAGAAGCTGGACCAGATGTTGGTGCATCTCATAACTCAGTCGGAGGCATTGCGATAGCAGTATTAAATAATGGTTTGCGTCCTTTCCTTGCTAAGTGGCATCCGTTATTGCAGACATGGGAAGCCCAACGTCCACCTCACCTGAGTCCAAAAGAACATGAACGTAATTGGTCGGAAGAACCGAAATTACGAGAGCAACTGGAATCGCTAAGAAAAGACTTAGAAAAATATGCGAATGCGTTGGCTGAGATTGTTGGTGTGGAACATTAGTAGATAAAAAATATGGCTACATTAGAATCCAATAATTTCAAATATGATATTTTTCTTTGTCTCAATACTTGAGATAAGCATATTGTCACAACAATCGATAAAGCATTCAAATAACATAGACTAAATACATTTTGCTCACGGGTAGTTGATATACAAAAAATAATCAAAAGGATGCCATATGACATATGAATATCATGTATTTATCAGTCATTCTAGTAAAGATAAGGAGGGCTTTGTGGGACCTCTAGCTGAAGAGTTACGAAAAAAAAATTACAATGTCTGGTATGATGAGTTTTCTTTGAAACTGGGAGACAAACTGCCTAAAGAAATCGATGAAGCTCTTTCAAAATCAAGGTATGGGATTGTTGTACTCAGCCCTAATTTCTTCGGTAAGAAAATAGATAAGGAAATAGATAAGGAAATAGAATGGACATACTATGAATTAAACTCGCTGATGTGCAGGGAACAAGATGGTACAAAGGTCATACTACCTATTTGGCATGGAGGAGTGAATGAAAAAAATGTTGAGCAATACTTTACGAAAAATCCGGACTTTGCGAAGAAATTAGTTGAAATGTTAGGTGTGTATAGTTCCCTTGGGATAGATAAAGTTGTAAGTAAAATTATTGAAATACTTGAACTGGATGACCTTAGTAGTGCTTGTGGTGTAAACTACAACCGACTAAGCAAATTACTAGCAGATGGAAATTGGAAAGAAGCCGACCGTGAAACCTATTTGCGGATGCTCCAGATTATGGAGATCAAAGAAGGTCAAGGGTTATGGGATACAAAAGTCAAGGTTTTTCCTTGCACCGACCTGCGTACAATAGACCAATTGTGGGTAAAGCACAGCAATGGGCGCTTTGGCTTCAGCGTTCAAAAAGAAATCTATCTAAACGTTGGTGGCAATCTTAACAACTATGAATTTACGTTAGAAACAACAAAAGTCTTGATCAAATTTGCTGATTGTGTCGGGTGGGTGAAGGGTGAGGAATGGGATATTAATTGGATTGAATATGGAGAAGGTAAATTTAATATACAAGAAGCTTCTCTGGGACATTTCCCTCTTCGTATTTATTTTACCAGGGCTGTGCTATTTTCGAAAGAAATGCAAGAGGGGCTCCCAGAGGAGACAAGGAATAATATTGTTTGGGCTGACGCAACTTTTGTTCCTCATTTCGCGCGAAGACTTGTAGACTGTAACATTTATCCGATAGGAGAAATTAGAGGCGAAATTAAGTCACCTCGAACTGATTATTTAGAATACCATTATCTAATGGCAGCGCTAGGTCATAAAGAATGGAAAGCGGCAGACTCTATAACCTATTCGATGATGCTTGAAGTTTTGGGACTTAACGAAGATGACAAGATTAGTTCTAATGGTCTGTCAAAATTTCCCCAAGTTGTTCTGGACAGAATAGACAACTATTGGAGAGAACTTAGTGATAATCGCTTTGGCTTTAGCGTTCAGAAGAAAATTTATTTAGAAGTTGGTGGTAAAGTTGACGGCAAATACGATGAAAGAGCCTTCACAAGATTTGCCGAACGTGTTGGGTGGACGAAGAGGAAGGATTTAATTGTTAAAGATTGGAATGATCTTATCTTTAATACAGATGCCCCAGAGGGGCATCTCCCGGCTCTAGTTTGGTGGGGGCTGTTGCCAGGGAGAAAAATGAGGATTCTCTTCTCTCGTATTAGGGAGTACCCGCCAGATTGACTTTTGTGAACACTGGCAAAGGTGAGGCGAGGTTTGCAATTGTTATTGGTATCTCGGCTCAATATCATTTCAGTAACTGAATTAAGCCTGGTTTCTAAAATAAATAGTGTTTCATCTGTTTCTCTAACTGCTCATTTTTAGCCAACCAAACACCTGAGTAACAGTTAACTCCAAGTCTATCCCGGCTAACACTGGCAAACGCTCATCACCCTGCAAAAGTTCTGGTTGTTGATTTGGACGGAAGACCAAAATAGAACGATCTTCTGGGTCTATCAACCAACCTAATTGGCAACCATGATCTAAGCAATAGAGAATATTGCCTGTAACTCGATTTGAACTTTGTTCGGGGGAAAGAATTTCAATTGTCCAGTCTGGAGGAAGCAGAAAATCGTTGGGCGCTTCCCCATCAGCAGCAAAGGGAATACGCGACCAGCTGAAAACCGCTACATCAGGTACTACTGAGCGGATACCAAAACTACACCGCAGTTCTGGAAAGGCATAAGCAACATGAAGGCTTTCGGCAACATCGTTGATACTGTTGCATAGCCTTAACTGTAATCGGCTATGCTTCCCTTTTGGCATTGGCTTCTGAATAATCTCACCATTAATGTAAACGCTTGCAGGCTTTGTTTCTGGTAGCTTGAGAAACTCCTCCAGAGTCAGGGATTGGGTAATTACCGTAGACATGGCTCAGTCGAGAAAAGCAAAGGGGATATGTTTTAGTCTAGCAGTACCCTACTCTCAAAAACTGTTTTTACTTCTGGCTACCGCCACAACTGCTTGCACACCAGTTAACAAGGCCAAAAAAGCTATGACTACAAAATGGCTAACACCAGAACAGGCCATTGTCAAAGCCAACCTCACTGTTACATCTGAAACTTTAAAATCTTACATTTCAGAACAACAGGGAAAAACCACTGCTGAAGAACAATTCCAAGCTTTAGGATTGCTATTTGACAGGGAACGCTTGCGTGCAGGTAAAGCTAACTTTTTGCAACTTTTAGAACCAGTAAGTGATGAAAATAGCTATGCCGAAGATGAAATCGACTCTCATCAGTTAGACGACCATGATATAGAAACATCTGCTACCAACAAGGTAAATCAAGTAGAACCATTTATTTTCGAGCAATGTAAAGTTCAAATTGTCATCACTTTACTACCTACACAACAAACAGGAGATAGACCTGTAATGATTGCTGCCAGCAGTCACGGTGATTTCCCTGTAGTTACCATGCTCAATCAAGAAGAACTCGGTGATTTCCCACCTGCAATTGTTCAATTACTGGATGAACTGAAAGCTGATTTTCCTAATCGCCAAATTCGCCGGAATATAGCCCAGACTAAAGCTGTCAAAACCAATAAACCGCCCACTACCCAGACTCCAGTTCGCACTGAAACTGCTAGCTCAGATACTACTAAATTAGCCAGTAATACTACGCAAATCTCACTGTTTTAAATGCCATGAATACTACAAATAGTAACAAATTACTTGTTATCTACGAAGGTCAACAACACTGGATTCCAGAAGCGATCGCCATTAATGACCAATTACTACGGGATGCCTTTACTCCTCTTTGTGCTGAACTGGCAAACGCAGACATTGAGCGGAAACCAGGAGAACCCATTCATATCATCAAGAAGCCCGGTAAAAAAGGTACTTCTCCTCTAGATTGCCTGATAATGGCTCCTGAAGAAATCAACCCCGCAGTCCAAATGTGCTACCAAATGCGTCAACGTCAAATCATCACCGGAATTAACTGGGAAAATGCAGGACAGCTATCAGTCCAAATTGAAGAGGCGATCGCAGCTGGAACAGAATTTTCTGAGTCACTCAACCAAACTCTAAAATCCCTAACAGCCTGCACTCCTACATCTAGCGTTATCCTTGAAGGTTTTTGAGTGCTGATAAAAGGAGTTGGAAATTGACTTGAGGGGTAAATGATTGTCCACATTACAGCAGTTAGCATTTTGATTGAAGTAGACCCCAAACCCTACCTCTGTCTTTTTGTTATTCAATTCCGACCCCATAAATAACTAGTTGTACTAAAAGATGTCTCACCTTGTACCCCTCAGTATGGCAGAGGCAATTTATAGTCTTTATCAGTGCCAATTTACCTTAGATGCCACAGAATCACTTGATTATCTGGAAACCCAACTCAACATTTACTCCTTACTAGCACTGTATCAGCACTACTTTCCTACTGAATGGAAAGCCAGCCAAGCCACTATTTACCCACCTACAGATGTAGATTGCCATAGTCCCAGAGAACTGGAATTCATTGTACTGATTTACACTCATCTGTTTCCGTTATCTCACTGGACTGTAGAAACAGCCTACGAACAAAGATTGCATAGCATTCCTATTACCCCAATGGGTATTGACTGGACAATGGATGGAGAAATTGAACATCTCAAAGATGGTTGGCAACTACTTTTACCTTTTAGCCATGACAGTCGCCGTTGGCTCGATGACATACACCCAGAAGGTAGCGATTGGTTTGATAGTGAATTTGCAATTTACGAAATTACGTACAGTGACATCGACCACCCAGACAAAATTGACCACAAAAAACTGAAACGCCAGTGTCATCACTTAGATAATCCTTTAAAGTTTCTGCCTTTAACTTTAAAGCTGCTAGATCATGAAACTAAAAACCTTTGGTTGGACGAGTACGCAGACGATTATTACTATCAACCTGACCGCACCTCTCTACCTTGGTCAAAAGCATCTATTGATTTACTCACCAGAAAATGGCAGCAAGCCGACCGAATGCTAAACTGTGCAGCCAACTTAATTGATTGGCTAGAAGCAGACTTAAAACCTCATGCTCAAATCCTACTAAAATTATGGAAACAAGCATTGAAACCACGTTAATCGACGTTACATCGACACCAATTCTATCCAGCGAAATTCTACGAGCAATTTTGGCAGACCCTCCCCGAAAATCTCCAGTAATTCAAGCAGAATTGCTGTTTTTGGATGGCATTTACATCTTGCACCACCGAGACAAAGAAATTGCCGATGCTCATATTTACAAATGTATCTCACCCGCAGCCCTGAGAATTGCTTTCAGCAACGAACCCATTGATACTGGTTGGATGGAACCAGGAATTGTGCGTTGGGGTACGGGCAGTACAGACACATATTTGGTAAAATTCATAGCACCAGCCACTCATACAATCAATTGCGATGAACTTGGATCTTTAACTGTTCCGCTACCTGCAATAGTTTTTGTGGGGAAGGGATTAAAATATTGGGTTTGGGCAATTCAAGAACAGGAGTTTACTCCTCAAGCAGCAGCTTTTCATGTGCCACTACCCAATGTCTACAGTTCTGGACAGGTCTGTTGGGGAGTGAACGAACCACCTGCTGCTAATGGTCTATCAATTAACCATACTTGGAATTTATTTATTTCCAGTATTTTCACTAACCACTTAACAATAAGTAAATCACAAAAATACCGCAAGGATGTTCGCCAGCAACTTCTAAAACTGCACAAAAGATGTAGACGTGCAACCTATCCTGTATCTGACCTTGTGCCTATCGGCAATCAAAAAAGTGTCGCTATGCTTGTGCAGAAAATCCTCGATGAACCCATTGCTTGAAGGTATTATTGGTTACAAAATTGTCACAACTTCATCTCTGCCAACACACACCAGCAGTGGACTAGAGTACCTTTATGCCGGAAATGGCATCTTTGCTAGAGCCATTCGTCCTGGCATAGAGGTATTAATGCCTATTTGCTTGTGTTCCCAAACTATCAAAGGGCTACCTCACCTAACACCTTATCTCAAAGTCACTCCCTTAATTCCCAAACCGCTACTACTGGAAATGTGGCGGTCGAGTTATCAAGCTGGCAATCAATTTCATGAAATTCTCTTTCACCTCCACTGTACTGATGCAGGCTGGGATTTACAAGTCCCAGAGCAAATTCAAACTCCAACTAGCTGCCAGCCAACTCATTCTGGTAGTGACTCTTCCCACCAGAAAGCGGCTGTAGACATCCATTCCCACGGTTTTTTACCTGCCTTTTTCTCTACCACCGATAATGCTGACGAATCTGGCTTTCGCATCTATGGGGTACTAGGTAGAGTTAATACCCTGAAAACAGAGATTAAATTACGGGTTGGACTGTTTCGCCACTGTTGGGATGTACCTGCTAGAGCAGTGTTTGACATCGACCGAGACTTTTTTATGGTTGATGTCTCACTTTTATCTGGCTGCAAATTTTACAGTACCGATGTACCGCCTGTAAATGTGATGGAGAAGCTATGGAGGTGAATTTCAATTTAGCAAATGTCTGTTCCCTCACCGATAACTGTATCAATTTAACCAACTGTACTATGGAGCTAAATCTTGATTTGGCAAATGCTTCTCCTGTCGTAACTGTCAACTACTCGAAGATAGAACTGTGGCTAGTTGGGTGCGGCGGTACTGGTTCTTGGCTGGCTCCTTCTTTGGTTCGGTTAGGCAGAGTTCTTTCTCAGCAAGGTAAACAGGTGAAACTCTACTTTGTTGACCCGGATCATGTTGAGTCAACTAACGTTTTACGCCAGTGCTTCTGTGATGCAGAAATCGGACTCAACAAAGCCAAAACCCTGGCGCTGCGCTATTCCCTGGCTTGGAAGATGGAAGTTACAGCGATCGCTCAACCTTTCCAACCCGAATGGATTGTCCCCAGTTATAATACTCTGATTGTTGTTACTGCTTGCGTAGATAATGCCAAAGCCAGAGAGTCAATTACCCAAGTACTTCAGCACAACACTCATCGCCCTGCGCCTCACATTTGGCATTTGGATTGCGGTAACTCCAAGCGTAGTGGTCAAGTACTATTAGGTTCCCATCTGTCTACTAACCCCAATGACTATGATTTTGAGGCTTTAGGCTGCTTTCGCTTACCTGCGCCAACTGTACAGCAACCCGATCTACTGGTTTCAGAACTAGAAGAGTTGGCAGACAACAACTTGTCCTGTGAACAAATGGCGTTGCTTAATAGCCAGTCCTTGAGTATTAACCAGCGAGTTGCTGCGGAAGCCTTTGATTATTTGTTGCAATTGACGACGGGGAAACTACGACGATTTGCTACTTATTTCGACTTAGAGAGTGGTAGCGGAAAATCCCTGTATACAACGCAAGCCAGTATTATACAGGCGATTCTCCTCGGTCAATCCTGCGCGTAGGCGTAGCCAGCACTTCTCTACGAGACGCTGCGCGTAGCTTGCTTCCCGTAGGGTACGACAAAGCTCAGGCATCATGTAAAAATAAGTTGTACAAAATTTATTTGGAATAGCTTGCTAAATCTAGCTTTCAGACAAAAATTGTTCAGGTTATTTTTACACAAATCCTCAGTGACCGTCGTAGACATCGCTCCCCTCTCAAGTTAACAACCAAGCACTGTACAGAAGCAACTGTACAGTGACTTCAATTAAGCAAACCAGCCCGCAACGCTAATACAGCTGCTTGGGTGCGATCGCTTGCACAAAGCTTGTTCAAAACCCCACGCACATATACTTTTACACTTCCCAAGCTGAGATAGAGTTTCTGGGCAATCTCGTTATTGCTGTAGCCTTGGACAATTAACTCCAAGACTTCCAGTTCCCGATTTGTCAGTGGGTCTGCTTGCAGAATGCTTGCTTGCTCTGGATCAATTGCAGAGATCGTTACCGTCTGAGTAGCACTCGGTTTCACCATAGCCGCCGCTCCTTGACGAGTATGCTTGAGAACGATACGAGCGATCGCTGGATCAATCCAAGACTGACCTTCATGGGTGATATGCAGCGCTTCCAACAACAACTCGAACTTAATTGTCTTCACACAGTAAGAGTCTGCCCCGGCTGCAAACGCTGCTAGTACCATTTGCTCTTTAGCAAAGGAAGTGAGCATCATTACTTTAGTCTGTGCTGCTGTTTCCGACACTAAAGATTCCCGAAACTGCTGCACCAGCCATATTCCGTCTCTATCCGGCAAGCCAATATCGACGATCGCTATGTCTGGTTTTGTACTTTGGAGCAGTTTCAACCCATTGGAGGCTGTAGCTTCATCACCCACGACTTGAATACCTTCTTGCTCATTGAGAGAACTACGCATCCCAATCCGCGTTAAGCTGTGGTCTTCAATAATTGCTACTCGAATATCTACCATCATTTACCTCAGCAGCTTGGTAACTATACTTTTTTAACTGTCGAATATGGTTTCAAGGAAAGGATTACTCCATTGGACGAAAAGTTTTAGCTATTTAGCCAAAATGTGGCTATTGAGATGGAAAGCGGCATTTCAATGTTATTAAACCTCATCCAGGTTGAAACCAGTAGTTTTTACAGTATTGGTTGAAAAGTTCATATATCAAGGGCTACATATCTCAACTGGCTGTTGAAAAAGCTCCAGTGTTCAAAATGGACATCGTTTAATCTGAAAATTCTCTGAAAAAATCTTCCCAAAGTATAAAAAAATATAAAAGCACTGAAGTTAAACTGAAACCAATACAGTTTATTCTGACTTTTGTCCACATCACACTTACAGGAGAATGTAGCTTATTTCTAAGCGAGAACCCTGGCTCTTACACATAGGCAGATTAACAATTGCGTTTTATGAAGAACACTTTATCTTGGAATATAACTTCAGAACAAAGAAACCAAAAAATTCTGCTGGTGGATGACTCAGCTGACAGCCTCCGCTTGCTGCAAGTCACTTTAAAGTTGAAGGGATACAACGTGATCATAGCCGACAGTGGTGCTGAAGCATTGGTAAAAATTGCCGAATCTCCTCCCGATTTGGTACTGCTTGATGTAGTGATGCCGGATATGGATGGCTACGAAGTTACCCGGCAAATTAAGCACAACTCAAACTTACCTTTTATCCCAATTTTGCTGGTGACAGGTTCTGAAAAATCAAGTGTCGTCAAAGGTTTAGATGCAGGTGCAGATGAATTTATTTGCAAGCCAGTAGATAAGAAGGAATTACTGGCCAGGGTGCGGGCTTTGTTGAGACTGAAACACAGTATGGACGAACAACTATTCCTTAGTCAGCGACGGGAAGATTTTGTAACCCGTCTCACTCACGACCTGCGAACTCCGTTGATAGCTGCTGACCAATTCCTAAAGTTGCTGCAAAGAGGTGTTTTTGGCAATACCTTATCAGCAATGCGTGAATCTTTAGAACAAATGGCTCAGAGTAACCAAACTTTGTTGTCAATGGTCGATACCTTGTTAGAAGTTTACCAGTATGAAGCTGGAGGCAAAACTTTGGATTTCTTTGTGGTTGACCTGTGGGAATTATGTCAGCAAGTAGTGCAAGAACTAATGCCTTTGGCTGATGTTAAACATTTAACTCTCAAAGCTGTCTTGACAAAGGGTACTGAAGCTTCTTTAGTTAGAGTTAAAGGCGATCGCCTGGAACTACGCCGACTCCTCACTAACTTAGTTGGTAACGCCATTCGCTTCAGCGATGCTGGGTCAGTAGAAATTCGCCTCAATTCCACTGTTCAAGGGGTAACGATTGAAGTAGAGGATACAGGTATTGGCATGAATCCAGAAGAACAATTACTCTTATTTGATCGCTTTCGACAAGGCAAGCATCAACGTCGGGGGAACGGTTTAGGATTATATTTGTCCCGTCAAATTGTTGAAGCCCATCAAGGGAATATCTCTGTTTCATCGACTGTTGGGAAAGGCAGTATCTTCACAGTTAATTTACCTGTGCAAACAGCTTATTCAGAAATGTTATCAGCATAAAAAATTTTGGAAATCGAGCTTAAGTATTTGCACCGAAATAATTTACCTACTTTATCAAAAAGAATTGATAATCAAGGCTTTCAGTTATTCAAAAAGGTAACTTATTAATGCGTGCTTCTTAAGGGAAGTTTTACCAAGATTCATCTGGTTCAGGTGGACGCCAACCACGAGTAGTTGAACTTTCATCACCTAGTCTATCAATTGCCCCAGGATCGCTATTGAGGAATTCATCTAAATCTTCATATCCACTTGGATAATAAGAACCTGATGTAGGTTTGATAGGATTTTCCTTAATTATTATGCTTTCACCAGGTTTGAGATGTGCATATTCAGGGTAATGCTCATCTTGGGATATATCATCAGAAGGAGTGATCAACTCATCTCCTGGTGAACCTGGATCATCGTCATAAAGCATTACTAATAAACCATCTTCTAGCCGTTGAATTCTCTTATTCATAAAATCTAGTGGTAGCTTCAAAATTGTGTAGCTTAAGTAACACAGTGAAAAAATGATAATACGATTAAAAGCGCTGTTTAGCTATTTAACTTTCTTGGAAGTCTGCTAGCAGAGCTAATACCGTATAAAATACCGTCTGCCATGAAATCAGTAAATTATCCACTTGGACGATTTTATTGAGTGTAATTTCGTGCCAAGGTGAATATTGGAGTCTCATGCTTGCTAGATAAGCTATCTAATAGATTATTGGTAATGGATTTAACCACTAGAGTCTTAGAAGGTTCTGGTTTGAGCATACCTATCTTTGATGGGTCGTATAACAATGGTAAAGGGAGATATTTATCTGAACCAGAAATCATTAAAAATTCTCTGCTCGAACAGATGTTTGAAGCAGAAGATTTACAATCTCTACTACTGGTTAAAATTGACAGTAAAAATCCAGATGCCAACCATTTAAGACAAAGAACCTTTCAGGATGGAATCCGACGCAAGTTAGCTTTCAGTTCTGGCAATAGTTATTACTTTGCTGATGGTTCACTGCATAAAAAAATTACACGCTTATTCGCTACAGAACCCGATACTGCCTGTCGCTATGGTTCTTTACTAGTTAGTAATTGCTACAAAGGCTCAGAAACTTTTACAGGGCTGCGAGTTAAAATTGTGGACTTTGAAGACCCACAGTATGCTCATTATAAAACAGGAGACTGTCACGGCAAGATTTCGCCTCAACTTGCCAAACAATTGGGAGGAGAAGGCAATTGTCCATTCCAATTTCGGTTTGCCTGGAGGAGTAATTGGGCTGAACCAGATAATTCCCAGTGCCCAAAAACCAGTTTCTTGTCCAAAGGTACTTTCCTACCCGATGCGACTTTGACTGATGCCCAAGGCTACGACATTATTATGGATCGTTCCTCAATTAAAGGCATTAAAAAGTCGGAACTCAAAAACTTAATACCCTGCGGTGACTATGAGTTTCCCCAAGCGGTAATCGGTAATCGAGGTAACGCCAAAGCTACCAGCTACGATAATAGTTGGCAGTTTACCATTTGGTACTCAGAAGAAGCAGTCAAACAAGATTTGAGCAAACCCACCCAAGAAAAAGCTAGAGAACTTGCCGAGTTGCAGCGTAATCCCTTGGTGTTGGCAAAATACATTATCCAACAATATGATAAACAACAGCGATCGCAGCAAGAGCAGTCAGAAGAAGCTTTTAACGAAATTGAGGGTAATGCTAACAATCAAGCACAGGAATCTCGCTGGATTTCCCTATTACGCAGCGATAAATATGGTCAATTGATTGAAACCCCCAAATTCCGCAAGTTTGCTACCGATTACATAGCCAATCAATGGCGTGACTTAGCGATTAAGGGAGGATACAACCATAATTCGGGTATGGCAATGCCTTGCGATCGCCTAACTCGTGGCACAATCTGTGTACCTCATCTACCAGAAGGAGATGTCATTCTCACCCGTTACCCCATCGTCAACTCAGACAACATCCGCCTCTACCAAAATATCCACGATCCAGAATTAAAGAAAACTCGCAATGTAGTTTGGATTCACCCCAAGGATGCTGAGGAATACCACCAAGCCGATTTTGATGGCGACCAATTAATGGTTAGTTCTGCCAGTAAACTGCCTAATATTGCTCAAGAAACTCTCCGCGCAGGTGAACCGGGACGATTTGAGCCAGTTAAACAACGCCCTAAGCTGGCGTATACGGAAATTACAGATGAAGAAGGCAACTTAAAATACAAAAATTTAGCAGAGATTGCTGCTGCCAGCAGTCAAAATAAAGTAGGGCTGGTAGCAACAAATATTGGACGTGTACAGTCATCGATGCCCCAAGACGGGGAGAATGTAGAGCGATTTGGCAGACGACAAAGGAAGCTACTAAACCGTCTATTTCAGGCACTTCAGGTTGAGGTAGATTCGCCCAAAAGTGCAGAAAGATTGGAAGATATCAAGGAAATAGGTGGGGAAAATTTACTCGCCGATGCCAAAAAATGGTCAGAGTCTCACCCCAGTTACTTCTTTGACTTTAAGAAAGATGAACGGCTTTATCGCTCCTTTGCCATGCCTGCGGATGCTCCTGGCTCAATTAACGTTATTGCAAGAGTTGTAGTCAATCCTTTGTGGGAACCAACACGCATTCGCAGCAGAGATAGGCATGAGTTTCGCTACCTGTTTCCCAAAGAGACGCTATCTGTAGATGCCTTGGAATGGGCAGAAGAACTGAAAACTAGGTTTCAGCAAGCTAGAGACGAAATTAAGGAACGGGTGGGAGATGACAGGGAAGCCTTTAATGAGGAACTAGGAAAGCTCTACGAAAGCTATCGGGCAGAAATTGATGAATTATTCACCACTTCAGAGGAGCGGTTTGTAAATCCTGCGGACAGGCTCCGCCAATGCGTAGCGTCTCGTAGAGAAGGGGCGGCGGCACTGTGGCACACACAACACACCCGTCCAGAATTAGATCGGCATCGCAAAGACTGTTTAAAGCTGGCAGAACAGATGGAAATTACGTTTTCGTTTCAGCATGATTATGAACTGCCAAGCGTTGCATTACCACAGGATATTTATGTTTTGAGTGTTCCTTTCGGTGCAGGTGCTATTAAATGGAAAGAATCTTTAGAACAAAAGGGAATTAAATTTGATGCTACCATTCATCCTCAATTACCTCTGATTGAATTTGCTTTAAAAGACTTATCTCCCAAAGTAGTTGATAAATTAGCAGCTAAATTTGGCGAAAACATTAACGATTTAGATGACCTTAATATTCCGAAGGATTTGAGAATTATTCCTCCCGCAGATCATAGTTGGGCAACATCACGTCAGGATTCAGGTGTTGGTGCTTTGGCATATAACCTGTTTACAGAGGAAGTATGTCAACAGCTTCAGGATTTTCAATTTGATGAAATTAAAGTGTTGGGTATCAAATACAATCACTTCGCCAATGAAAACTTTTCTAGTAAGCAATGGAAAAAGCGCAGCGTTACTTTGGAAGTGGGAGTTTTTGAGTTACCCGAATCACATCCAGAGCATTATCGTTACAACGGTACACCGATATTACAGATTGATGGTAAGAATTTAGGCACTTTTGCTCCTGATAGTCCGAAACTGCCGATTGGTGCCACATTTGCAGCTACTTTGCAACCAGATGGCTCTAGTGTTATTCTCAAAGTTAATCCTGAGTCAATCAATCTGCCAGAAGTTCCATTACCGGAATCAGAACCAAAGTTAGATACTGCTGGGCAATTCCGAGCCATTCACCGTGAACTCTGGCGTAAAGAAATGTTTGATAATTTGGTAGGGGCGATCGCTACTACCTACGAACAGCGACAAGTCAATCAATCTGCAAGTAATGAAATTGAGCAGTTTAAGATAGGTAGCCATTGGACTGCTTATGTGCAACCCAGTGGTAATTTTATTGTCCGAAATGAAGGTAAACGGACGATTTGTCGAGGCAATCTCCAGACCGGTGAGGAGATATTTCCACTTTCAGAAGAACGTGCCAGTGAGCTAGAAGCGATGATTTTAGAGAGAGAGCGATTACTTCACAGAAAACAGGAGTTATCACACAATGGACACCATGTTAGCAGTCAGAATATAGAGTTGAACTAAAGTGGTAAAGGAGATTATTTAAATGCGTAAAATAGTATAGGCGCTTTTATCAAATTACGATTACCTTTGAAACCGCGATAATAATTCTTCACGGTCAGCTTGTAAAAGTGAATCCATATATTCATCGGGGGAAAATTGTAACAAAGCGGGAATAATGGCTTCTAAAGAAGCATCAATATCCTCAAAGCGCAGCTTTAAAATTTTAGTAATAGTTGCCCTTCGTTATTTCTGGATACCTTCTCGTTCCCAACTCGTTACCATTTCCATTTACGATTGTCCTAGAAAATGCAATAATAACTCCTCACGGTCAGCCTGTAATATTAAGCCCAAATATTCATCTGGTGACAACTGTAACAAAGATGGAATAATGCCTTCTAAATCAGTATCTAAATTACCAAATCGTAACTTCAAAAGCCCTGAAATGACTTTTTTTCGTTCGGCTTCTGCACCTTCCTGTTGCCAACTGGTAACAATTTCCATAACTTCCTCCCGTTCATCTAATCCCATTGTACTAATAGCCGCTTGAAAAACCTGCTTCTCAGTATCATCCAGCCGTAAATAAGTATCAACAAACCCCGAAATTAATTGCATCCGCGCTGGGTCTAACCTTAAAGTTGTTAGCAACCGCAAACATTCTGCCTTCACCTGCGGACGTTCTGACACCGCAATATTCATCTTCGCCATCAACGCCGCCGCCACTGGATTGTGCTGCGTTAGAAAATCCCGCCAACTTAGGCGATTTAATTGAATCGCTGCAAACTGAAATTCCAGCACCTTTAAATCGGGAAACGTGACACGATAATTTTGAGGTTCAGCACGTTTTGGTTCGTCGAAGGAGAAAATCACAACTGGATAAATTGGTAAATCATATTTTTCATGCAAGCGTGCAAAATACTTAAACATCCGCTTGGCAAATTCTGATTCAGTGTAAGACTGATTTTCAACATGAATTAGAAAGCAAGTCTCTTGCTGCTGATAACGCACCTGGGCCAGCAAATCAATTTCTTTCTTTTCACCAGATGTGACATCAGTAAACACATCTTGGGATAAAAACTGGATGGAATCGCGGTCTATTTGGCTGGCTACTTGAGGCAGGAATAAATCGAGAAACTCAACAAAGAATGTAGATATTAATTCTTTGAAAAGCCTGTCATGGTCAATCATCCTAGCAACTCCTCCAACACATCCAAATCTCTGCATTCGGGACAAAAAACACCTTCTGGGTAAGGTTTCTATCCTGGTGTAAATTGTATGTCGCCAACGCACTACAAATCGTCCAAAGGCTGTCAGCCTTTAACATTATCTCGCCAGTAAGCATCCCTTATATTGCTCCTGCAATCCGCGCCCTGTCTAATCCGATAACACCACAGTATACCTGAGTTTTTTGGTGAATAGTTTATTTTCAACTGACAAGTGTTATGCGAACTGCTTGGGAAACTATTGCATCAGTTGCGGTAGATTCGTTGGGAAAGTTCAAATAATTTTAGTGATAACAGCATGATCTTCAAGTGTTCCTTGTTGATTTTGAGATTGTTTTAGAAAGAATTCTACGGCAGTTCCTTCTGCAAGATGAGATTTGTTACATTGTATATCTCGTATTCCGAAAAAATAACGCTCATTATTATAACTATTTAAATGTCCTGATTTTTGATTGCTATGTATTCTATGAATTTTACCTTGAAAAACTTTTTCATGTCTTAACTGGTCTTGCTTACATATCTTAATCAGTTGTGTTTGTTTTTCTCTTAAATAATCTTCTATTTCACTCTTTGGATAAGGGATTTGGTAATAATTAAGAATTTTGCTGACTTCATCAGTTAGTCTCAAATCATATTTTTGAACTATTAGCCCAATTAATTCTGCTAACAATTTTGATTTTTCAATTTCTTGAATCTTATAATAGCATCTAGCCAGCATTATTTCTTAAGCATTTAAGCAAAAAAACAGTATCCCATGAATTCCACTCATTGGAAAAATCAATATAAACTTGATAGTAAATATCAAGGGCTTCTTGAAAATCACCTGAATCAAGTTTTTGTTTAGCTAGGTTTGTAAAGTCTTTTTTTGAAGATGACATTGTGGTTAATTGTACTCGTGAATAACTTCTTGAAATATCTTCCATAAATTAGGATCATCGCAATAAATGGCAGTAATTGTGCTAATAAAGCCTTCTTGGTTGTAATCAAACTTAATACATAATTTACCATCTCCATTTGTTCCGAATAACTTTATCAAATCATGACGATTATTTTCTGAAATATATTCAAAATAAATTTGTCTATTTCTTAATCTCTCGATTAAATTATTGTATAGTTTCTCTCTCCACCCATCTTTTTTTTCTAAGCTGATATTAAAAACAGTTATCTTTCTTGTCAATAGAAATAATAGTTCATCCTTAAACTGTGGAGGTTCTGCGTTTTGTACAATCGGAGGACTAAACTCGCCATCCTTGTTATAGGAAAACATAATTCTTGCTGTTTTGTTTTGATTTTTAGTTTCAGCAATTTCGTAAATTTCTTGATATTGGTTATGTTTGACTGCTTGTATTTTGAAGTTACTAGATTTGATCTTTTGAGAAATAAATAAACTTAAACCTATTAAAACGGTATTTTTAAATTGCTCATCAAAATATTGTTTTAAATCCTCGCTTAAAGATTCAAATAATAACTTACTTAAATCAGCATCTTGTTTTGATATAAAATAACTTTTCACCAAATCTTTATAATTATTATTATCACTGGAATTTTGTATTTTAAGATTAGGATAAGATAAAGGAGTTATTGGTTCATATCCGCATAAAACAATCTGAGAAGTAGCTCTAGTAATACCTGTATATAACCACTTAAAATAGCTTTGATTAGTTCTTCCTCTATTTTCCCCTTGATTTGTATTAAATACAACTTTTGGCCATTTATAAGACATGGATTTGTGTACAGTCATTGCATAACCATATCGAATAAATGCAGTATTTTTAAACTTGAAGTAGTTACTAGCAGGATCATTTTGGAGTCGCAGCTTAATTTTACTTCTGTATTGTTTTTTTGCGTTCTTTAATAAACGGTTTAATTCTTTCTCTTTTTCTCCAAGCCTTGTCTTAACTTGTTCTCCATTGTCTAATCTGATCTTAAACTTAGATATATCAAGTTCTAATGCTCTATATTCTTCAGAGTCTCGGAGATGATTATACTCATCTGAATGTTCAAAAATACAGGCGTTAATTTCCTCCTTTAATTGATTGTTAATGATAATTTTTAAGGCAATTTTCTCTTCTTTGCCCAATTCTGCTTGGGGATTATTTAAATAATTTTCTATGAGTAATACTCTGATAACTTTTTTGGTTATATTTAATTTAATATTGACTTATTGAAAGCTTAAAGTAACTGATGTATTTTTTATTTTTATTTCTTGTTTGCTTGCTTCAAAGATTGTGCTTATTTCTCCAAAATCACCATTATAAATTGATGTTATAGGAGCAAATGGATCATGATTATCTACATTAATATTATTGTAGAATAATACAATGTCACCAACAGCAAGATTTTCGCCTAAATTTAATAGCTTTCTTTTAATCCATAAATTGATTTTATGTGCGTTTTCATTAGAAAAACATAGGATGTGAATGTCACTTTTATTCAATTCTGATATATAAGTTTCTATTTTATCTTTTTTTAAATGAATAACAGCATTTGATGTTTGATTAATTTGTAAATCATTAAATATCTTATTGCTAATACCTGAAACACATTTCAGTGCTTCAGCATTAATTGGCGAATAGTTTGTTTTGTCTGATAATTGAGCAAGGTCAACTACTAATTGATACTTTTCTTCAAGATGAAGTGCAGAGGTGGTAGGGGCGGGTTAAGCGAGACATTCATGAATGATGGATCATATCTGTTAACCCGCCCCTACTGCTTGTAAGAAATACGGAATTAGTCATTAGTCAAAAACAAATTCAAAAAACTAAGGAAAAAGGACTAATGACTAAGGAACGTGGATTAAATAAAATACAAAACTCCACCTTGTAATGAAGCGGAGTCACCTTTTGTTTAACTAACGACTTACGTTAATAGCCAACTGGACAACTTATAAATCGCCATTTGGTCTAGCTGTTTCCAGATCAAGCCTTGTTAGGCTAACTCTTAAGGCAATCAGCTTTGAGTACCTATGGCTACCAAAACACTGACCAAACCTAAGCAAAGACAAAATTCTCAAAATCGCTCATGGGAAAACCTGACAGATCGCCGTAAACTCCGCCATATTGAAAACACATTGGATAAAGCGATCGCATCCTCAATTCAGGATGATTCTATCCAGTCCCACGAAGACTTTAAAGCCTATGTAGAAAACTACAGCCAGGAATCGGGTAAAGCCCCCATCACAGTAGAACTCTGTGTAGGAGGTGGGGATGATGACGAGATTAGAGGCTATCGTTTCTACCTCACCAATGATCCCAACCATAGAACCAGTGGCAAATACCTGATTAAAAACCTCGAAGGAATTACCAGCAAAGATGAAAACTACTTCACCCCTTCTAACATTGCTGAAATTTGCGGTTTTGCTGAAACAGAACTAGACGATCTCGATGATGAATTAGAAGATGACCTACTCGATTTAGATGAAGAAAAAGATGATATAAATGACGAACTTGACGACCTATTAAATGATGATTTCAACACTAAACTTGACGACTTAGATGACTTAGGTGAAGAAGACGAACCATCTGTTAGTCGTATTAGCGCAGCCCAAACTAAAACTCAAGCCAAAACTTCAACTAAAACCCAAAGTAATTCTCAGCCTAAAACATCCTCTAAAACTCAGAACAGAGCTAATACCAATAAAACTGCTGCTAAAAACTCCAAATCCAGAGAACCTCTAGACGAAGCTTCGCGTTTAAGTGCCACAGCTGCCACCAATGGACGAGAAGTGAATGGGGTGAATTTGGCAGGCTTAACAGGTCAACTGGCATCTCTGGGAATTGCGGTTGGACAAGGTGTTTTGGAACAGCTTGATGCCGTTTTAGTACCAGGGCAGCCCCCGGAGATTTTGCAGTGTAGCATCCCCCTGCGTGAGATAGAAACGCTGCTGGACAATCAGCAATCAACTCGCTCTACCCAAGCCCAGACTGATAAAGATACTGCAAGGCAACGCCAGAAACAAACTCAAAGAAAAGCTAGCAAACCAGAAATGCAAGTTTAATTCTACAAACGAGAACAAAAAAATGAACAACACAAAATCTCACATTTCTCAGTTAAAACTGCTGCCATCTCGTAAATTTTCAACCAACTTGAGAAACCTGAAAATCAACCGCACGGACTTACTTTTCATTTTACTATGTCTTGCGATTGGAATTTATTTGTTAGCTACCAAACCCATATTCGTCACTATTTTGGGATGTGCCACCATTGTTTTCTTGAGTATTGGGTATGTAATTCGGACAGTACCAATTCTAGAAAAGTATTTAGGTAGAAAAATTCGCTTCTGGCATATTGTTGCCGCCATTATCACTGTTACCGCTTTACTCGATACTTTTACAACTCCAGCCCAAGCTATTTTCTTAAGCGGGTTAGAAAGCTTCTTCAACAATTTAGCCCAACAAAGTTCCCAAGCCGGAGGCGGTTCCACTAGCACTTTGGATGCCAACGTTGTTGGTTTAACATTCAACCTCATCCGAGGTGCATTCTTGCTGCTGGTTGCTGCTGCTTCTCTATTTGCCTATAACCAAGCACAGCAAGGTAACGACTGGCGACCGATTGTTACTCAAGTTGGTTTAGCGTTCTCCATCGTAATTGCCATTGATGTCATCACTTTCATATTTGTCGGTAATGGCACAGGAACAACATCAGCCATCAGGTAAACCCAACTTGAATTTTATACCCATTAAATAAGAATTCAAAAGTCAGAAAACATTCGTCAGAATTCATCAGTGGGGGATGAGCATAGTTGATCTAGAAAACTTTGAGAGGTTATTGACAAGAAGAAAAGTCCTATTCTCCCCCTTATCTTCACTTGTCACTTCTTGGTTGACTGACTACTAATGCAGCACTAGAGAATTACAAAAATATGGCACAAGACAATCAAGAATTCATCAAAGTCAATCGGATTCTAGGCAAGCAAGCCAGCATTGGGCCAATTCCGGCTGAACAGCTACTTCCTTGGATTGCCATCATTGTAGTTTGCTATGTTCTCACCAATGGTTTACTCAGTTTAGGTATGGGTTGGTTCTTTGCCACCTCCTTCTGGCTAATTATTAGTTGGTGGATTCTCACAGGCAAACAGCCCCATCAGTTTTTAGATCGATGGCGTAATCCACCGGGAACAGAGTGGTGCAATAGTAACAGCATTTACATCTCACCGATTCCCGAATATCGACCCTGGTGGGTGCGTCGGCGTTACGCAGACTCGCAAGTGCAAATCCGATTCAAGCCGCTGATTGTACCGAATCAATATGGAGGCAAAAGTAAGCTCATGCCCTTCCAAAATGAGGTAAACATCTGCTGTATTGCAGAAATTAAGAAGGATGATCGTGAAGTGGCTGCCCTGTTATTGGATAAAGGCAACTCTCAGTATCAACTCGTGTTTGGGTTTCGCATCGCTGGACTGCATGACATACTACATGAAAATGAAGTCAGCGAATTTGCCCACTCTATCGAAGAGGGTTTGAAAGAACTACCTCCCGGTGAAAAAATTACTTTTTGTACAGGCTGTTATAGTGATGATACTGAGTCATATTCCCTACAGACAGGCTCTACCAAGGAAGTACCCCATAAACGCCAAACCCCACTTACTGCCTTAGCAGACGATTGCCACTTGAAACCAGTTTCTGTGCTGCTTCGCAACGAGCAATTGCGGGTGGAACAACTCAAGGAAGCAGGTTCTCGCCAAATCTGGAACCAAATCGCCTTCTGTACTTGGACGAGCGATGATGAAGCTGGTTCACAGCAAAAGGATTTTGTGGGTGGACTGATTGAAAAATGCAGAAAATTTGGCTCTTGGGCAGTTGAATTGATTACAGGGAACAAACGCATTTACCAAGAGGACTTTTTCAAAAAGCTTTTACTGCAAGGGTTTCAGCAAGGATTTATCCAGTGGAAATTGCTGCTCAATACCAAAATTGGCTTAGAAGTAACACCTTGCAATGCTACAGATTTGTGGCAGTGGCTTTGGAATCGATTTAATGAGGGTGCAGCACCTCCTATTCCTCAAGTCATTACACTGAAGGAGACTGAGACGGGACTGGAGTTAACAGAAACCCTAACCACCGATAAACACATTTGTACATTACTGATTGAAGGACAACAGGGACGTTCCGCTTGTCCCGAACATCGGGGAGATAATGACCGAGTTTACCTCACAGGTAAAAGCAAGGTTTGTGGAGTCATGGTCGTAACAGATCCCCCCGTCGGTTGGTCTAATGCCCAAGAACAGCTAAAGTGGGTCTGGAAAATCCTTGCTTCCAGCTACGTCCACGATACAGAAGCTTGGATTGAAATCAGCCGCAGCAACGACTTCTTAATCCAAGACAACCTAGCGCGTCAGGCAAAACAATCCAAAACAGCCCGCACTTTAGCCATAACCAAAGGACAGGGACGGGACGTTGGAGCAGAAATCAAACAGGAGGAATCCTTTGAAGCCCAACGACGACTTTATGAAGGGACAAAAGCGTTGCACTGTGCGCCTGTATTTCTAGTTTATCGTCACAGCGCCCAAGAGTTAACCCACGCTTGCAACTTGTTAGCTAACAGTTTTGAGACTGCCAAAGTAATTCGAGAGCGTAATATTGCTTGGGAAATTTGGCTGCAAACCCTGCCGATTACCTGCAAATGGTTGCTGCACGGAGGCAATCTCAGCGAACGCAGAATAACTTTAGATACCCATACTGTGGCTGGGATTATGCCCCTAACTGTCCCCAAGGACATTGATAAACAGGGTGTGGAATTCCTTACCAGTCGTGGTGGCAAGCCTATTTATGTTGACTTATTTCACCAGCAGATTGGACGCGCTCTAATTACAGGTACTTCCGGATCAGGAAAGAGCGTTTTGGGATGGCGTTTTGCTCTAGAGGCATTAGCGAACAATATTCCCGTAGTTGGTATGGATATCTCTGCCAGTGGTAACAGCACTTTCAAAACGGCAATTGAGCTTTTGGGCGAGCAAGGAGCATATTACGATATTTCCAGTGGTAGCAGTAACCTACTGGAACCGCCAGATTTGCGACGGTTCGACAAGTCAGAACGGGAACGGCGCATGGAATCTTGGAAAGACTTTATTCGCAAAGCATTAACAGCGATGGCTTCGCCCGCCATAGGCAACGCAATGGGTAAAGTCGAAAACCCCCATTTAGCTCAACGGGTTGATGCCTTGCTAGTCAAAGCTTTGGACGTATTTTTAAAAGACGCAGAAATTATTACTCGTTACAACCGAGCCTTCGAGATGGGTTGGCTTTCACCAGAATGGCAGCAGATACCCACGCTACCAGATTTCGTCAAGTTCTGTACTAGAGAGCGCCTTAATCTGAGATCCTTTGAAGAGATTGACCGACAGGCACTCAACCAAATCCAAAATCAGGTTAGCGCTTTACTAGCATCTAGGTTGGGGAAAGCGATCGCTCGTCCCAGCACTTTTTCCCCATTACCGGCGATTAAATTCTTTGCTCTCAGTGGATTGAATAACGAACAGGATGCTTACTTGATGGCAATTAACGGCCATAGTGCCTGTATCCGTAACGCCCTATCCCATCCTAAGAGTTTGTTTATTGGCGATGAGCTTTCCGTATTGTTACGTAAAGATGGCTTTGCCCAGATTATAGGCGAAACCTGTGCCACGGGAAGGAAAGAAGGCATTGCTGTTCTGCTGATGTCCCAAGACCCGGATACCATTTGCGAGTGTTCGACAGGCGCTCAAATTATGCAGAACATGACCTATCGGATTACCGGACGTATTACCAGTAGCGGTATTGCTTCTTTCCAACAGTATCTGGGCTATCCCGTCAATATTATCAGTCAGAATGCAACTGAAGCATTTTTGCCCCGTACCAGCGACCTTTATTCTTGTTGGCTAGTAGAAACAGGTGGTAGATTCTGGCGTACCCGCTTTTACCCTGGAGAAATGATGCTGGCCAGTGTTGCCAATAACCAAGATGAACGGGAAGCACGAGAACGGGTGATGGCTCAGTATCCAAATACCGCTAAAGGCAATTTGTTAGGACTGAGAGCATTTACCGATGCTTACATTCCTGCTTTGAAGGAAAACAGAGGCTTTAAGCATATTGGCAAAGAGATAGATCAAACCCCAGTATTGCGCGATTGGCTACACCCAGCCGTAAGTCCTGCGGACAGTCTCCACCAAAGCGGAGCATCTCTGCAAGGAGAAGGCGATCGCCAAGAAAGTAACGATGGCCAACAGGCTGAAAGTAGCCTGATTGCAAGTTGATATATCTAAAAACTGCATTAAGGAAGGTGAATCATGAAATCTAAACTTACCTTTATCAGATTGATAGCACTGATTCTAATTTTTGAACTTGGTTCTATCCCTAGTCCAGCCCTTGCTCGCACTCAAGACAACGGTCGAGATCCAGTAGCTGCTGCTGTTAGTAACAAAACTACTGGTAGTAGTATTTTCACCTCAGACACAGCATCTCAAATCAGTGATTTTGTGGGAGATGTCAAAAATTTCGCTCAAAATGACCTATTTAATCCTCTTGGCAATTTGCTCAATTCTACCTTGGGTGCAATTCAAATTCCAGATTTAAACAAAGTTTTGGCAGGAATCATGAACGGTTCAGCCAACAACGACCCTGGTGCCGTGCTGTCTGAAACTTTGGAGAACAAAACCAATGGTCAAAGCTCTTATGGTATCCGTGAAGACCTTGGTAAATATGCTACTAGAACAGTTGCCACAGAGATCGCTAATCAGGCTACTTTGAGCCAAAATTGTCGAGGTTGTAGATATTACCTAGCCTATACCTAGAAATTTGGAAATTATTGGTGACAGATTGTTCCAAGCTTCAAACAAACCCGTTGTTTGGGGTAAAGCAAGAATCACACCTTTTAACATCGTAATAGCTGTATCAGCTAAATTCTGTTTTTCTTCATTGTTAGGGTTTTGTGATGCTTCTGCTAAGGCTTTTACTTGTTTTAGTGCTTTCTCTTTATCCTTAGGTGTTAAATTTTCTTCAGCTTCAATCGCTGCTTGTAATTGCGTTAATAATTCCTTAATTCCAGGTTTTTCTGGTTCAGGTGATGTAGGTAATTCGTTGATAGTACCTGTAACCTGACCACTAATCTCACCTAAATTGAAAGCTTGTTCGCTAGCAATAATATCTCCACCAGCTGTGATATTTTGGGTTTTATGGCTGGAATCATTCATAGTAACAATCACCTTTTGACCTTCACAGTTAAATATATAATAATTAGCGTTTGGATTGGTTTCAATCAGTGAAATTTGAGACAACCTTTCCCTCAACTTTACGTATTCCTCTTGAAGTATTGCAAGTATTTTGTTATCGTCGTTTTTTCTATCTGTATTTTGAGAAGATAATAAAGATTTAGTTCTTAAATTTTCCACTCTTTCATTTACTTTATCAATAATTTTATTTAAATTACTAAATAAGGTTCTAAAGAATTTAATGTTAATGTCTGTCTTTGATATTGGAAAGACAAAAACACGATCATACTCTAGGATATCAAATACGGCTATACAGGGAATGTTTTCTTCAGTAATTCCTAAATGGTTAGCAATTTTATAAATTTCAGTTTTATCATAAGGCTTTAAACTTAACCAACCAAGTGATGACCAAACAATATATAGTTTTTGAGACAATAAGGATTTCCAATATTTGAGAGATTCTTTAAGATTTTTAGAGTTATTTAAGTTTTCAATAGCATATACCTTAAACCTTGAACCTGAAAGTACATGAATATCTGAATATGACTCTCTCACAAAGCAGGAAAACTCTTTATCAGCATCTGTATACAACAATACTATATGTAAACCATCTTCATTGGTTGAGGGAGACTCACGAACCATTGAAAGAAAATCCACTACCCTAGGAACCAAAGCCAGACAATAATTAACGTTATTATAATTGTACTTATATTTTCTTGAAACCTCAATATTATTTAATACAACTACTTCTCCATCCAAAAAACCTAAATCCGTAACTTTTGTTTGATAATATTTTTCTAAATTTATTTTACTATGTATATCATTATCAACTGACGACTGAGAATTTTGAGTTCTTTCCAATACATAACCGTATTCAATGGTAGAGTCTATATATTCTTTAATAACAAAAGGATTGAAATCAGTAATATTTTCTTTATACTGTTTAATTACATCAAGCAGTGTCGTCTGATTACTCACCTGAATTTGCTTAAAAGGTACATTTGCTTTTGTTGAAATGTCCAAGCTTTCTAAAGTAACAAATGTATTAGACCATAACTCTCTATCCTGAAAATTAGTTTTAATTTTTTCAATTGATTTTTCTTCATTAGACCATAACTTTAACTCTCTACCTCGGAAATTACTTTTAACTTCTTCAATTGATTTTTTTTCAATAACAAATATAGAAAATTCACTCATCTTCTACTTGCTCTACTTACTTTTATACGAAAATTATGGACAAGAAATATTTTTACATGAATATCTATCAAAATCTCCTAAAAAGACTAATAACAGTAAAATATCTCTCTTTAGATAGATAAAAAATTAATAATTTTAAATAAATAAACATATCGATTCATCAGAACTTATGCTTTTTTAGTAAATCTGCAATAAAAATTAACAAGCTTATGGTATCCGTGAAGACCTTGGTAAATATGCTACTAGAATAGTTGCCACAGGTATTGCTAATCAGGCTACTTTGAGCCAAACAGCCCAAAGTCAGATGGCTCAAATTAAGCAAGCTACTCAACAAGATACTCAAGAGAACGTCAGCTTGTGTGAGAAATCGCAAAGTTTATATGTCACCCAACAGATTTGACAAAACCGAAGATTGCCGAATTAGTTCCTACCAGCTTCTTTTCAGGTCAGCTGCGTAGCACCACTATTATTTCCTATCTGTCAGAACCGAGAGCAGTACGACCTGGGGAATGGGAAATAGACATGATTGCTACCCGCATCTTAGTTGACCGCACTACTGGTAGAGATGAGCGTATTCCTTTTAACCGCACTTTTACTGTCCAAGCAGTAGAGATTCCCCGATCTCCTTTAGGTAAAGATGCCCCCCTGGTAGAACAGAAAATTTATGAAGTGCGATCGTCTGGACTGCAAATTACCAAGATGGTTGAGTTCAATTCTCAGCAACGACGTTAAAGGAAAAGGGTAGAATTATGAACAATTCAAATCAAAACCATGAATTTGACTACCTAAACGAAAACTCTGCTGATTTTTCGTCGGAATTCAACAGTACTAACGGCAATCATCGCTCTACCCAAGCCACTTTGGTTGCTGATGATGATATCAGCTTTGAAGAGGAGCAGTTGTTGGCAGGTTATAACCCTACTGCAAATCACCTCATTTCCGAAGAATATCGCTTGAAACAAGATGCAGAAGGAGCGGTAGAGCGATCGTTAGCAGAAAAACCCAGTGTTCGACTAGGTTCAGTAGTTGCCTTAGTGGGAATGGTTATTGGCTCTGTAGCACTGATCTGGTTTGGATTTCTCCAACCGAAACCTCCTGTCAAACAAGTAGTTCAGACTCCTACTACATCTCCAAAAGGCGAACCAGTTTTAGATGAATCTGCCGAACTGAAAAGCAGATTAGCGTTTCAAGACCAACAGCAACAACTTAAAGTGGAACCTGTTGCGGCTAAATCCCCAAGTCCAACCCTACAAAATAAACCCAAACCAAGGCCATCTCAACCTCAAGACACTTTTTCACCGCGCACAACTCCTGCATCACGCATAACACCAATAACTCCTGTAAGAATTTCTCAACCTGCGCCCCCAATAGTGCGGTATATTTCTCCCAATCCTGTTAGTTATCAAGCTTCAACACCAATACGACAGCCTGAAAGGAATGTCGATCCTTTCCAGCAGTGGAGCCAACTAGCTAGTCTGGGAGAGTCGCAAATCGGTAACTCTAAAGCAGCTGAAACTCAGTCAGAAGTTGCTGTGAACACTCAAACTCCAACAGGCTTGAAACCAACAGCTAGGACATCCATTTCCACTCCCGAAGACCCTGGTATTCAAACAGTTTTAATTGGCTCCAAAAGCACTGACAGTAAAACTGATAACTTGACTCCAGGAATGGTAGGTATCCTCAATCGCACCCCTGTAGCTACAACCAATCTCAATGTAAATGAAACTAAAGAGGTAGCGCTGGGTACATCTGCCCCAGGTAGAATTATCATGCCGATGATTTGGGATCAGGGAGGGAATAATAAGAGCGATCGCTTTGCTATCGAGTTAACCAAACCTCTCACAGCCACAGACGGCACGGTGGCACTCCCGGCTGGTACTGTTTTAGTAACGAAAACAGTGGCAGTAGGTAAAAAGAATAACTTGGTATCTGCTAGTGCGATCGCGCTTATTTACCCTGACTCCCAAGGCACAGTTAAACAGGAAACGATTCCGGCTGAAACTCTGTTAATTCGCGGTCGAGGACAGCAACCGTTAATTGCTAAAAAGCTGAATGATGTGGGGACAGATATTGCCCAACAAGATTTATTAGTTGGATTACTCAGTAGTTTGGGTAAGGTGGGAAGCATAGTGAATCAGCCCCGCGCTCAATCTAGCACTGTTGTTTCTAGTGGCACTTTTAACCAAAGTACTATTACTAGTAACTCTAATCCTCAGATTTGGGCAGCGGCGCTGGAAGGCTTTTTTAGTCCAGTCAGTGAACGTCTGTCTAGACGCTCTGACCAAGCAGTGCAAGAATTACTAGAACGTCCAAATATCCAGTTTTTACCTGAAGGTACAGAAGTCTCGGTTGTCGTCAATAGTTTTTTGAAAGTTGAACGATGATACCAATTTGGTACAAGTAGCCAGCAATTTAAAATTCAAACAAATTGGAATCGATTCATGTACAGCAACGCCTGGTTTTTGAATAGATACAAACTGAACGTTCTACAACTTAATCTTTAAGATTACTGGAACAGCCTATAAGTCAAAACTTCTAGTCCAAAATTCAAAATTGGTATGAAACAATTTGCCACTCTTGTTATTGCTAGCACCACAATACTATTTGGGGTGACAATACCTGTTGTACAGGCACAAGCACAAACTCCTGCATATCGCTTGATTGAACGGGATATGGCTGCAAACAACAGAATTCAGGTTCAAATTACTCCAGGACGTGCTACACCTATTAGCTTCACTCAAACCGATGAGGCGATCGCCTACATTTTGGTAGCAGACCCTTCACGACTCGTCTACACCACAGATACAGATTTAAAAAGCGGACGCGCTACAACGATTTTTCTGAGGCCAATCCAACCGCTAAAGTTTCCAGGGGCTACCACTACTGCTATTACTAACTTACTTGTCCAAACTGTAGACAAAACGGGACAAAAACGACTCTACAACTTCGATATCGTTCCAGTGCGTAGAAACACTGGGTATGTTGGTATTCAGATTGCAGATGCGATTACCTCTGGCACTGCGCCAAGACGCGGAGTGGCTTCTGAAAGTAGTGGAATCGCTGGTCAGCAGACACTATTAATAGATAAAAATCGCAGAGCGAGAGTAGATGATATTGAAACTGGACTGAGAATTGCTATTAATCGGGGTTACACCAACAAAAGCGATCCAGTTGTTCCTAAAGTGCAGCAAGTTTTGTCTCTATTGCGAAATAACAGAGTAACAATCCCAGAAGCAGCTACATCAGTTGGTGTTCCAGTTGAGGTTATTTCTGAATTAGGAAGAATCGCCTTAAATGACCGTTTACTCAGACTAGGACAGCAGCGCTAGAGGTGATGCACAGGGGAAAATAGAAAGGAAGTTAACAACTCTCAAATAGTTGACAATAGTGTTAACAAGCCGCTAAAAACCACAATATTGGTACGTATCTTTGTGAGAGTGCTAAATTGATTTTGTCTGTGAGTGATAGCGATATTTTTTTGAATCAATGAGAGTGACCTTTACCCAATCCTCCAATGAAGGTGTTTTCAGAGGATGGATTTTGCTCCGCATAGAAACCAATGATATTTGCACCCAAATTTGGACATCATCTACATTCAATCCTTATAAAGAACTGTATATCTGGCTGGGGCAAATTCGAGACTCCCAACTACCTGCCAAAATGATAATAGATGAGGAAGGTCATGGAGTAGAGCTTATAGCTGAGTATTTGAGCGATCTATTTGTGCAATTCCGTATTGAGCCGTGGATGTGTGGTAATGATACTACAACACGTCTCAAGATTACTACTGAGCGTTGTGAATTGCTCAAGGCTTTTCATGATGGAGTCATCAAATTTCTTAAGGATGAGTATCAACCATCACAATGGTCGTATATTGATGATCTGAGCAATACAAATTGGGGATCTCTACTCAAGCCATCTAATATTTCTGGTGAAAATTGGCGAATACGTTTAGCAATGTACTGGGGAGGACGTGGCAGGGTTCCTGAAACCGGACGTGAAACCGTATGGAACCAACTCACCCTAGAACAACAATGGCTGGTAATCCTACATGATGTATTGCTATGGGCTACAGAATTAACAGCTAACGGTCAAATCACAGAAGCCTATGCACTTGTCAGCTTCTACAAAAATCTACCAATCGATCTTGCTTTAGGTGAATTTGATGCAAGTTGGTATGAGAAGCGAAGAATTGAGTTAAACAAAAAATATGGACTGTGTGAGTACTCTATAGAAAGACGAACACCTAAGAATTGCCGTTCTTCAGCAAAGGCGAGGTTGAAAACGCTTAAGCTTGGTCAACTTGTAGATGGCACTATCCGTGGAATTAAACCGTATGGTGTCTTCGTTGATATTGGGGGATATTATGCGCTATTACATATCAACGCAATTTCTCAACTAGCTATTAATCATCCAGAGGAGGTCTTTCAAGTTGATGACTGGATTAGAGCAATGATTGTCTGGATTGATGTTGAAAAAGGGCGAGTATCACTCTCAACTAGCGATTTAGAGACTGAACCGGGTGATATGTTAAGAGACCCGTTGGGTGTGTATGAAAAAGCAGAAGAAATGGCAGACAAGTACTATCAGAACGTCTTGTCAAAGCTGGAGGCTGAGTAGTGCAGGCTAATAGCATGAATTTAATTATATCAATTAGTATGGATCAAGTTTTTAATACCTCAATGATCTTATCCACAAGTTCCATTGGCTCAATTGGCTTGGTAATAAAAAGTTGAAACCCTGCTTTTAAAATACGTTGCTCATTTTTGGCTTCAGCAAAAGCAGTGAGAGCGATCGCTGGAATCTGTCCCCCTTGCTCTATATTGCGGGAGCGAACCTGATGAATCAAGGTAAAGCCATCCTCATCTGGCATACTGATATCACTAATCAGTAGAGCGGGCGATTGCTGTTCTAAAAGTGCCAATGCTTCTTTTACTGATGCTGCCACTAATACATCTGCCCCGGCGCTCTGAAGAACAGTCTGCATTAACATCCGAGCATCTGCATCGTCATCCACAACCAGAATGCACAAGTTCTGCAATTGGGCAGTTTTCTGATTGCCATGCAGCAATTCTCCTACTACTAGCTCCTCATTACTCAACTGCTTTGTCATTTTCACGATAGGTAGCCTCACCGTGAATGTCGAACCCTTGCCGAATCCCCCACTGGCTGCTGTGATATTGCCATTGTGGAGTTCTACAATTGTGAGAGCGATCGCAAGTCCTAACCCTAATCCACCAGCAGAACGAGTAGTGGAAGCATCACGCTGACTAAACCGTTCAAAGACGAATGGTATAAATTCTGCTTCTATGCCCCTCCCTCGATCAATAACAGTAATCTGAGCCTGAGACTCAACTTGTTCCAACCTCACCTCTACACTTTCATTCTTGGAACTAAACTTGATTGCATTTGAAAGCAAATTCCAAACCACCTGTTGTAAACGAATGGCATCACCTAAAACGTTGGACACAGCATCAAGATGTAACTTAATTTGAATGCCCTTTGTTTCGGCTGACAATCGAATAGTATCTGCTGCTGACCGAATTACACTTGCTAGGTCAACAGGTTCGATTTCCAAATTCATCTCGCCCTTCTGCATCCTAGCCAAATCGAGCAAATCGTCAATTAAGCGAACTTGTAGACGGGCATTCCGCTCAATGGTTTCCAGTCCCTCAATTTTCAGTGCTTCATCCATCTCATGTTCAGTTAGCAATAGTTGCGCCCAGCCGTGAAGATTATGCATGGGAGTACGTAACTCATGAGACAAGACAGCAACGAATTCATCCTTTACTCGATTTATTTCTGCCAGTTCCTCAGTCTTTTGTCTCAGTTCTTCCTCTACACGCTTTTGTTCGGTGATATCAATACCGATTAAAAATGCGGCTCTGTTCTGGTCATATTTTTGAGCCACAATTAAATAACTACGATCTGCGCTTATGGATCTCAACTCATATAGTGCTTCAGATTGATCTCCAGCAAAGAAATTTTGCACGAACTCACGAAACCCATTACCACTAGCTAAGAAGCCAATATCCTGACCAACAAAAGCTTCGGGAGGCAAATTAAAACTATCAGCTAAGTGCTTGTTGACACCTAGATAGCATAAATCTGAACTGACCCAAGATACAATTCCAGGCACAGCCTCAAGTACAGTCTGCAACTGATCTCTGGCAGCTTGCAATTTTCTTTCTGCTTGGTTGCGCTGGGTAATATCTAGAAATACACTTACACACCCCCGCACTTTTCCATCTTCATCAAATAAAGGGGCAGCATACTGCGACAGGTTAATTCTCACACCATCATCACGAACCACCTCGATCTCAGAATCTAGTATTTCCACACCATGAGTGGTAGCATATTGCATAGCCAGTTCTTCTGGAGCTAATTCTCTGCCTGACTGGTAAACTTTAAAGTTAGTTGGACGTTCATCATTAGGAGCGCTGAGAGAGGCATTTGCGTCAACAGGTATGCCAAGTAGTTTGGCAAGAGCCGGATTAACTCTAATAGTTCGGCATTCTGGATCTTCTGCAATGCCAATGCCAGTTGGAATCACCTCTAACAAAGTTTGTAGTTCTTTAACTCGTCGATTTAAAGCTTGGTTCAGCTTAATAATTTTTGCTTCTGCTTGTTTGCGGTTCGTGACGTTTTGGAAGATTGCCAAGCCCGTCAGAATTTTGCTATTTTCATCTTTGACTGGAAAAGTTTGTACTAGATAAACTTGATTGTTATAAGGGATTTCAATACACATTGGGGTACCCTGTAAGGTACTACGGTAAGCTGGTTCTATCAGTTCGTAAGTCTCAGGGAGAACAGTTTCGTGCAGCGTTTTACCTTGGAACTCTTCTTTTGCTAAACCAAAAATTTGCAGTTCTGTACCCTCAGCACCCATAAAGCGCATATCTCGATCAAAGAGAAAAACTACTCCATTGGGTAGATTTTGGGTTAATGTTCGGTATAGTTCTTCACCTTGACGAAGTGAACGCTGACTCTGTAATAAATCTTTTAGATTGATTTGGGCTTCTGTTTTATCAGAATCTGACTGCTGTTTGCTTGACTGAAAGTTAGCAGTTAGCGCACTGATTAATAGACCCTCGATAACAAATAATACAAATTCCAAACTATTGAGAGTAGAAGATGGGTTTGTAAAAAAGTAATGACTAGCTAAAGCAGCCAAAAACAATGATGTCAATCCTGAAATGATACTACCGTACCAAGTACTTATAGCGATCGCAATCAGCCACAAGCTGAAAGAACTTGTAATTCCGGTTATATGCTCTAGTCCCAACTTGACTAGCAAGGTTACTCCCACACTGAAAAATGCAATCCTGTAAGGCAGGTATTTTTGTTTGATGAATAACATAGAGATGGGAGCAACGCTCCAAAGTGAGGCCGGATAAAAAACGAGCGATGTCTACGGCGGGCCACGCCTACGCTAAAAACTATTTTCAGTATATTAAAATATTAGGTATATTAAAGCACGTATTAATGCGTAGTCAGATTTACTAGGTCTAATGTATGGTGACGAGCGCGAAAATTTGTAATGACAAGAATTAGCAAAACACCTGCTCAACATCTCGGAGACGATCTGGCAGAGGTGGCATAACTGGCTAGACGATGACACGTACTGGCCTGTACATTCTGCACTCATCCACGGTGACTTACACCCAGGACACATCTTGGTTGATCAGAACTACCGAGTGACTGGACTACTGGATTGGACAGAAGCCTCGGTTGCCAACCCAGCAACAGACTTCGCTCTTTACTACGCCATTTTTGGTGAATCCGCACTCTCTCATCTACTTCAGCAGTACCAACAGTCTGGGGGTCAAGTTTGGCCTCGAATGCACGATCACATCGTCGAATTGTATTGTGGCTACCCTGTCATGATTGCAATGTTCGTACTGCGAACAGGTGAAAAATCTTACATAGAACTAGCACAGATGATGCTGTCCACACATGAACAGCAAATGGTTGTTTGGGATATTGATTGCCGATGATGCCGAATGGATATGGAAACATATTCCTCAAACCAGAAGGAGTGTTGTTTTTCGGAGAAGCAAAACCAACAGCTATCGCTGCATTGAGTGGATCAATTAATGGAATTAGCTCCCGCGATGATGATCCAAACACAAACACTTCCTACTTTCGCTGCAACAGGTTCTTTTCCATTTCAACTCACCCAGCAGCAGCAAAAAGCTTTATTATCAATGTGGACATTTATACAGCCAACTGCGATCGCTGCTTTATTTCTGCTGGTTGGCTATGCTGGAACCGGCAAGTCAACTATTGTTTTCCAACTAGTTAAAGTTCTTGTCGCTGCGGGTAAGCGAGTTGTACTGACTGCACCCACTAATAAAGCTGTAGGTGTGCTGCAACGCATGGCGGCAGAAAATGGCGTAACTGGGGTAGAATTCTTCACCATTCACCAGTTGTTAGGACTGGGTATGGTAACTAGAGGTAAAGAGAAAGTACTTGACCAAACTGGACCTTCTTACATCAATCTATTTGATGTTGTCTTTATTGATGAATGTTCCATGATTGGTAAACAACTCTGGCGCTGGATTGAGGATGTTGCTAACCAATCATCCACCTGGACAAAAATCAAAATTATTCTCATGGGCGACCCAGCACAGTTAAATCCAGTTAATGAAGGAAAATCTCCTAGTTTTCAAGTGCCAGATAAAGCCGTATTGACTCAAGTTGTGCGTCAGGGAACTGGTAGCCCTTTGTTAGAGTTTGTCACTGCTTCTCGCTATGCAGTTACCAAGAGCAAGTTTCCTTTTGAGCCTTATGCCAAATATCTGCCTGATAAAAGTAATGGGGCGCTGATGGTTAAACGTCAAACTTTGCTGCGCTATGCCTGCAAAAAGATGAAGAGAGAATTTGCTCAAAACCCAGATTGTTTCCGAATTTTGTCCTGGACTAATACTCAAGTTGACTTTTACAATCAGCAGATTCGCACACATTTATATGGTGAAAATATCAATCGGTTTATTCCTGGAGAAAGATTAATCACCAGAGATCCTGTGATGGCTCCTGATGGCAAAACTACGATTCTTGCTAGGGAGCATCCCAGTTTTTGCAAAGAGCGCGAAAATCAGTCAGGATAAGTATGATGAGTGTATTTATCTACCGATGACTCCCGAACAAAAGCAAGCACTTCAAGAACATATTCAGGCGATCGCTAAAA
>NZ_JAIVFQ010000050.1 GCF_020829495.1 Nostoc favosum CHAB5714 | reverse complement strand
CACTAATTGGACTCTCTTTTACAAAACGCTCAAATATTGCTCCCAGCATTCACCATCTCCTCCGCTACTTTTTAGTTTGCGATCGCATGGCATTATTATCCGGCTATTTGTCACCTTGACAGGGCTACACTTGCCACTCTGCATCACTGACATCAGATTGATAAGTTTTTCTTCCCATTTTTCTGAAGAATAATACCTCACTTCTTGATCTATCCTCAGATGAGATTATCGCCTGATTTGGCTTTCTTCACATTTCTTTAGAGACAACCTCTAAACATTCTTTATAATCGTTGACGGTTGACGGTTATCGGTCATCAGTCAACGGTCAACAGTCATCAGGTAAATGTACTAGTTTTATGCGTAACAGCTTAAACAAACTAATTGTTTATAGTCAAATAAAAATCATCACATGCAGCAATGCAACACCAATATCCAACATCCAAAATCCGAAGCCGACTATGGTGTTGGGAAGTTTTTTTTTGCGATTTTGGCTCCTTTAATATCCAGCAATTGTGCTAATTCGGTTGTATTCAATGACTTGACGAGACTCAAACCAAGCGACTTACTAGAAATGCTTTGAGCGTAGCCTGCATTAAGGTAGGGGGTGTATTGCGGTCTTCCTACAACATAAGTTTGGAAGAAAGGTAAACTTAAAACATTCATGTAAAGACGCGCTTGGGAAGCATCGCCAATCATATCGGCAGGTAATGCTACTTGTTGATTTGCGGGGTTGGCATTGCCAATAGTGGAAAAGTGAGTGCCACCTACAAGCATGACGAGATATTTTTGTGAATTCGCCAACCAGGAGAAAGGTAAAATTTGCTCGGATAAAGCTGGTGCAACTGTATCATCACTACTGCCGACAATCATCACTGGAGTTTTGATTTGACTTAAGCCAGCTTTGCCGAAAATAGAACTAGTAATGGGATTAACTGCGATCGCAGCTTTCACTCTCTCATCCCGCAGGTTATAATCCTTGCCAGACTTGCTGATGCTCAATTCTAAAGCGCGACACTGGAGCATTAAAGACATATTCCAGGTATTTTGCAGTGCTGCTGGTTGACAGTCAAGTTTTAGCTGCTCAAAGTTGATTTTAGCGCCTGCCAAGGCTAAGGCTGTGTAGCCTCCCAATGATTGACCAAATACTCCGACTTGTTGCAGATTTAACCGACCTTTAAACCGTGAATCAGATTGATTACCTTTTTCCAATTGATTCAGGATATATGTTATGTCCATTGGTCGGTCTTGAAATTCACCTGGTTCTGCTATTTCATTGGCGTGTCCTTTTAGCAAGGAACGCAATTGTTTAGCATCACTACCAGGATGATTGGGAACGACGACGGCAAATCCGTAAGAAGCTAGGTGCGTGGCCAAATATTGAAAGTTGCTGCTATCTAAACCCAACCCGTGAGAAATCACAATTACGGGTGCGGTATTCTGGACATTGGGAATGTAAATATCAGTTAATAAAAGCCGATTGCGTGTTGAGTCGAAAAACTTTTGGGTGTATTTTTGCGACTTAAACTTTCCCGGAACCTTTAAATCGGGTAATTGCGATAAATTTGGTTGTTTGATGATAGCAGCTTCTATTTTAGACTCTTGAGAAACTGCTGCGATCGCCCGATGGGTTTGGTTAACAAGTTTCTCCAATTCTGTAGCTATTTCCAAAGTCTGCGCGACATCAAGGCGAATGCTGCTGCTGGGATATTTACGCAACACATTCAAAAGTGTCAAGCCTCCCGATTCACCAGAGGCTAAAATTAGCGCCGAACGCAAAGCACCAAATCCTGGTTCTGGATGAGGAGATTTGGCTATAATTATTTGCGCCAGCCGATGCAACAACAATTCTCCTTGCGGTGTGTAGAGAAGTTGCGAAACTACTACCGGAGTAACTTTCACACGATTAAGTAAAATCCGCCGCAATTCTTGAAGCTGTTGTAGAGGCAGATATTGCTGATAGGCTGCCAAATCTTCGTTAATTATACCTGTTTTGGCGTACTTTTCTAAAGTAGTGACTGAAATGGAAAGCTCTAAAGCTGAATAAGATGCATAAATCCGCTCTGCTGCCAAGACAGAATTGCTAATTCCAAATGTTGGCAGCACCATTGAAAGAACCAGCAATAGGGAATTTTTTCTCAGGGTGCTGGCCCAATTACCAAACAAACTATTCATCGCTCAACTGTTTCGGTAGTCTGGTTTTATCAGGTGTTGGCTTTGGTAGTTATTCGGGCACCCTGTTTGGTTTACTTAAAGTTCTTAGCCTGGGTTTTTTCAAAACAGAATTTAGGAGTCAGGAGTTAGAATTCTCTAGTAATTAATTCTGACTCCTGAATTCTGATTTCTGAATTCTTCTTCAAGAATTTTTTCTTGGCTATCAAGTCAATAATCAGATCCTACAGAGTCACACAGATGGTTAAAGTATCCATCTTATAAGAGGCTGACTTCCGTAGTTTGCCTTCACTAGTAAATCATAACAAATAAAAAATGCTCTGCCTCAGTATTTATGTTGTAGCTTTGAAGATGGCATGAATTTACTAGATGAAAAAGCCAGTACAAATCCTGAAAGGTATTCTTATTAACTAGTTCCGTGGGTTTAAGTCCCCCGGTTCAATAAAAATTTTGTTTTGTGTTGGGGTTAAATCCCCATTACAAAACAAAATTTACGAAAGCGTTGCGGGGCGAAGCCCATTACGAATTACGAATTACGAATTACGAATTATTTAATTAGCTTTACCCAAAGCGATCGCTACTGAACCTGTGACTACTAAACCGGCTCCTAATATTGCTATGGAAGTGAAGTTTTCTGATGGTATCCAATTAGGTGCGATAACTGATACAACTGCAACTGATATTAATGTCACAATGGGAGCTAAAGCTATTACGGCACTCACTCGTGATGCTTCCCAATGTTCTAATGATTCGGCAAAAGCACCGTAAGCGATTAAAGTATTCAAAGCACAAAAAACTAGCATTAATAAATGGAAGCTATCAAGTATAAAAAGTGATTGTATTTTGGCTAGAGGAGTGAATAATAAAGCACAGCCCCCATAAATAATCAGCATAATGCTAGAGGAAGATAAAGATTGTAATAACTGCTTTTGTGCTAAAGCATAAATAGCCCATGCCGTTGCTCCTAGCACAATCAAGACACTACCTAGTATGTATGTGCCAGGCGCTGTAATTAAATTTGTCAGTTGTTCCCGAAAAAATAAAAGATAACCGCAAGTCATTACACTGACACCAATCCATTGATATAGCCGATAACGTTCTTTAAAAATCACTAACCCTCCGAAACCTAATAAAAGGGTAGATAATTGAATGAGAACTTCAGCGTTAGCAGGCGATGTTAGTGCTAAACCTTGCATGAAGAGAAAGTAATTAATCCCTAAAAATAGTGTAGCGATCGCTAATAATTTCCAAGAAGCAGAACGCAGTTGTTCTAACTTTGGTAATTTACCGCGTATTCCTAAATACACACCAAGCAGTAAAAATGATACCAAAAACCGAAACCAAATAACGGTATAGACATCAAGTACTTGCAGAGTTACCGCCAGAGCAATAGGTAAAATTCCCCACAATAAGACCGTCAATAGCGATAACGCTAGCCCTAAGCGCCAGCGACCAGAACTTTGATGTAGTGACATTCAAATATTTTACCCAAAGTAGGGCTGATGATAAATTAAAACGTATCCAATTTGTATACCTAAATTTTATCAAGCTTTTGTAGATAAAGCATGTTAATAGCCTGCTGAATGCAAGTTAAATGTAGAATAGCTTACCTACTTTAGTGAATTTCTTTATAGTCTGATAGCGTTTTTTGCTCACATAAAATTTGTAAATTGTCTAATTACTTTACATGAATATTACATTTGAAATTTAATTCAAGATGTATAATTTTTTTCGGTGTTATTTAACCACAAAAAAACTATGGGGATTATACCCATAATAAGCTTAGTAGTCTTTCTTACTAGCTTATCAATTTACATGCTACTGACCTCAAGAGGTCGGTTTTTGCTCAAACCTTTGGTGACAAAAATAAAACGCCAAGGGTGGAAATTCAGGAATGGCAAGCTTAACTACCTAAGATTAAGATTTTCAAAGACTATAACAATTGCTGCCATTATTCTGGCAGCAGTAATAGCTGGAAATACCGTATCGGCACAGGTTACGCCGCCGCCTCTAACTTCGCTCAAGAGCGTATCGGTTCCAGAGCCTAACAATCTTGGAGACTTTGTAAAAGACAAAGTAGCTGCAATCAAGTTAGGAAAGGCTCTTTTCTGGGATATGCAAGTTGGGAGCGACGGAAAGACCTCCTGTGCTAGTTGTCACTTCCATGCTGGAGCCGACAATAGATCCAAAAATCAGATTTCTCCTGGGCTTTTGCGGATTAACGCTGATGGTACAGTGAATCCGGATACAGCTTTTGATGTAGGTGGTGCGCCAAACTACCAGCTTAAACCAGAAGATTTTCCCTTTCACAAGCTGTCAAACCCGAATGATCCTAAAACCGTTGTATCTGACCGAAATGATGTCAGTTCCTCTCAGGGGGTCTTCAATGCTAAGTTTGTTGATGTTAAACCTGGTAGCGCGGAAGACGAAGTAAAAAACGAGCTAGATCCGGTGTTTAACGTCGGAGGTACAAATGTGCGCCGCGTCCAGCCGCGTAATACCCCAACTGTAATTAATGCAGCATTCAACTTCCGCAACTTTTGGGATGGAAGGGCAGAGAACATCTTTAATGGGGTGAATCCCTTCGGTTTAAGAGACCCTAACGCCTCTGTGGTAAAAGCAGAAAAGCCAAATCAGCTCAAATTTGTCAAAATCAGACTGAATAATTCGTCTTTGGCTTCTCAGGCGCTAGGGCCGCCACTGAGTTCCTTTGAGTTGTCGGCTGATGGTCGCACTTTTCTAGAAATTGGTGATAAGTTCGGGCGAATTGACAACAAAAAATCTCTCAGCACACTGCCGCTAGATAATCTAGATAATCTAGATAATCTTGCTGATACTCTAATTGGGCCGCTACTCAGTTCCGTTGAAGAACTTACTGGTAATTTGGCGCAAATTGGCAACAGTAAATCTATCAGCACACTGCTGCAAAATGTTCTGTCAATTAGAGGTACAAAGCTCCCCCGAGTCCTGGGGCAAAAGTTATCTCGCCTCAGACCGCTAGGCAAACAGGTTGTGCATCCACAAGACAGCGTTTTAGGTGCAGACAGTAGATCGCCTCAGCCCGGGCTGAAGGATAAAACCTACGATCAGCTGATTAAAGATGCCTTTAAGCCGGAGTGGTGGAAGTCTAATCGACTCATTCAAGTTGATGCTGAAGGTAGACGGAATTTTGTCAACAGCCCTGATAACTCTTCTAAAACCGATGAGTACACGCTGTTGGAGTATAACTTCTCACTGTTCTTTGGGCTGGCAATTCAGTTGTACGAGTCTACACTCATTGCCAACGATACGCCCTTCGATCGCTTCTTGACAGGAAACACCGCAGCCCTAACCAAGGAGCAGCAACTAGGTAAAGACCTGTTTCAGGGCAAGGCTCTGTGTATTGGTTGCCACGCTGGATCAGAATTAACAGCTGCTTCAGTGAGCAGCGTGGCTAAAGACGGACGAATCAAACGTGCGCCGTTCGGTGCAAAATCCCCTGAAGACAATGGCTTCTTCAATATCGGCGTTAGACCTGTTACGGACGACCCCGGTTTGGGTGCTAATGACGGTTTGCAGGGTAATAATCCGCTTTCAGAAGCACGATTGGCTCAGTTGGGTAAATTTCAGCTTCTCCTCGGCGAAAACCCCCCCACCCTGACTCCACCGTTGAATTCTAGTGAAAAAGTGATTGCAGACGGAGCTTTCAAAGCGCCTGGACTTCGCAATGTCGAACTCACTGCCCCCTACTTCCACAATGGAGGTCAAGCGACTTTAGAGCAAGTGATTGATTTTTACAATCGAGGTGGTGACTTTGGCGCTCTTCCCCCCCTGAATCTTTCACCAGAAGAAAAACAGCAATTGGTCGCCTTTTTAAAGGGACTGACTGATGACCGAGTTAGGTTGGAGAAAGCGCCTTTTGATCATCCGCAACTTTTCGTGCCCAATGGACATCCGGGTAATCAGAGATCCGTTATCGACGATGGTACGGGCAAAGCTACGGATAGCCTATTGGAAATTCCTGCTGTTGGTAGGAATGGTGGTAGTGCTATACAAAATTTCTTGGAGTAATAACATTTCACGAAATACCTGATACATAAGATATGTAGGGGCGTACAGCTGTACGCCCCTATATTTATTCTGACTTTTCACGGTATCTGGAAAACCTCACTTCTATTTCTCTCTTCCTTTGAGGAGAGAGACTTTGAATTTTCCCCCTTCCCGCCACGGGTTGGGGGTTAGGGGGTTAGGTGAATCGTTAGCTTTTCTACATAACGTGAAAAGTCAGACATTTATTAACGAGTGCGTAGGCGTAGCCCGCCGGAGGCATCGCCAAGTATCGGTTCTATATTGCTAACTTTGGTATTGTCTAGGTAATTATAGACTCTTCTCGAAACTTCACGGACAAAATCTCCAGCTTTAGGATCGTGGTTTGGTCTTTGCACCAAAACACCTGCTAAATAGCTTTTCCCATTGGGCATTTGAATTATACCCGCATCACCAATGATAAATCTCAATGTACCAGTTTTGTGTGCGATCGTAGCTCCTTGACCAATACCAGCTGGTAGTAAACTATTGGTTTTGACACGCCGCATAATGCCTAAAACTTGATTGCGGCTGTTTGGGGATAGCAAACGATTATTATAAACTAACGCCGCCAATCTGACCAAATCTTTGGAACTGGTTGTATTTTTGCCAGGAATGTCTGGAAGTAGATTCCGAATTGCTGTATTTTGCAATCCCCAGCTACGAAAACGTTGGCTAACTTTTGCTGCACCACCCAAGCGATCGAGAATCAGATTTGTGGCGGTATTATCGCTGATTGTCATCATCAAGGTAGCAGTTTCTAGGACGCTAAATTTAGTTCCGATGGGTTTGTATTGCATAGTTCCAGATTCGCCAACCTTTAAATCGCGCCGCATCACTAATTTATCGGTGAGTTTAATTCTACCAGCGTCTATTTCTTGGAAAAGAGCGACTAATAAGGGAAATTTGATTGTACTGGCAGCCGCAAATCTTTTTTCACCATTGATATCTATATAGTTTCCTGTATCTAAATCTAAGAAAAAGATTCCTGGATTTAATGTTTTATAACTTGCTAACAAGCTGCGAATTTGTGAAGTGATACCAACCATCTCTTGACCAAGATTCACAACTCCAGCAAATGTAGATGCATCTGTAGATTTGATGGCAATATCTTCTCGATTTTCCCCTACAATGGGATTATTTTGGCGGTCAAATGAATTGAATTTGAAAATCCAATGAGAGCGAGAATCTCCTTTAATTGATATATTTTGGGAAGTAACATCATAACCAGGAGCTAATTCTACGACAAAACGAGTTGTTTGAGAGTCTGGTTTGCCGAGGCGAATTTCTTTAACTGCCTTCCCAAAACTTTGTTTGACACTATCAGAATTAAAATTAGTTCCAGGTAAGTCAATTACCAATCGGCTAGGATTATCTAATAAAAAGGCTTTTGGTTCTATTCCCGAAGTGGTAGTTAGGTCTAATTGGTTTTGGCTAGAATCATAGTACCAAGACTGTAATTGTGAGGCTTTAGCTTGGCCTGCAACTAGAACTAAACTGCTTAAACCAATCGCTAGTAGATGTGATTTCATGTTGTGATTGTGGGTGTGCAAGTTAGGAGCGACTAATCAGCTTTACTTAGATTTTTTTCTGATGATTGTGCTGAACTTCCGGAGAAAAAGTCAGAAATACCATTAAGAGTGTTCCAAAAAATAAATGATCCAAAACCCGTCATTGCGAGGAGGAACGACGAAGCAATCCCAGTCTTTGCGATTGCTTCGCTTCGCTCGCAATGACAATTGGGCATTTTTTTACTTGGAGTACTCTAAGTTATTTTTTGAGATGATATTTGGGATTAGATAAGCACGATAAATCATCATTACTTATTAAAAGTAAATCGCTGACAGTTTGATTTGTGGTGTGAGTTGACAACAACAGAAATTGTTAATCTAGCGGAAGGACGAGCAAAGGATTAATTATGTTTCCGACTTATGTTTTGTACAGAGAGAATTTTAAGGATGTTTGAAAAGTCGTTTGCTGTGATTTTAGGCACTTATTGATCCCCCCTAACCCAATACGGTTCGGTTAAGAATATTTGTAGGTTGGGTTGAACGAAGTGAAACCCAACAAACCCCGCTCTTAGGTTGGGTTTCGTTCCTCAACCCAACCTACACATTTTTATTTTTTGGGCTTAACCGAACCGTATTGCCCCCTAACCCCCCTTAAAAAGGGGGGAACCGGATCAAAGTCCCCCAATTTATCGGGGGATTTAGGGGGATCTAAAACGTTTTGCTACCGACAAGATGACTTTTCAAACATCCTCTTATAGGGGTTCCCATCCAGATGCGGTACAACATTACATCACCAGGTGTAGGGACACGGCAGCCCATTGGTGTCAACAAAAGCCTAGAAATGGCTTAACTGTTGGCTTGGCTGACTCACCCGCCTCGAACTAAAGTTCAAGGCTAATAGCTAAAGTCTACTGAAGTAGACTAAAGATTTTTGGCTATATTTTAGTCATCTCTCAGATGACTTTCGCTATTAGCAAGGAAGTTCAGTTCCTTGCGAGACATGACTTTTACGTTAAGTTGACACCAATGGGCAGTGCAGTGCCCCTACGGGTGTACCTCACGTAAACGAGAACTATGAATTTTAACCTGTAACGAAGCGTGACAATAAAATGGGAACGGGATAAATACGATCCCTCGCCCAGTCGCAGAGGGACAGACTTGAACTTTAGTTCAACTAAAGAAAAGTTTGTTGACATCTCACATTAAAAAAAATCAGCCACCCAAGGAGAACTACCCGCAAATATTTGCGTAGCTGCTGAAATAGCTGTTTCTGTCCCATGCAGTTTTCCGGCTATTTGCAAATGGTAGGGTGTGAACAAACTTGTATATATTGGTGCTAGTTCTCGGATATCTAGCTGCAACTCACCCTTTCCACCTTTTGTAACTTCACCGCGTCCATTGGCAACTGAAAGGATGAATTTACCATTGTTTGCATCTAGCAAATTATCTAGAATATCTAGGTGCAGTTCAGCTTGAATTCCCGATGGATAACCCCGCATCTCCAGCGCCTTGACTACATCTACTAGCCGCAGCATCCAACGCATTGTATTCTTAAGTTTGGCAGTTTGTTCTGGTAGCAGCAATGTCAAGGAATCAATTGCAGAACTCCTCCATCGCACCTGGGCAATTTGGGAGCGATGACTGGCAAGAAAAGACCAGAATGTTTGTGCAGCCGCAGCTGTGAGAATTACCCAATCTTTGATTCGCAGGATTGTGCCATCCTCTTTTGAATATTGGCTGAAGAGAATGTAGCCTTCGGGTTTCTCTTTTGTACCGATAAAATATGCGTAAAATGTTTCCTTTTCATCTGGCTGGATTAAGCGCTCCCAGATTGCGGGATGTCGGTCTAAATATCCATGCGTTAATCTCGCCTGTTGCTGATATAGTTCGTGAAAGACTTCATGATTTATCGGAACTACTGGTTGCAAAGGTAGAGGTTGCTCCCGTAGCTGAATAGTATTGGTTGCAACTTCCCAATTACACCAGCTACCCCCCTGCTCATACCCGACTTTTCGATACAAGCCTTGAACTGCTGGATAAAGAGCAGAGAGCGGTATACCTCTAGCATAAAGTTCTTTGAGGGTGTGCTGCATGAGAGCGATCGCAGCTCCCGAACCGCGATACTCTGGAGCAATGCCCACTACGGCAATTCCTGTCATTGGTACACGCACACCACCCCACCACTGGCCCATATCCAGAGTTGCCAATCCACCAATTAATTGTTCTGACTCACGAATAATGCGGAAATTTTCTACGCCAAGCAGATTAATGTAAGCTTCCTCGCCACCAAGCCCACTGATGAAACACTGCTCAAAGATAGTCCCAAGCTGCTGAATATCCTGGGGATGGGCAAGAGTGCTGTATTCAAATTGAGCCGTCATCTCTTATACCATTAGTACAAAACCACAATTATGCTACAGCAAGCGTTGTCTTTATGCTTCACCAACTATGTTTCTTTGACTCAACCCATCATATCGTGTCTGGTTAAAAACTTATCATTAAGACCGCAGTTCTTGCTGTTCTTGCTGGGGGAAAGAGGGTTTTCCGATTTTTGCACAGATGTGGTAACTGTAACTAATTAGCCTGACCTGATCTCATCACCAACTACTAACCAAACAGCGTAGGCGTACCCCGTCGTAGACATCGCTCTTATTTAAACACTAGTTGTCAAAATTTAAACGTTTGCAGCTAATGTTACTTGATGTATAAGAAAGGCTTAAGTATTTGCAGGTCAGCTATAATCAGTTGCAGCAAATGCTTAAACATTTGCAACAATTGCTCTTTCATGTATAAGAAAAAATTAAGTATTTGCAAGAAATGTATAAGTTTTTGTTGCAAACGCTTTAACGTTTGCAGCTAATGTTGCTTGATGTATAAGAAACGCTTTAACATTTGCAGCAATCATTGCAATGAACTTATAAATCTGTTTATAGCGGTTCCCATTCAGATGTGGTACAACATTACATCACGAGGTGTAGGGGCACGGCAGTGCCTATTGGTGTCAACTTAACGTGAAACCCTCGCAATGACGTTATATCAAGCCTACTCAATTACTAATTAAGTCGTCGGAACCCCACCCCTTAATCCCCTCCCCGCAGGCGGGGAGGGGAGACAAAGCATAGCTTTGGCGGGGTGGGGTAAAACGCCTGTGGGACAAGCATTTGAGCTTAAGTTTACACCAATGGGCACTGCCGTGCCCCTACGGGTGTACCTCACGTAAACGAGAACCGCTATACTAGCTCAAATCAAAAAGTTTCCTGAGTACAGCTTTGCGTAAATTCGTGGCGATTTGAGGGTTAAAATTTAATTTAATTTTGCCCAGCTACTTAAGTGAATTCTAGTAATAAAATTACCATAGCCGTTGGTTTCGACTTCTCTGCCAGACGCTACGCGAACGCTCAACCAAGTGAGTAATTGAGAGTTGAGCGAACTTGTACTGAGCGACTTGTGCCAAGCGTTGCCGAGGTAAGTCGAAGTAGTCGAAACTCCTCAACATAGGTATTTTTTTCATCAGAAATCGCTTTAAGTGATATTAACTAAAGTTTTGTAAATGCGATCGCAACTCATTAGCCTTAAAGTGGTAACGACAACTTTTTGTGCAATTGTGGTCAAGAGACTATGAATCAATACGGTTCAGTTAAGGCTTAAATATTAGTCAAAGTCAATTTTTTTAACGAACCGCAAAGGACGCAAAGAACGCAAAGGAAGAGAAGAAAGAAATGCTTAACTGAACTGTATTGGACTATGAATGTTGTGATCAATTTATTGCTTTTTTTGCTGCCGATTCTGAGTAGCCTTTTGATTGCCCAAGTTTCCAACCCTCTATCTTCTTATCAGCCTCTCCAAACTATAGACGGGGCAGCTTTATATAAAAAAGAATTAACAAATGGTAACGAAGCATATTTACAAGTTATTGATCTTCGCAAAATCCAGATAGACCAAATTACCGGAGAGGTAGATAATATGGGTCTAAATGAGGGTAAATATTATAAAGGGGAAGGTGGACATTACAGCCCCTTTTTCAAAAATAAGTTGTTTTCGGAAGTAACAGACGAATATAAGAAACTTTATGCAAACAACGTTTTTTCGCTGATTAATTGTTCTTTTTTTGAGCAATACCAATCTAGTACTCAATTATCTTTTCCAATTAAACTCAATGGTGTAGTTATCAGTGGTGGCACTAGCCCCTATGGCCCAATCAAGCAACCAAAAGATAAATACTATAGTAATATTCACCTCAAAGCTCTAGTCTGGAACAGTAAGCAGGCATATATTACCGATTACGACCAGGGTAGCGGTTCGCCTCTCAACCAAAACGCAGTGAAGAATGCTATCGTCACTTACCGATACAGCGATCATCCGGCGAAAGTATTAGCCCAAAACCAAGTAAATAAATATCAAGTCATCGGTACTCTGAACAAAGATGGTGTTAAGGGTGACGAGCTTTTGTTGATTATGACGGTGAACCAAGCAACTCTGGATGAAGCAGCCGATTTATTACGGAAATTAGGAGTTAAAGGGGATATCATTACCGTTGATGGGGGCAGATCAACTTATTTATTTAATTCCCAGAGGGGAAATATTATTGTTCCACAACTGTCTAATTCACAAGAAAATCCTACTTTCCGACACCTACCTCATTATTTGGGATTTCGTAAAAAAACCAAAAATCAGGTTGCACCAAAAATCTTAATCAGTCAGCCAGTGAAGAAAGTACTTGCAAAAAAGGATCAGCCTTATTTAATATTGTGGCGGGATAATCTTAACGGCGATGTCTCGATTAAGTTGTACGATGGAAACAAACTTATCCAAAACATTTCTGACCGTACCGCTAGCGATGGAGTTTATGAATGGACACCACGTATTTCTGTAAAAGAAGGCTATTTTATTCGGATTTCTAGCTGGAAAGACCGGAATATTTTCGGGCAGTTGCAATTGTAATATAGCGCTTTTCGTTTGTATGCAATACACTCTGACCTCACTTCCATTCCTCTCTCCTAAGAGGAGAGAGGCTTTGAATTTTACTCCCCAACGCTAGTAGGGAAGGGGCTGGGGGTTAGGTCTGTATTGGAATCAACTAAAAAGCGCTATAAAGATAAGCGCTATTTTTAGCGGTGCGGAATGGGAAAATGAAATGGATAACTAGCTAAACGCAAACCTCTTAATAAGTTTGGCGGTGTGGCAGTGATTGGAATTGTCATCGTTTCTCACAGTAAACAACTAGCTTTGGGTGTGCGGGAACTCGCCGCGCAGATGGTTCAAGGCCAAGTCTCTATCGCTGTTGCAGCAGGTATTGAAGATCCAGAAAATCCATTGGGTACAGATTCCATTCAGGTTTATGAAGCGATCGCTTCTGTTTTTTCTGATGATGGTGTCTTGGTGTTAATGGATTTGGGTAGTGCTTTGCTGAGTGCAGAAATGGCAATCGAGTTTTTTTCAGAAGCACAACAGCAAAAAGTGTATTTGTGTGAAGCACCTCTAGTAGAAGGTGCGATCGCTGCTGTAGTGGCTGCGGCGGCTGGTAGAGATATTCACCAAGTCATGGCGGAAGCACGCGGCGCACTCCTAGCAAAAGCAACTCAATTGGGTGTAGTTAGTAGGCCGTTGTCAATTGTAAGTCACAACACCTCAACAACCAATCTAGAATCACCAACGCGAGAAATCAGGGTAATTGTGAGCAATCGCTTAGGATTACACGCCCGTCCCGCAGCGCAGTTTGTGACAACCGCAGCCCGGTTTCAATCCCAAATTCTAGTGCAGAATTTAACGAAAAATACTGAGCTAGTTAGGGGTGACAGTATTAACCAAGTTACAACTTTAGGGGTACGTCAAGGACACGAATTGGTGATTACTGCCACTGGTTCTGATGCAGATGAGGCGCTAGCGGCATTACAGGGATTATTCGCAAATAATTTTGGTGAAGATAATGTTGCCTTGAATTCTCCACCAGCATTTCACCATGAAGTTACACCAGCAACTCACGGCGAACTTTCGGGAATTGCAGCATCTGCTGGAGTAGCGATCGCACCTGTTGTTCATTATCAATCCACCCACATTTCGATTACGGAATATCACGTAGATGACCATGAGATAGAGTGGCAACGAATACAGGCAGCAATGCACACCGCCAAACAAGAAATCCAAGCAGTTTTTTCCCAAGCTTCTCTGCAAATTGGTGACGCTGAAGCTGCTATCTTCGATGCCCAATTACTATTTTTAGAAGATCCAGTACTGTTGGAAGCGGCTAAAAAGCGCATTTTTGAACACCATATAAATGCTGAAGCCGCTTGGCAAGCCGTAGTCGATGAAGTAGCGACTTCCTACCGCACACTTGAGGATTCTTACCTGCAAGAGCGAGTTGACGATGTTGTCGATGTCGGGCAAAGAGTGCTGCGATTATTAGCTGGGAATGCCCCTGCTAACTTGCATCTTGAGGAACCGGCGATTTTAGTAGCGACTGATTTAACTCCTTCAGATACCGCTAGACTAGATCCGACAAAGGTGTTAGGTATTTGTACAACTTCAGGTAGTGCCACTTCTCACAGCGCAATTATCGCCCGAACATTGGGTATTCCCGCAGTTTTGGGAGTGGATGCCCAGGTGTTGCACTTGGCAGATGGTACACTAATGGCACTTGATGGTGAAAGTGGCAAAGCTTGGGTAGAACCAGAATCACATATCTTGGATTTACTGGCAGCAAAGCGAGAAGCTTGGCAAACTGCCCAACAAGAAGCACGAGCTACAGCACACCAGCCAGCAATTACTCGTGATGGTCGGCAAGTTAGCGTTTTCGCCAATATTGGTAGTATAAGTGATGTGCAAGTTGCGGTGGCTAGCGGTGCAGAAGGTGTGGGATTACTCCGCACAGAGTTTCTCTATCTAGATAGGACAAGCGCCCCCACTGAAGAAGAACAACTAGAAGTGTATCAGGCGATCGCCCAAGTTTTAGATAATCGTCCGCTAATTATTCGTACCTTAGATGTCGGTGGTGATAAGCCACTTCCTTATCTCAGAGTAGGTTTTCCAGAAGCTAACCCTTTCTTAGGTTGGCGGGGAATTCGTTTCTGTTTAGATCATCTGGATTTGTTCAAAACTCAGTTACGGGCAATTTTGAGAGCCAGTGTCGGACACCAAATTAAGATCATGTTGCCAATGATTGCCAGTGTAACTGAGGTACGTGCAGCTAAAGTAATTTTGGGTGAAGTACAGGCTGAACTAAATCAAGCTGGTATTTCCTTTGATGCAGCGATGAAAGTAGGAATTATGGTGGAGGTTCCGGCAGCAGTAGCGATCGCAGATCAGTTAGCTGCTGAAGTAGACTTCTTTAGTATAGGGACTAACGATCTGAGTCAGTACGTCATGGCTAGCGATCGCACTAATCCCCGCGTGGCAAATTTAGTTGATGCGCTACACCCAGCAGTTTTACGAATGGTGCAGCAAACAATCCAAGCTGCCCATGCGGCGGGGATTTCGGTAGGATTATGTGGAGAATTGGCAGCAGATACTTTAGCAACACCAATTTTATTAGGTTTAGGGCTGGATGAATTGAGCGTAAATCCTCAAAGTATACCTGGAGTGAAACAGGCGATCGCTAGGTTTTGTATAGTTGAAAGTGAAGCGATCGTGGCATCAGTATTACAACAAGATTCCGCAGAGCATGTTAGAGAATTAATGTCAACTTCAGTTATTCCTCCGGCGTAAATTCGGTGTCTTGAGCAAATATCTTCTCGATATCCCGCGCCCCATGTAAGACACGCATAATTTGAATGCCTCCCTCAACCGTGCGGTAAAAAATGACACAATATCATGTTCGCATAATTAGTTATGATTTCCACAGTCATTGCACCCCACCCCGCCAAAGCTACGCTTTGTCTCCCCTCCCCGCAAGCGGGGAGGGGATTAAGGGGTGGGGTTCTTCGGGTTTAATAAGTAATCAAGCGGACATGACATAATTTCCAGAGGGAAAGCTCCTGATACCTTCCCCTAACTCAGGGCGGTTACGACCAATTCCAGGCATAGCAGCAAGTTTCCGAAACAATTCGGTAAAGCGGTTAAGCAATCGTCCCACTATTGCCAGGTCATCCGCAGCTATGTATTCATAGATGCTATTAAGGTCGCTGACTGCTAACGGCGTAAAAGTGTAATAGCTCATTATTAAGCGTCAGTCAAAGCAGCCTGATAGCGAGCCTGGAGCCGTGCCATCACTTCTTCCCCATTTAAGAGTTCGCCCTTGTCAGCTTGGTCAATACCCTTTTGAACTTCCTGTTGCAAGCTTTCTAGCTTCAGTTGGTTTAGCTCGTCTTCAAGCTGCTGCAATCGATTCAACATCTGCTGGAAAGCACGGGCATCTTGAACCACCACTGCTGCTTCGCCATTCATATCAAGTTCGGCAAATCACTTACGATATGTCATTGCGAATGCAACGAAGTGAAATGAAGCAATCGCAAAGGTTTGGGATTGCCACGCTCCGCTCGCAATGACATAAGTATTAAGTCGGACATGATATCACCGTTAAAACTAGTGGAGCTTTCGTTTCCTTGATTTGCTCAACATAGTTGCTGGCATTGCGCCGGAAGTCCGTTAACGAGTGGATATTTTCAAGGTTAACCATACTAGCACCTAATTAAGTACCTGATTCGATACTATTTTCTTTTGTCCTGTGCGTCAACAAGAAAACCATTGATGCTTTTATTAGCACTGTTAAAATCTTATTCCCAGTTGCCCGTTAAAGCCACGAATAGAATTGTAACCAGCACCGACAAAAACATTATCAGTAGCACCTACCTGAACGCCACCTGAAACTGCAACACCTTTATCTTCTGAATAAAGCCCAACTCCTACATAGGGTGAAATTACAGGCAAACTGATAAATTTCAAAACATCTACTCCCGTAGCGCTATCAGGGCCAATTCCTACCTCAACCCCAAAATTTAAAGCCCTAGCTCCTACAGCATAAGTTACATCACCATCTTTTCCACCAACTGAAACCCAAGGTTGCGGTATAAGTTGAGCCGATGCTTGACTTGGGGTAAATAAAGCTAACAAACATATAGATGTAAGTAATGTTTTAGCAATAATCGCTATTTTCACGTTGTTCTTCTACACTAACTGGTACATTTTAATTGTCTTCTCACAACTACCCTTGGTTCAGCACTACTGTTAACTAGGGTTTGTCTATGATGGCTAATCGTGACGGATTAAACCTCATTTTAGTGCCTGATGAGTACAAGCATTATTTTGGTAATGTAATTTTAATTACAGCAATGTGTAGCCGCAATTTTTAATCGTCAGGTATATTTACTGATTACTTTATCAAAATGCCTAATTGCTTTCTCAAAAGGCCTGATTATTTTCTCAAAATACTTAAATGCTTTCACAAAAGGTCATTTGACTTACTCAAAAGGTCATTTGACTTACTCATTTTGGTGTTTTCCGCAAGCAAAAGTTTATTTGACTTACTCAAACTCCAGTTTGCTTACTCATTTTGGTGTTTTCCGCAAGCAAAAGTTTATTTGACTTACTCAAACTCCAGTTTGCTTACTCATTTTGGTGTTTTCCGCAAGCAAAAGGTCATTTGACTTACTCAAAAGGTCATTTGACTTACTTATTTCGGTGTTTTCCGCAAACAAAAGCTATGCAACCCTACTCAAAAGTGGATACATCTCGCAGCAAACTAGGAATTTCCCCTTGAGATAAAGGAAACTCCAGCAAGGTTTCTCTAATGCCTAAATATCCAGATTCAGCAAACGATAAAAGCATTCGTGAAAGCGCTAGCCAAACCTCCGGTTCGTATTCCCAATCACGATAACGCGAAGCTTGAGCAGCAATTGAACGTAGCGCCCAGAAATAAGAATTTCTCACCACCGAACCACCCTTCTTAAACTCTGGCAAATCTTCGTGGTGGATAAAAAGTATTTGATTTTCAATTCTGGCTCTCATAAAAATTTGGGATTTTAGATTAAAAGTAAATCTTAGAGGATGTTTGAAAAGTAGTTGGCTATAATTTTAGGCACTTGTTGATCTTTCCTAACGCCCTTTTTAAGCAGTGACGTAAAAATCAGATTGCCAATAGTTTATAATTTGCCATAAAAGTTTAAAAGTTTCTGAACTCCTATCCCCTAAAACCCAAGCAAAAATGACTGGGATATGCTTATTCACTGCTGTCCACAACCAAATTTTGTTTTTTTTTACCAACAAAAGTTTCTAGCTCGTCACTTGGTTCGTGAGGAAGGCAAATCATGCAACTACATCGATTCAACAACATTCAGGAGTTCTGGCACTGCACTCAGGCTTACTTACTCCAGCATCAGGTAGAAAATAATGTTTTGCTCAGTATTTCGCATACCTTGCTGCATAACCCAGAACGTTATCTGGGTAAGCCTTATTTAGCAATTGTCCAAACAAGTGGTGAGATTCTGGCTGTTGCTATCCGCACCCCACCCCAAAAATTGATACTATCCAAAGCCCAGAATATGGATGCCTTGCGGTTGATTGCTCAAGATTTGCGTCAAGAGCAACTACCAGGAAACATGGGACTTGCTGGAGAGACAGAAATATTCTCGCAGACTTGGCAAGCGCTGACAGGACAATTCTATCAACGGTCGGTGGTAATGAAAATTTACCAATTAACGGCAGTGCAAAGAGTCTCAACGGCCAGAGGATATCTCAGACTGGCAACTGAAGGCGATCGCTCTCTTTTGATCAACTGGCTTTCTGCATTTTTATCTGAGATAGATGAGGCGGTGAGCGAAGATGTCGAACACCAGGTAGATAATCGCTTGAAACAGCAGAATACTTATTTTTGGGTTGATAGCACTCCAGTTTCAGTTGCGTCTAGTAAACAATTGTTACCTACAATTGGTCGGATCAATTTAGCTTATACACCACCAGAGTATCGTCGCAAAGGATATGCCACTGCCTGTGTCGCAGCGTTAAGCCAAAAACTGCTAGACCTGGGATGTAGCCATTGTTTCCTCATAGCAGATTTAGCCAATCCCACAGCCAATCATATTTATCAAGCGATTGGGTATCGCCCCATTTGCGATTGGCACGAATACTCATTCACCTTATCCCAATAATGTAGATAGGACTTACGCACTGTACAAATGCATCGTGATGTGCATTACCTATCTTGAGGAAGTTTTCAGGCTTTTCTTAATTATCCTGCGATCGTAAATAGACCATACTGTAGGGGTTAAGCAATGCTGTGCCCTTACGAAAGATATGGTTTTTAACCTTGCTCCATATTTGGTATTTCTTGTCAATGCATAATATCATGTCCGCTTGATTACTTATCAAACCCGAAGAACCCCACCCCGCCAAAGCTATGCTTTGTCTCCCCTCCCCGCTCTTCGGGAGGGGTTGGGGGTGGGGTGTAATGACTGTGGTTAGCGTAACTATTTATGCGGACATGATATAAGTCCTAGTAGAGATTTTGTCATTACAAAATCTCTAGATTTAATACCTAAAAATTAGCGCTTAAACCCAGGCGAAAAGTGAATCCAGGGCTATAAATGCGATTAACTCGCTCATATTGCTCACCGAGTAGATTTTCTAAATAGACTGTCAGTCCTAAATTGCTAGTTAAAGGTATACGACCGGTCAAATCTAAATTCACGAAAGATGGTGCAAAATCTGTACTCTTGTTATCGGGAGCAAAGATGGATCTGCGAGCGCCACTATTGTAGGTAACATACAAGTTAGCCTGCCATCCTGCATTTTCATAACCTACGCCAGTTTGAAGTACAGAGTAGGGAATTAAACCTAACTGTAAACCTCTGTCTGTACCTGTTTTTATTTGAGCATCTGTATAAGTATAGTTGAGGAAAGTTGACCAGCCTGGGGCAATTCTTAATTGCAAAGCTGCCTCTAAACCATTGGTATCTACTAATCCAATGTTTTCCCATTTTCCGGCGATGACTCCCAAGCGATCGCCTATACTACTACCAAAGTAAGTAAACTGTCCAATCAGGTTTTGAGAAAAATTTACATCTACTCCCGCACTCCAAGTAGAGCCAGTTTCTGGTCTTAAATTAGGATTAGGATCCCAACCATGAACCGTATCATAAACATACAACTGATCTAAGCCAGGATTGCGTTGTGCCCCTGCCCAACTTCCACGCACTGCTATTATTGGAGTGACAGCATAACGTAACCCAACACTAGGGTTGAGATAATTTCCAAACTGGCTGTCAAATGTCTGCCTTAGCCCTAAATCTATCAGAAAATCATCGCTAATATTCCAAGTATTGACAGCAAATAAAGCTGTATTGAACAAACTCCGATCTTCCTTTTCGTTTTCGGCAATACTATTAGGATTTGTACTAAAAACATCACCGGTTAAGTCGGTGTTTTTCAAATCTAATCCCCAGCGCAATTTATTATTGGAAGTAATTTTCCACTCATGATCTACTCTAGCTGTGAGTTGTTGTGTATCTAAAGACCCTCTACGATAAAATGATACTCCCGTCGGGCCATAGGTGCTGAAATAATCTTGGTTATAACCAATTGAGGTTGTAAGATTAGAGCTTTCCCCATTACCTAGTCGAGTTTTCCAGGATAAGCCAACATTTAAACCATCGTGGTCTAATCTATCTCTTTGGAGAGGGAACCCGAAATAAATTAAGCCCCGACGACTGCTGAGTTTAGTAACATCTAAATTCAAAGAATTTTTTTTATCTAAATCTACTCCAATGCTACCAAAGTAGGTACTTGTAGCTGTGTCTGCATTTGATAAAAAACCTTGTCCGTCACGATTTGCTGCACCTACAGGAACGCGGTAACGGTTATCTGTAAAGAATCTTTCAAAGCTGAAATTATATTTGACATTATCAGATGAACCACCATAAGTTACTTGTTGATTATTTAAACTTAATGAGCCAAATTCTGCACTAGCGCTCAATTTAGGTTTGCCATAACCTTCCTTGGTGATAATATTCACAACTCCCCCAAAAGCTGAAGAACCATACAAAGCGGAGGCTGTGCCGCTATATAATTCCACTCGTTCAATAGCCTCTACAGGAATGCTATTTAAGTCAGTTCCACCATGATAAGTGTTGACATTATTGTTAATTGGTCTGCCATTAATCAGAAATACAGACTGATTAATTGAGGCTCCCCGGTAGTATGTACCTGTATGAATATCTGCACCATGACCTACATCATTGATAGCAAAACCAGGCATTCTTTTCAAAATATCGGCTAAACTTGTAGCGCCCTGCTTTTGAATTTCTTCTTTATCAATTACGTAAGTTGGAGTAGATTGAGGTAGGTTGTCTGGTTCTGCGATCACTTCTATAGAAATCTCTGCATCATCGCTCTGAGTTTGCTCTGTTTCTGGCTGATCTGGATTAACTTCACTCGGTGCCGATTGTTGAGTTAATAATTCGGCATTAGTGGCGGGTAGCTCAATCTCGCTCAAACTCCGAATATCTGAAATGACTTCGGTTGATTTATCAGTATTTCTCTGCTTAATTTCACTTTCAGCAGCAAAACCAGGAAACGCTATCAGTAAACTCGGTAAAGCAACTGTTAGCAACAAAAAATCCTTTTTCACGTTCTCTTTCACACCAACTAAAAACAGTCACCACGTAGTATTGTTGCTGTAATAGTAAAATCATGTCAAAAGACACGCTGTCATATTTCCACGGTTAGATTCCCGATTTCTCTGAGAGTTCGGGTAATTTTGTTGTTTACAAATGATTAAGTAGCGCTATAGGAGTTTTTAATTGCGTGAATTATGTCCAATTTTTATGGATACAACTTTACAGTTTAAAAAAAAATTTTTACTCGCAACTCTAATGCAATATGGTTCAGTTAAGAAGAATGCTACGTTGGGTTGAGGAACGAAACCCAACAAAGGCTTGATAATGTTGGGTTTCGTTCCTCAACCCAACCTACACTAGTTTTATTTTTTAGCCTTAACCCAAGCGTATTGAACTCTAATGAGAAAACGCAGAGCTTCATTTACTGCTTCAGAATTGGGAAACATTTCTGCAACATCAGGTTCTAAAAAAACTATCAAATTTTCAATATTATTGAAATTATCTTCAACCTTTTTTACATAATTTTTTGTAAAAACCTGATTTGATTGAGGCTTATGTTGTTTTATAGTTGTTTGGCAAGATGCAGCATTTAATTTATTAACAAGTGATTCCCAACTACTAACTTTCAGGTTAAAGTGAGCCTTTGCATCTCGTAATGTTTTAAACTGTTGCTTCAGAATATCAACAGTATAAATATACTTCTGAGATCCCTGTTTCTCTACATTAAGGTCTGACTCAACCATATCAACCACTTCACTAATAAGTCGATCATGATTTTCGGCAATTTGAGCAGCAGCCCCTAAAATCTTAGAAGTTGCTTTTATCTGTACATCAGTCTCTTGTTTAAGGCGATCAGCAATACTGCGAATTTGATCTCCCAACCTCGCTTTACCTTGTTTTTGCGTCGTTGGGAGTGATTTTTTGCTCATGAGTATGCTTATTTATTCAGAAAGTATATCTTTAATAGCCAGCCAGATGCGTTTAAACTTTTGTACCAAACCCATAGGATTGTTAGTTGTTTCTTCTTCTACCGAATCAACTAGAGATTGAATTCGATCCATACGCTCTGCTACAACGTAAAGACTGTTTACTGCTTCATCCTTACTTTCTAAGGATTCACGCAGTAGCACAACCATCTGGGCGATTTCCCGTTTTAGTCGTTCATTCTCGGCTTTCCGGCGAGTTTCCCATCCCTTAATACTAGCTTTAGAACGTCGCTCATGCTTGAGTTCTGCTTTAGCCTCATTGTATAAACTCAAATACATTTCTCGTTCAGAGTTTACTAACTCATATTTGGTAAGTAATTCAGTCGCTCTCGCTTTTTCTTGGTTGTAGAGGCAGAGGGTTTGTTGATGACTTTGTTGTTCATCAACATAGAACTGGTAATTTTGAGTAACTCGCTCTTTTAGTTCATTAGCCTCGAGTTGGCAAGTTTGGATCTCTCGCTGGTGAATATGAACTAGCTGGGATATTTTCGCTTTTTCTTCGTTGTAAAGGTAGAGCGTCTTTTGATGATTTTCTTGCTCATCAATATAAAAACGATAATTTTGAGCGATACGCTCTTTTAGCTCATTAGCCTCGATTTGGTAAGTTTGAATCTTTTGCTGAACATGAACCAGTTGTGATGCAGCTTCTTTTGCACGTTGTTCTGCTTCATCGCGTTGAGATGCAGCTTCCTCAAAATTGGCGCGAACAGTCATCAATGAAAGTTTAAGCTCATGATAAGAAGCTGGTTCTTTCTGCCGTGAGCGAGGATTATTAACAGCGTTGTCATAATTAGAATCTCTGCGATCTCCTCTCTTCATTGTCATAGTTTAAGTTCCTATATGAGCATTTGTTATATTGAAGTATAAATATTGACTTTAGCCGAGATGTACTAATTGAAGTGTGATCTCGGTTCTACTGGTAATATGATCTCAATCTGCCTTGAGATATCTTTTCTTCTGTCTCAAGCGCTCAAATTGCTAGACGTGCGATCTCCAAGGGCTAGAGAGATTCGGCTTCATAAGCAAGCTAGGCTCCAAAAGGCAAAAGGGAATAAGCCTCAAAGTCTCTTACCTTGTAGCAATTACGAATTACATTAGCATTGAGAAAACTGGATGCTTCACAAACAAAATAGAAGGTAATAATTTATGGTTCAAACCTTAGGCAAAGTAGTTACATTCGATGAATTCGTTGCTAAATACCCTGACAACACTGGAAAACGTTATGAATTGCATGATGGAGCAATAGTCGAGATGCCACAACCCACAGGCGATCATGAAGAGGTAGTTGGATTTTTAGCCTTTGAAGTTACTAGAGAGTGTATTCGTTTAAATCTCCCCTACTTCATACCCAAAACAGCATTAGTCAAACCGCCTGAAAATGAATCTGCTTACTCACCAGATGTGCTGATATTAAATCGCCCCAATTTGGTAAACGAACCTCTATGGAAAAAAGAATCTACTGTAAGCCAAGCGGAATCAATACCCTTAGTAGTTGAGGTAGTGAGTAGCAATTGGCGTGATGATTATTTAAAAAAAGCTGCTGATTATGAGGCTGTAGGTATCCCAGAATATTGGATTATAGACTATGCTGCTTTAGGCGGTAGGCGATTTATTGGCAACCCCAAACAACCAACTGTCTCGCTCTACACCTTAATTGAGGGAGAATACCAAGTCAACCAGTTTCGAGGTAGCGATCGCATTATCTCACCTACTTTCCCCGAATTAAATTTAACCGCCGAACAGATTTTTCAAGCCGGTGGATACCCTGTATAACTCTTACACTATTAAAAAAGAGCGATTTCCGTTACAGACGAAATTTGTTGTCGCAAACTCCAAGAAATCAGCCCCTGTAATTTGCGTGATATATATGATGGGTGATGAATGTGCAGTTAAAGTCAAAAAAGTGAGAGGGAAAGCAATAACTAGACTGAGAAATAATCGATACAAATAACTCATAATACCAAATGAGGATAGGTAGTATTGTTTGATATTTTTGGAACAGTCTTGTTATAAAAACCTTAATCCAAAATTCAAAATCGTTCGACTGAGCGTAGTCGTACTCCTTCGGAGAAGCAAGCTACGCGTAGCGTTCCGCAGGAAAGTCTAAAATCCAAAATTGGTATAAGCATCCTATTTGACAATTTCGGCAACCTTAAAATTAGCGGGACAAAAAGCCCCGCAAATTGTTAATTATTGAAGTTAGATTTTAGTCTACTTCCAGTCCTTATCTGCTTGTGAAAGCACATAAGCAGTTACATCTTCAATCTGATTAGCTTTTAAACGACTGCCGAAAGCAGGCATGGCATTTTTACCTTTTGTAACTTGGGCGATAATCGCCTCCTCTGAGTACATACCATACTTTTCTAAAGCTTCCTTCTTCAGGTTCTTTGGAGCTTGAACCAGATTTTTACCTCCCGCGTGACAAGAGGCACAATTAGCACTAAATACTTTAGCTCCACTAACAGCATCTGCTGCCAAAGCTGGACTACTGAAGGCAAAGGTGAAGATTGCTATGCCTAACAGCATCACTGTAATAATTTTTTTCATTTCGTGTTCTCTCTCTCTCCAATAACAGCTTATTCGCTGCGATATCCTCCATAATTGTCAGTTGAGGCGCTGCTATAGTCAAATGACAAGCTGTCAAACTTCTCATCAAGTTTTTGGATTTTAAATATTCGGGGTTTGTAGTAAGCACAAAGCGTACTTATACCAATTCGCTATAAAGATGCACTTAATATTTATTAAATGTAGACGCGTAGTCAATACGCTTGGGTTAAGAATATTTGTAGGTTGGGTTGAACTTTAGTGTTACCCAACAAAACCCTGCAATAGTTGGGTTTCGTTCCTTAACCCAACCTACACATTTTGATTTTTTGGGCTTAACCGAATCGTATTGGACGCTCAGTGGCAAGCCACAGGCTAATGCCAAGTACGCTAAGTAAGAAGGGGTAGTTATTAAGTGCAAGCTTAGTGAAAATTGGTATTAGAAAATAAGGACTAAAGTCCTTACTACGAACTTGCTTACCGCTATTATTACGGGTAAGACCGTTATTATCAATTTATCAATTGTGAATTATTTTAACGAGTTTCGTGGGTTTAAGTCCCTCGGTTCAAAAATCACGCAAGTTTTGTATTGGGGTTCAAATCCCCATTACAAAACTTAATTACGAATTACGAATTATTTATTTAACAGATCCTAACTGAGTAAGCGCATCTTCTGTAACACGACAAATTTGCCAATCATCTAATATAGATGCTCCCATACTACGGTAGAATACTTTAGCTGATTCGTTCCAATTCAGCACACTCCACTCTAACCGCCCACAGTCACGTTCTACAGCTATCTGAGCTACTTTAGTAAGAAGAGCCTTACCAATACCTTGCCTACGAAATTCTGGTAAAACAAATAAGTCTTCCAGATAAATTCCTGGCTTAGTCAGAAATGTTGAATAATTATGAAAAAATAGGGCAAAACCAACGGCTTGACCCGCAGATTCTGCTAAAATCGCTTCTATATATTTGTGCGATCCAAATAAATGCTCCTTAAGTTCGAGAGCATTGCCAGTGACAGCGTGAGATAATTTTTCATACTCAGCCAGCCCCTGAATTAATTTAAACAGTACGCTGTAATCAGTTGGTTCAGCAAAACGCACAATCAAATTGCTACGCGAAGTCATTAGTCTATAGTCTATAGTTCATAGTCCATAGTCTATAGGCAAAGGGAGCATCCCAAATGTGCAAGTTTATTTTTATATGGTATTTGGACTTAGGCGGAGAATGAAATAACGAACCGCATTCGCGCAGCGTCTCGTAAGAGTTGGACGCAAAGAACGCAAAGGAAAGAGGTTTGTACAGGGTTTTTGTACCAGTCCTGTGTATTTTGGCAAGATTGGGATGCCCCCATAGGCAAGTGTGTAAGTTTTTTTGACTAATGGCTAAATAAAAGACGAAAAAAGGTAAAAAACGCCCTGTTTTTGCAATTTGCAATAGGTGAAGCTCAAGAAATATAGCAGATACAAGCTCGCCTTCATTCCTTAAGAATGTAGATTTAATAAAGAGCTAGTTTTGTGTTATGGGCATTTGTCCTAACGCACCTAAAATCTAGGATGGTGCGTTACGCTACGCGATAACACACCCTACGCACTTTATTTGATCCATGTTCGTTAATGAAGCTAATCTATCTTTGTAGATGTAATTAAATCAACCAACCTTTTAAACGTTTGGCTATGTGGGGACGGCGCAATTTTCGCATGGCCTTGCTTTGAATTTGTCGCACTCGTTCACGAGAAAGATTGAACATGTTGCCAACTTCTTCTAAGGTACAGGGTTCGCTGGTTGTCAAACCATAGCGTAGAGAAATTACATCTTTCTCCCGTGGAGTTAACACGTCACCCAAGACTTCCCAAATCTCCTGACGCATCATGTTTTCATTCATTTTTGCTTCTGGAGACAGGTTATCTTCATCTTCTAGCAAATCCATCAATTCCGTGTCTTCTTCTTTACCGACGCGGTGGTTGAGAGAAAGTGCTTGACGCCGTAGTTGTTGTAGCTGGCGTAGTTGTTGCACACTAATTTCTAAAGCTTCTGCCATTTCTCCTTCAGTAGGATTGCGACAAAGCTTTTGCTTGAGTTCTCGTTGTGCTTTTTTTAGCTTGTTAAGCTTTTCAACAATATGAATAGGTAGCCGGATTGTCCGCGCATCGTTAGCTATAGCCCTGGTAATCGCTTGTCTAATCCACCAATAGGCGTAAGTAGAAAACTTATATCCTTTATCTGGATCAAACTTTTCTGTAGCGCGATTTAAACCCATCGCTCCTTCTTGAATTAAATCCAGGAAAGGCACTCCCCGATTCAGGTATCGTTTAGCAATAGAAACTACCAATCTCAGATTCGAGCGAATCATTTTGCGTTTCGCTACTCTACCTTGATACAAGCGATTTTCTAATTGCTTTTCCGTCATTTCTAGCTCGGAAGCCACCTCTACCTTGCTAGGTTCCTGCCCCAGTTTTAATTCTAAGGCTGCTTGTAATTCTCTAACTTCTTCTAGAAACCTAACTCGCCGCGCTAACTCTACCTCTTCATCAGCTTTTAGAAGCGGATAACGCGCCATCTCTTTAAAAAACGCGCCGACGGCATCATCATGCTCGGTTTTATTGTATCCCGAAGGACGGGCCGCGGCCATATCATCCCCGTCGCGTTCGTCTGATTCCAGATTTTCTACTACAATTGGAGGCTCTTCATCTGCCACTGCTTCTAAAATATCGAGTAATGGTTCTTCAATATCAGCAGTATTCTCCAGTATTTCCATTTCTCCTAATTCAACAATATTCATATTTTCCTTTAGGGATTGTTGCTTTGTTTGGTACATAATTTAGTTACAGCTACTCGTTTGAGGCTTGGTAGTTTTCCCTAAGGGACGAATGCACCCGTTTATATAGCGAAATTCAGGCTTATGCTAGTTTTTCTTCAGGAATGAAAATCGGCATCTACCTAACACCTATGGGTTACAGTTAGATACAACCTATAACTAAACTGGCCTTCGCACCCAACAAAACTTTCTTCTCAGGCTCCTAACAGATTATATTCTTCATTTTTTTCTTAATTACCAAATATGTCAAACCCCCTCAAACTTTCTCAACCTTAACAAACATAGAAATCTCAGCTAACCATCCAAATATCTTAAACTTTCATATATTTTTATAAATATTTTTAATGTTTATCCGTTGGAAATCACTGGATAAATTAAAAACCTGGTGCTGGAGTTATGCATTCCTGATTTCAATTTACCCAAATGAGAGAAATTATAATAATGGCAGCTTAATTTCAAGATATTCTTATTTGTATAAAAGCATCTCATATACAGAAAGGGTTGAATATCTATCGATAGGCGGAAAAAGGCTACTCCCTATTTAGTAGATGGAGCAACTGTTGCAGGAAGGGCTGACATGCTTTTATTTGTATAGTGGGTACCAAATATTTATTGCATGTGTAGTTGATACGAATTTGTCTAGTAGATTACATAAGAGGAAACTTATCAAGTATTATAAAGGATAACAGTATTGGGAAATACCATTTAAGTCTAACAAAATAAAAAATTAGACTTAATTTAGCTAGGTTGTTTTTGACCAGCTATGTGAGGTAAATATCTAACTATAAAGTCAGAAACTATGTATATTAATGACGTAAAATTATCTCCTTTATTAGTATCTGAACCTAGTCAATCATACCAGTCAGGTATAACTGTTAATAGGTGGGTTGAAGTATTGGTAGACTGTCCAGGAAGTACAGGACTATTTACTTATCGATTGCCAGCCCAGTTAGAAATAAAACCAGGGGATATTTTGAGCGTGCCATTTGGGGCACAACAATTAGGAGCGATCGCTATTCGGTTACTGGCACAACCAAATGTCGATTTACCACCAGAAAAAATCCGGGAAGTAGAAGATATAGTCAGCGTTGGATTTTTCCCAAGTGCTTATTGGGAATTACTCAATCGAGTCGCTGCATATTACTATACGCCCCTAATTCAAGTAATCCGGGTTGCTCTGCCGCCAGGGTTACTGGGGCGATCGCAGCGTCGTATCCGCCTTGTTGGAGGGAGAGGGCATACTTCGACTGCGCTCAGTACAAGGGGGGCAGTGGGGAGTAGTTATTTACTGGCATCTCCTGATCCTTTAGCTTTTTTGACTCCAACTGCGCGGCAAGTTTGGGAACTTTTACAAGCGCAATCGGCTGGGGACTACAGTTTTGTCTACCTCCAACAAAAAGTCAAATCTGCCTATCGGGGAATTCGGGAGTTGCTGCGATTTGGTTTAGTAGAAAGCTACTTAGAACCGCCGCGACTAACTCGACCAAAGCTGCAAAAAGCAGTCACGCTTACAGGTACAATTGACCACGACTTAACTACTCGCCAAAGAGAGATTTTGGAAGTGCTGCGGCGGCATGGTGGGGAGTTGTGGCAAAATGAATTACTCCAAATTTGTAATGCTAGTTCTTCTATCCTCAAGACGTTGACACAAAAGGGTTACATCGTCATCGAAGAACGGGAAATATTGCGAACCGAACAGGGGCCAGCATTAGCAGGCGATGGGGCTAAATCTTTAACTGTTGCTCAAGCTAGCGCCTTAGAAACAATCCAGACATTAGATGGGTTTGCTGAAGTTTTATTGCATGGAGTGACAGGTTCAGGAAAAACAGAAGTATATTTGCAAGCGATCGCACCTCTCCTCAACCAAGGCAAATCCGCCCTTGTTTTAGTCCCAGAAATTGGACTTACACCCCAGCTAACTGATCGTTTTCGCGCCCGTTTTGGTAATAAAGTCAGCGTCTATCACAGCGCCCTCTCCGATGGCGAACGTTACGACACTTGGCGACAAATGCTCACAGGAGAACCCCAAGTTGTCATTGGTACGCGCAGTGCAGTTTTCGCCCCTTTGCCCAACCTGGGTTTAATTATTTTAGATGAAGAACACGATAGTAGTTTTAAGCAAGACTCACCCATACCTACCTACCACGCCCGTACCGTCGCCCAATGGCGAGCAGAATTAGAAAATTGCCCGTTGGTGTTGGGTTCCGCTACCCCTTCGTTGGAGAGTTGGGTAAGTGTGGGAGGGATGAGGGAGCAGGGGGAGATGGGGGAGATGAGGGAGCAATATCCTCCTCATCCCCCTCATCCCCCTCATCCCCCTCATCCCCCTCATCCCCCTCATCCCTCCCACTACCTCTCCCTCCCCGAACGCATCAACTCCCGCCCTTTACCGCCTGTGGAAATAGTGGATATGCGGCAAGAGTTGCAGCAGGGAAATCGTTCTATATTTAGTAGATCGCTGCAAGAAGCTTTGCAACAGTTGCAAGAGAGAAAACAGCAGGGAATTTTATTTATCCATCGGCGGGGACACAGTACTTTTGTATCTTGCCGCAGTTGTGGATATGTGTTGGAATGTCCGCACTGTGACGTGTCGTTAGCGTATCACCACACCGAAGAAAAAGCGCCGGAATTATTGCGCTGCCATTATTGTAACTATGCGCGATCGCACCCCAAATTCTGCCCTGATTGTAGTTCCCCTTACCTAAAATTTTTCGGTAGCGGTACTCAGCGAGTAACGCAGGAACTAGCGCGACAGTTCCCAGAGTTACGCTTGATTCGTTTTGATAGCGATACCACCCGCAACAAAGGCTCACACCGTACCCTACTTACCCAATTTGCCAACGGCGAAGCAGATTTATTAGTCGGTACGCAAATGCTCACCAAAGGTTTGGATTTACCACAGGTGACACTTGTGGGCGTTGTCGCCGCCGATGGATTGCTAAATTTATCAGATTATCGCGCCAGTGAACGGGCATTTCAAACCTTGACTCAAGTCGCTGGACGTGCTGGTAGAGGCGACGATCCGGGGAGGGTGATCGTACAAACTTATACTACAGAGCATCAGGTAATTGCAGCAGTGCGATCGCACGATTATTACTCTTTCTCCCAAGCAGAATTAGAACAACGCCAAGCCCTCAATTATCCCCCTTATGGGCGGTTAATTTTATTGCGCTTAAGTAGTCTCGATCCCATTCAAGTGCAAAATACGGCGCAAATAATAGCCACAACCTTGAGTACAGAAGAAGAATTCGAGATATTAGGCCCAGCACCAGCAAGTATTTTGCGGGTAGCTAATCGTTATCGCTGGCAGATATTGATTAAATTTGCCCCCGATGCATTACCACAATTGCCAGATTGGGAAGAAGTGCGATCGCTCTGTCCTCAATCTGTTAGCTTGACAATAGATGTAGACCCTATCAATATTATGTGATTTTCTTGGGCTAAAAGATTGAGAAATCTGGTTTATCTAAAATAGGCCATTGATAGGTTTGTAGTAAGCACTTTAGTGCTTGAATATTTGAGGACTAAAGTCCTCACTACAAACGTATTTAAGATTGAATTTTAATCTACTTAATTAACAATTCTGGTGCTACCAATCCTTTTTGGATAGCTAAAACTGCGGCTTGAGTGCGATCGCGTACTTCTAATTTCTGCAAAATAGTATGGACATGAACCCGCACTGTACCAGGGGCAATGTAGAGAACCTCAGCAATTTCCTGATTGCTTTTGCCAGTTGCCACGAGTGCCAAAATTTCTTGCTCCCGCTTGGTTAGGGGATTTTCTAAAGATTCCTCAGTTTTTGCAGGCAGCACCATAGTAGAATTACCCTCAAAAGCTGCTCTAATTTCTGTTGTTGCCGTTTGATCCCACCAAGAAGCCCCTGCTGCAACCGATCGCACTGCTAATATTAGAGACTCAGCCGGAATACCTTTGAGGCAGTAACCTTGCGCCCCGGCGGCAATTAACCGCGAAATCAGGGGTTTTTCAGAACGAGAGGTTAAAACAAGAATTGGTAAATTTGGGTGCTTCTGCTTGATTTGGCGACAAGCCTCAATCCCGCCAATCCCCGGTAAACCTATATCCAGCAACACCAAATCCAGGGGATAGCGATTTGCTAATTCTACAGCTTGTTCCCCATCTTCTGCCTCTGCGACAATCTCCAAAGTGGTTTCTTGTTGCAACCGCATCCGCAGACCAAGCCGAAACAATTCATCATCTTCAACAAGTAAGATTTTCGTCATTTGTTATTAGTCATTGGTCATTAGTCATTAGTCATTAGTCATTGGTCATTGGTCATTAGTCAAGAGTTAAAAATTATTATTCTCCCCTGCCCCCCCTGCTCCCTCATCTCCCTCATCTCCCTCCACTCCTCATCTCCCCGGTGGTGGACAAGCAGGGAGGCGGAAACCAAACAGTGCGCCTCGTGGTGAGCGATTCTCTGCCCAAATTGTACCCCCATGAGCAGCTATAATTTGCCTGGTCAAATAAAGCCCTAGCCCAGATCCACAGACGTGGCGATCGCTATGTCCTTGATAAAATCTTTCAAACAAGTGGGGTAACTCTTCTTCGGTAATGCCGGAACCAGTATCGAATATTTTTACTACTTGATCGCTAGAATAACTTTCAAGTACTACTTCTACTTTACCGCCACGAGGGGTATGGTTTATGCCATTACTTAGGAGATTGGTGAAGACTCGCCCCAGTTGCAAAGGATCGCCGTTTACCCAAAGAAAGCTGCGAAAATCTGATTCGCCATAGTGGAGAGAAATATAAACCTGTCGTGTTTTCGCTAGTTCAGTCAGGGTGGCGATTATCTCCTCCGCCACAGTTACCAAATTAATAGGTGATAACTGTAGTTTCAACCCTTCGGTATCATTGCGGTATACATCTAAAAGCGTTTGGACTAATTGCAGTGTACTCCGATGACTACGAGCCATTGTTTGTAAGACTTTTGCTTGCATTGGCGTGATTTCACCAAATTGCTCATTTTGAAGATATTTCAGCGTTTCAATTGATCCTAATAGGGGTGTTTTCAAATCATGCGTTAGGGTAGAAACAAAATCTTCACGCATGGTAGCTAGTTGTTCTTGGGAGCGTAATTGTGCTTGCGTATAAGCGATCGCTTCTTCATTGCGGCGGTTGCGATGGCTTAACCAACCCGTTACCACCAACGCCAATACTGCAATCAGCCTATTTGCCAACGTTGGGGAATTAATCATTTCTCCTCCGGGAACAAACAAATTCAATAGTGTTAATCCTGTAGCGGCAAGAGTGATCCCCAACACAGCACCCCGATTCAATCGTGAATCTGCTAACAAAATCGTCCCTGTGTAGAGGTAGCCAAATACGTACTCAGGTGGTGTTAAATATTCCAAGCTGATCACGATCGCAAAGGCGATCGCTATTAGTCCATAAGTCTCCCCACGCTCGTTTATAGCTTCTTTCATAGCCACTAATCGATTTAATATCTTCATTTCTGATTTACTAAAAAATCCTTATCCTACAATCTTTACAACTATTTAATTTAGCGATTATGATTTATCTGCAATCTATATCTGCAAATGTAAACTTGAGCATTAACCTGAAAATTCTGATTGTTCAGATGCAAAAACGGTAACTGGGGACTGATAGGGCTATTTCGTTCTAGACATAAATCGCCCAGAACTAAATTTCCTCTCTTATAGCTCAAGTCCGTTAAAACGGGCTATAACCTTTTCTCAGTCGTCTTTAGACGACTTTCGCTATTAGACTCAGAATTCATTCTGAGGCGGGCTAGATGAGAATGAAATAGCCTTGGGTAACTGAAGATTGGGGGCTAAGTAATTGCCCTCCAGGGGTGGAGTATTTACCACAACCTTCCCAATCCGTAATCCCTTTAATAAAATTCTCTGGGATATTTATATTCTTTGAAAGTAGCAAACTTCGAGAATGTATTGTATAAACAAATAATCATAACTAGCGAGATAGATGAATTAATAATAAAAAATTACATATTCTTAACAATAAGTTTAATAAGTATCTGGATAGTAATAACTGAAAATAGTAAATCCAGATTTAAAAATGACGGTGACATGAAATATCACCAAATCCCTCGAAATCAAATACCCCAACAGTTAATCTGTTATTTCTAAGAATTGGCTTGCTAACACTTAAATTTAATTGAGCGTGAAATATATGGGACAAGGTTTTTTACAAATTGGCTTAACACTGTGTATTGTCATAGCAATCACTCCGTTACTGGGTAGATACATAGCGCGTGTCTTTTTGGGAGAAAGAACACTGCTTGATTTTTTAATGAACCCGATAGAGCGAAGTATGTTCGTAGTAGCGGGTGTCCGCAGGAAAGATGATATGACGGGTTGGCAGTATATCCAGGCTGTAATTTGCAGCAATCTGATTATGGGTATTTCAGTGTATTTGCTGGTATATTTTCAGAGACTCTTACCCTGGAATCCTAACGGCTTCGGTGCTATCAAATGGGATGTATTACTGCACACAACCATTTCCTTTGTGACCAATACCGACCAGCAACACTATGCTGGTGAGACAACCTTAAGCTATTTTAGCCAGGTAGCGGCTTTGGGCTTTTTGATGTTCACCTCCGCAGCCACTGGGTTAGCCGTGGGAATTGCTTTTATTCGCGGGTTGACGGGTAGAAAATTGGGGAACTTTTACGTCGATCTTGTGCGTGGAATTACGCGAATCTTGCTGCCGATTTCGATTATTGGAGCGATCGCCTTGCTTGTAGCAGGTGTACCACAAACATTAAAAGAGACTCTGGTTGTAAGAACCTTAGAAGGCGGAACGCAATATATTGCCAGAGGCCCGGTGGCATCCTTTGAAATGATCAAACTTTTGGGCGAGAACGGCGGAGGCTTTTTTGGCGTAAACTCAGCCCATCCTTTTGAAAATCCCAATGGTGCCTCTAACTTGATAGAAATGCTCGCCATGATTTCTATACCAGCAGCCTTGATTTACACCTACGGTATATTTGCCAAGAACATCAAACAAGCTTGGCTACTTTTCTGGATGGTGTTTGTGATTTTTGTAGTTCTGGTGGGGGTGGCAGCCGTGGGAGAACTGCAAGGTAATCCCCTTGTTAATAACGCTTTTGGATTAGAACAGCCCAATTTAGAGGGTAAAGAAGTTCGATTTGGCTGGGCACAAACGGCATTTTGGGCAGTTATGACTACCGCTACTATGTCTGGTGCTGTGAATGGGATGCATGATTCTTTGATGCCGCAAGGAATATTTTCGACTCTCTTCAACTTGTTTATTCAGGTTATCTGGGGTGGCCAGGGAACTGGAACAGCTTACCTATTTATTTACTTAATTCTCACAGTGTTCCTAACTGGATTAATGGCAGGACGCACCCCAGAGTTTTTAGGACGCAAAATTGAAAAGCGGGAAATCGTCCTCGCCAGCGTGGTGCTGTTGATTCACCCAATTCTAGTTTTGATTCCCAGTGCGATCACTTTGGCTTATCCCATCTCCCTATCTGGAATTAGCAACACTGGCTATCACGGTATTTCTCAAGTAGTTTATGAATACGCCTCAGCAGCATCAAATAATGGTTCCGGCTTAGAAGGGTTGAGGGATAACACCTTGTGGTGGAACTTGAGTACAATAGTTAGCTTAATCGGAGGACGCTACATTCCGATAATTGCCATCCTACTGTTAGCTGACAGCATGTCTCGCAAACAACAAGTACAAGAAACCCCTGGTACCCTGAGAACGGATTCTCTAGTATTTACTGGTATCACTGCTGGAGTGACATTGGTTTTGGGAGTGTTGACTTTCTTTCCCGTTCTGGCTTTGGGCCCCATAGCTGAGGGTTTGAAATTAGCGTCTGGCAGTTAGAAAATTTATAAGTTATGAGTTATAAGTTTGGAATTAAGAGAATACTAAAAAATAAATAATCCGGTTTCGTCGGGTGTGTTAGCGATCGCGTAACGCACCATCTGATGAAGGTGCGTTAGTAACGCACTCTACAGATTGGATCTTTTTTGTATTGGAAGTTCCTAATAACTCCTAACTCTAGCCCTGTCAGCCCCTTTGGGGAAGTCAAAAGTCAAAAGTCAAAAGTCAAAAATCAATGATTTTGAACCCCATAAATTTATTTATGGGCTTGTCAAGGTGATATATAGCTTAACGCCGTGTGCAACTTTTACTCGAACCTAACCCCCCAACCCCCTTCCCTATGAGGGAAGGGGGAAAATTCAAAGCCTCTCTCCTTAAAGGAAGAGAGGAATGGAAGTGAGGTCAAAATATTAAGTTGCACATCGCGTTAGCTTAAATTTCATATTCGTTCAAACAAAATCTTCACTTGTTCTTTTAGAATTTTGAAAATTCGGAGTTCAAAGGCTCAACTTCCGAGTTCAAAGGCTCAAGTGCCGAGTTCAGAAGCTCAACTTCCGAGTTCAGAGGCTCAACTTCCGAGTTCAGAGGCTCAACTTCCGAGTTTAGAGGCTCAACTTCCGAGTTCAAAGGCTCAACTTCCGAGTTCAGAGGCTCAAGTGCCGAGTTCAAAGGCTCAAGTGCCGAGTTCAAAGGCTCAACTTCCGAGTTCAGAGGCTCAAGTGCCGAGTTCAAAGGCTCAAGTGCCGAGTTCAAAGGCTCAAGTGCCGAGTTCAGAGGCTCGTAATAAATACAAGATTCACCTTGACAGCGCTACTTCTACTCCCAATACGGTTCGGTTAGCTTGTTTACCCTGCAAAGATCCCCCCAACCCCCCGATAAATTGGGGGGCTAATTTCCTCCTTTACCCCCAATTTATCGGGGGTCGCCACAGGCGGGGGGATCTTATCCGAACCGTATTGCTTCTACTCCTAGTCCTAACTTCTAACTTTATTCATGAATCAAGTGGCAACTAACTTCAAAGCTAGACGGCCAAATCCTCGTTCTGGCGATCGCCGCCAAACACGTAAAAAGGCCAGTACAAGTAATAAGTGGCTGTACTTAAGGGCAATGAGAGATGCTTTTGTCAAGCTCAACCCTAAGTATGCAATCAAAAACCCAGTGATATTTGTGGTTTGGGTGGGGACAATCATCACCCTATTGCTAACGATTGATCCCAATCTATTTGGCCCAGCCCTGCAAAAGAACCCGCAAGTTTTCAACGGCTTGTTATCGGGGATTTTATTCTTTACAGTTTGGTTTGCCAATTTTGCCGAAGCAGTGGCACAAGGGCGGGGTAAAGCCCAAGCCGATGCCTTGCGATTAACGAAATCAGAGACGATCGCTAAAAAACTTGCTGCCGATGGCACAATTAGTGAAGTTTCATCCACCAGCCTTAAACAGGGCGATAACATCTACGTCATTGCTGGCGATATGATTCCTGCCGATGGCGAAGTAATCATGGGTGTCGCCTCAGTGGATGAATCGGCAATTACTGGGGAATCCGCACCAGTATTAAAAGAATCAGGTTCCGACGTTGCTAGTTCTGTTACTGGTGGGACGCGGATTATCTCAGATGAGCTAATTATCCGCATCACTAATGACCCAGGCAAAGGCTTTATTGACCGGATGATTGCCTTAGTAGAAGGGGCAGAACGCAGCAAAACACCCAATGAAATTGCCCTGACAGTATTGCTGGCAGTTCTCAGCTTAGTCTTTTTGTTAGTCGTGGTAACTCTGCCCGCACTTGCCTACTATGTCAACAGTCCAGTCAGCATCCCAATTTTGATTGCTCTATTAGTAGCATTAATTCCTACAACCATTGGCGGTTTACTAAGTACCATCGGCATTGCTGGTATGGATCGAGTTGCCCAATTTAACGTCATTGCCACTTCAGGGCGAGCAGTCGAAGCCTGTGGAGATATCAACACTTTAGTTCTTGACAAAACAGGTACAATTACCCTCGGCAACCGTTTGGCGGAAGAATTTATTCCCATCAACGGCCATTCAATGTCAGAAATTGCTAATGTTGCCTGGGCAGCTAGTGTCTTTGACAATACACCAGAAGGTAAATCCATTGCGCGACTGGCAGAAAAGTTAGTAGCACGGTTTGATTTCGACTTCAACCAGGCAGAAGGAGTTGATTTTTCCGCCAAAACACGGATGAGTGGTACAAACTTGCCTGGTGGGCATGAGGCGAGAAAGGGAGCAGTAGAAGCCATTAAAGGATTTGTCCGTTCCCGCAACGGACGCGACACCCCAGAATTGGATGCTGCCTACGAACGAGTTTCTCGCCTGGGAGGTACACCCCTAGCAGTCAGTCTAGATAACGAAATCTATGGGGTTATTTATCTCAAAGATATAGTTAAACCTGGTATCCGCGATCGCTTTCTTGCACTGCGACGGATGGGAGTGCATACCATCATGCTAACTGGAGACAACCGGATTACAGCTTCTGTCATTGCCAAAGAAGCTGGAGTCGATGACTTCATTGCCGAAGCCACACCAGAAGACAAAATCAGCGTCATTAAAAAGGAACAAGCAGCAGGCAAACTAGTTGCCATGACGGGAGATGGGACTAACGATGCTCCCGCATTAGCCCAAGCTAACGTCGGCGTTGCGATGAATACAGGGACGCAAGCTGCAAAAGAAGCCGCCAACATGGTAGATTTGGACTCCGATCCCACAAAGCTGATCGATATCATTAGCATTGGTAAACAATTGTTGATTACTCGCGGGGCATTGACGACATTTTCTATAGCTAATGATATTGCTAAATACTTTGCGATTATCCCAGTGATATTTGTCGCTGCTAATTTGCAAAGCTTGAATATTATGAATTTGACTAGCCCTAATTCTGCTGTTCTATCAGCACTGATTTATAATGCTTTGATTATTCCCGCGATGATTCCGTTGGCATTGAAGGGTGTGCGGTTTAGACCACTGACAGCAAATCAGCTACTGCAACGCAATATCTTAATTTATGGCTTAGGTGGGGTGATTGCACCATTTATCGCCATTAAGTTGATAGATATACTGATTACAATTGTGGGCTTGGCTTGATCACAGCAAAAATAGGGACGCTGCGAAACGATCGCATCTTGACCAAAGTAAAATAATAAACATTTTTACTTTTACCTGTTGAGAGAGGGAAAAAGAAGAATATAAATAAACAGGTCGATGTTTGGGAAAAGTTTTTGCCAATGAATCTGACACAGGCAATGTCCCAATACAATTTAGTGTTCTGCTTGAGTAAAATAACTAAAAATGAAAAATAAAATATTAGCAGCAATTGGAAAAATTTTATGGCTATTATTCGAGAAACTATCAGAGCAATTTTTATAACTCTAATGCTTTGGTTGTTGACTGCAATCATCTATCCTCTGATAATCCTTGTAGTGGGTCAAGTTTTATTGCCCTATCAAGCAGATGGCAGCATCATGCGGAATCTAAATAATGAAGCAATTGGTTCAGCTTTAATTGGTCAAGTGTTCACATCTGAGCGATATTTTCATCCTCGTCCCAGTACTGTTAGATATAGCCAAGGCAAAAAAGCCAAGCCAACTGGCATATCTGGAGCCAGCAATCTCGCTGCTAGCAATCCAGAACTACTCAACCGGATTCTAGAACAGGCAAATCAATTGCGAGACGAAAATCTTCAACCGATCGCTGATATAATTTATACGTCTGGTTCTGGCTTAGATCCGCATATTTCTTTGAGAGCAGCACGGCAGCAATTGACGCGGGTTGCTAGTGCGCGGGGAGTAAAAGAAGAGGAAATCCTACGTTTAATTACTAGATATACTGATGGCAGATTTTTATGGATTTTTGGCGAACCGGGAGTCAATGTTCTCCGATTGAATTATGCTCTTTACTTGCAAGATTTTAATCGTCAGGAAAATTAGTAAATGGGGAGTGGGGAGTTAGGAGTTAGGAGTTAGGAGTTAGGAGTTAGGAGTTAGGAGTTAGGAGTTAGGAGTTAGGAGTGGGGAGTTAGGAGTTAGGAGTTAGGAGTTAGGAGTTTGGAGTTAGGAGTTAGGAGTTAGGAGTTTGGAGTTAGGAGTTTGGAGTTAGGAGTTAGGAGTTAGGAGTTAGGAGTTAGGAGTTAGGAGTTAGGAGTTAGGAGTTTGGAGTTAGGAGTTTGGAGTTAGGAGTTTGGAGTTTGGAGTTTGGAGTTAGGAGTTTGGAGTTAGGAGTTAGGAGTTAGGAGTTAGGAGTTAGGAGTTAGGAGTTAGGAGTTAGGAGTTTGGAGTTAGGAGTTTGGAGTTTGGAGTTAGGAATAAATAGATAACTTTTTCGTTACTCTCTGCGCCTCTACGTGAGCCATAAGATTCTTGTTTTAACTCCTGTCCGTGGGTTTAAGTCCCCCGGTTCAATAAAAATTTTGTTTTGTGTTGGGGTTAAATCCCCATTACAAAACAAAATTTACGAAAGCGTTGCGGGGCGAAGCCCATTACGAATTACGAATTACGAATTATTTAAAATATCCATGCAAGAGGTCTAATGTCAGATAATAGTAATACTGGTTCAGCTAGCACTGCACCTTTAAATTCTGCAAGTTACTCGCTTTATCCGGTACGACGCCGGGGCAAGCATAAAATATTTATTGGCATGGCTCCTGGAGTAGGCAAAACCTACCGGATGCTGGAAGAGGGACACGCACTTAAACAGGAAGGAATTGATGTCGTCGTTGGGCTTTTGGAAACCCACGGACGCAAGGAGACAGCTGAGAAGGGAGAGGGGCTGGAGATTTTACCCCGTAAGGAATATCCTCGCGGGGAGTTGACGCTAACGGATATGGATACAGATGCTATTTTAAAGCGATCGCCCCAATTAGTCTTAATCGATGAACTTGCCCATACCAATGTCCCTGGTTCCCCACGCGAAAAACGCTACGAAGATGTAGAAGTAGTTTTGGCAGCAGGTATTGATGTCTACTCCACAATGAATGTCCAACATTTGGAAAGTCTTAATGACTTAGTAGCCAGAATTACAGGTGTAGTAGTCCGTGAACGTGTTCCTGACAAGATTCTGGATGACGCAGATGAAATAGTAGTAGTAGATGTCACACCGGAAACCCTGCAAGAAAGGTTATTAGAAGGCAAGATTTACGCACCGGAAAAAATCCAACAATCCCTCGATAACTTTTTCCAACGTCGTAACCTGATTGCTTTGCGGGAATTGGCTTTGCGGGAAGTAGCAGACAACGTGGAAGAAAATGCGATCGCTACTACCCCCAATGGGCAATTTTGTAATATTCACGAGCGGGTTTTGGTGTGTATATCTACTTATCCCAACTCAGTGCAGCTGTTACGCCGGGGTGCGAGGCTGGCTAACTATATGAACGCGCCGCTTTATAGCTTGTTTGTCGCCGATCCAGAACGCTTCCTCACCAAGGAGGAAAGCTTACACATTCACACTTGTGAGAAACTCTGTAATGAATTTGAAGGTACTTTTATTCGTGTTACCAACAGTAACGTAGCTAATGCGATCGCCCAAGTCGCCGAAAAATATCGAATCACCCAAATTGTAATCGGAGAGAGTCAGCGATCGCGCTGGCAAATGCTCCTCAAAGGATCTTTGACGCAAAAATTAGTGCGCTTGCTCAAAAATATTGATTTGCATATCATTGCCAGCGAAAAAATGGTTTCATCCAAATAGATGATCAAATTTCCCCAAAAACCTAGCCCTTTCAAGGTTTTTCTTAATTATCTTGCGATCGGAAATAGACCATGCTGTAGGGAACGATGCTGTGCCCTTACGAAAGATATGTCTAGATGGACTTTTGCTTATTGAGATTTGTTTCGACGGTTTCTGTGAGTATCCGTAGGCTAGCAAGAACCGCAGCGAAAAGTGTATCGCGTCGTTTCCCGCAGTTGGCGCAGCCCACCGCAGGCATCTGTTAGCACAGTGCCCAGGCGAGCAGGGCGAAAGCTCCGGTTAGCGACTGTGCGTAGCGTCACTTTTGAAGACAGGCATCGATAATTTTCCACTCCTAAATAACTATATAAAATTTAATAAAATTTATGTAAAGCCTAAGTTTTATTAAGTGCAAAAATTCCTGGATTAATATATCAATGAAACTTGGGAATTTTACAATGCCTTTTTTAATATAAAATTATCTTTTAGTAAAAAAATGATATTGAAACTTAACTTAACAACAATACCGCGTTCATCTGAAAAATCTTCCAATGTTCACCAAAAAAAATCATTACTTTAAAACAATAATTAATTAAAAAATACATGTGTATTTTATTACACTACAAACTCTATTTATCTATTAAGATTTTTAAATTTTGGTAAAAAATTGACATAACATTGGATTTCATGATATGTAAATAATTACAGCGTCGGTTCAAAAAAGTTTGGAAAAAGAACCCAAACATTTGATCAAATTACTTACCATTTGGGTCAGAAATTAAGGGACTTTCAAAAAAGAAATTATCTAATTTTTTAGAATAGGCGTCTCGCTCCTGCACAAGCAAAGGCGGGCTTTTCGGGTCAGCCCACAATAAATAAGTGGATATTTTTTCTTTAGAAGTTATTAACCAGATAACTTAGTAGTTTTTAACTTAGATTACACAAATGGCAAGTAATTTACATCTTTACTGATGAATAGTTCTTTGACTGAGGCTGAACTTACGTATTGGTGAGAAATTTAGGAGAAATAACATGGCATTTATTTTCGGCACTACAAGTCCTGACAAGATTTCTGGGACTTCGGAAAATGACACGATAGTTGGTTGGGCTAGTGGTGGTAATGCCAATAGTCCCTCCGGTAACGATTTCTTGAATGGTGGAGATGGTAACGATTCCCTCGCAGGTGGGACGGCAAACGACAGTCTAATCGGTGGAAATGGCAATGACACACTAGATGGGGGCTTGGGCACTGACACTTTGAATGGGGGAGCAGGCGATGACACCTACATAATTAACAGTGCTGTTGATACGATTACCGAAGCTGCAAATTCAGGCACAGATACCGTCCGGTCTTCTGTCACCTACACACTCGGTGCCAATCTGGAGAATCTAACGCTGACGGGAACTAGCGCCATTGATGCGACAGGTAACAGTCTTAATAACATCCTCATCGGTACTAATTTGAGTAGGAACACTCTAAATGGAAGAGCAGGCGATGACTCAATAATCGGTGGTAGCGGCAATGATATCCTCAACGGTGAGGACGGGGATGATAGACTACGAAGCGGACTCGACAATGACAGACTCAATGGCGGGTCTGGAGATGACGTTTTCATCAGTGTTTTTGCTGGTGGTTTTGTTGGTAGTAATCTGCTTCCACCTGGATTAGGGGAAATTGATACCTTGACTGGTGGAACTGGGGCAGATAGATTTATCCTGGGGGACTTTATAAGTGTTTTCTACGACGATAACAACATTGCCAATCCTGGTTTTGCGGACTTCGCTAGTCTTACTGACTTTGACTCTAGCCAAGATCAAATTCAACTCAAAGGATCTTTATTAGACTACCGTCTGGAAGTTTTTGGAAACAACACACGAATATTGTTAGACAAACCGGGAGCAGAGCCAGATGAGATCATAGGTATTGTGCAGGGGAGAAACAATCTCATACTTGATAGTGATGACTTCCTTTTCAACTATGAGCTGGAAATTGCTGGAAAAGCTACAAACAACTCACTCTCAACAGCTGAGATATTAGGTTCCTTGTCATCAGGCTCAAACGTTAATGCTTCAGCCCAGTTAGCAACAGTTCAACCGGGGGATAATCCCGATTTCGACTTTTTCACATTTTCTTTAGCAAATTCAGGAACTGTCACTATCAGCACAGCGATGTCGGGAGATACAATTCTCGGACTGTTTGACAATGCTGGTAATTTACTGGAATCTAACGACGATGGTGGGGGTAGCGGTTCCTCATTAATCACCAGGTTCCTAGATGCAGGTATATACTCCATTTCAGTGAGTGACTTTGCTTTCTTCCCTGAAACTGGGGGAAGTTTCTCTAGTAGTACCTTTGACCCTGGTTCTTATACACTACAAGTCAGTTTTGCATAAGAACGTTGTCAACTTAAAGATTGTACTGACATCAGAAGGCAGATTCAAGGATACTTTTCCTCCTAGCTGGGGGAACACGGTAACGTGTCCCCCTTACACAAGAAGAGACTATTTACAAGTCCGGACTATTTCATGAGTCAGAATTCATACCAGTTCTGTATGAAGATGCGCCAAACTATATGATGAACGAACCGCATTCGCGTTAGCGTCTCCCCTTCTCCCAAAGGGAGAGGCTAACGCCAAGGGAGAAGAACGCAAAGGACACAAACAAAGAAATAAGAAGCCAAGAAAATTTGGCGCAGCCTCACAAAGAAATGGTATCAGAACTCAACAGCCAGAATAAAGCCATGAATTCTGTATCCCCATTTTCGTAATGCAGAGGCATTTAATCAAAATCTGTCGGTAAATCTGGTTGGCGATGATGTTGAAAAAGTCGCGTGATTTGTGTTGGTGTTACACGTCCGATGGAAAGTTCTGGTAACGCATCTTCAGCAAAAAAACTTACTTCTTCAGTTTCAATACTTGATGATGGAGAACCACCAATAATTTCACACTTAAAAAACAGCTTGTAGACATAAAACGGAAACGGTGGATGTCCCTGTTTGTCTCTGTCATAGACTGCTAGTAGTTTAATCGCGCGTACTTGATATCCAGATTCTTCATATACTTCTTTCACAACTACCTCACTGGGCGACTCGCCGACATCAGCCCATCCACCAGGTAAAGTCCAACAGCCGTCAGCTCTTTCCTTGACTAACAATATAGTATCGTCCCGAAAAATTGCTCCTCGCACATCAACTTTGGGAGTTGCATATCCTAGTTCACGGCTAAATAAATCTAGGACATAACTGTGTTCTACATTTGAGTAAGTAGCTATAATTTCTGTGGCGATCGCTCGTAATTGTTTGTAGCGTTCAATATCAAAAACACCCTCAGAATAAGTCAAACCATTTTGAGCGATCGCTTGTAACTTTTGTGCCCATTCCAGCCATTTAGTTTCCACAGTTTTTCCCCTATTTGTAGAGACGTTACATGTAACGTCTCTACATAATTCTAAAGATGGCTATTAAGCATCATCTAAAGCTGCAATTCCAGGCAATACCTTACCTTCAAGTAACTCCAAGCTAGCGCCGCCGCCGGTGGAGATGTGGCTCATTTGGTCGGCTAAACCAACCTTTTCCACAGCCGCTACTGAGTCGCCGCCGCCAATAATGGTAGTTGTGCCAGTTTTACCGATTTCGGCGAGGGTATGAGCGATCGCTTCCGTACCTACCGCAAACTTATCAAACTCAAACACACCCATTGGCCCGTTCCAAATTACCGTTTTGGTATCTGCAAGGGCATCTTGGAAAACTTTTACTGAGTCTGGGCCAATATCCAAACCTATACCATCATCGGGGATGTTCTCAATGCTGACGGTTGTCGCATTAGCATCAGGAGCAAACTTATCTGCTGATACTATATCCGTGGGTAACAAGAAGGTAACGCCCCGTTCCTTAGCCTTAGCTTCCAAAGATTTCGCTAGTTCTAACTTGTCATCTTCCACCAACGACTTACCGATATTTAAACCACGGGCTTTGTAGAAGGTGAAAATCATTCCACCGCCGATGATTAGCTTGTCGCATTTCTCCAGCAACGTTTCAATCACGCCAATTTTGCTGGAAACTTTGGAACCGCCAATAATTGCCGCCAAAGGACGTTGGGGATTTTCAATGGCGTTTTGCAGATATTGCAATTCCTTCTCAACCAAATATCCAGCCACAGAAGGACTCAGGAATTTAGTCACACCTTCAGTAGAAGCATGGGCGCGGTGTGCAGTACCAAAAGCATCATTTACATAAAAATCAGCATTAGCTGCCAATTTTTTCGCAAATTCTGGGTCGTTTTTCTCCTCTTCTGGGTAAAAACGGACATTCTCTAGTAACAGCACTTGGCCATTTTGCAGGGCGCCAACTTTAGCTGCAACTTCATCGCCAATGGAGTCATCAGTTTTAACGACTTCTTGCCCCAGTAACTCAGAGAGACGCTTGGCAACGGGAGTTAGGCGTAATTTGTCATCCACACCTTTAGGACGGCCAAAATGGCTGGCGAGAATGACCTTAGCACCCTTCTGCGTCAAATCTCTGATGGTTGGTAAAGCGGCGCGAATCCGAGTATCGTCGGTAATGTTGCCTTGATCGTCCACAGGCACATTAAAGTCAACCCGCACTAAGGCACGTTTCCCAGATATATCAGCCGAAGATAAACTTGCTAAACTTTTTTTGGACACACCAAACTCTCCTGATTGCCTTTTTGTTATTGTTTTGAAAGTAGAACCATCAAGATTTTACCGGAGTCAGGGGTACCCAAGTGACAGAGATATTTAAGACAGTACTATTTCCTATTGATCAAAGCCGGGAAACGCGGGAAGCTGCTGATGTAGTTACAAACGTAGTCAAAAAGTACAGCAGTCGCTTGGTGCTGCTGTCTGTGGTAGAAGAACCACCTCCAGATGCGCCTAGTCCAGATCCGATGGTGTCACCAGAGGTAGTTGCCAAGCTGTTGGAAAATGCCCAATCTTTATTTTCTGGGCAAGGAATTCAATCCGAAATCCTGGAAAGGCGAGGTAAACCAGCTTTTACTATCTGCGATGTCGCTGATGAAATCGGAGCCGATTTAATCATTATGGGCTGTCGGGGGCTAGGGTTGACTGAAGAGGGAGCCGATGATAGTGTTACCACTCGCGTAATTAATCTTTCCCCTTGCCCAGTGCTGATTGTGCCCTAGTAGTCATAAGTGCCCAGGAGCTAGTTGTTGCTGAATACTAATAATATTTCTAGCGATCGCCAATAGACATCTCCAGAAATAAAATATGCGTTACCCAGAACCCTTGTAGAGACGTAGCACTACTACGTCTTTACATTCTTTTTCCCTTCTATGTCTAATCAAAAAGAGCAAAAAAGGATGAATCTCACGAAGAAAAGGTGAAACCCTTAATTTACCTGATTTTGGGCTTAACCGAGAAGTATTGAAACTTAAATGACTAACAGTAGTTTTTACATCTTTGAACCACATTTATTGTCAGCACACAGTACTACTGTACTGCAAAAGTATATTTTATATGCGTGAAAATAGGTGTAACGCAAGTATGTTTTTGCTAACGTGAAGACGGAAGCTCTTGCAGGCTGCGCGAAACACTGAAACGTGAAGGCGGAAGTTCTTACAGGGAAGACGGAAGCTCTTGCAGGCTGCGCGAAACACTGAAACGTGAAGGCGGAAGCTCTTGCAGGGAAGACGGAAGCTCTTGCAGGCTGCGCGAAACACTGAAACGTGAAGACGGAAGCTCTTACAGGGAAGACGGAAGCTCTTGCAGGCTGCGCGAAACACTGAAACGTGAAGACGGAAGCTCTTACAGGGAAGACGGAAGCTCTTACAGGCTGCGCGAAACACTGAAACGTGAAGACGGAAGCTCTTGCAAGTAGAGCGTAATACCAATTTGAAAAAAGAATGCGACAAATAGACCATCTGTAGAGACGCGATTCATCGCGTCTTTACCCAAGGATGTGTTTAAAATCATTAATTGAATTGGTATTATTCCCTCTGGGCGATGCGCTGCTGGAATATCACGACCATAAGTAGAAAGCCGCCTCGAAGCACAAGCTGCCACCACGGAGTAATAGTCCCCTCAAGATTCAGAAGGTTGTACATCATTCCTAGTAAAAGTACACCGACAAGCGTCGGAAACACGCTCCCCTGCCCCCCTACGAGAAATGTCCCTCCCATGACAGTCGCGGCGATCGCATCCGTTTCCCAGCCAAAGGCAGCCACAGGCTGACCCGCCCCTAGACGACCCGCGAGAACGACACCAGCAAGCCCTGAAAGCATACCACTGAATGTGTAGACCGCAAGCTTCACTCGGTTTGGGTTCACGCCCATCAGCCGGGAGGCTTCCTCGTTGTCGCCGATAGCGAACACATGCAACCCTAATCGGCTTTTGTGCAGCATAAACCAAGCTGCAAAATATAAGAGCGCAACTATAAGCACGGGGACAGGAACGAAACCAATAAACCCTCTGCCCAGCCAAACAAGTCCTGATGCTGCCGATGGTACTGCAATCGACCTCTCCTCGGTGATGCTCAACGCTAGCCCCCGTGCAGCGCTTGCGGTGAATAACGTAACAACGAACGGCTGGAGCCTTGCGCGGGATACGAGAAGACCGTTTACCACACCAAGCAAGGTGGTGCTGGCAATGCCGCCAACAATTGCCACAAAGCTTCCTTGTCCAGCAAGCAATGCCGCGACGACACCGCCTAGAGCAACGAGGGAACCCACGGAGAGATCGATTCCTCCACTCAGAATCACGACAGTCATGCCCAGTGCCACGATCGCCAGCATACTGTTCTGTCGCATGATATTCATGAGATTAAGAGGTGTCAGGAAGGTTTCATAACGAAACGATGCGAAAACAGCCAAACTAAGGAGCATGAGCAGCACACCTTGCGAGGTGAGGAGTCTGGCGAGACGCTTCGAGAGCCGCATTCCAGCAACTGCAAGAGACCTTGTAGCAGCCATGACACGTTAAACCTCCTTAGGACGCTGTAAAAAAATGGCGAAAAGAATGATTACGGATTTTAAAACTAATGACCAAGTGAAGGGAATCAAAAGCATGTTGAAACTTGTGGAAATTACCTGCATGATCAGCGCTCCCACAACAGTTCCGAGTACATTAGCGCGGCCACCAGAGAAGGGCGTGCCGCCAACAACAACGGCTGCGATCGCCTCGAATTCCGCGTTGACACCGACCTTACTAGGATCGCCCATACCGAGCCTCGCCGTCTCGACGAGTCCGGCCAGCCCAGCAAGCAGGGCACTAACTATATAGACGATGTATTTCACCCGTTCCGCACGGATACCCGCAAGCCTTGCAGCTTTCTCGTTGCCGCCGACTGCAACAATCTGACGCCCAAAAAGCGTAGAGCGGATACAGAAGAAGGCTCCTGCAATGACGACTGCCGCAATTACAACCTGAATTGGTATAAAACCGAGATAGCCCTTTCCGAGCGCTTCAAATGTGGGATGGGTGAAGGGAACGAGCTGACCATCCCCGATGACCTGAGCGACCCCACGCCATAAGATCAGAGCCGCCAAGGTAGTGATCAGGGGATCAAGTTTCAGACGTGAGATGAGAAAGCCATTGAGTAGACCTACCAACAGGGCACAGCACAAGGCGAACGAAATGGCAACAGTAATTCCATACTTAATAAGCAATGCCACAATAACTGAAACCAATGCCATAGTAGAGCCGACTGTCAGATCGATGCCACGCGAGGCAATGACAAATGTCATCCCAACGGCAATAAACATTGTGGTGGATACTTGGAGCAACATGTTCAAGGTGTTGCTAACTGTAGCGAAACGCGGAGTGAAAACGGCGTTCGCAACATAGAGAATTAGCAGTGCCGCCGGGGCACCCAAGTTTGGGTTCCACAGGTTTTTCCAACTCAGGTCAGGCTTCTTGCTATTCATTATCTGTCCTGCTCTGTTTCACGCCTTCCTGACGTGCACCTTCCGCCATTACGTGCAGAATTGCCTTTATGTTCTTTTGTTCACCACTGAGTTCTGCGATTGACCGCCCGTCACGGAGGACGATAACACGTTGCGAACCTTCAACTAGCTCTTCCACTTCCGATGAAATCATCAGAACCCCCAGCCCTTGCTCTGCTAGTTCGGCGATCAGGCGCTGGATCTCGCCCTTTGCACCAACGTCGATACCGCGAGTCGGTTCGTCGAGGAGAAGAAGTTTTGTATTTTTGCACAGCCATCGCGCCAGAAGAACCTTCTGCTGATTGCCGCCTGATAGTTCGTGGATCTTCTGTTCGGCGCTAGTCGCCTTAATTCCAAGGCGCTGCATGAAACGATCAACAAGCTCATTCTGTCGTTTTCTGGAAACGATGCCCCATTGCGTAAGGTTTGGTAGTGCAGCGAGGGTGAGGTTTTCTCGCACCGAAAGCTCAGGGATGATGCCGTCCGCCTTGCGATCCTCTGAAAGGAAAGCTATCCCAGCGTCGATGGCATCATGAGGATCACGCAGGGATAGAAGATTACCTTCGAGTTTTACAGTTCCACCCTCAAGTGGTTCAGCCCCAAACAGGGTACGCACTGTTTCACTTCGACCAGAGCCGAGCAAACCCGCAAGCCCAACGATTTCGCCATGCCGCATTTCAATCGAGACACCATCGAGCCGTTTCTTATATTTGAGAGCTTCCGCCTGGAGCAGCACTGGTCGATTTACCGCATTTTGCGATCGCCCTGCGAACGCCGTGACTCCTTTGCTCACCTCTTCTGGTTCGCGGCCCAGCATATAACAAACGAGTTCCAGGCGATTGAGCGTGGCCAGGGATTGCGTTACGATGTTGCACCCATCACGCAGAACTGTGACGCGATCGCACACGGCGTAAAGTTCTTCAAAACGGTGGCTGACGTAAACGATGGATGTCCCTTCCGACTTTAGCCGCCGCATGACATTAAAAAGAACAGAAACCTCGGTTTCGGTAAGCGAACTCGTGGGTTCATCGAGGATAAGCACCCGCGCACCAAAGGATATAGCGCGTGCGATCGCCACCATTTGGCGATGGGCAATATTGAGCGAACTAACCAGCGATCGCGGGTCGATATCCAACCCCAGGCGCTCCAATATCTCCGATGTCTCAGTGTTCATGCGCCGTCTGTCAATAATCCCAAAGCGATGCGGCTCTCTGCCAAGAAAAATGTTCTCAGCAACGGTTCGGAAACCCACGAGATGGATTTCCTGGTAGACAGCTACGATGCCTACCGCCTGCGCTTCGGTCGGGTTCTGGAATGTAACGGGATCGCCATAATCCATAACACCCGAATCTCGTCGATACGCTCCCGTCATGATCTTAATGAGTGTCGATTTACCAGCGCCGTTCTCTCCGACCAGCGCATGGATCTCGCCCGCCTTTAGCTCAAAATCGACGCCCCGGAGCGCCGATACCCCGGAAAAACTTTTCTTTATGTCCCTCATGCACAAGACAGTTCGAGTCGCCTGAGTCATCGGCTTTACCTAGTTTTTGTCCTGATACCCCATAGTCGTCATCTTGTTTATTCATCGTCCAGGTTCAGCATATTTCCTGGCTATCTTTATCTTTATTTATATGGCGCAAGAGCTTGAAATACAATTATGCGTGACTTTTGACTTCCGCCTTGCGGTACTAGTAGTCTATTAAGCCAACAATGCTTGGTAAATCAAATTTTTATTTCTCTCTTTTCCTTCTTCCTTTGCGCTCTTTGCGTCCTACCCTGCGGGAAGCCGCTTTGCGTCTATGCGGTTCGTTCCTTTACCCTTCAAACTTCGCTTGAGAAACTACTAGTAGTCTGCCAAGGCAACAATGCTTGGTTTATGGTAAGAAAATCAAGTTCTTTTCTCCTCCTGCTCAAGAACAGCCTGCCTTCACCCGTCATTTTTGGGTTGGTCGAGTACTAGTAGTCCACCAAAGAAACTTTGCGGGGTTTATGGTAAGAAAATCAAGTTCTTTTCTCCCCCTGCTCCCTCTGCTCCCCCTGCTCCCCCTGCCTTCTTTTGGGTTGGTCGAGTACTAGTATGCTTCTTGCACAAAATCTTTGGCGTTTGTCACATCGAAGAGTCTGTCCTCAAGAATTATTCTAGGAGGAATCTTTTTGCCAGCAAAATACTTCTCCATCGTAGCGAAAACAAGTGGGCCAAAACGCGGGTTCGACTCTACACTCACGCCAAGCTCACCACGGTTAATCGCTTCAAGTGCGGCTTTCTGACCATCGATTGAACCGACGATCACATCCTTACCAGGCTTCATGCCTGCGGACTTGAGAGCCTGGATGGCACCCAATGCCATTTCGTCATTGTGAGCATACACTGCGGTGATATCAGAACCTTTAGCCTGAATGATGTTTTCCATTACACGCACGGCCGCAGCCCGCGAAAAATCCGCCGTCTGGGTGGCGATGATCTTCATGTTGGGATAACTGGCGATCGCATCCCGAAACCCCTTTGCCCGATCAATTGCGACCGATGACCCTGCTGTTCCGGTGAGTTCCACAATAGACGCCTTGCCATTAGTAGCCTGAGCCAGCCATTTGCCAACACGGCGGCCTTGGACAATGAAATCCGACCCGAGAAAGCTGACGAAATGCTCGCCTGGTCTTCCCGCAGCTTCACGGTCGATGAGAAACACCGGGATTTTTGCCGCTCTCGCTGCTTCGAGAGCAGGTGTAAGACCCTCATATTCGCGTGGCGCGAGAAATATGGCATCGACTTGTCGGGCAATCAAATCCTCGATGTCAGAAAATTGCTTCGATGTCTGCCCCTGAGCATCCGTCATCAGGAAATCGTAAGTTTTCTTACGCTTGGCAGCCTCCTCTTTGATGCTGTTCGTTTCGGCGATGCGCCACGGGCCGATGTTCTCTGTCTGCGAAAATCCGACAATTTTTTTTGTTTTCTCGCGCACACAGCCAGACTGCGAGAAAGCCGCAACAATAATCACAGCGTAGGCGCTAAATACCAGAAACTTTGACATATAGACTCGGACAGGTTTCATTCTTCATCACAGCAGCCATTCCCTCGACACCCCCGAATCGCTGTCTTCTGCATTAGATATATGACTGTAGGAGAGGAAAACTAGCACTAGGCTGGCTTCCCCAAAATTGTTGGGTGAGGGGCAAGGAACAGATACCGGATTCCTATAAAAATACTCTACTGATTTATTTGCCTCAGTAGAGTATATCATATATGTATCTTATGCCTCTAAGCATTATCTTATCTAATAGTAAATCTTTATACCACAGTGTAAATGCTGAGTGTTATTAAACAGCACGCGACTTGTGACGGCTGTGGACACGAAAGCGGCGATATTTTTTGAAGGTGCAGTGAGTTGTTCAAAATCTCATTTGTCAGCCTGGGATCAAAATAGTGCTTAAAGTTACCCAACAATCACTTATCAAAACCTCTCGCATCGCTGCTTCATCGCTAAAAGTTTCTCGCAAAAGGCGTCCTTCATAGACCAGCTTCGGATTTGGGATTTGGTTGATTCACTATTAAGATTCAATCCCAGCAATAGGAAATCAACCCAAACAATTAAGCGCACACTCGGATGATCGCACTAACTTTTTTGGTACAACTCCAAAAACATAGTCATACAGTCATACATTCACTTTTACTAAATCCACATCCGCAAGCCAGATAATTCTACTTTGAGCCGATGCCATTTCTGACAAAATTGGGGAACGCCATTCTACTGCATAAAGCCAATTGTTTTTCAGGCTAAAAATCCCTTGAATAATCCGACGTGATGGTTCTTCACTAAAATCAACTTCCACCACATCGCCCAACTTAAAAGCTGGTGTAGCAACTGTGGCTTTTTCCACTACGTTTGTTCCAGAAAATTCTTCTTGAGGCAAGTAGAGTATTTCACGACAGCAGACAATGGCATAAATCCATTCCTGTCTCTCCCATTGGACACCACAACAGTAACCTGATATATCAGAACTTGATAACAAAACTTTTTCCAGGATTTGAACTGCTAATGCTGGCATGGCTTTTCCCCACGGTACAGAACTATGCCAACAAGATTCTAAAGTGACAATTTGATTAATCATGCAAAGCAATCTCTTTTTTATACATAAACTACTTTGCACTTGTGTAATCCGGATGTAATTTCAAAATTCACTCAGCCCCTTAGTACAGCCCACCACAAAAAGGGTATGGAATTTACAGCTATTTTCAGGTAAATAGACCACGCGGTAGGGGTTTAGCATTGCTAAACCCCTACGATAGATGTGGTTCAAATACATGATTTCTGCTGTAATTATTCGTAGTAGGGGTAGAACTTTAGTGTTACCCAACATCTTGCCTCGATATTTCCGAACCCCTTTTACGGTGACGTGTACTAAGCGGCTGACACCAATCAGCGTTACTGTGCCCCTACAAATGGTCTGTATTCCATGCAATTGAGAACCGCTATCAGCGATCGCTTTAACTTTAAGGCAAAATGTTGTAACTTTAAGCCAAAATGTTGTAGCTCTAAGCCAAAATGTTGTAACTTTAAGCCAAAATGTTGTAGCTCTAAGCCAAAATGTTGTAGCTCTAAGCCAAAATGTTGTAGCTCTAAGCCAAAATGTTGTAGCTCTAAGCCAAAATGTTCTAGCTCTAAGGCAAAATGTTGTAACCTTAAGAGTCAACATTGTAACATTGATGACAAACTAATTCATTGAAAGCGACGGGAAACTCCATCCCCAGGTGTCTGTTCCGGGACAGTCGCCCCGCCGCTTGGGGCAAACAGGGGATTGTGGCGGTACATCTTCCCCATGACGGCAGTTGCTCTCGCGCGGGGTGAACCCCAAGACCCTTTCAGGGTGACGCTCCTGCGTCGCTAACGCTACGAAGAGAGGCAGTTGTTCATGGGGGAAACCCCCGAATGGCACACTGCCTCACCGCACTGCCTCCCCGATGCCCGATTCCCCATGCCCAAAAACTCCATCCCGCAAGTGGCGTGGAGTTTTTTATAATTCGTAATACTTCGGCTACGCAGTTCGACTGCGCTCACCGTAAACTCAGTGCATCGCCTAACTTTAGTTATGGGGTAATATTTACTTTTGACTTTTGGTTGACTCCTGTATTCTGACCTCTGAATTCTTACAGTGAACTACCCCAACTTACCGAGTACGGTTGAAGTTGGGGCTTCTGTAATCATAGGGGAGTGCCTAAACTTAGACTTTCGCCCAAGAGCAGGACTTACCTCCCCTCCTACAGCAGAGACGGCTGAAC
>NZ_JAIVFQ010000004.1:151821-214307 GCF_020829495.1 Nostoc favosum CHAB5714 | reverse complement strand
GTCGAAGGCTATTTTCGATAAACTCTGATAGCGATCGCATCCACATTGATCCCTCACTGTACTTGTTGGTAATTACACCTTTATCTCTATTCCGTATTTTCTCATAAATGATTTAGGATTGCTATATCTTAGTACATAAGTTAAAGATTGTCTACATTTGTCTATAAAAATTTCAAAGTTTCTCAATACCACTTTCAAAAATCTTTACAAAATAATCAATCGGTTGTATGGACGTACAAATGTATGCCTCTACCTACGCCTATGTCTCTGTAGTAGGTATTTCTTTAATAATATTGATTACATTAACTTTGCTTAACCAAGTAACCAGGTCGTCTGAGTCAAGTGCTATCTCACTTCCTAAAGTTTTGATATAAAGAAGTCCGTCGCTAATAATTAAATCTCTAATTGGATACCATGAATCTCGTTTTCTAATCAGAAGTTCCAACGGAATCCCTACTCTTGAAGTATACTTACGATATTTCCACCAAGCTCGCCATAGAAGCACAGATTTAGTACAGTGCATCTCATAGCCTTTGGGAACTTCGCAGTATTGATACTGATAGAAACCCCGAGTATCTACTTCTCCTTTGAGGAGATAACTATATTCTGCTAATGCCTGATTTATCAATTCCCACTGGGATGATTTTGGAGAAATTGAGAATTCAGATAGTGTGTTAGATAGTTGGACGGTGGCAATCACACCTTCGGCTTTTGCTATCAGTTGGTTAGTTTTATACACTGTTTGCGCTGTCAAAGCAGGATTTGACAACAAAACTTCTTTTTTATGAATAGAGTTTTGCACAAACTCTCGAATTAAATCTAGATTAGACAACATAAAATTATTTATACTAAATTAAGTAGTGTGATGGAAGCCACAACTGTACTTAAATTAGTAGCTACACTGTTATTGCAGTAAAATCAGGATTATTACCAGCTTTATTTCTCTGTCTGACTAGGACTTTGTTTACTTTATTTCGGCTATGTCGCCGCTAACTAGGCTGGGTGACAAAATCACTGTTTTTAGATACACAACAAATTATTATATTAAATTTTTACGCTTTCGAGAAAAGGTTGAAATACCGGAATTAATTCGGGACGACTAACCACAAGGGTAGGAAAAGAGCGATCGCTATAATCTTCTCCGGGTGACAACGGAAATGGTTCTGACTTCAGCGAGAACCATACCCCACCAGCAGCCTGGACAATTACCCAAGCCCCCGCTAAGTCCCAAACTTTTGGTGTCGCTTCAATACCACCAAGAGTAGCTGCAGTGGCAACTGTCAAAAAGTTATAGCTAGCCACACCCAACATGCGAATTTTGCAGGGAAAGCCGTTTTGGATAACTGCGGTGCTACGGGAACAGAGGTTAAAAAAGTGATTGTTGCTGGGACTATCTATACTAGTATGGATGGGGTGGTTGTTGAGAAATGCTCCTGTTGGAGTTGCTAAACCAGATGAACCTGCCCAGAAACCATGAAAAGCTTGATTCAAGGTTGGTGCGTAAACATAACCAAAAATGGGTGTGCCTCGATACAGTAAACCCAGAGAAATTGTCCAGAGGGGAATGCCGCGTGTGAAGTTGGTTGTGCCATCTAGAGGATCAATTACCCAGCACCACTCAGTACCGGGAAATGACTGATCGCTCTCTTCGGTCAAAATTCCGTAACCAGAGAAATTAGAAGCGATCGCATCCCGAATTTCCTGATCTGCCCATTTATCGGCTTGCGTCACCAAACTACCATCAGCTTTTTGGTCAGCCTGTACTTTCCCAAAATCTTGCATTAGCTGTTTGCCCACTCTGGTAGTGGTAGTTTGGGCAAAATCAAGAATTGTTGTCCAAAAATCATTCATGGTTATTAGTCATTAGTCATTAGTCATTTGTCATTTGTCCCATACACTTTAGTCTAAATCGCTTTCCAAAACCGAAGCGATCGCTTGCTTTGTACTTGTTTGAAATTCTGTAATGTTTACCCGATTCAGAAACCAAATCGATAGCACCATTCCCACGGCTTCTAGAACGAATACCAGTCCATAAGCTAACTCTAGACTCGGTAACAGCTTGCGTCCAATATCCAAAACTGTACCTCCGATGACTACCGCCACACCTCTAGAAAGGGACTGCGCTAATCCCCATGCCCCAATAAACGTACCTGCGGCTTCTGCTGCGGTAAGATCCAACATCAAGCTAATTGCTGCTGTAGTTAAAAAACCTGCGGCTAAACCGAAAAAGAACAAACCTAGTTTGAGAACTGCTGCATTAGCTGTGAATCCTGATATACCCAGCAATATTGCACAGAATGCTACCAACATACAGCCTAGACGTGCAGTTCTGCGCTTACCCAAACGCGGGACAATGTAAAAGCCCGTAACGCCGTAGGCAATCAGTAAACCCGTTCCATAAAAAATATTTAATTTGGTACTTTCCGCTAGGGGCATTTTAAACACTTGACCCGCATAAGGTTCCAAAATCGGGTCTTGCATAAACAAACTGATAGTCATCACCAGTAAAAAGGTGAAAAATATACCTGTTTGCGGACTAGCTGTCAATATTTTCCAAGCATTACCTAGAGTAATACTGTCTTCCCGGTTTACCAGTGTGGAACGGGTTAAGTATTGAGAGTACTTTTTTTCTACGCCGAATGTTGCTGCGATCGCTAAACCAAATACAATTGCTGGGACGATAGTAAACAATCTGTTGATTGCCGGTTGCAAGGTTTCTACAGTTGCTTCTGGCGTTAACTGTTTCAGCAAGCTGGCACTAATAATTGCCCCAACAATAATCCCCACCATTAGCATCGACCAAACCACACCGACTACTTTGGAACGGTTATCTTCTTCAGATATATCCACTAACAAAGCAGCAAAGGCAGTACCGCTAGCACAAATTCCTAGACCATACACAGCGAAAACTAAAGCCAAAAGCCCTGTCCAGCCGATTGTTTGGGTTGTCCATACCCAAGTACCTGCACTATTTCCAGCAACATTCATCTGCCACATTACTTGTACAGCTAAAAATGCTGCGATCGCAAATATTGCCGCGCCCACCCAAACATAAGCTGTGCGGTGGTATCCCCATAAAGGCTTGGCATCGGAAATCTGACCGAACCAGACACGCGAAGGAGCAACAAATAAGGGCAGTGCTAGAACTACTGAAACTAGCGTCGCCGGAATTGCTATTTCTTGAATCATGACTCTGTTGAGTACCCCCAGAGTCAAAATGGACATCATGCTCAACCCCATCTGAAATAAACCCAGCCGGAACATGGTCAGCAGGTTTACCCTTGGCACAGATAGAGATTTCGTGTTGGTATCAAATACTTCACCGCTTGCCATAGCTACTTTTTCGTATAGTTTATAGAATTTAATTTCTCTCTTTAAATAAAGATAAACCCTACCCGCTCGAAATCAGCGAACGAAAAGTGGAAGTTGCGATGGCTTCGCCCGCCACAGGCATCGCACTTACAGCAGATTGCAACAGGCGTGAGGTACAGATATCGTAGGGGCACAACATGTTGTGCCCCTACCCGTGTACTTCATTTACCTGAAATACGCTGTATTTGGCAAGCAATTATACACCTCGATTAGCATAAGCTTCAGCCAAGTTAGGATTAATCTTTATGGCTTGGTTGTAATCCGCGATCGGATCTTGTTTACGACTACTATCGTTGTAATATACCTACTAACTTTAGCTCAACTAGAAGTATTGCAACGATTCATAAAAAACTCTGCTATTTGTGGTGCTGCCCTTTTGTGACTTTGCTAATCATATTTATTGCTACTCGAAATTTTTCTAAGTTGGTTAGTTAGCAGCTTAAACCAACCAAATCCTTAATACCCAATGCTTTATTCGCAATCTTGCCCATGACGAGACGCTATAAAAGTCAAAAAACTTAAACAAACACTTATCACAACATTGAGCAGTAAATAGCTAAAAAATGGCGATCGCACCCCAGCAAGTACAATCAGAGTACAACTAGTGTTGTACCTTCAGAGGCTAATAAAATGAAACGGACACTCTATATTCCTGATGAGTTGTGGACACAACTTGACCAATACTTAAAAGATCACCCAGAGCAAAATCCATCAAGTGTTGTACAGGCAGCACTGGCGGAAAAGTTGCGCCCCAAAAATGGTTCAAGGCTACTATCGCTGGCAGGAATCGTGGAAAATGCTCCTACAGACGCTTCAGTTAATGAAGACTATTTGATACAAGGATGAAGCGTCTCGTTTTGGATGCAGGCCCCCTAATTGCCCTGGTTTCTGTCCGAGATGACTACCATCAGGAATGTAAAGCGGGTTTTAGTAAGTTACCAGCGTTGTTTGGTGAGGTTCTAACCCCTCTACCAGTGCTGTTTGAAGTTTACAAGTTTGTGCTACGAGAACAATCGAGCCGTGCTGCAATGACTGCACTAAGCGTCATTAGTGAGAACACAGTTATTGTACCAGTCAGCATGGAAATGTTTCAGGAGATTTACAGCATGGTTCGCCAGATACCAGACTGGCAAGGAAGTTTAAAGGATGCCTCTGTTGTAGCGGTAGCTCAACTTTATGATGCTAGTGTTTGGACATTGGATTACAGAGATTTGAGTTGGTTTAAGAGTCTGGAATTGTGGTCTCCGTGATCATTACACAGGCCAGTCGAAACATTGTGAAAATGTGGTTTTAACTACGCTATTCCATTGAATTAGTGAGATAAGCTTGCCGTATATATGTCATCAAACTACTTACCTTCATCTAGTAACCAAAAAGGCATAAGCAATGAGTAAAGAATCAGCCAAAGTAATATTATGGGAAGAAAACCAAAAAGATTTTCTCAAGAAGTTCTATGATCTCCAATTTATTCCCAGAGTAGGAGAGGAAGTTTACCTAAAAAAGGAGAAATGGAAAGTAACCAGAGTTGAGCATGACGTAGAAATTAGTGAGATTAATGTCTACATGGAATTAATCAAAAAAGCCAAGCAGGATAAATCATCTAATTCTTAAATACAAGTCAATACACTCAACTATTATAAAAGGGAGGTTATTAGCCTCCTTTAATTGTGAGAATAGATAGATTTTCAGGTGTAATTTGTAAATCTTTATGCAAGCCGCGATGTCTACGACGGGCTATTCGGCGTCGCACAACAACAATTGCGGCGAAATGGTGGCGATCGCACTCTGAAAATACTACATCAACTTCCCCACACCCAACCTTAGTCTGTAACGATACACTATAAAAGTAAAGAAATGTAAATAAACTAAATTTTGCAACCGTGGAAACCATCACATTGGGGCAAAATGGCCCATCTGTTACACCCTTGTGCATAGGCACTTGGGCTTGGGGTGATAAACTGTTTTGGAATTATGGCGATCGCTATGGCCCAGAACAGTTACAAGAAGCCTTTACAGCAGCCTTAGAGGCTGGTGTTACCTTCTTTGATACTGCCGAAATCTACGGAATGGGAAAGAGCGAGAAATTTTTGGGACAATTTCTGCAACAGACACAACAACCTGTGCAAATAGCCACAAAATTTGGCCCTGTACCGTGGCGATTTACAGCCCAATCCGTCTCTGATGCTTTAACAGAGAGTCTCAAACGCCTACAACTTGATCGAATCGCCCTGTATCAAGTGCATTGGCCTTTTGCCTTCTTTCTAAGCCAAGAAACTCTGATGAATGCTCTAGCGGATGAAGTGAAGCGGGGCAGAATTGCTACAGTCGGTGTGAGTAATTACTCAGCAGAGCAAATGCGGGACGCGCATCAAATATTGGCGGCCCGGGGAGTGCCTTTGGCTGTGAACCAAGTGCGCTATTCTTTACTCACTCGTCAAGTTGAAAGCAAAGGTATTATTGCAACTGCCCGTGAGTTGGGTGTGACTATTTTGGCTTATAGTCCTCTAGCACAGGGATTACTTACAGGCAAGTACAGTATTGATAGTACTGAAACCCCCACTGGTGCAAGGAAAGTAGACCCGCGATTTAACAAAGAAGGTTTGCAAAAAATTGCCCCAGTTATATCTTTACTACGTAAGTTCGGAGAAAAATACGATCGCACTCCTGCCCAAGTTGCTCTCAACTGGTTAATTGCTCAGGGGAACGTTATTCCCATTGCTGGGGTGAAGACAGCCGAACAGGTACGGCAGAATGCTGGTGCTTTGGGCTGGAGATTGAGCGACGATGAAATTGGAGAATTAGAACAAGTTAGTCGTCCTTGGCTGTAGTATTTTTAAAGTTTCTAAAAAAGCCAAAAAGTCAAGAGTCTAAAGTCAAAATCTTAACTCTTGACTCTTAACCCTCAACTCTGCCAATTTTAGATTTTGGGTCGCACCTTTGGTGCCCTTCCAGCGAACTTGGATTTTGGTGAAGCAGCGCGGTCTTGGGGGTTTCCCCCATGAGCGACTGCTGAACCCGTTCGCGCAGCGTCTCCCCTTGGGAGAAGGGATTGAAGAAAAAATCTAAAATCCAAAATCGATTAACTTCTAACTCTTGACTAAGAAGCTGATTCTCTTGCTGTAGGTGAACCTAGCTTTTTACTAGGGGATGCAGAAGACTCACGAGCACTTGTCCGCAGTTTTGGTTTGGGAGAAGAATGTCTTTCTTCATCTTCATTGCTGCTATCTGATTTCCACGCAGAACGGGGGCGCTCGCTAGAAGATTCACGACGCTTACCGAGTCTAGGTTTGGGAGCGGAGGATTCCTCTTGGGGAATTTCTACGTCTGAACTCAACCAAGCGGGACGAGTTTGGTCATAAGCGATTTGCAGTGCAGCTGCGGCGATCGCTTGAGCATCGTATTCTTCAATCAGTTCGCTGACAATTGGCAAGAATGAAGCCAAACGCTCACCTGTCAATGCTTCTCGCACCTGTTCTTGCAATTTAAGAATGTGTCTTGCTTCAATCTGGGCGCGTGTAGGAATGGTCAGCAATTGCCAACTTTGGCGGTTATGACGTTCAAATGTCTGCTGCTTGCGGCGCTCAAATGGCTGTACTAAAGAAATTGCTGTTCCTTCTTTACCAGCACGACCAGTACGACCAATGCGATGGACGTAGGTTTCTACGCTATCGGGTAAGTCGTAGTTGATCACATGGGAGAGTTGATCGACATCTAACCCTCGTGCTGCAATATCAGTTGCTACCACCCAGCGAACTTGACGGTTACGGAATCGGCTTAATAACCGTTCCCGCGCTTGTTGCGATAAGTCACCGTGGTATTCATCGACACTGTGACCAGCCCCTTGTAACTGACTGGTAAGTTCTGCGGCTGTGCGTCTGGTGCGGACAAAGATTAAAGCTGTTTCTGGATCTTCCATTTCCAGAATTGGCTGTAAAGCTTTGGCTTTTGTCCAGTGGCGGGGGATCAAGTAAGCTACTTGATTGATTTTGTTGGGAGCGGCTTTTGGCTGTTCAACGGTGACAGTCGCTGGCGATCGCAAAAACTTGTTCACCAACATCCGAATCGATGGTGGCATTGTTGCCGAGAATAAAGCTGTTTGACGATCTACGGGCGCTTGCGAGAGGATTTTCACCACATCATCAATAAAGCCCATGCTCAACATTTCATCGGCTTCATCCAACACAAACCACTTCACTTGATCGAGTTTTAAACAGCCGCGATCGAGCAAATCGATCACCCGTCCTGGAGTGCCCACAACCATGTGAACGCCACGTTTGAGTTGTAACATTTGGCGGTCAATTGATTGACCACCATAGATTGCTAACACCCGCAATCCTTCATTGCCGATGAATTGCGCGATCGCATCGTGAACTTGCATTGCTAATTCACGAGTTGGTGTTAAAACTATGGCTTGCACGGCTTTTTGATTAATATCCAGCCGCTCTAAAATTGGCAGTGAAAATGCTGCCGTTTTGCCTGTTCCTGTTTGAGATTGACCTACTACATCACGACCCGCTAGCAATTGGGGAATTGCTTGCACTTGAATGTTAGTGGGTTCGGTAAAACCGATTTTTTCTAGTTGTTCGACACGTTCTTGGGAAATGCCTAATTCTTGAAATGAAAGAGTCATTAATTCGTCCTAAATTTTATGTAAGGATTTTGGATTAGTCATTAGTCATTAGTTATTAGTCATTAGTCATTAGTCATTAGTCATTAGTGAGCTAAGGGCGGTAGCGAAGCCTCAACTCTTGGAGAGGCTATGCCAATAAGTCCGCCAGCGTTTCAGGTAAACCCTCATGAAAACTGCTATTAATGCAGCATTGACCTTAGTATAAGGATGAATCTGTAAGGGTCATTTAACAATGGACTTTGGACAAAAGACAAATGACAATTTAGTTATTGACTACTTGACCATAGAGGTCGTATGTATCAGCGTGGTGAATCGCTATTGGCACGATGGTTCCTAACTTTGCCTGGCCTTTGACATACACCAGACCATCAACCTCTGGGGAAAATCTACCTGAACGACCGATTAATTCACCACTTTCAGGATTTTCTTGCTCAATCAGGACATCGACGATTTTGCCTACTTCCTGTTGATTTTTCTTTTGAGAAATCGGTTGCTGGAGTTCCATCAGTTGGTATCGGCGATCGTCCATCACCTCTTGGGGCAACTGATTTGGTAGCTTATAAGCTGGGGTTCCTTCCTCAGAGGAAAAGGTGAAGACGCCAACATGATCGAATTCATGTCGCCCAACGAACTCTAGTAGATGCTCAAAATGCTCGCTTGTTTCTCCTGGGAAACCAACAATAAATGTTGTCCGCAGTACGGCTGTTGGTAGCGCCGTTTTGATGCGATCTATAATCCCATCATTTACCCGTCCTTGCCAAGGACGGTTCATGGCGCGGAGAATATCTGGATGAGAATGTTGCAAGGGCAAATCCAGATAAGGCAAAACGTTTGGTGTTTCTTGGATCGCCGCTATCACATCTGGGGTTAGTCCCGTGGGATAAGCGTAGTGCATTCTAATCCACGGTATATCTACTTTCCCCAAAGCGCGAAGTAATTCGGCTAATTTTGGCTTACCGTAAATATCCAAACCGTAATTAGTGGTGATTTGGGAAATTAGAATAATTTCCTTTACCCCTTGACTAACTAACTGCTCGGCTTCGGCGACTATAGATTCAATAGTACGCGATCGCTGGTTCCCTCGAAGATGAGGAATTATACAAAATGCACAACGATAATCACATCCTTCTGCAACCCGCAGGTAAGCTACGCCCTCGGTTGTAGTGCGATAGCGCGGTGTAGTTTCGTCGGCAATATAGGTTGGCTCAATACTAACCTGTTTGACCCGCTCACCTTGTTCTACACGCTCAATTACATTTACAATTTTGTGATAATCGCCAGTGCCCACCACCGCTACTGCTTCAGGCAACTCCTCCAAAAGTTGTTCTTGAAAGTGTTGCGCCATACAGCCAGTGATTACGATTTTTTTGTTTGCCTCTGCCAGTTCTACCAAAGTTCTGACAGATTCTTGCCGGGCTGCTTCAATAAAACTACAAGTATTAACAATAACGTAATCGGCTAACTCTTCATTTGTATCTACACCGTAGCCTGCTTCTACGAGCATTCCCAGCATGTGTTCTGTATCAATTCGGTTTTTCTCGCAGCCCAGGTGAGAAATGGCAATTGTTGGCTTGTCACCCATATTTTGAAAAAATCTTCATTTTTTTTCTTCTTTATCTTTTAGTCAAACATTCTGGCGCAAAATTCAGCTTTTTTGCTATCAGCATCCTCATGAAAACAGCGCAGTGGCAAATCTCCACTGTCAATAACTGCTCGTGGACTCATAACCCTATCAATAAATAAAAATAGAGGTCATGTTATGATATTCCTATCAATCTGTTCCCCAGGGTAAATTGAAGTGTCTTTGGGTACATTTGACACTTGTAATCTTTTTTAACAATTCGCCTATTGGTATTTTACATTACCACAGCGTGTGCGTTGTTAATCTACCCATCGGGAAGCCGCCCAAAGGGCTTGTTGTGAGAAGTCGCTACCCTCCGGGAAATCGACGAAAGCGACTACGCTTAATAAAGCAGTAATGCTAGCCTGGCGATTGGCAAGTCCTACGACTGGGCGCGGACAAGACGCCTAAACCACGGAAAGCTGCCTCGCGTCTAGTGAGTGGCAAACTCCTCTTGTAGCCAAGTTTTATCTTAACATATCTTATGGGAGGTTGGAGGCCAATTTCCATCTAAGGAAGGAGGCAGTAAACCGACTATCATAAAACACATTTGACTAGTTAATGAAAAGTCAAGAGTCAAGGGTCATATAGTCAATAGTCAAAAAATTCTAGACTCTGGACTCCGCGAGGCGGATTAAAGACGTGGACTTATATCAATTATTTAAAACTCGCTCACCGATTATTGGCGTGGTTCACCTGCTACCACTGCCGACCTCACCTCGTTGGGGAGGTAGCCTAAAAGCGGTGATTGACCGCGCCGAACAAGAAGCTGCCGCCCTGGCAAGTGGAGGGGTTGATGGGCTGATTGTGGAGAATTTTTTCGACGCGCCGTTTACCAAAAACCAAGTCGATCCGGTGGTTGTGAGTGCCATGACCATTGTGGTGCAGCGAATACAAAATTTGGTGACTTTGCCTATAGGCTTAAATGTTTTGCGAAACGACGCCAAAAGTGCAATGGCGATCGCTAGCTGTGTGCAGGCGCAATTCATCCGCGTCAACGTTCTCACAGGAGTGATGGCAACCGATCAGGGATTAATTGAGGGAGAAGCCCATCAATTACTCCGCTATCGACGGGAGTTAGGCTGTGATGTTAAAATCCTGGCCGATGTGTTGGTGAAGCACGCCCGTCCTTTGAGTTCTCCAAATCTCACAGTCGCCGTGAAAGACACCATTGAAAGGGGTTTAGCAGACGGAGTGATTTTGTCTGGTTGGGCTACTGGTAGTCCACCTAACTTAGAAGATTTGGAACTAGCTTGTGGTGCAGCAGCTGGCACGCCAGTGTTCATCGGTAGTGGGGCGAATTGGGAAAATATTGATACATTGATGCAAGCAGCAGATGGTGTGATAGTTTCCAGTTCCCTGAAACGCCACGGACGTATAGAGCAACCAATTGACCCAATTCGCGTCAGTCAATTTGTCGAAGCTGCGCGTCGCAATTGGAACTCCAAAAGTGAAAGCAAATCAGCAGAACAAGTAAAGTTACATTCTTAGAAAGTAGGGAGTGGGGAAAGAGAGTTAGGAGTTAGGAGTTATGAGTTATGAGTTTTAAATTAATTGTTCCTAACTCCTCATTCTTAACTCCTCACTCCTCACTCTTAACTCCTAACTTTTACCATTCCCCATTCCCCAATATTTATGATTCGCCGCCGTTCTACTCCTTGGATTCATAAATGGTCACGTCCATTGATTGCCGCGATCGCTGGATGTGGTGCCCTGATAACTGGTTATCTGACCATAGAAAAGTTAACAGGAGGCAGTGCAGCTTGTGTGGCACAGGCTGGTGTCAAGGGCTGTAATGATGTACTTTCCAGCCCTTGGGCAACGGTTTTTGGTCAGCCATTAACTTTGTTTGGGTTTTTGGCATACATCAGTATGGTGATATTTGCTTTGGCTCCCTTGGTATTTAACTCAGGGGAAAAGAATAGTCGCAAGCAAGTGGAAAATTGGACGTGGTTGCTGCTGCTGGCGGGAGCGATCGCAATGTCTGTCTTTAGCGGCTATTTAATGTACGTGCTAGCATCTCAAATCAAGGCTATTTGTCCTTACTGTATCGGTTCAGCTTTGTTCTCTGTGAGTCTTTTGGTACTGACAATTATCGGTCGAACTTGGGAGGATATAGGACAAATCTTCTTTACCGCCATTATTGTAGGTATGGTGACGCTGATTGGCACTTTAGGCGTTTATGCTGGCGTGAATCAATCAGATGTTACACCTGTAACTCCAGGACAACCCGCAAAAATTACCTTTACTCCCAAAGGAGACGCTAACCCAGCCTTCGGTTGGAAAGTTACTACTACTTCTGGTGAGGCAGAAATCGCTTTAGCACGACATCTGGCGAAGGTAGGCGCAAAGGAATACAGTGCTTACTGGTGTCCTCACTGCCATGAACAAAAGCTGCTTTTTGGTAAAGAAGCCGAGGAAATAATCAACAATGATGTTAAGGTAGAGTGCATTCCCGAGGGATTTAAAGCTCAACCCGAACTATGTAAAGCCGCAAAAATTGAAGGCTTCCCCACTTGGATTATCAATGGTAAAAGCTATAGCGGAGTCCAAAATTTAGAGGAACTAGCGAAAGTTTCTGGTTACACGGGCCCTCGTAACTTCAAGTATTTCAGGTAATCTACCTAGCGGTACGGTGTAGTTCACACCCAGTCAACTGGATGAATACAGCAAAATCTGTTTCCAGTTGGCTTTTTTGTTTTTGGTAGTAGATAATATGTGTTGTTCAATTGGTTAATAGCTATAGGAAATAGAGAATATTTCTCCCCAGTAGTGTAATGGGAATGAATCAGCAGCTAGGCAAGCGTTTTGTGAAGTTAATCTTTAAACTGAAACAATCGCTTGGTCGAGGACACAGAGAATTGATTACTGCCGCCAGCGTTGCAGTCTGCGTCCTGCTTTTCCACTCCATCGGATTATTACAATCTTTGGAGTTGGCAGCTTTGGATCAATTTTTTCGCTTACGTCCAAATGAACCGCCAGAAGAGCGTATTACCATCGTAGTGATTGATGAAGCTTATTTAAAGGAAGTAGGTTCGTGGCCGATTCCAGATGCGAAGATTGCCCAGTTGTTAAAAAAATTGAACGTCCACAAACCCCGTGCTATTGGCTTAGATATCTACCGAGATTTGCCAGTAAAAACTGGTAATCAAGAACTTCGTAATGCTTATAAGTTAATGCCCAACTTGATTGGTATTGAGTTACTGGCAAATGACAAAAATGTTAATGTTTCACCTCCACTGGGGCTAAATCAGGATCAAGTGGGCTTTAACAATGTGCTATATGATCTCGATGGTAAAGTACGTCGCAGTTTGTTGTATTGGCACGTTAATAATCAGGTACACGAAAGTTTTGCTCTGAAGTTGGCTTTATTGTATTTAAAGTCAGAAAATATTACTCCCACCAAAGCAAAAAACAACCCTGAGTATTTGCAATTGGGTAAGGCAGTATTTACTCGTTTTCAGGCTAATGATGGTGCCTATGTGGGAGCTGATGCTAGAGGCTACCAAATTTTGACTAATTTTCCCAAACCCAAATGTCAAAGTTCATCTCGAGAATGGTGTAGTTTTCGCCAGGTATCGATGAGAGATGTACTGGCAGATAAAGTCAAAGAAAACTTCATTAAAGATCGGATTATACTTATTGGCTCCACTGCACCCAGCCTCCAGGATTTTGTATTTATTCCCTACTCCAGCAGTCTAATAGGTACGGCAAAGCCTGTACCTGGTATTCAACTGCAAGCTTATTTTATTAGTGAGTTAATCTCAGCTGCTCTGCAAGGACGACCATTACTCAAGGTCTGGCCTGACTTAGTGGAATACTTATGGATTTTTATCTGGTCTTATCTGGGAACTGTGACAACATGGCGGATACGACACGCGGCTAAGAGCCTCTTTAGCATCCTAGTTTCTTGCGTAGTATTGACCCTGAGTGCGTACCTTGCTTTCTTATATGGTTGGTGGATACCGCTCATTCCCTCACTGTTTAGCTTTGGCAGTTCAGCTATTTGGATTACCAGTCATATTGCCCATATCCAAGAAGAGTGGAAACGTTCTAAAGAATTTTTGCATCACGTAATCAACACGATTCCCGATCCAATTTTTGTGAAAAATGAACAACACCAGTGGATTGTTTTAAATGAAGCGTATTGTCGATTTATCGGTTATCCGAATAAGTTGTTAATTGAAAAGTCAGACTATGACTTTTTTCCTAAACATGAAGCCGATGTGTTTCGACAACAGGATGATCTTGTGTTCAGGACTCAAAGACCCCAGGAACATGAAGAAGAATTTACCAATGCAAATGGTCAGACTCATCAAATTGCCACTAAGCGATCGCTCCATAAAGACTCAGCTGGCAATTTATTTTTAGTTGGAGTCATCCGAGATATTACTCAGCGCAAGCTCATGGAAGAACAGCTAAAACGTACTGCTGCTGAACTATTGTGCTCTAACAAGGAACTAAAACTCAAAGAAGACCACTTGCGTCACTTAGCTTATCACGACCCGCTCACAGGTCTATCCAATCGCAAATTATTTGCCGAACAACTTTACGAATCGTTACATTGGGCGCAACACAACAAATTGTTGCTGGGGCTGCTGTTTATTGATTTAGATGGCTTTAAGCAAATCAATGATACTCTGGGGCACGAGGCGGGCGATCGCTTGCTAATGACTATCGCCGGACGACTCAGCAACTCTTTACGCGCTAGTGATACAGTTTCTCGTTTGGGTGGCGATGAATTTACTGTGATTTTACGGGCAATTCCTAATGTTCAAATAGCTGCTAAAGTCGCCGCAAAAATTTTAACCAGTATTAGCGAACCAGTTGTCTTGGACGGCTATACAATCCGAGTCTCTGCCAGTATTGGCATTAGTGTTTATCCATACAACAGTCAAGACAGTGAAACTTTAATGAAACAAGCAGATGCAGCAATGTATCGTGCCAAGCACCTGGGTAAAAATCGCTACGAATTTGCTTAGTTAGTCAATAGTCAAGTCTCCAGGTTTTTTTCTTTTTAGTCACAATTTTTACCTTGAAATTAGGAATCAGGGGTGGAGATACGTCCAAAGGACTATCTTGGAAAAGTATGGTGTATATTCTGCGAAGTGGTTTTTTCGGCAAGATAAAGACTTAGTAAGGTTTTTTCACCTGAAAACTCAACCTAAGAATACAGGTGAAGAAGGGATTAATCATCAGAGGTAACTAGCCAAGTAATTAATTTTGTCAATATTTTTACCAACATAAAATATACTGTACTTACTCGGTTTATTATTATATTTTATAGTTCATATTTTTGTAAGTCCTTATATTATAGTAATTACGTTACTCTAACTTTATATATCTTTACTGTAATTAAATTTTAAATATACACTTAACTAAGTATTACTGAAGATTTTCCTGAACTCTTAGATAATAAACATAGTGTTTATACTTATAAATATTAAAATATTATTAATATGTATTGGTTTAGACAAAAGGCTTCCAGCAATTTATCAATATATCTAACTTTGGACTGATGTGAAAATGACACATTAAGATTATTACTTAAGTAGATAGACTATTTAATAACAGCAGATAAAGCTTAATTTACAAGTGTTGGCCATAATTACTTGTACATTGCCAAGAATAATTAAATTAATTTAATAAAGTTATTTTTTAACTAGACTAAGTATATATACGTAAACACATAAAAACAGTTTATAAATTAAAAAATAGTAAATTTACTGAAATTCATGAAGACTAACTTCCGAATCAAAAAGTTTATGATATTGTGTATAGGTGCTTACATCCTAATACCGAAAATTGCAGGCTGTATAGGTATGTTCAATACTGCAAGCGCTAATGCTTTTGGCGCTACTAGCGGTAACACCTTAATTGTCCGCAAAGTCAATTCTCAAAATTTAAAAGACGTGTATATCCCACCAAATTATGGTGGCCCCGACAGTCAGCATGGTAGCGGCACCCGCTAATAGGAATTTTGGATTTTAGATTGACCCCATGCGTGAAGGCATTGTGATTAAGTTATAGGCTAAGAACTACTGCCACTCAAGTAGACTGAAATTTCCCCTTTCACCACCTAGTGATAACGACCTAAGAGCGTCACCCGTCCAAGCGCTGCGACTAGAGAAGAAGGGATTAAAAGCCTTTGCTAAAAGCTTGCTCTGGAAAAAACTTCAATCAAGATAATAGTGGAGATTTCCACCAATGATGTGTTTGTACAAGTGCGTGAACTTGCCAATTCGGGTCTGGCTGAGGATAATCTAAACGGTAGTGTCCACCTCGGCTTTCGGTTCTAAAAGCAGCACTTTTGAGAATTAAATCGGCGACATCTAATAAATTGCGGGTTTCTGCCCAAAGTCTCAATTGCCGTTCAACATCTGGTATGTCAAAACTAGCTGGTTCTGCGGGACGTAAAGCAAGCAAGAATTGGCTTAAAGGCAGGATAGCAAAATCTTGTTGCCAAGATTCAGTAGTAGCGATCGCACTTTCCAACCTTGATTGCTCCCGACAAATACCAGCACTTTCCCACACTAGACGTGGTAACTTCTCTCTGAGTGCTTCTAGCTGTGCTTGCTGGATGTGCCACTCACTAGCATCAGCAGTAAATTTCTGTAATGGTAGTACTGGTGTTTCTGATGGCAGCCCAATATTTTCCAACTCAATTTGGGCCATCTGGCCCCCAAACACAATACATTCTAGCAGGGAATTACTGGCAAGGCGATTTGCCCCATGCACCCCGGTACTAGCGGTTTCACCCACCGCGTACAAACCGGGAATATTCGTGCGATTCATCAGATCCGCGACAATGCCACCCATCCAGTAATGGGCAGCAGGGGCCACAGGAATTGGTTCATGGAAGACATCAACTCCCCAATGCTGACAAACTTTGATGATGTTGGGAAAGCGGTGACGAATCTTGTCGGCAGGTATGGGGCGCATATCCAACCACACATGGGCAGTCGCCAGATCGACGGCGGTACGTTGTAAATGGCTAAAAATTGCTCTACTGACCACATCTCTAGGTGCGAGTTCACCCGCAGGGTGGTAGTCAAAGGCAAAACGCCGCCCTTCGTTATCGACAAGGTGTGCGCCCTCGCCGCGTACAGCTTCGCTAATGAGAAAGTGATCGGCACCAGGTTTAGTGAGGGCTGTGGGGTGAAATTGCACAAATTCCAAATCGCGCAGGATCGCCCCAGCCCGATATGCGATCGCTACTCCATCGCCCGTACTTACACCCGGGTTAGTGGTTTGAGCAAATACCTGACCGCCACCACCAGTTGCCAATACCACAGCACCAGCCCTTACCCATGTGATTTCACCTTGATAAAACAGGCTTATTCCCTGACAGCGACCAGTTTCGGGTTCAATCCACAAACTCAAAGCCAAAGCTTGCTGAATAACTTGAATATTTTGGCGACGTAATACTTGGGCTGCGAGGGTGGTGGTAACTTCCCTACCTGTGGTGTCTGCGGCGTGGAGAACGCGGTTGCGAGAATGGGCAGCTTCTAAAGTTAAAGCCAAGGCTTGACCATGACGGTCAAAAGCAACTCCCAAGTTAACTAGGGATTGAATACAGTTAGGCGCAAGTTGGGCGAGAAATTCTACAGCAGTGCGATCGCACAAACCTGCACCTGCCCGGATCGTATCTTCAATGTGCAGCGTGGGAGAATCTTCCGGGGCAACTGCTGCGGCAATACCACCTTGCGCCCAATCACTGGCGGATAAAGCAACAGTTTCTTTGGTAATTAAGCCGACTCGCAAGGATTCTGGTAGACACAGCGCTGTGTATAGTCCAGCCGCACCAGCGCCGACTACTAAGACATCAAATTGGCTAGGAATATCTATCTGAGGCAAGGTAATGGGGGAGGGGGGAGGGGGGAGGGGGCAGGGGGAGATGAGGGAGTAGGGGGAGTAGGGGGAGATGAGGTAGAAAAATCTACTTTGTCTTCCTCATCTCCCTCATCCCCCTCATCTTCCTCATCCTTTCCATTTGTAATAGAATATCCCACTCCCTAGAATTAGGAGTGGGCTGCTATTTGCTACATTAACTGCAACGTGCAGTTATCTGTAGATGCCGTTGTTAAAGCGATCGTCTCCCTCGTTAAAGGCAGGTTCTAGTTCTGTCACGGTGAACTTATCCAAGTTGGCTTGCAGGGTTTGTTTCTGGCGATCGCTCAATCCTGGAAGATCCAATACATCCTCTACATTTTTGTAGGGAGCATTTGTGATGATTTTCTTAGCCAGGGTGGGATAAAGCCCTGGATACTGTTGAAAAGCTCGGACGTTGGTATTATTCAAATCAATTTTTTTACCAAATTCCGTTCCTAGCTTCGCATCTGCCCGATTCTGCCGCTCAATTGCCAGAATTGGGACTTGAGGAAATGCAAAACTGTTGAAACTAGCAGCTTGAGCTATCTGAGTTGTTCCCAGCCATCCCCAGCAACTAAGTAACAAGCTAAACACTGTTAATAAACGCGCCAATCCTTTCACGATTTTCTACCTCTCTCCATCAAACAGAAATAAAAGTTTTAAGCTAACAGTGGTCATTAGTCATTAGTCATTAGTCATTAGTCATTCGTGAGAGTGCCAAGGACAAAGGACAAAGGACAAAACCTGATAGCTTAATCAACACAGCAGTCATCAGAAACTAATATACAGCGTATTAATATCCACAATATTTGCCGTTACTGGGTTTGACTATACTTTTGCCAAAAATTTTCATTGTGGTAAGAGTGCCTGCATAGCTGCAATACGGTTCCATCCATGATCCTGAGCATTCCCAGCTAGACGAAATCTTTTCGGCGTGGCTGATTCTAGCTCCCAACCAGACATTAAATAATTCGTAATTCGTAATTCGTAATTCGTAATTAAGTTTTGTAATGGGGATTTAACCCCAACACAAAACTTGCTTTTTTATTGAACCGGGGGACTTAAACACACGGAACTAGTTAAATCTTTCGATACCTAATACCGAAAACCCTAGCAAGAAGACTTGATGGTGATGAACTGTTATGTAATATTTCTTAACCTATTAATCATCTACACCATCATTTTTGATGTACCGTAGACTGGACTGGAAAAAGTTTCGGTAAGAGAAACCTACAGGATCATTACAACCTCCGGCCTCCTGACTTGAAAGTTGGGAGTAGGGAGTGGTGATATCATGTCCGCTTGATTCCTTATTAAACCTGAAGAACCCCACCCCGCCAAAGCTACGCTTTGTCTCCCCTCCTGCTTGCGGGGAGGGGATTAAGGGGAGCCAGTGCGGTCTTGGGGTTCACCTGCGTGGAGCCGGATAGCGTGTGGGGTGCAATGACTATGGGAATCATAACTAATTATGCGAACATGATATGAGTGGGGAAAGACCACTTTCATGCTTGGTTGTGAAACTTGCTTCATCGGGACTGCCTTCTTCACGCTGCGATCGCAGCTAACAAAAATAGGCTGTCTACTAAAATTGTGCTTAAAACTGCGCCACTAAAAGCATACCAGTGTCTTTGCTTTAGACCTAAAGGTAAAATTCCGACTGTCAACAGTACTAAGGCCAGAAGTATAGCCCAACTTTGTCCCCAAGGTGTTTGTACTTGCATGAGGGCATTTTGTAATATTTGCGGTGCTACATCTGCATCTACTCTCATGATTTGCCGCCAATAGGGCATCAAGTCTGCTATATAGAAATATACGTCGGTTAAGACTGTACCTAGTAAAGAACCTAAATAAAACCAGTTACCCACCTTGCCCCAATTCTTCGCCAAACACCAGCAAGCAAACGGTAATCCTATAGACTCCACTGGCAGATGCCATGCAGGTTCCCAACGTAACCAGCCCCAGTAAATAGCTCCTGCTAACCAACTCCAGCTAAATCCTAAGAGTAAATCTCCCCATACATAAGTCGCAGGACGTGACATTAAGGTAAAACTTAGCCACACCCAAAATGCTGCCAGCGCTAAACTTAGGCTTGGTAGCGATCGCACTATTGGCGCTTCTACAAATACTGGTACTGTTACCAAAAATACCGCCGCCCCAAACACTAACCAAGTTTGTCGGGCAGAAATAGATAAGGGAAGGGAGGGAGAAAAGGATAGTGTAGATTCCAATTGCCTGATACCCTTCTGCTTAGTAACAGTTAAATCTAACTCTGTATCAATAGAAGGGGTAGAAGCAGTGTAGGAGGAAAGTGTATTATTAATCAAAGTTTTTAATATTTGTTACTAAACTTTATTTTATTTAATATATCACATTTTAAAATCCCCCCCAGGGGCATTGCCTGAGAGTATTGTAATTATACTGAAATTTCGGGGAGCGCTGGCGCAAACCAAACAAAACATTCTGTACCAGACTAATTCACTTAAGTTGCCTTATGTACAAAACTCCTTTGTAGTTCGCATTTACAAAGAACTACAGAGAGATGAAAGCTAAATGTAATGGGTAAAAAGTCAATGGCATCAGTCGCTAAATATTAAAGTTTGATGAATTGCCAAAATTTCGTTGACTTATTGATGTGGGTGTAAGAACATGGCCAGCGTCTTGGATGGTGTTATTGATTTAGTAAAGCGGAATTTTCTATAATATCGGGTGCAGCAAAAAGTATATAAATTAACATTGCCACGCAAGTAATGATGTCTACAACAGGAAAAAGGTATTAATTGATGGAGTTTATTCAAGCTTTTATTTTGGGTATTGTTCAAGGTATTACAGAGTTTTTGCCAATCAGCAGCACTGCACATCTTCTGATTGTGACCAAGGTATTTGGCTGGAAAGAACTAGGTTCTAAAGATTTTGTCGATGCAATTCAATTTGGCAGCGTTATAGCAATTGTGGGCTATTTTTGGTCGCTGATTTCTAATATTGTCAAAGGTGGAATTGAAGCAGTAAAAGACAAAGACTGGCAACGTGAAGAGTGGAAAATTATTGTCGGTATTGTAGTAGGAACAATGCCTGCCTTAATTTTCGGGTTTCTTTTGAAAGACGTTCTACCGGAGAGCGCATTAATTATTGCCATAATGTCAATTATCATGGCACTTTTACTAGCTTTGGCAGAAAAAATTGGCACTCGCAAGCGAGATTTTAATTCATTGCAGATTCGGGATGGTATTTTAGTTGGATTAGGACAAACACTTGCTTTAATTCCGGGTGTTTCTCGTTCTGGATCAACGTTGACGACTGCCTTATTTTTAGGATTAGAACGCGATACAGCAGCGAAATTCTCCTTTTTATTAGGGTTTCCAACTCTTACCATTGCAACGCTGTATAAAAGTATGAAAATCTTCAAGTTATTTGAAGCCCAACAGTTGCCAGATAACATTGTTGGACTATTAATTGTAGGGATTATTTCAACCTTGATTTTTTCCTACCTATCAATTGCATTCTTAATCAAGTATTTAGCAACCAAAAATACTTTAGTTTTTGTTTGGTATAGATTAGCATTCGGCAGCGCTATTTTAGCTGCGATCGCAGCAGGTTGGAAAGGATAATTCATAATAGTCGTTAGTCATTGGTCATTAGTCATTAGTTCAAAGCAAATGACTAATGCCCCATGCCCAATCCCCCATGCTCAATGCCCTATACCCAATGAGTACCGTTAATCCTGCCCGAATTACCAAGGTTCTTCCAGACTCAATAGCCGCAGAGATTGGCTTTGAAGCTGGGGATGCGATCGTTGCAATCAATGGTACACGTCCCCGCGATTTAATTGATTATCAGTTTTTGTGTGCTGATGAAGTTTTGGAACTAGAAGTTTTAGACGCTGCTGGTAAAACTCATAGCCTGGAAATCGAAAAAGATTACGATCAAGACTTAGGGCTAGAATTTGAAACTGCCCTATTTGATGGCTTAATTCAGTGCAACAATCGCTGTCCATTTTGCTTTATCGACCAACAGCCACCAGGTAAGCGCACCAGTTTGTACTTAAAAGATGACGATTACCGTCTAAGCTTTTTGTACGGCTCTTATCTTACCCTAACCAATTTGCCAGAAAGAGAATGGCAGCGGATTGAGCAAATGCGCTTGTCTCCGTTGTATGTTTCTGTTCATGCTACCGAGGCAGAAGTAAGAATTAGACTGCTGAAAAATCCGCGTGCGGGACAAATTTTGCAACAACTCAAATGGTTTCAAGAAAGGCGACTACAAATTCATGCTCAAGTAGTTGTTTGTCCTGGTATAAATGATGGCAAACATCTGGAACAAACTCTCAAAGATTTAGCGTCCTTTCATACTGGTGAAGTGCCTGCGGTGGCATCGGTAGCAGTTGTGCCAGTTGGGTTGACACGGTTTCGGCCTCCAGAAGACGAACTCATACCTGTAACTAGGGAAAAAGCAAAAGAAGTGATTTACCAAGTGCGAATGCTCTCGCGGCAATTTCGCCAAAAACTCGGTTCTAGCGTTGTTTGGTTAGCCGATGAGTGGTTTTTGATTGCAGGTGAGGAATTACCCAGCGAATCTGAATATGAAGAATATCCCCAAATTGATAACGGAGTTGGTTCGATTCAATTATTTATCAAGCAATTTGCCACCGTTGCAGCAGAATTACTACCGCCAAAAGTATATCCTCAAAGAAAGTTTACTTGGATAGTAGGCAACGCCGTAGAAAAAGCATTTCAACCCATTTTGAAACGCTTAAATTGTGTTGAAGGTTTAGAAGTCAATATGCGTGCTTTATGTAGTGATTATTGGGGACAAACTATCAGTGTAACCGGATTACTAACTGGTCATGATTTGCTTTTAAATTTAGAAGGGCAAGATTTAGGTGATGGTATTTTACTACCAAATGTCATGTTAAAAAATGGTGAATCAGTGTTTTTAGATGATATGAGTATTGATGAATTAGCTAGCAGACTCAATACAAAAATTATTCCTTTAGGAGGAGTTGAAGATTTAATCAAAACATGTATTTTAAATTTTGTTCAAGTTTAGTTATCAAAGATCAGTCGTTTTTCGGAGGTAATTTATAGTTATGCTAGATGATAAATAAGAAGTAATGCCTAATAACTAATTCGCTGAGGAGTCAGTAGTGAAGAATCAGGAAAAATATCATAAAAAGGCAAATTTACAAATAAAAAAAGCCGGATTCTTCATTTTAAGTTTTAACTTTTTGATTTTAAATAGTTTTAGTATTTTGCCAGTAACTGCGGCAACTGAAGAACCTGTATTGAGCGTAGTGTATGGTCAAGAAAATGCAAATCAATGGAGAGGGATAACTGACCGCTTACAGACAATAGGGGTGAAATATTGTGTAATTCCCCTAAATGATGTAAGGAGTGTGGCAGATTGGGGCGATCGCCGGGTATTATTTTTGCCAAATGTGGAGACATTAACCCCAACCCAAGCGATCGCTCTCGAAGAATGGATGAGTAAGGGAGGGCGTTTGATTGCCAGTGGCCCTGTAGGTAGTCTGTCAGCGCCCGGAGTGCGCCAATTATTGCGATCGCTTTTGGGAGGTTATTGGGGATTCAGCCTCAGTGACACAGAACAGATTAAACCCACAAAAACTAAGATCCCAGAATGGGCAAATCAAACTGAACTCTTTGGCAAAGTGCGCGGCGGCGTTGTGATTCCTAATGATATGGGCAGTGAATCTCCTGCTGTTTGGAATTCCAAAGATAATCCAGCCGCAGTAGTGACAACTGAGCGTTCCACCTTTATGGGCTGGCGCTGGGGAACAGACACAGCTTCAGCTGCCGGGTTAGATAATGCCTGGTTAAAAGCTGCTCTCAATCACTATTTGACAGCGCCACCGCCATCGAATCGCATGAAAAAAGTAGCAGGAGGTTCCCCAAACTGCTCGACAACAGTGGCGGCTGCGTCAAGGGAGCAGGGGAGGAGTTCATCTCCCTCATCTCCCTCATCCCCCTCATCCCCCTCATCCCCCTCATCCCCCTCATCCCCCTCATCCCCCTCATCCCCCTCATCCCCCTCATCCCCCTCATCCCCCTCATCCCCCTCATCTCCCTCATCCCCTCCTCCTAAAACTGCCACTGCTCCCATACCTAAACCGCTTCCTACAATCAAACCCCCAAGTTCCCAAGAGGCTATAGACCAATTAGAACAAGCGGTGCGTCTGGATGTTGCACCCAACTCCAATGAGCCGATTGACAACAACCAAGCGATCGCTCTCCAGCAAGAGCTAGAAAATCTGATAGGTCGGGTGGAAAGCGCTAATTTAGCAGTGTCAGCCGATGCGGCTAATGTTGGTGAAGTGACATCTGAAGACAAGCAGTCCTCTAGGCATCTGGACGCCTACACCTCCCAATCTCTCAAGGAGCAACCCACGCAATTGGCTTCAACTAAACTGGGGGCGCTAGGCATGAGTAAAGAGCAAGCCTTGGCACGGGTAAGGGTAATTGTCAAAAACTTACCCCTATTGATTGCCCAAAAAAACTACGCTCTGGCTCGTCAGCAATGGCTGACCGCTAAAACGACTTTGTGGCAGCAGTTTCCTGTTGATCAAAGACTAGCTCAACCAGAAATTCGGGCAGTTTGGTTAGATCGGGGGACGATTGTTCGTGCTGGTAGCAAGGCGGGACTAGTCCAGATTTTTAATCGCCTAGCTCAAGCTGGGATTAATACCGTCTTCTTTGAAACTGTTAATGCTGGCTACACCATTTATCCGAGCCAAGCGGCAAAAGAGCAAAACCCATTAATTCGTGGGTGGGACCCACTGGCAGATGCGGTGAAATTAGCCCATGAGCGTGACATGGAATTACACGCTTGGGTTTGGACTTTTGCTGCTGGCAACCAACGTCACAATCAGATTATCAACGTTAATCCTGATTATCCAGGGCCAGTGCTGGCGGCTCATCCCGATTGGGCAAACTACGATAATCTTGGCAACATGATTCCCGTTGGTCAGACTAAGCCATTCTTCGATCCAGCCAACCCCGAAGTGCGCGAGTATTTACTCAAGCTGTATGAGGAAATTGTCACTCGCTATAACGTAGATGGTCTACAGCTAGACTACATTCGCTACCCTTTCCAAGACCCATCAGCAGGTCGAACCTACGGCTATGGCAAAGCTGCAAGAGCGCAATTTCAGCAACTTACTGGTGTAGATCCAGTAAATATTTCCCCTAGCCAACCAGACTTGTGGCAAAAGTGGACGACATTTCGCACCCAGCAAGTTGATAGCTTTGTTGCCCAATTATCACAGCAGTTAAAGCAAAAGCGACCGAATTTGATTTTATCAGTTGCAGTATTTCCTTTGCCAGAACTAGAGCGAATTCAGAAAATTCAACAAGACTGGGAAAATTGGGCAAGGCGGGGGGATGTAGATTTAATTGTTCCCATGACTTATGCTCTGGATACTTCTCGCTTCCAACGACTGGCCCAACCCTGGATCGCCTCTAAACAATTGGGATCTACATTGTTGGTACCGGGAATTCGCTTACTTTCTTTGCCAACAATTGGGGCATTCGATCAACTCCAGTTGGTAAGGGACTTGCCAGTTAGTGGTTATGCACTCTTTGCCGCAGAGAATTTTAACAACGATCTACAAAAACTCTTTAGTAGCACCCAAGGTAGGATTCAATCTACAACAAGTCAACCGATTCCTCACCGCCAGCCTTTTCAAACTGCTGCCATTCGTTACACCGCGCTGCAACGGGAATGGAAATTTGTTTTCCAAAATGACCAACCACAAAGATCGACTCAGACAATATTAGATTTTAACAACCAGGCAGAAGTTCTACGCAGTGCTTTAAATCAGCTTGCTGCTTCCCCGAATCCTAGCAAGTTACTAGTGGCGAGAGCCTCTCTAACTCGGTTCCAGTCGCAATTTCGGGTATTGATGAGCCAAGAGCTTAAGTCAAATTCCTATCAAGTCAAAGTTTGGGAAAATCGGCTTGTAACTATAGAAAGGCTATTACGTTACGGCGAACGGCGGTTGCAGTTGCGTCCTTAGTGAAGAGGCAAGACAATACCGTTCGGTTAAGGAATTTCTTGGTTGAAGCAGGCTCTTGAAGAAGAGGCACGGGAGACAAGCTGACAAGAGGTGAGAACTTGCAACAAGTCTTTCCCCCTTGTTCCCAATTCTGATTTTTCACGTTATGTGGAAAAGTCCACCAAAAACCTAACCCCCTAACCCCCAACCCGTGGCGGGAAGGGGGAAAATTCAAAGTCTCTCTCCTTAAAGGAAGAGAGAAATAGAAGTGAGGTTTTCCAGATACCGTGAAAAGTCAGGTTCCCAATTCTCCTTGTCCTCTTTCCCATGCCCAGTGCCCAATACTTCGACTTACCTCGGCTTCGCTCAAGGCAAGTCGCTCAGTACAAGTGCCCAATACCCAATTTCCAAGTAGCTAGATATCAGCTAGTTTGTAATTCTTGACACACTTTTTGTAGTGTTTATATCCTAAATATTGCTACTTGTTTGGCGTCAAAATATTGGAAAATATTTAGGTAAGAAGCTTTAGATAACTATTTTTTAATAATAGCTATTGAAAAAATATATGCAAGCTTACCTCAGCTTCTAAGGCTACAAAGCTTAGAGTCAATATTGATCCTTCGCTGCGGATGCTTGTGCCGGAAACAGGACTATTAGATGTGATGTTTACGACGGGCTATTCGGCGTCGCACTGATGGAAACACGGGGCAAAAATGTTTTAGCTTTTTCATCTTCGCAGGTAGTGGAGTCCTTCACCAAGCATGATATGGTAATCCTTGTAGCTTCAGAAACTAGCTTGAAAACAGCCAATATTTTTGAAGTTATGCATACCTTGGTCATGACATTAAACGTGTCATCTTTTTCGGAGATAGCTTCAGTGCTATTACAGTTGCGCCATCAGTTTGATCTACTATCAGTTGCAGATAACCAAGGTCACATTGTCATTTTCATCATGCCTGAAAGTCTCTGTCAAGCACTGGCAAAACAAACAGAGAAAAGTAGAGGTAACACTAGTATTGGTTCCTTTGAGGTGAAACATCAGATTCTCGTTGAGAACCAACTACTCAAGTACAAATGGTTACTAGTACGCGTTATAGTACGTATAGATACGACAGGTGAACATCCTTGCCTGATTGGAGTTTCTGTGGATAGTACCTCCTGTGTACAGGCAGAAGTATTATTTCGTGAGAGTGAAAGACGATTTCGCCCCATCTTCAACAGTTCCTTCCAATTTATCGGGTTGCTGATAACAAAGGGTATCGTGCTAGAAGTTAACCAAACAGCACTCCACTTGGGAGAAGTACAGCCACAAGATGTAGTTGAGCGTCCATATTGGAAAAGATGGTGGACGCGACTTGTTAACCAACAACATCTGCAATATTTACTCTCCTCCAGTCCAGCAGTAATTTACACCTGCAAGAGTTATGCAGATTTTGGTAATACATTTATTAGGGAAAATGTTGTCGCTATCACGGGCTATCAAGTGTGGAAAATGCTCAAAAGTCTTAGCTTTTGGGCTAACGAACTGCATTCGTTGTTAAAATCCTTTTCTCCCACAATTAATATCGGCAATATACTAGGCATTGGATTAGGAATAAAAAATTTTAAAAAGTTGATATATAGCTATCAATAAAAAATATCTGCCACAACTAGATGGGGTTTTTATACAAAAACTTTTGCCATTCTTGCATAAGAAATAAAATATAAAGCGAGGTAATTTATGCCCAAAATTTTAATAATAGAAGATGAAGAAGCAGTTCGTGAAAATATTTTGGATCTCTTAGAAGCTGAGGATTTTGAAACTATTGCTGCGGCTAATGGCAGAATCGGGGTACATTTGGCTATCTCCGAAGTTCCCGATTTAATTCTCTGTGATCTGATGATGCCACAACTTGACGGTTATGGCGTACTAACAGCGTTACGCCAAGATCCATCAACGGCAACAATTCCCTTCATTTTTCTCACTGCCAAATCTGCCAAATCTGACTTCCGCCAAGGTATGAATATGGGTGCTGATGACTATATAACTAAGCCTTTCACTCGTGCTGAGTTATTAAGTGCCATCATGAACAGATTGGAAAAGTACACTACTTTAAAAAAGTATTTATCTCCTCAGACTGTAATTAACAACTTGTCTCCCAAAATGCAGCTATTAGAAATTAGTTTATACCGGGCTATCAAACAACATAATTTTGAGGAATTTGAAATTTATTATCAACCAATAGTCGATATTGCTTCTGGAAAAATAGTAGCAGCTGAAAGTTTATTGCGCTGGCAAAGTCCGGAAGTGGGGCTGGTTTACCCAACAGAATTTATTCCGTTAGCAGAGTCTACAGGTTTAATTGTTCCACTTGGTAAATGGGTATTAAAAAGAGTGTGTAAACAAATAAAAAGCTGGCGTGATATTGGAATTTATCCACTGATGCTTGCTGTAAATTTGTCTGTACTTGAATTTAATCAACCAGATTTTATTCACAAAATAGTCAACTTTATAGATATTAATGGTTTGGAACCACGTTACTTAGAGCTAGAACTCACTGAAAGTATGATTATGCAAGATGTAAATAGTGCGATCGCTACTATGAGCAAATTGCAATCGTTGGGTGTAAAAATTGCGATCGATGATTTTGGAACGGGCTACTCTTCTTTAATATATCTGAAAAATTTACCAATTAACACATTAAAAATCGACCGTTATTTTATCCATAATGTTGCTAATGATCCACAGAAATCAGCCATTACTAAGGCATTAATTCAAATGGCTCACAATCTCAATTTAGATGTAGTTGCTGAAGGTGTAGAGACCGAAGCAGAACTGGCTTTTTTACGCCAACACAACTGTAATTATATGCAAGGCTTTCTATTTAGTCGTCCATTGCCAGCAGCAGAATTTGAAAAATTTTTATTGACTAATAAATGATTATATGTGTGAATATTGGGCATTGGGAATGCGGAATGGGGAATGGGGAGTAAATTATTTTCTCAGTACTCATACCATTTCTTTATGAAGCTGCGCTGAATTTTTTAACCTTGCTTTTTCTCCTCTGTGTCGCGCCAGTTGCTAAAGAGCGGGAACGCTAAGAGCGAACAAGTCTCTTAACCGCAAGGGCGCACTGGCTTCTCTGTGTCTCTGCGGTTCGTTCCTTTCTAAATTTGGCGCATCTTTATACATAATTGGTATCAGTACCTTAATAGGGTGACTAACTCAGAAAAATCGGACTTTAGACTGGCGACAATTATTAAGTCTCAAGTCTAAACTAAGAAAATTGTGTCATAGTCTCTACCATCATGAAAGTCCCTGCGCGTTTGTTGCTGCCAGTTTTTTTACTGACCTTGGTAGCAGGCTGTAACCAGACTCGCGCTTCCTCAGATAATCCCACACCAGAAACACCTGTACCTTCTCCTCAACTGACACAGAATCCTACACAGCCAAAAAATATTGTCCGAACTGAAGCACTTTCACCCACGCCTATCCGCATCAATCTGAAGAATTTACCAGCACCTTTCGCAACACAAAGTGCCTCTAAGCGACCTGAGGTTGTGCCCATTCCGGAAAACCCAGTGCTGCGCGTACCACCAGGCTTTACAGTTAACGTCTTTGCAGAAGGTTTAGATGCCCCACGCTGGCTAGCTTTAACTCCCAGTGGTGATGTCTTGGTGACTGAAACCGGGCAAAACCGCATTCGTCTGTTACGTGACAGCAACGGTGACGGCGTAGCTGACGTTCGAGAAACCTTTGCTAGTAGGGACAACGGACTTAATAGACCCTTTGGTATGGCTTTTGCAGGTAATTCCTTTTTTCTGGGGAACACAGATGCTGTGGTTCGTTTTCCCTATAGGAAAGGTCAAAATAAAATTACAGACAAGGGAGAAAAGATCGCCGACTTGCCTTCTCAAGGTTATAACAACCATTGGACACGCAATGTTGTTGTCTCGCCCGATGGCAATAAATTATATGTTTCTGTTGGTTCAGGAACCAATGTCGATGAAGAACCTCTACCACGGGCTTCAGTACAAGTGATGAATTTGGATGGTTCCCAGCAGCAAACTTTTGCTTCCGGCTTGCGTAATCCTGTTGGTTTAGACTTCCATCCTGTAACTAGGGAACTTTACGCCACTGTCAACGAACGCGATGGAATCGGTGATGAGTTGGTTCCAGATTATCTGACACGCGTTAAACAGGGAGCATTTTACGGCTGGCCTTATGCTTATCTGACACCAAACAACCTCGATCCGCGCCAAAAGACGGATGACAAAAGTAAACGCCCCGACTTAGCAGCCCGTACCCAAACGCCAGATGTGCTGTTCCAGGCGCACTCAGCAGCATTGGGTTTGCAATTTTATGATGGTAAAAGGTTTCCAAAAAAATACCGGAATGGTGCTTTTGCTGCTTTTCGTGGTTCTTGGAACCGCGATCGCGGTACTGGTTATAAAATTGTGTTTGTTCCCTTCGATGCTAAAGGGCGATCGCTTGGCTATTACGAAGACTTTCTCACAGGATTTTTGCTAAATCCTTCTGTACCAACCACTTGGGGAAGACCTGTAGCTTTACTCGTGTTACCAGATGGCAGTCTATTACTAACAGAAGAAGCCAATAATCGGATTTATCGGATTCAGTATACGGGGGGTTAAGCAATTCACGCATTCAAACATTTAAAAATTCACGGATAGGATCTGTTGCCTGGAGTAAAGTTAGAGCAGTTGTCATCAATAGAAATGTTGTGGCCGCATCTCCCTATCCAGGTTTATCCCGTTTAGCTTCAGCAAAAAGAAGCCTCTCGCCGTTGCCGAAGGTAGGCGATGAGATGAATTTTTGGGCGGTGACGAGTTGACCCCTAACCAAATCAAACCGTAGGTTTGACTCTTCGTGGGGTCGAGGATAGCGAAGCGTTAGCGAGTCTTCGAGGGTCGGAATCGCCATTTTTAACTTCCAGCGAATCTATAAAATCTTCAATTACATGAGTCATGGTTTTATCGTTTTGAGCCGAGTATAAGCGTAGTTTGTTTAATCTACGCTCAGATATCCTCAAATTTAATGCTTTGTTTTTCATTAACGGTAAATTACTTAACTGGTTGAGAAATTAATTATGACTCCCAATGAAAATAATACTCAGTCAAATATCAACCAATTGTCTCCACATTCAGGTACACGATACTGGGGTGAAGTAGAGGTGATCGAGGAGGGAGAAACCTATAGAATTAGTCGTCTTGAAATTAAGCCCAGGCACGGAATTAAACCACAAATCCATTATCATCGCAATGAACATTGGGTTGTAGTCTCCGGTGTAGCGAAGGTAACTTGTGGAGAAAAAGAAATATTACTGAATCGAAACGAATCAACTTATGTCCCCGCAGCAACCCTACATAAGGTAGAAAACCCTGGACAGATTCCGCTAGTTATTCTGGAAATTCAAAATGGTGAATATTTGGGCGAAGATGATACGGAACGCCCCTATGATTTAAATTTGGTCAAACCTGTAGCTGATACTCTGTAAGGGCTAGGGCGGGGGATGAGGGAGTAGGGGAAGCAGGGGGAGCAGGGGGAGCAGGGGGAGCAGGGGGAGCAGGGGGAGCAGGGGGAGCAGGGGGAGAATAAAAAATTAGCTCTTCCCCTCTGCTCGCTGCTCCCTGCTTTTCTGCCTCTTTCCAATGCCCAAATAAATCAAAACCACCCTTCTTGTTCTAAGGTTTCAATCAACTGTAAACCACGGGGATCACCGACTCCTAACAATGAGGCTTTGGCGTCTGCCCGGACTCCTAAATCTTGGTCTTCGGCAAAGGCTTGAATTAAAGCGTCGATCGCTGTGGCATAAACTACATTAGAAGGCATCTCACGGCACAGTTGACCAATTGCCCAAGCACTGTTACTCCGCACTGCTGCCACGGGATCTTTGACTAAGGCTTCAATTAATGGTGGTATTGCCCCTATAACTGCTTCATAACCCACTTCTGCCATCTGTGCTAAGGCGCTAGCAGCCCACAAACGTACTGCGGAAATGTCAGTTCTGAGGGCATCTGCTAGGGGCGGTAAACAACGGCGATCGCGACAGTTTCCTAAAGCCCAAACAACACCTTTACGCACATAGCCATTCCAATCACTGTTTAGTTGAGCAATTAACGGACTCACTGCCTCTGAACTAGGATTGCGTCCGATGCCATAAGCTGCACTCACCCGCACTAAGGGACAGGTATCACTTAACAGGCGAATCAGATGAGGGGTAGCACGCACATCTTCTATATCACAAAAAGCACGCGCTGCTAACATTCTTTGTTGGGGCTGGGGATTATCCAGCAGGGCTAGCATCACTTCTGGATCAGGCTTTGCCACAACTGATTCGTCAGTTAGCGGCTCTATTTTATCTAGGGGGCTTTCTAGCTCCTCCTCAATATCGAGTAGGCTGAGATCGTCTTCGTCATACATAATTTCATTTCAATCCCTTTTCGGGATTAACACATAATCCCCCGCGTCAATAAGTTAAAGCTTTATAAGTATGAGTTGCGTAATTATACACTTTCCTTTCTCCTCGTTGAGTTTTATCCAAACGAGAAACGCCATAACTCAGACGCTTAAGTATGTTACTGCTATCCTATAATTTATTTTTCTGCACTCAGGAATTTTACCATCCACAGGGATTGGGTTTGATAACCTAACTGATTGTAAAGATTTAATGCAGGTTTGTTGGATTGAAAAACTTGCAATCCAATCTGGCGATCGCCTCTTTGAATAGCCCAATTTTCCACATATCGCATCAAGGCTCTACCAATACCCTGTCGCCGATGTTCTGGTACAACGTAGAGAATAAAAATGTGAGCATGACGGTTTCCCTGCACTTGATCTATGGCATTGCCCACCCAGAGACAGGCGATGGGGGAATTGGGCATTGGGAATGGGGCATTGGGAATGGGGCATGGGGCATTGCTTATTCTTCTTGTCTCCCTCATCTCCCCCTGCTCCCAGCTAAGAGCTCCCTGCTCGCCCTCCTCTTCTACCCACCATAAGGGCGTATCGCTAGAAAAGTATTGCTTAACTGTTTGCTCTAAGTGGGAAAAATCCTCATTGGGAAAGAGATCCTGGTAAGTTCGCTGCATGAATTTAAGCAGTAGCGATCGCTCCAAAGTAGAGCCACGGCGAATAATATATCCAGGTAGTAGTTGCTCAGACACTTAAATACGTTTATTGACTTAGCTAGCTTTCGTTATGTGCTGCTGGTGGTAAATTACTTGGAGTAGGTTGATAACTTACCCCCACCTCTTCAACTGGTGCGGGTGCTGCCATATCGGAGGGTAAAAAGATCCGGGCGCTGACTGCCACTAGGGCAAAGAAAAATACTAATACTGCAAGCAGTGGGGCGATGTATTGACGAAAAATAGCCATATTTTAATTGCAAGAAGCTAGGAACTTTTATGAGAACCTAGCTGAAGATTTGTGAAGTATTCTTGATTTATTTTAGCAATTTTCTGTGCATGGAAATGGGGAATGGGGAATGGGGCATTGTTATTCTTCTCCTGCTCCCCCTGCTCCCTCATCTCCCCCACTCCCTACTCCCTGCTTCCGCACTATTGGCGATCGCGCTCTAAGTCATCAAGGACTCTCTCACAATACCAATTCTCCGGCATCCCAGGATAAGTCTCTTTTGCTTGTTCAATTAACCGTTCGGCAGCGGCAGTGTCACCGGATAATTTAGCGATTAGCCTGTTTTTGAGATAGCTATCAGATACACCATCGTCTACCTGGTTTGGTATCCCTTCATTTATAGTTGATGGCCGGGACTGATCTCTCCGCAACTGCCAAAATAAAACGTAATAAAGTGTACCAAAAATTAAAATTAGGCTGAGTGTTCCGAAAAAAGTTAGGAGGTTAAATGGTAGAAATCCCAGAACTAACTGCGAGAGAACATACCCAAGTAATAAACCAGTGAGTAAGAGGATGAATGTGCCGACAGCAATAACTACTTGATTCCCCATATATCCTCTTCTTCGTCCTCAAGTCCTGGTCTAGATACTGCCACTGGCTGAGGGTTCCAGGGGGCAAATACTGGTAATAGGAGTAGTCCTGGTACAGCGGCTGCGATGGTAATTAAGAAAAATATAGGCCAACCCGTGTTTTGTGCGATCGCGCCTCCAGGGGCCGCCAGAATATCGCGGCTGACAGCCATCAAGCTGGATAACAAAGCATATTGGGTTGCGGAAAACCGCTGGTTACAAAGACTCATCAAAAAGGCAACAAAGGCTGCTGTCCCCAATCCACCACAAAATTGTTCTACGTTGATGGCAAGTACCATAGCTTGGTAGTTTTGACCGATGTATGCTAAAAAAAAGTAAGCTAAATTACTTACTGCTTGTAGAATACCAAAAACCCAAAGTGATCGATTGATGCCAATAGCACTCAAAATTGAACCACCTGCTAAAGCGCCGACAATCGTAGCAATTAACCCCATCCCTACTTGAATTGCCCCAATATCGGTTTTGGTAAAACCCGTTTGCAGCAAAAAAGGCGTGGTCATATTGCTCAACAAAGCATCACCTAGCTTATATAGGGTAATGAATGCAAGCATTAGAATAGCTTTGATAATCCCTTGACGCTGAAAAAATTCCCGAAAGGGCAAGATTACAGCATCAGCTAGAGAACTTGGAGGGCTAATTTCTTTGGGTTCTGGTGCGAACAAGGTGGCAAGAATACCAATTACCATCGTCCCTGCCATAAACAAGTAAACCGATGACCAAGGCAGTTTGTCAGCAAGTATCAAGGCTAAAGCACCTGCGACTAACAGGGCAATTCGATAACCTAAGATAAAAACTGCTGCACCAGCGCCCATTTCTAGTTTTTCTAGAACGTCGGTACGGTAGGCATCAACGGCAATATCTTGAGTTGCACTGATAAAAGCAATGACTATGGCATTGATTGCTAGTAGTTGTAATGCTTGTTTGGGTTGTTGGAAAGCCATGACTGCGATCGCTATGATCAAAGCAATCTGCGTCAAAATTAACCAACCCCGTCGTCGTCCCAAAACTGGCAAAGTGAACCTGTCCACCAACGGCGACCACAGAAACTTCAAGGAATAAGGCAAACTGGCGAGGCTAAACCAACCAATAGCGGCTAAATCTACCTTCTCTTCCGTCATCCAAGCCTTTAAGGTACTACCAATTAAAAATAACGGTAAACCTGATGAAAAGCCTAAAAATAATAAAGCCGCAATCTTGCGACTACCGAAAACTCCCAGCAGCGATTTAATTTTCCTCATAGTTTCAACTTTTTGCCTCTTTTGAGGAAATATCAATAAAATACAACGAGGAAACGCGAAAGTATATCATCTAACTAGTACCTATAAAGGTTTGAATTATCGGAGCGGCAGCAGTTCCCTATTAATGCCGATCAGGGATTGAAACTTGCCATAGCTGCTGTGTAATTTCCTGCAAACATGACAAACTACCAAGATTTACTTGGGTTAAATACAAATTCAGGATAACCTTATAGTGTCAGCGTTTTATTAACTTTCTTGAATTGGATAAACCTGATGCCCCCTGATTTCTACTCTGTGTGCAGAAAGGCATTTTTCCCAACCTTCACGCGTACCAATGTCGCTTTTTTGGTTAAGCAGCCCTAATTCCTGTTCTTGTTGGGTGAGTTTAGCAAATTCTTCGTAACGAGGGTAGTTGTTGGTAACAAATGTTTCCTTGCGGTGCAAAATTGGCGGGTTTTCCCTAGTTGCATAGTCTCGGTGAGTGACGACTAGGGTTTTTAAATCAATACCTATGCTGGCTTTTAACGCCGGGTGGGGATCAGTGTCGAATTCCGGGTAAGACAGATAGGATATTTGCGGCTTATCAGTGTGATATTTGATCAACGTGGCTTCATCGATACGCCCAATGGTACGGCTAGCGCAACCTTCACAAATTCGTAGTACGGGGTCAAGTGCTGCTAGTGCGGAAACATGGACGTAAAGCGCACCGCGCGTGTGTTTACCAATTTTGCTTTTTTCGCACGCAGTTTGAATCACCCCAGGTTTACCTAAGCTGAAAAGCTTTTGGTCGGCTACTTGACAAGCTTCCTCATAGCTACTAAAAAAGGCTTTGATATCGTGACGCATTTCTGGCGCTAGCTTTTGCCATGCAGGGCGTTGATCAAAGTGGGTGAGGGCGAGATAAACTTGGATATCCAGAGAACGACGGTAAGCGATCGCATCCCATTCAGCCTCATCAGTAGCTTGCAAAACTACACCAAAGGCACGGCGAAAGTTACCAAATTCGCTGAGTAATTCTTGTTCATTTTCCAATTCGCCTTTAACAGGTAGTCTACCGCGCCTGGTAAAAAAAGACATTAATGGTTGTAGCTGTTCTTGATAGTCTTCAAACCGCTTAATGGGGATGCGGACTCGCGGTGTAGAAGTGGTGGAAAAGAAGCGGATAGCTTTGTAAGTTTCTTTTTCAGCTTCATCTCGAAAAACAAAGTACACGCCTAGTGCGATCGGTACTGCATCTACATTTAGGACTTCCTCAATATAAGTTTTGAGTTCTTGTTGTTCGTAATATTTCTGAAAAGTATTGCGGCGCGTCACAATGCCATCATTGTAAGCAAGTTGGGTTTTGCTGGCAGCGTTAATCAGTATTTGAGCCGCGACAATTAAAACTTTCTCTGTGAGTTTCCAGGCTTGGATCAGGCTTTGACGGCGTTCTTCTGAGTCTTCAATAACGTTGAGAACGTAACCCAAATTGACCACATCGGCGGGGGTGCGTGGTACATCAGGATGGTAGTAAGGGTCCCAACCTGCACTGGTGTAGCCTAAGTTTTTTACTCGCTGCACATCACCACCGTAACCGCAACCGTAATCAAAAAAAGTGGTGTCTTGAGTTAGGATTGCCCATTCTATTGCCAATCGCACAGGGCGAGATAAATCAGTGCGAGCGATCGCAGCTCTATGACGCTCGATTTCTAGAACTTCAGGCATGATACTAATTCGTAATTCGTAATGACGCTCGAATACTCGCTAACGCTACGCTAACGTAATTCGTAATTAAGACACCAAGCACCTAATATTCTTTCAAGGTTTAATGGCCAGTTCAATTAAATCTTCAATTTTCTTGATATTTGGATCGCCTGCTAAGTAGCCAATACCGCGATGCAAATGTAAGCGGAATTGGGTGGCGAGGGTTTCTTTGTCGGTGGAATAACCGTCATTGTGACAGCGTTGCTTGAGGGCGAGGAGGAGTATATCGGACATTTCCCCGCCAAAGACGCGCCAAGTCATTTCGACGTTGCTATCTTGGGGAATTGGGACGGGGGAGGGTGCGGTTGATTCTGCGAGGGAACGACAAAACGCCCAACGGCATAGGATATTCCATTGGTCGATTTTGGTGCTGCGTCTAAGTTTGGTAAGTTGGTCTTTGGCTGTTTGAGAGAGTTTTATTCTTTCGATTGGGGATTCCATAATCTTCTTATAAATTGAGATAATTTTCGCTCATAAACCCAAACAGTAGCGAACCGCAGTTTCAACTTCAAGCATCTTGGAGTCAGAAATCTTGCCAGATGGGTTAGCAGGAAAGCGATTTGGATCTAAAGAACGAATTTGAAAACATAAGAACACTGTTTCTATAAGCAATCCACTGTCACTTGCAGAGACTCGTATATTAGTTGGATAATCACGCTTAATATTTGTTCCTTTCGTACCGACAACTACAGTCACAACCAAAGGTAATTCGTTGATAGCGTCTATAGATAAAACTAAAACTGGTCTTGTTCCTGCCTGTTCTCGGCCCTGCACTGGATTAAGATTGACAAAATAAATTTGTCCTCTCTCGATGTTCACAGCTTTTCTAAACCATCCATTTCTGTAATACCAAATTCATTATTGATAGAGGTAATTTCTGTTTTTATATCTAAATCACTAGCCATTTCAACTAGTTGTTCATTAATATATTTAACATCAGATAATTTATTTGAGATTTGCTTCTTTTCTTGCACTTGTCTTGTGATAAGTTTTAATATCCATTCTAATTCTTCTAATGACAAAGCACGTAGGTCACGCTCTATTTTTAGTAAATGTGGTGAGTTCATGATTGCTTATCTCCTTTCCAATGGTTGTTATATATATTGTAAATATCTTTTTTAGACGATATCTACTACCAAAAATATTGATTTTTTATCACTGTTGTTTGACGGGTGGAGGAGTCGTATTTGAGTAGGTATTCGCGGGCGATCGCTTCGTTTTCTCGCAGTGTTTCTACTTCTTTTTTGCCAATCTCGGTATCCGTAGATAACAAAATTACTTGATGACTGGCGGATGGAAAGTAACGTTCAACTAAGTTGCTGCGGTGGGAGGAGTCTAGTCTACCTAGTGGCGTATCGATTGCTACTGGTAGGCGATGTCCAGAGACTTTGGCTAAACCCCAGAGGAAAGCGATCGCAAGTAGTTGTTTTTCGCCAGCCGAGAGGCGATGTTTAGGGACAGGTTTACCATTTAAATCGTAAAGTGAAAGGCTAAAAGTCTTAGTATCAATGGTGATGCGATGCACTAAATCTGATTTATGGAGGAGATAAAGGAAGCAATTTTTAACTTCTTCCTCTAATTTATTGAGTTTTCGCAGGGTTAATTTTTCACGAAAAATCTTGAGTGTATTTTGAACTTTAGCCGCAGAGGTAATAATATGTTCGCTATTTTTATGTTTAATATTTTCTAAAGTATACTCACTTAATTGTTTTTTTGATTTGGCAATAATACTTTCTAATTCAGCTAAACGGCGGCGGATTGTTTCGTAATTTGCTTTAGCTTCAATAACTTGATTTTGTGCCGCTTCTAGTGCGTCACACAGCTTTGTATAATCTTCTGGTGCTGCTGCTGTTTGCACCTGTCTTTCTAGAGTATGAATTTCCTCTTCTTTATTTTTGAGAATAGCTAATTTCTCTTTTGCAGAAAGTTTAGAATTTTGTAAGTGATATATAAGATTATCTAACTGGCTTAAAGTTTCATCATCAGCTAATAACCAAGGTGCTTCTGTCTGGAGAGTCTTTGCATATAAACTATCTACATCTTGGATTAAAAATGATTGGATTTTTTCAACTTGTATCGGAGAAATTTCTACTTGAGTTAGCCAAGTGAGTAAGCGCTGATCTCGCTCAATTAACAAATCTTTAGAAATTTGTACCTGTTGATGGCGAAATTCTTTTTCCCCCTGTGCTTGCGCCTGAGTAAGCAAATTGGGAATTAATGCCAGAGGTAAAACATCAGCCGCTAATTCACACATCAATTGACGTACTTGTTCAATTTCCGCAGTTTTTGTATCCTGTTGTAGTTCTAGTTGATTTCGTTCTGCTGCAATCTTCCCACCTTCAGAAATGAATTTATCAAAGGCTTCTTGGTGCTTTTGTTCTAACTCTTCTACCTGATTTTTGAGAGTTTCTAATTTCTCTTCTGTTATTTGATAATCTTCTTGCTGTTGAGTTAACCTAGTTTCAATTTCCTCTAAGTTTGCTAAATCCTTACTATTACCAACTTCTTTAAGTTTACGGTTAACTAAAATATCTAAATCAACTGCTAAACGATCTGCTAACTCTAGCCCTAAAAGTCCGCGTATTGCGTCTACTACAACTGGTGGTGGTATTTCCTGTTCTGCGAGTTCTTTAACCTGTTCACCATCAAAGAGAAATAAGTTAGAAATACCTAACGGTAGGAGATTTTCAATATATTCATCCCAAATATTAACTAATGCATCAGGCCATGTATCACTGTCGCCTAAAATACCTAATGTATCTTTACCGTCTTTAGGGTTTTTTGTCCAACTACGCACAACACGGTATTTTATTGGTTTATCGTTTTCAATATGTTCAAAAAGTAATTCAATACGAGTGTCTGTAACTGGATCAATTTTGTTGTTAACACATTGATTGAGAAAATCGCTATAACTTAAATTACCACGGGTAGAACATTGGGCACGGGGGCCATAAAGAGCGAGACGAATGGCATCCATAAGGGTAGTTTTTCCACCGCCATTCATCCCACCTAAGAGGATAATTGGGTGTGAGTTTTCTTCATCAATTTTTGGGTTAAGATTGATTACTTGTTTCCCACTGTAGGGGCCAAAGTTTTGTAGAACCAGTTCCAGAAATATCATTGATTTTTAAGATTATTAAATACCGGGGAAAGAAATACCGGGCGAATGGAATCAGACTGTTGGCCAATTTACGAGGGGTTAAATCCCCATCCCTAAAACCTCGTTTTTGTGTTGCTTTCCCGCCCTGCAATAAATTGCGGGCTAATAGCTAAACTGCGTTGAAACGCACTAAAATTAAAGAAATTAAGATGGATTATCGCTGATGGGTTAGACTGCCTATCAATTTGCCAACAGTCTTATTCCATTCGCCTGGTATTGAATTATTCTATTCTTCTGAATTTTCCTTTTTAAATTTCATACTTGCCCAAGTTACCTGCTGATCACTTTCACTTTCAGCTTCATCTACTTCATTGATTGCTGCAACATCGCCTAAAGTCATCTGCTTGACTTTTGCAACGTCACCTTGACTAACTGCTTCGCTTAATTCACGTTTCAAACGAGCATTTTTAATCGCGTCTTCTGGAGAACGGGAACTTGTATTAAAACATTTTTCTAGGGTTTCGTATATTCCCACACGACGAGTCTTTTTGCGATACTGGCGTTCTGTATCTAACAATTTCGCCATGAGTTCCAAGTGCATCGCGTCACCTTCACAGATTTCTTCTAATACTATCCATTCATCACGGCCTAGTAGGCTATAGTCAGCACCAGGACGGGGATCTTGAAATTCTTCGCCAGTCACTTCTTGATAAATCCGGGGTAAGCTATCATCAAACTCGTGTCTTTCTTCTAGCCAAATGCGGCGAATTTCGCTCATTTCTTCTAGAGTAATTAGTGTGATATCGCGCATATTTACTGGCGCTGTTTGACGGGTTTTTGTTTGTGCTTCTAATAATCGTTTGAGCCAATGTTCTCGCCAATATTTAGTATATGGGCCATGAATTGGTTCAATAGAGGCTTCACCATCTACATGACGTTCAAAAAGTTGGACTTCTCCCCAGATGCGACGGAAGTCTCTTTTTTCGCGGTCATCTCTATTATCTAATTCATTGCGGATATCTAATAGAGGCTGCATCCATTCTTTTTCTTCATCATTTTGAATCATTGCCTCCATTGATTTATCTTTACTAACAATTGTGCAAACCCAGCAGCCAAATCGAGAATCACCACAGCTAGCAGTAGAAGTATCAACAACTAGAGGACATTCATTATCTGCTGTAGCACCTCGATACATGGTGAACAAATCTTTGTTGCTATATTCCCAAGGGTTTTGCCATTGATTTAGGTAAATCCAAACTTCATCAGTACGCCAATCTTCGATGGGACTATAAATTAAAGAATTAGGTAAGCTTGCACTATGGTAAAGCAGAGACGTAGGCGAACTTGAATCAGAAATGAGACGATCTTTTAGGCTACCTGCTTGATGTTTCTCCATTGAGATAGCACGTTTGACACTTTCAGCTTTGCGGGTACCTAAAACAAGAATAACTTCCCCATTTACTCTAACCACATCACGGATAAAGCGGTTAGAAGGATGAATTTTCAGACGGTCTGTACACCAACGAAACTTTCCTCGTGGCGTTGGATAACCTTTTCCAATCAAGCTTACCCAGAATGTCTCTTTAATTTCTGGTTGTAATAAATGGGGTTCTATGGGCATTTTCTGTTCTTTAGCAGTAACCCTCATCCTTTCTAAGGATTTGCGTACCCAAACAGAGACTACAGGGTTTTCTACTAGTGTGTCCGTTGTAATAACATGAATAGTCTTTTTTCGCTTTTCAACTGGTAGTGCTGCGATCGCATTCCAGATAAGCTGTAAGGTAGCAGTACTATCTTTTCCGCCCGAATAGCCCACCACCCAAGGTATCTCATCTAAACAATACAATTCTTGAATTTCAGTGGTGAGAGCTTGGATATAGTCCACTAACTCTGCTACAGTACGTGTTTGCTGAATTTTATTTTCTGGTTGTTGTGCTGTAGTCATTTCTCCTTCTCTCTGGAAACAGTGGCGTAATATTCGGGCTACACAGACAAAATCCACTTCATGGGTTGAAAAAAGTTTTTAAAAACTTTACTACTAATATCCAAATTTTTGGATAATTAAACAACATAATCTTATTCTGTTTTTAAAATTTAACATGAAAGATAGTGCATCTGACCCAACTGCTGACATCGCTAGAGAGTACCTGGAACGAGAAAACAAGGAAAAACAGGTACTAGCTTTACTCCTGGAGAAGTTTTTAGGGAGAAAAGATCAGATTCTCGTTCAAAAAACCGAGATGGGTGGTACTGAGGCTTATGTTAGCTCTGTTACACTGGAATGGTTTGCAGGTCGGGTTCACTTTGCCTCTGGCTTACCTCTGTTTCAAAAAAAGTATAATCCAGAGACTGATAATGTCGAAATTGACGCAGATAGCATTGATGAAATTCAGCAGCGTCCCCTTGATTGGTCACGTCAAGCACCGCTAGTGCAGTATTTAGCGGCTAGACACAACCACAAGTTTCCACCAGTGCTGGTGGTGATTAATCAACCGTGGGTGGATAATCCTAAAGCTGCTGAGTGGGATAACAAAGGACGCGCCACCAAGTCTACTACAGATTTCATCCCCCTAGATAAAGATGCTAAAGTAGGTCTGCTAAATATTTCTGAGGATGATGTGACTATTTATGCACTAGATGGTCAACACCGATTAATGGGGGTTCAGGGGTTGATGGAGTTAATTAAAACTCGTAAACTCCAGCGCTATAAAAAAGATAAAGGTGCTGATGACAGTTTTATTACAGTAAATGATTTGATAGAAAAGTACCAAGTAGACCTTGCTTACTTGCAAAATTTACCCAAGGAAAAAATTGGTATTGAGTTCATTTGTGCTGTAGCGGCTGGGGAAACTCGCACCCAGGCGAGGCGGAGGGTGAGATCGATTTTTGTTCATGTCAACCTGATGGCTGCACCCTTGACTAAAGGTCAGTTAACACAGTTGAATGAGGATGATGGTTTTGCGATCGTTGCTAGAAAAATTGCAGTTACACATCCACTATTAGAACAACGACAAGAGCGCAATCCCCGTGTTAATTGGAATAGTGCAACAGTAGCCTCCAATTCTACAGTTTTGACGACTTTGCAAGCTCTGCAAGATATGTCTGAGCGATATTTGGCTCAAAAGTTCCCTCATTGGAAACCCTTGGAGAAAGGTCTAATTCCCATGCGTCCAGAGGATGAAGAACTTGAGCAGGGAATTGAGGAATTTAGAAAGCTATTTGATTCTTTGGCTAGTCTTTCCAGTTATAAGATTTTAGAACACGAAGATACACCAGCTTTACGGCGCTTCAGCTTTGAGAAAGATGGAGGTGAAGGAAATATGCTTTTCCGCCCAGTTGCTCAAGTTGCATTAGCGCAAGCTTTGGGAATTTTAGTTTTTAAAAAAGGTTTTTCCCTAGCAGATATTTTTAAGAAACTGCGGAAGTTTGACCAGCAAGGTGGTTTTAGTGGTATGGAATATCCCCAATCTCTTTGGTATGGGGTTTTGTATGACCCAAATAAAAAGCGAGTGCAGGTTGCTGGACGAGATTTGGCGGCGAAGTTATTGGTTTACATCCTGGGTGGAATTCAGGAACAGATGGAACGTGCTGAACTTCGTAAGGCTTTGGCGGATGCTAGGACTGTTGAAAATAAAACAATAGGTTTTGATGGGGAGTTTGTTGAACTGAAAGCGGTAGGGCTTCCACCTGTTCTGTAATTATGCTTGAAAGATATTTTGGCGATGCCATTGCAGCGCTTCTTGTTCTGGAAAGTGTTGCTCTGTATTTGGTAAAAGTATTGTTTCACCATGAAAATCTTTCATAGGTTTAGCATGGGGAGATACTTCTTCCAAATCATTGCTAACTATAATTTTGTATTGCTCATCTACAGCAAACCAACCCCTATCAAATGCCCAATGATGATTTTTGCAAAGAGCAATTCCATTATGAACTTTATTATCATAAAACTGTGAAAATGGCTTTATGTGTGCGCCATCCACAATATTTTGATTTAACTTTTTAGTTACTTTTAGTCCACAAAAGGCACATTTATAATCATAAATGTATACAACTGCTTTTCTAAAAAAAGCATTTCTAATAACTGCTCGTTTCAAGCTCCACCTTGGATTATTCTCTAAATTTCCTATTTCAATTAATTTTTCTATCTCTACCGCGTCATCTTGAAAACTTTGATTTATTTGTAAAATAGCTTCTATATCATTTTCATTATCAGAAAAGAAAGCTGCCACAAGTGCATCAATTAGTTCTTTTCTGAAAAAATCATCTTGCAAAAAGTTAAATAATTCACTGTCTAGATATGCGTATTCAACAGCCTCCTTTAGCTTGTTAATTGTTTTTGGTTGTAACCCATTAAACTCAGGCTTAAATTTTAAGTACCAAAAGCCCTCAGTTTGCAGATGCAAGAAAGGATAGTGTAAACCACCTTTGTAAGACGGAGAACCGATTACATTCCAATACCTTTCAAATGTTTGAATTAATTCGTCTGAAACTCGAATCTCATTAGTAGTAATGATACCTCGCGCAATCAAATCAATTACAGATAAAAGTAATATTGGTTTATATTGAGCGTTACCACGCTTACGGCTATTACTCACATTTAATTCAGCAAGCCGTTGACAATAATATGCTATATTTTTCATATTTAATTACTTAATGAAGCAAGCAAAAAAATCAAGTTAAAAATTTACTGAGGTCAAATTCTTCTTCTAGATGTTCTTTTGTTCCTCTTTCAGAAATCAGAACTAATAGAAGTCGCTCTGAGTAGTCAACAGAACCGCGCAACTCGTTTTGTAAAATTTCAAGTCCTGCGTTAGCATACTCTTCAAATATTTGAGTACGTTTATCTTCATCTTGTTCTTCTCTAGATGAGAGTATGTTAATATCTTTAGTTTCATTGATTCCTAATAATTTAATAATTAGGTCATATCCCAATGAAGCAAAATTCTCTTGTGGAATTGGAGATGGTTCTCTTTTTGTGGTTTCTCCCAAAGGAACGCGCTTTTTATATTTAACGCCTAATGCTGCTGCAAACACCATAACTTCTACATAAGTCTGAAAAGGCCCAGTTGTGTCTTTTGATGCGACTAGAGATTTCACCAACTCAGCCTTATCTTTAGCAACCTTGATTCTGTTTGCAGCCATGATATTAATATCTACATTGTTGCTATTTTAACCGAAAGTTAAAGGTGATGGTAATTATTAAGGCGTGATTTTATACTAGTATATAGGCGATCGCTAAACAAACAAATTATCCACTAACATAGTCCATCCTGGCACTGCGGGTTCAGCCTCCGCCACCTCCCCACGGCGATAAACTTCCGCTTCTTCAGGATTACTAGCACGATATACTCTAATAACTTCCTCTTTAAGTACATCTACATACCAAACTACCAGCGTACCAGCCGCAAAATAATCACGGCGTTTACTAGCAATATCTTTCTCAGCCTTATCACCATAATCATTTTCACTTCTCACCTCAGCAGCAAATACAGGCGCACCATTAACAAACTTCCCACCTGTAGGTTTGCCAGTATAAAACGCAGCATCAGGACTTAAAGAACGGCGATTAGGGAGATTGACAATAAAACCGACATTATCAGGTAAAGCGTAACCACTTTTTGTCAGACGTTCATAATCCCGTAGACTTGCATAAATTTCACCGCCTGCACGTCCTGATAAAAATCCAGATGGAGATATCAGCATCAATTTTCCATTGACAATCTCTGCTTTACAATTGTCAGGTAAGTGGTACAAATCTTGAATAGTTGCTTCAGTTTTAATACTCATAAAACATCTTCTAATTAGTTAGGGATAATCTCAATTTTACATCTTCTCTTCCCTCTGCTTCCTCTGCGCCTCTGCGGTTCGTTTCTCTTACAGCTATTTTCAGGTAAATAAACCACGCGGTAGGGACACAGCGTTGCTGTACCCTTAAGACAGATGTGGTTCAAATATATAAAAACTGCTGTAATTACTCATCCCGTTCAACCGCAATAATTTCAGTATATTCATACTCGTTCGGACTTTGTTTCACCAAAGGATATCTTTCTCCACCCAACTCAATATAATCTTGTTCGCAATCCGGCTTAGATGAATAATACGTAAGCACATATTCTCTACCAATTCTCTCCGTCATTTCTGCATCAACTTCACCCCGCCACTGAGTCTTAGTAACTAAAACTATCAACTGATTCGCTAATTGGGGAATTGTCTTCGCAATGTGTCGCCGCGAATTCTCATCCAAACTGCCGAAGGGTGAATCCATCACAATTGGGAAAGTACTACTATCGGGAATCATCATCATTTTTCGTTTCTCACTCCATTCCCGTACTTTGTCAATGATGCTGGCAATAAAGGATAAACTGAGAATTTGATTCTCGCCCGTGGATGCTGCAACTGGTGCTTCTATACCTGTAGTATTTTCTACTAATGTCAGTTCATATTTTTCACTAATTTTAGGAATGTATGGAGTAACAGAAATTTCTGTGAATATCTCTTGCACTCGCTTTTCTAGTTGCAGGCGAAATTGTTGTTCTTGACGATTTCTTACTTCCGTTAACCGTTCAATTGCATCTTGAGTGGCGTTAATTCGTCGCTGTGCTAGAGTTTGCTTATCTTCATTCAGCTTTTGCTTTGCAATTTGTTTATTTAAACCTTCAATCTCAGTTGTGAGTTGAGCAATTTGCTGCTGATTTGCACCCTGTTCTCGATTCAATTCATCAATTTTACTTTCAATTTCATCTAAGCGTTTTTGTAAACTGCTAATTTCTTCATTAGCATCTTTTCGCAACCGTTCTTGAATATTGTCTAAATCACCTTCAATTTGAGATATGCTTTGCCTTAATTGATTAATTCTGGCTTGTTCTCTATCAACCTCTTCCCAAAAACCTATAGCTTGCTTATCAATTTCATCTACTTGTGCTATCATCCGAATTGCAGTTTCTTCCACCGCCGAGGAACCGGCTTTTTTTAACCAAGTACTCACATGAGTATGAGAATGATTACCCTCGTGTAATTCTGCGCCACAAATACAGCGCTGAGAATTGAGTAAATCATTCACAAATTCCCGCGAAATTCCTGATGTTAACTCGCCTCTCTGCTTCAAATCATTGATAATTCCTCGGAACTGTGCTGTAGTCTCTGACAGTAAAACAGTATAACCCCGCGCGGAGATAACTTTTTTCAGCGCTTCTTTGGTTTTTTTATATTCTTCTTGATTCGCCGTTTTCTGTGATTCTAAATCCTGCCATCTTTCTTGCAATTCCTTAGCAGCACTCAGTTCTCGCAAACGGTTACTTGTCTCTTTTTTAAAAGTTTGTTGATATTCTAACTCTTCTTTAATTTCACTTTGCCGTTTGGTAATACGTTCACGCTCTCGCTCTAACTTTTCTTGCTGTCGTAATAGTTGTTTAGTTTCAGAATCACCAATAGCTTTTAAATCATTTTCTAGAGTTTTTTTAGCATCTCCCAAATGTCTGATGGAACGGTTGATTACTTCTACACCCAAGAAAATTTTTGTAGCTTCAGCAATCTCAGCTTTTTTGTCAGAACGGACTATTTCTTCAATTCGTTCGCCGTCAAAGAAAAAATATTGATGTAAAGTAGCGGGTAAAATTTGATTAATTATATCGTCTGGTTGCTGAGTTGGTATATTCCATTTGCCATCATCCGCACCAACCCACATAGTTAATTGAGTTTTGCCAGCGTCAAAATCAGCTTCGTTTTTATAACCCCGGCAGGCGCGTTTAACTCGATAGCGTTTACCTTCATGTTCCCAGCCAATTTCTACCCAACATTCTACAGCTTGACCTTTTTGAGTTTCTGCGATCGCACGCTTATTTACCAACTGCTCTATCGATGCAAACGCTGCACTAAATTTATCATACAATACCCACGTAAAGGCATTCAGCAAGCTAGTTTTACCAGAGCCATTATTACCATGAATAATTGTCGTGTTCTGAGCATCTCCCCCAGCCAGAATCATTTCTGGTGTCGTACCATAAAAGGAGCGAAAGTTGCATAGCTTGATTGAAGTCAGCTTCATCGCACCTCTTCCTTAATAATGTCCAAAATATTATCATTTATATGGCTGTTAATCTTTTTATCTAGCCTGCCTTTCTCCAGCTTCCATACCCGCTCAATAATTTGCCGTACTTCCGGCGGAGCGCTGGTTATTGGCTCCTGTACATCATCGATATTCGCCTCTTGTGACATATCGGATTTTGAAATATAGTTTTTCTATATTTTAACTTTCTCTAGTGCTGGAATACCCTCAGTAAAGCCACTGTTTGCGTTATCTTTAAAATCCTAATTTTATTTGAAAAAACGCTTTATTATTTAATTTTTTTCTGTTATTATTTATTTTAGCTAATCTAGATCATAATGGGATGTAAGTAGCTTTAAAAATTTTACTTACATCCCATTATAATCAAGCTCATAAATTTATTATTTCATACTTAATGCTTCTTTTTTCAAAACTCAAAAAATTTTACAATTGCTCATCAAATATCTAATAAACCATATCGCTTTTGTAAATCAAGTAACTTCATTCTTGCTTCACCAGCATTATCAGCTAAATCAGCAAACTCCACAAAGCGCCGTAATTCCTTTTTCAACAGATTACGCTCAACTTCTATAGTTTCTCTATCTAAATCTGGTGGCAAAACAATCATGTCAAATATTGTCGCGCGTTCTTTAGCCGGATGAGGACGTAAAACTCGCCCCCGTCGCTGGATAAATTGGCGGGGATTACCAGAACTTGATAAAATCACCGCAGTTTGAATTGCTGGAATATCTACACCTTCATCTAAACAACGAATTGCGACTAAACCTTGCAACTCTCCACTTTCAAATTGATGCCGTAAAATTTCCCTTTCTTGTAAAGTTGTTTGTGCTGTATAGGTACTTACCTTGTACCCTAAATCCACACCCAGAATTTTAGCAACAGCTTTGAGTTGGCGTAGAGATGAACGTTGTCCCGCCTCTTGGGAACCATCACTACAATAAAAAAGTGTATGAGTAGTTTCGCGGCGAGTGATCATTAAATCCCGCAAAGCATTTAATTTATTTTCCGCCGCACCAATTAACCTTGCTCTTTGCATCAACAACGGCTTTAAATCTTCATTGTCTTCAAAGCTTCCCGCTTCGCCATTTTCTCGATCTCGATAAAGAAGCGATCGCCCAATTCTTTTAGTTAACTTTAAATAGGCAATACTTTCTGCTTCAGTTAATTCCACCAACACCGGATAATACAGATAATGCACCAAAGCACCTTGAGCGATCGCATCCCTCAAAGTAAACTCTGGCTGGAGAACTGGGCCAAAATAATCAAATAAAGATTGCGTACCAAAATCGTCAAAATATCTCTCCGGTGTGGCAGATAAAGCCAGTCTCAACCCAACACTGCGCGGTAAACTTTCTTCTAACTTAGGTGCGCCTAAATTATGCGCCTCATCACCAATAATTAAAGTTTTCGCGGGAAAATATTTGAGTTGAGACTGAAAACCATCTCCAATTAAAGTGGAGTTCGTAGTAATCACAGTGACAAACCGTTGAGAACCAGAACGCAGATTATAAATTTCGGTAGAAAGTTGACTTTGCCAAGTACGTAAATTCTCAAAAGCTAAAATGGGTTGCAAATTAAATTTTTCACATTCTCGCGCCCATTGGGTGACGAGATGACGATAGGGACACACTACCAACAGAACTTGTAAATTAATCTGTTGGTAGAGTTCACAGGCGATCGCTAGTGCAGTAATCGTTTTACCACTACCAGTAGCCATTTTCAGCGTCCCTCTGCCATTGTTGGTAAACCAGCTAGCGATCGCTTGTTGCTGATATTGCCGCAATTGCAGAGACGGAGGCATCCTTGGGCATCCTGGTAATGGTTGCAAAGTGTAATAACTGCCCAAAATTTCCCTTGCAATTGGTAATTTCAACCGGAAAGTGGGCAGTTGCTGCACTGAATTTTTCGTCAGGTACATAGTGGGAGTTAGGAGTTAGGAGTTAGGAGTTAGGAGTTAGGAGTTAGGAGTTAGGAGTTGGGAGTTGGGAGTTAGTAATTTAAAACTCATCACTCATCACTCATAACTCATCACTTTCTTACTACTCAGTTGTAACCACGCCAAACACCAATGAGAGAACCTTGCACCTGCACTTGTTGAGCCATGACTTCAATGGGATTGTACTTAGGATTTGCTGGTTTGAGGGTAACGCGATCGCCTTGGCGATAAAAACGTTTTAATGTGGTACCAAATCCATCTACTCTAGCGGCGACGATAGTACCATTTTTTAAATGATTTGGTTCTGCTACTGGACGCAGAAATACCACATCGCCATCAGTAATTAAATCTTCAATCATGCTATCGCCAGCTACGCGCAAAGCGTAGGTTTGGGGAGGTAATGAGATATTAGAAAAGTCTAAATGATCTACAGCATCAGTAAACGGTTCTATTAAACCACCAGCAGCGATCGTGCCCAAAATTGGTACACCTTGCTTAACAGGACGCAAAATCCGAATCGTTCGTGCTTGGCCTTCAGTCCATTCTATATATCCTTTAGTGCGTAAATGTTCTAAACGACTTTGAATTGGTGCTGGTGACTTCAAGTTCATCGCTTGCATCATTTGCCGAATTGAAGGCGAATGCTGGTGCGATCGGATGTATTCTGCCAACCATTCGTAAAGTTCTTGTTGAGCTTCAGTTAGACGTTCCATAAAAAAAGCGGGAAGTAATTATAAATGTCTCTAGAACATTAGTACTACAAAAAACTCCCCATAACAAGAGAAAAATAAAAATATGAAAGTCAAAAGCAAAAATATTCTCTTTTCTTTTACCAATTTATTCTTGATTTTTACAAATTTTAAGTAGTTAAGAGCCAGCTGCCCACTCGCCATTCTGACTCTTAACTTTTGTACAGATGCGATTAATCGCGTCTTTTAACTCTTTTCATTTTGCCCCTAAGATACTTGCAAGTAAAGCTTTTTGGGCGTGCAAGCGATTTTCTGCCTGTTCCCAAACTCGTGATTGAGAACCTTCAATAACAGCTTCGGTAATTTCTTCACCACGATGGGCTGGTAAGCAGTGTAAAACAATTGCCTCTGGTTGCGCAAGGCTCAATAGCTGCTCCGAAATTTGATAAGGCTGGAAAATTGGCATTCGATTGTCTGCTTCAGCTTCTTGCCCCATACTCGCCCAAACATCAGTGTAAAGTACAGCAGAACCCTTAGCTGCTAATTCTGGATCATGAGTGACGAGGACTTCCGTTTTGTTATTAGCGATCGCTCTTGCTTGTTCTACAATCTTAGAATCTGGCTCATATCCGCTAGGGGTGGCAATTCTAACATTCATCCCCACCAAAGCACAGCCCAACATCAGAGAATTAGCCATATTATTCCCATCACCCACGTAGGTCAAAGTTAACCCAGCAAGGGTGTTAAAGCTTTCTTGAATTGTCAATAAATCAGCTAATACCTGACAAGGATGTTCTGCATCGGTAAGCGCATTAATGACCGGAATCTTGGCATAGTGAGCAAAAGTTTCTAAATCTTGCTGTGCAAAAGTGCGAATTGCCAAAATATCCAGATATCGGTCTAACACCCGCGCCGTATCCTGTAAAGGTTCCCCGCGACTAACTTGAGTGACATTAGGGTTGAGATCGATTACCTGTCCACCTAATTGGTACATCGCCACAGTAAAACTTACCCGCGTGCGAGTTGAAGCTTTGGAGAACAACAATCCTAAAACTTTATTACACTGCAACTTCAACTGTTGTGATTTAAGTTGAGTTGCCAATTGCAGGAGTTCTTGAAGTTCTGTTGGACTGATGTCCGCCAGACTTAATAAATCTCGTCCGAGCAATGCTGCCATGCTTGTGATCTGTAAAAAATAATTATCATGGTAAAATAAGACTAGTGGAAGGGTAATCAACCACTTAAAAAACCCGATTGCTACCTAACACGTAGACGAGGCAGTGCGGTCTTGGGGTCTCCCCAAGTGGAGCAACTGCCGTGCTGAACCTTCTCTATCGAGACGCTGCGCGAAGACAATTGAAGATATAGGGTTCTATTCCATAGTTTTAGAACATCCCAGGAATAGGTAAAATCTTCTCTACGAGACGCTAACGCGAACATGGGAGCTAGACAAACAGCATTTAAATCAAACAAATTTTGGAGCAATCCAACTACGGTAGGGCATACCGGAAGTTAAAGCTTCTCTTCGAGACGCTGCGCGAAGGGGAGAGAACCACAAGGAGGCTTAGATACCGCAAGGGGTCTAGGTTAAGTGGACTCGTTGAACCAAGAATCCCTTCGGCTTTAGCCGAAGGGAGTGTCAAATATTTCTGTTCCTTTATTCATCTGTGTCAAGAAAATACAGTTTTAAAACTTTACCAAATATTTTTGCATCTAGCCCAGGATTTGAGTTAGCTTTTGCCATGCATACTAATTTATCAACTTTATCAGTGAGCAGAATCACTGATTTTTTTATGGCTAATCACAGTTGCAACGCCAATTAAACGATCTAGGGGCACAAAAGCAGCGATATTGGCAAAATCTCTGGTCTTCTAGCCTAATTTCTGAACAGGGAGATATTTTTTAGCAATTACAGCTAGACAAAGAAATTTATTATGGTACAATAATAAATCGTGGTTGCTAATTAAAAGCAATCGCCAAAGTTGCCAGCATAGCACAGTGGTAGTGCATCCGACTTGTAATCGGAAGGTCGCGAGTTCAAATCCCGCTGCTGGCTTGAACGCAAAATCCCCTAGATTTTGGGGATTTTGGCTCTACATTACATAAGTTTATGTTTTAGTCTCTAACTAAACCTTATATTTATATATTCATGATTTCGCAAGTTGTCGGTAGCGTTCCTGAACTTCTTGAATCGAAAACAAAGTTTCAAACTTCAACCCAGCTGACTGGTACAACTCACCTCCTCCTTGCTGTCTGTCTATCAGTGAAATTACTTGATTTACCGTATAACCCGCATCTTTAAGACGCTCAACTGCTTTTAAAGCCGATTGCCCAGTTGTCACCACATCTTCCAAAACTACTACTTTTGCACCTTTAGGTAAAGTGGGGCCCTCTATATAAGCTTTCGTTCCATAACCCTTGGCTTCCTTGCGAATAATCAGCGCTGGTATCGGGCGGTTTTCATAAACAGAAACTATACTCACTGCTGTCACCATTGGGTCAGCCCCCATCGTTAAACCTGCTACAGCCTGAGTATCTACAGGTAGTAAAGGAAACAGCAATCGTCCAACAGCTAAAGCTCCTTGAGGGTGGAGTGTTACCTGCATCTTATTGACATAATAAGAACTACGTAGCCCAGAAGCGAGAACAAAATCACCCTCTTGATAAGCCAGTTGAGAAAATAAATCTAGTAGCTTGTGGCGCAAAATAGTCAAATCAGCAGTAGTTGCCCAAATATCTGAGTGGGTAAGAGTTTCAGTAGGATACGTCATTACAAAACATTAAAAGTTGTGCTACACCAAAGGTTGAACTCATCAGAGTTCTGAAATTAAGCATAAATTAAGATTGCCCAAAAATTGAGGAGTTAGGAACGTGGGTATAAAATTTAAAACCTTTGGGGGTTTATTGGTACTGCTTGCTGCTGGTATTGCTTTTCCCTCTGTTGCATCTGCCCAAAAGGAAACCCCCAAAACTGAAACTACGAATGATGTATTTGAACGAGCTTATTTTCGTCACGATCGCAATTTCTACGAAAATGGTAGCCTCAAGCGCCAACTAGACTCACTTCTAGGAGGTGGTTACGGTTTCGGTGGTTCCTTCCCAGAAAATGAAATTGCCCGCGATGCTCAGTTGCTCAACACTTTATATCATGATGTCCTGACTCAGCAAGTTGGCAACGATCCATATATTCGCACTCCTGATTTACCAAATCCTTACGACACGTCGCTGATGATGTCTCCTCGTTTGAATAGCAACAAACTCAAAGTGGGAACTGAATTCAAGTTTGAAACTTTACCACCTCGGTAATATTGGGGAGTAGGGAGTGGGGACTTGTACTGAGCGAAGCCGAAGTAGTGGGGTGGGAGATCAGGGGAAGAATAACTATTAATTATTGACCAATGCTCCATGCCCAATGCCCAATGCCCTTTATCCCTCTATTACTACTTTTGGATCATTCAAGTGCGCCCTGCTGGAATCGAACCAGCCTGAAGACGAATTATGAGTTCGTTGCCTCCCCAATCGGCCAAAGGCGCTTATTTTGTTGGGCTTCGGGTTCATAAGAGTCAATTACTTCAACTCTTAGGTCAACCTGATTTGCTAATTTTAGACTGAGGAAAATACCTCATGCACTGAGTTTAGCCAATTGCGTAATTATAGCACAGATTTACATCTGTGAATACTCGACAATAGTTTACCAGATTTTTATACTACATAATTTAATCATGGAATAGTGCAGACTAATATTGATTAAGTTCCTTTAAGGATTGAGGTCAAAAGCTTCACTATTCTTAAATAGACCAGCATTCTATTGTGATAGCTTGTCAGCGATGAAAATAAATTCTACTGTACTTCTTACTTTGGTTTTGTTAATCCTGATGATGGGAGCAGGTTCTGTGAGTGCCTTTTTGGGGTTTGAACTGGGGAGTTCAGCACTTAAAGGCGTTACTACACCAGATGGGCGTCCCACAACCAAATTTGCCAGCAATAAGACAAATAGCTCCCAACAGGGAGGACTAGTGTTATTAAAAGAGGAAGAGATTCTGAAAATTGTCAAAGCGCGAATTGAGGGTAAGACCAAGGCTGCTAAATCGGAAAAGCTAGAGGACGATGATGAAGAAACCAATAGCAGCAAGCAGAAGCCAGAGGAGAAACCCCCAGCAGTGGTTGAAGAAAAACTCCAGCCAGGTTTTCCAGTTACTGCTCTGAGTGAGGGTGTAACCATGTCTGTGCAATCTGTCCGCTACTCTGGTGGTGATTTGCTACTGAAAGTGAAAATGCAGAACAAAGGTAAAGATTCTGTGCGCTTCCTATATAGTTTTTTAGATGTTACCGATGATAAAGGACGAACCCTCAGTGCTAGTACAGAGGGTTTACCAACAGAATTGCCTGCAAATGGGCCAGCATTTACAGGTACAGTGAGTATTCCCACAGCTTTACTTGATGATGTCAAGAAAATATCACTTGCTCTCACTGATTATCCCGCTCAAGAATTAAAGCTAGAGGCATCGAATATTCCTGTGGAAAGGTAGATTGGGCATTGGTGATTATCTGTTATTTTTTACTATTCCCTATTCCCTATCCCCTATTCCCCTAAATGGAGGGCGTGAGTTTTACACGAGCTTTGGTGGTGAGTGGTTTTCCTAATTTAATTTGGACAGACGTGGCGCTAAGGTTGTTGTCAGTGCTACTGCTGATTGCCATAAATGCCTTTTTTGTGACGGCGGAATTTTCGATGGTGAGCGTGCGGCGATCGCGTATTCACCAGCTAGTTAAAGCTGGCGATATTCCAGCGATCGCAGTCGAGATGCTACAACGTAGTATTGACAGGCTACTATCTACCACCCAGTTAGGTATTACCCTCTCCAGTTTGGCATTGGGATGGATTGGCGAAAGTACGATTGTCGTGCTGGTGAATGCATGGTTAAAATCCTGGCCTTTACCAAGTAGCATGACTACCTTCTTGGCGCATTCTCTATCAATTCCCATTGCCTTTTTCTTGATTGCCTATCTGCAAATTGTGATCGGAGAATTATGTCCCAAATCCTTAGCTATGCTGTACTCAGAACAGCTAGCTAGATTTTTGGGGCCTTCGGTAAAAGCGATCGTGCGTTTTTTTGGCCCCTTCATCTGGATTCTCAACCAATCAACTCGTTTTTTATTGCGGATTTTTGGCATCCAATACACAGGTCAAGGCTGGAGGCCACCTGTGACTCCCGAAGAATTGCAACTGATTATCTCTACAGAATGGGGGTCTACTGGTTTACAGCGTGCGGAGCGAGAATTGCTCAATAATGTCTTTAAGTTTGGGGATGTCATGGCCCAAGATGTGATGATCCCCCGCACGAGTATTATCGCGCTGCCAAAAGATGCTACCTTCCAGGCATTACTCAAGGAAATGGCTTCCACTGGTTACTCTCGTTATCCCGTGATTGGTGAATCTTTAGACGATGTTCGCGGCATTGTTTATTTTAAAGATTTGGCACAACCTTTAGCTGTAGGAAAGCTCAGTTTAGAGACACAAATCCAACCTTGGATGCGTCCCGCCCGATTTGTTCCCGAACACACGTCGCTGAGTGAACTTTTGCCCATGATGCAGCAAGAGAAACCAGCTATGGTCATGGTAGTAAATGAATTTGGCTCTACTGTGGGACTAGTGACAATCAAAGATGTCATTGCCGAAATCATTGGCGACGCCAGCGAACCTGAAAGCAACGACGACTTGCTGATTCAGATGTTAGATGAGCATAAATTTTTAGTGCAGGCGCAGATCAACCTCGAAGACCTCAACGAAGTTTTACATCTCGATTTGCCCTTGACAAGAGAATATCAGACACTAGGGGGCTTTTTGCTGTATCAGTTACAGAAAATTCCTGCCAAGGGCGAAACCTTCCGTTATCAAAATCTCGAATTCACTGTGGTATCAATTGTTGGCCCACGCCTGCATCAAATTCAACTGCAACGGTTACAAGAGTTAGGAGTTGAGAGTTAGGAGTTAGGAGTTAAAACTCATACTCCTAACTCCTCACTCATAACTCATGACTTTTCACTCAAGAAGCATACGCCAGTGGATCAACCAGTCCCAATTCGGCAAAAGCTGCTAGGCGCAAGCGACAAGAATCACATACACCGCAGGCGACATCTCCACCGGCATAGCAAGACCAAGTTAGCTCCCAAGGAACTCCCAATTGGTTGCCCAGTTGGATGATTTCGGTTTTTTTCAGGTTGATCAGGGGTGCAACAATATTTATTGGTTGTCCCTCACGCCCTTGTTTGGTTCCCAGACGAAAAACTTCCTGCATCGCCTGGATATAGTCGGGGCGACAGTCAGGATATCCTGAGTAATCTAAGGCATTGACACCGATATAGACACGTTCAGCTGCGATCGCTTCGGCGTAACCAAGAGCAAAGCTTAAAAAGATGGTATTACGAGCCGGAACATAAGTGACAGGAATATTTTGAGACATTTCATCTAGCGATCGCTCCTGGGGTAAATCAATGGCATCATCGGTAAGCGCCGAACCGCCCCATTGTCGTAAGTCAAAGTTAACCACCTGATGTTTTGCGATCGCAGCTTTTTGAGCAACAGTGAGGGCTGACTGTAACTCTCGTCGGTGTCGCTGCTGGTAGTCAAAGGAAATAGCATGGCATTCACAGCCATCAGCCTTAGCTTTATATAGAATTGTGGAAGAGTCTAATCCCCCAGATAACAGAATTACAGCTTTCATCTCGGTTGCAAATTTTGGATTTTAAATCGCCAAATTACACCTCAACAAGATGTCAGGAAGCAATGCCAAAGCGACTCCTGAACCCTGTGAGTGATGGCAAACAACGCCGCACCTTAAATATTCCAAAGAAACAATCTACACTAGTTTCTCTCAAAAAGCGGTGCAATGTCTTCTCTACTAGTACAGCGGGCGCAAAAATCAAGCTCCCATTTTAAAACTTGCAAAAGCCTTGATATACAAAACTTTTGAATGCGTGAATGCGTGAATGCGTGATATCATGTCCGCTTGATTGCTTATTAAACCCGAAGAACCCCACCCCGACAATCGTCGCTTTGTCTCCCCTCCCCGCAAGCAGGAGGGGCTGGGGGTGGGGTGTAATGGCTGTGGTTAGCATAACTATTTATGCGGACATGATATGACTTCCCCGAACGCTTTCTTTATGTTGAGCGGAGTCGAAACACAGCGTCTCTAAGAGTTGGGGCTGATTTCCGCCTTGTGGTACTAGACGCTACGCATAAATTGCTTCTTTGCAGGAGTAAGTTTCTACGATCAATACTGCAAATAATCATACAAAAATCTTTTCAAGTAATCAGTGGCGATCATTTCCAATAGCATTTTTCTTTCAAAAAGCACACATGTTACTTTTTGATGATTTTGTAATTTTAGTAGTATCAATTAAATATTGATCCCGGTAATTAATTGTCTAAATGCAACAATTAAGTTAAGTCGGAGCAGAAGAAGCCGACCCTTAGAAATTTAAATAATTTACACTTAAGTCTTACTGAATGTTTTAAAGTTAATAAAAAGATACATGTTTATTGTATAAAGTGCAAAATCAAAAGCATATCCGAACTATCTATACAAAAGATATCTGGATTACGGGAACCGATCACAAACTTTGAAATTCTTCATAAACATAGGCTCTATGTTACCATCTGGATGGTTTTAGACGGATCGTAACTGGCTTTCGAGTATAAACGCCAACGGCCGTAGCGTCTCTAAATTTGGTGGTTGAGGAGAGAATAATAGTGCAAAATAGCATGTCAGTGGCAGAACCGAATCCATATACACAGCGTAACCAGCCACGACCGATCCGCATAGGCGTGATTGGAGTGGGTAACATGGGACAACACCACGCTCGCGTGCTGAGTTCAATGAAAGATGTTGAACTAGTCGGAGTGGCAGATATTAACGTTGAGCGAGGTTTAGAAACTGCCAGCAAGTACAAGGTGCGTTTTTTTGAAGATTACTGTGACCTGCTACCCCTTGTGGAAGCCGTTTGTGTCGCTGTTCCCACCCGTCTGCACTACGCTGTGGGCATCAACTGTCTGTTAGCGGGAATTCATGTTTTGATTGAAAAACCGATCGCAGCCAGTATTTCTGAGGCAGAGTCCCTAGTAAATGCCGCAGCTGAGTCTGGATGTATCCTGCAAGTAGGTCATATTGAGCGTTTCAACCCAGCTTTTAAAGAACTGAGCCAAGTTCTGAAAACAGAGGAATTGCTGGCGCTAGAAGCCCACAGGATGAGTCCTTACTCAGATCGGGCAAACGATGTTTCGGTTGTGCTGGATTTAATGATCCATGACATCGACCTACTTCTGGAATTAGCTGCTTCCCCAGTCACGAAATTGACTGCTAGCGGTACTCGCGCCCTGGACTCTGGTTATTTAGATTACGTAACTGCCACCTTGGGGTTTGCCAATGGTATTGTTGCTACTCTGACCGCCAGTAAAGTTACCCACCGAAAAATTCGCCGGATTGTCGCCCATTGCAAAAATTCATTCACTGAGGCAGATTTTCTCAAGAATGAAATTTTGATTCACCGACAAACAAATGCTAATTCTCTCACCGACCACCGACAAGTACTTTACAGGCAAGATGGTGTGATTGAAAAAGTCTACACCAGCAATATTCAACCCTTAAGTGCAGAATTAGAGCATTTTGTCAACTGTGTACACGGTGGCAATCAACCCTCAGTAGGTGGTGAACAAGCTCTCAAAGCCCTAAGACTGGCAAGTTTGATTGAGCAGATGGCGCTGGAAGATCGAGTTTTGAATCCATTAGACTGGCAATCGGAATCAAGAGTACAATCATTGACACCGACAGCCTAAAAGAAGAAGAGGGGGACAAGGTAAAATTTTCTCCCTTTTCTCCCCCTACTCCCAATACGGTTCGGATAAGCAGGGGAAACATGGGTGTGAGTATTCACAACTAAAAATGACTAATTTTGTTGTTCTTCTGCAACTCGTTTGAGGCGGCGCAGTTGGGCTTGCATATCTTCTTTTGTCCAAGACGCAGCAAAGGTGTTGAAACCCCAACTAACTAAGGGGTTAGGGATATCGTACTCAAAGCGGTTGAGTAGGAGCGTTCCCTTTTTTGTTGGCTGACATTCCCAGCGATCGCGCCCTTGAAAAAATCCCTGAAATTCCCAAACTACCAAACCCGGTTGTCGTTCTACAACTACACTATTCAACGTGGGTTTCAGCAGAGGAATTTGAATGATAAAACGACTTTCACTGCCAACATCAGTACTCCAAGCTTCACCCACAGGTTCGCAACGGAGAACGGGGTTGAGCCAGCGATGCATGAGAGCTAAATCGCTAATACAGCGCTCCACCACCGTAGCTGTAGCATTAATTTGAATCGATTGTGACAAAACTTGAGACATTTTATATCTCTGATGCTGTTGCTGCAATTAGAGTAACGCAAAATTCAGCACTGTCAGTAGATTAAATCAAATATTTAGTAAGCTGTTACGCATAAAACTAGTACATTTACCTGATGACTGTTGACGGTTGACTGATGACTGATAACCGTCAACCGTCAACCGTCAACCGTCATCCGTCAACGATTATAAAGAATGTTTATATAATTTAGACGCATATCAGCTTAACCAGTCAGAAATTACTCTTGATATCAATGGCATAGAAGTATGTTTTTACTGGTAAATTGATAGGCAAAACACTGACTCAGTGTTTGCGGCGAATACTTTAAGCTTAATTCCCGAAAACCATGAACACAACTTGGCAAGGAATAACCCAGGTGATAGGAGTTGCTTTGTCCACAAGGACGCAGCAATTTTTGGCACAATCGCCCAGCCTGCAATCGGCACAACCAGCAGTGAATCAAGGAATTGCTGATGTGCAAGGTATTGTTCAACAGTTAATTCTGTTTACACCCCGTCTGCTGGGGGCAGTGGCAATTTTGTTAGTAGGTTTGCTAATTGCCTTCGGTGTAGCCGCGCTGACGCGAGGAATCCTCAATCGCACAAATATAGATAACCGCATTGCCGCAGGGGTAACGGGTCGTCAAGATGTTCCCCAAGTGGAGAAATTAATCTCCAGCTTAGTATTTTGGAGCATTATCCTACTGACGGCAGTAGCTGTTTTACAGGCATTAGATTTAGAGGTAGCGTCTCGACCCCTCAATAATTTTCTCAATCAACTTATTGGCTTTTTGCCAAAATTGGTTGGTGTGGGAATCCTTTTGGTAACCGCCTGGTTTTTGGCGACCATTGTGAAGATTATCACTGTGCGCTCATTACAGGCATTTAACCTAGATGAGCGTTTGAATCCACAACCAGAAGACAGGACACCCAGCCTTAATCAGCTGTCTCTAAGTGAGACGATTGGCAATGCTCTGTATTGGTTTATATTTTTACTGTTTCTGGCCCCCGTTTTAGATACTCTGGAACTAAGGCAGGCTCTACAACCAGTCCAAGCTCTAATTACAGAAGTTCTGCTAATTCTGCCGAACATTTTAGCGGCGGCGCTAATTGCTGTAGTTGGCTGGTTCATAGCTAATGTGGTGCGGCGGATTGTAACGAACTTGCTGGCGACAACTGGTATCGACCATTTAGGTAGCCGGCTGGGATTATCTTCGGCTGCGGGGGTGCAACCTCTATCGAGTATTATCGGCACAATTGTCTATGTTCTGATTTTGATTCCTGTGGCGATCGCAGCGCTGAATGCCTTGCGAATTGATGCGATATCTGTGCCTGCGATCGCAATGCTGCAACAGATTCTCAACGCCCTACCTGCCATTTTTACAGCCGTAGCAATTTTGATTGTTGCGTATTTCGTAGGGCGGTTTATCGCGGATTTGGTTACAAGCATCCTCACCAATTTAGGTTTTAATAACATTTTCACTATTTTGGGTCTGACAACACCCAGCAGACGAATTGTAGTTTCAACAGAATCAACAACCCCCCCGATTCCAAGCCGCACTCCATCGGAAATTGCAGGCATTGTTGCTTTAGTGGGGATCATGCTATTTGCAACGGTAGCGGCGGTGAATATCTTGAATATTCCAGCCCTGACAGCATTAGTGTCTGGGATTGTGATCATATTCGGGCGGATTTTGGCGGGATTGGTGATATTTGCCATTGGCTTATTCCTGGCAAATCTGGCTTTTAACATCATTACCAGTTCTGGCGAACGTCAAGCACAGATTTTAGGACAAGTGGCGCGGATTGCAATTATTACCTTAGTGTCTGCAATGGCACTGCAACAGATTGGAGTTGCCAGTGATATTGTGAATTTAGCCTTTGGACTTTTACTAGGTGCGATCGCAGTTGCTATTGCCCTAGCTTTTGGTCTTGGGGGGCGCGATATTGCCCGCGAGCAAGTTCAAGAATGGCTAAACTCTTTCAAAGGTAGAAACTAAAAGTTGATGAGGACGCAATTTCATCTGTAAAGCTCTGAAAGTGCAGCCATAAGCATCAGTAGTGGAGAAAATCTATCGGCAATTGTGCCTAAAAAGTTGAGAGTTAGAGTTTAGAAGCTCGGAGTTTGAGTTCAGAGGTTGAAGTTCCAAGTTCAGAAGCTCAAGCTCCGAGTTCAGAGGTCGAAGTTCCAAGTTAAAAGGTCGAAGCTCCAAGTTCAGAAGTCGAAGTTCCGAGTTCAGTGGTTGAAGTTCCAAGTTAAAAGGTCGAAGTTCCGAGTTCAGAGGTCGAAGTTCCAAGTTAAAAGGTCGAAGTTCCGAGTTATAAATACATGTCACTATAAAAAATGTGCCTAAATTAAGCTGCGACGTTGAATAGCCCACTCTAGACATCGCCTTTAAAGTAATCAATAAAATCAGGTGCAATCTTTATAGATGGCAGAATATGACAACCTTTGTAAAATACTCGCAGAAAAATATCCCCGTGATTTTATCCGTTGGTTATTAAATCAAGAACCGCGAACAATTGAAATCTTAAAAACCGAATTAAGCATCGAACCGATACGTGCTGATTCAGTGACATTTCTACAAACAGAAAATCGGATTTTACACCTAGAATTTCAAACCACAATCAAATCCCAAAAACCAATTTCTCTGCGGATGCTAGATTACTATGTCCGATTGACACGGAAATATCAAGTTCCTGTTACGCAGGTAGTGATTTTCTTACAAGAGACAAGTGACAAAATCGCTTTTACTGAAGAATATGTCAGCGAAGTCACAACCCACCGTTATCGAGTTATCCGAATGTGGGAGCAAGATTC
>NZ_JAIVFQ010000004.1:0-151724 GCF_020829495.1 Nostoc favosum CHAB5714 | reverse complement strand
TTCAGATATCGAGACCAGACAAAATACTGCTGCTTACACGGAGATTTTAGCAGGGTTGAAGTTTGAGAAAGATTTTATTCATCAATTATTGCGGGAGGATTTTATGCAAGAATCAGTGATTTATCAGGAAATTTTACAGAAGGGAGAACAAAGGGGAGAACAAAGAGGAGAACAAAAAGAAGCTTTTCGCTTCCTAACTCGTCAGTTAAATCGTCGTTTTGGAGAAATTGATTCATCAATAGTTGAGACAATTCGAGTCTTATCTACTGAACAATTGGAACAATTAGGAGAAGAGTTTTTGGATTTTTCAAATGTATCTGATTTAGTTGCTTGGCTTGAGGCAAATATAAGCGTTTCAAATAATTTGTAATTACGAATTACAAATTAGTTAAAGCAAGCTTACGCGCAGCATTTCTGAAAAGGAGAAGCAGGTGGCATGGACTGGAGGGTTTTCTAGGGATAAACATAACTAACCGAACCTTCTCAATTCCACGTCTATGCATCACTTTCTAAGTTTTACCTTGTGGAGTAATTCATCTTTAATGCGGTTGAGAATTGAAGTCTCATCCAAGTTTGCCAAAATCCGATTAATCACTGCTTTTGGCCCATCAGGCCCCCAAGTCGCGCCATTAGCTAAATAAACTTTGGTAACTTGTCCAATCCCGTAAGAAGAAACACCAGCTACTCCCGCTTGCGTGATTGCTACCGATATATAAGGGCCAAGGGCAGCACCTGCGGTAGCTGTTGCAGAGATACCAAGTAAAGTTTTTAATCCACTCAAGCCCAAATTTGCTAACAATTCACTTGCACCAATTCCGCCCATACTCAGGGCGATTTTTTGTAGCAATTGTACAGCCCCGGCTTCGGTCATAGAGAAGCCATAGAGTTTAGATAAACCCAAAATCAGAGCAATATCAATAACTACACTACTCAGAATATCTACCACAGTTACGGGATTAAGTGCGATCGCTAATGCCTTGGTCATCACAGCCTTCCAAATCAACTCATTAGCATTCACCTCCCGAATCATCAGTTTTCGTTCTATCAACTGCTCATTTACGATATCGGCATAAAGCATGGTATTAAGAGCAACCAAAGCTTTGCCCTCACGGTGCAGAATCTCCAATATTTTCAGCTTGAGTTCCTCAACTTGGGCATTACCTGTACGCAACTGTATGCCCCTAGTACCATCCGGGCGACGAATCGCCGTCTTCACCAATGGCGATGCCGCAGCCATGACAATTTCTAGAGGTGTAAGTAATTCCCGCACTCTTTCATCCCGGATTTTGTGATAAATTGCCATCCGGTCTGCTTCTGGATACTGGTCTACTTTGTTAAACACCAGAATGATCGGTTTACCTGCTTCCCGCAACTGAGAAAGGGCAGCGTATTCTAGCTTTGTCATGTCGCCAGATATCACAAACAGAATCAAATCCGCCTGTTTGGCAATCTGTTCAGCTAATGCGGCACGGGTTGCACCATCTACTTCGTCTAACCCAGGAGTGTCAATTAATTCCACCTGGGATTGACCTACACTAGGGAGAGTAACTCGCAAAGCACGTTCAGTTTCCCCAATTGCTTCTTCACTAATACTCCAATTAACTCTTTGTGCAGCACGAGTGACACCATGCAGCGGCCCAGTTTCAAATACTGTTTGCCCAACCAAAGAATTGAGTAGAGAAGACTTACCACGTCCCACCATGCCAAAAGCCGCAATCTGCACCACCATGCGGTCTAACTTTCCCAGCATAGTTTCCAAATCAGCAATTTCCGTCTCCAATCCGGTTTTTTCTTGGGGGGTGAGGTCGAGATTGGCTACCAAGTTTCGCAACGCCGTTTGTGCTTGTTTATAGTTCAGTTCCGTCTGAATATCTTCAAAACTGAATATGGCACTATCCAGTTCTTCCTCCCAACTGAGAGAATTTGCGCCAGTGTTGGCGGAATCGCTTTGATGAGGTTCAGGTACGGGCAATGTCGAAGTCATATTAATTTTAGATTTTAGATTTTAGATTTTAGATTTTAGATTTTAGGATTTTAGATACACCCCGTTTACTATCCTAGTTATTTTTAGAAGCAGTTTGGCGAGATGACGCAGACAAAGGAGACAAGGGGAATAAGTATACCCCATGCCCAATGCCCAATGCCCAATGCCCAATGCCCAATGCCCAATGACCAATGACTAATGACTAATGACTAACAAAAAGTCATAAACTGAAAAATGCATCTAAATAACTCGTTAGGATCTTGACTAAATTACCTGTGCGGAAAATCGTTATTGCCGGCAACTGGAAAATGTACAAAACCCAGGCAGAAACCCAAGAGTTTCTACGAGGATTTCTGCCCCACTTAGAGGAAACCCCCCAAGGGCGAGAAGTCATATTGTGCCCTCCTTTCACTGATTTAAGCGTTTTGTCCAAGACTTTGCACGGTAGCCTCATCCAACTGGGGGCACAAAATATCCATTGGGAAGAATATGGAGCCTATACAGGTGAGATTTCTGGGCCAATGCTGACAGAAAGTGGTGTGCGCTTTGTAATTGTCGGTCATAGCGAACGACGACAATACTTTGGTGAAACGGACGCAACCGTTAATCTGCGCCTCCGAACTGCTCAAAGGTTTGGTTTGACCCCAATTCTCTGTGTTGGCGAAACTAAACAACAACGAGATGCGGGAGAAACTGAATCACTGATTGCTCTCCAACTCGACAAAGGCTTAGTAGATATTGATCAGAATAATTTGGTGATTGCCTATGAACCGATTTGGGCGATTGGCACGGGTGAAACTTGTGAAGCAGTGGAAGCTAATCGAATTATTGGCTTAATTCGTAGCCAGTTGAGTAATCCAAATGTATCAATTCAATATGGTGGCTCAGTTAAGCCAAATAATATTGATGAGATCATGGCTCAACCAGAAATTGATGGTGTCCTCGTGGGAGGTGCAAGTCTAGAACCTGAAAGTTTCGCTCGAATTGTGAATTTTAAGTCAGTGTGATGTGCTTTTTTCTCGTTCCCATGCAGAGCATGGGAATGCCTAATGTAGATTTATGCCAAGCAACTTGATAATTCGGGGACGCTGTTTCGAGTGGGGACAGCGGACTTATTTAATGGGCATTTTGAATGTGACGCCTGATAGCTTTAGTGATGGGGGTGAGTTTAACACTACCTCTGCTGCTTTAGTACAGGCGCAAGCCCTGGTGGCTGCTGGTGCTGACATTATTGATGTGGGCGGTCAATCAACTCGACCAGGGGCAAAGCAAATAACTCTGGCACAGGAACTTGACCGGGTTTTATCGGTGTTACAGGTGCTAAGACCAGAAATTTCAGTCCCGATTTCTGTAGATACTACCCGTGCTGCTGTAGCCAAGGCATCTGTAGAAGCTGGAGCGGATATTATTAATGATATTTCTGGCGGCACTTTTGACTCAGAAATGTTACCAACAGTTGCAGAGTTAGGTGTGCCGATTATTTTAATGCACATCCGGGGAACACCACAGACAATGCAACAACAAACTGATTATCAAGATTTGCTCACAGAGATTTATAGTTTTTTGGCTCGGCAAATTGAGGTAGCAACTACTGCGGGTATCGACCTGAATAAAATTATTATTGATCCTGGTATTGGCTTTGCTAAGAACTATGAGCAAAATTTAGAAATTTTTCGCCGCTTGCGATCGCTCTCACCACTAAATTGCCCTATTTTGGTAGGAGTATCCCGTAAAAGTTTCATTGGTCGCATTTTAAATCAACCAGATCCCAAAGCACGAGTTTGGGGAACGGCAGCAGCTTGTTGTGCTGCTATTTATAATGGCGCTGATATCCTCCGAGTTCACGATGTTCAAGAAATGCGCGAGGTTTCACTAGTAGCCGATGCGCTACTGAGACAAGACGCACAGCCTGACTCTTAGGTATTACCATTTTCGGTTTTTTTGCCATTACTTTCTGTATTTACTGACTCGGCTATCAACTCCTGAAACATTTCACTTGAGTTAGCTGGGTCTACAAAGACAATTTTTGCATTACTGCTCTCACCAAGTTTTTGGCTAGCATCTACATAATCTTGAGCCACGAGATACCGCAGAATGTCCCTACTATCTGGGTTAGAACGGAGAGCTTGAGAAATGATTTGCACTGAAGCCATAGTTCCTTCTGCTTTTTTAATCGCAGCTTCCTTTTCCCCTTCTGCTTCGGTAATCAGCGCCCGTTTTTTGATTTCAGCGGCTTGCTGCTCTTCCCTTGACTTTCGTACACTCTCAGGTAGGGTAATTCTCTGAAGGTCTAACCGGAGAATCTCAACTCCCCAATCTGCCGTTATCTCATTCAACTGGTCTATGATAGCTGAGTGCATTTCCGCTCTGGAGACATTTGTCTGCTCTAGGGTGTTTTGGGCAATGATTTCCCGGAGCGTGGTTGTAGTTACCTGTATCAGTGCCCCTTGCAGATCCTCAATAGCATAAAAGCTTTTCTCAATATCTCTAATGCGCCAGTACACAATAGCATCCACTTCCACATAAATATTATCTTGGGTGATCACATTCTGAGGTTTGATGTCTAAAAACTGCTCTCGTGTAGTATCTTCCATCACAATCTGATCTACCAAGGGAACAATAAAGTTCAGCCCAGGTTTAAGTTTCCGATGATACTGCCCCAGGCGTTCGACTAGGGCTTCATTACCTTGATTAATCAGTTTTGCAGAACCTAAGGCATAACCTATAAGCACTAAAACTATAAAAATGATTGGCTCCATATATACTCCTATTTCGCTTTTGGGAGAATTTAGTGTCAAGGATATGCTAATAGCTTGTCATATCTTTGAGTTTAATGTTTTGAGTCTGTAATTTTATGCACACCAACAGCGATATCTGATGTTAAGTCGCTGCTGATCTTGTACATATTCTGTAAGTAGGCTGTTTTGCGGAATGCGATCGCTATTAAAGCACCTTGATAAAATGCTGGCAAGGACTACTTTATGTAATTAACATTACTTGTACTGACATTTTCAGAGACTTGAGAATTTAATTCAGCATATATACTTAAACATGTTTAAGTATATGTAAAATTTTAAAATACCCGTATATCGGATTAAAATTGGCTTCAGCCATTAAAAATGCAAAAATATTATGAGCGGGCTGTTAATTAGACTTAGGACTTACGCACGAGTTACGGAATAACGTACTTGCCGCAGGCTACCACAGAGGCACAGAGGGCACGGAGAAATCAGAGTTTGAGAGATAATTTGCGTAAGTCCTAAGACTTATAGGTTTTATCCTATTTTTTACAGGCTTACATTTTTTAACCAAAACATTATATTTGTTAGCGGTTACTATCTAAGTAAGTCGGTGGAAAAAAACAGAACTATATTACGAAAAGTAAATACACCTGAAACCCTTACCAATGACAAAGGACAAATGACAAATGACAGCCTTCACCAGTTAGCTTTATTTGCACCGACTTACTTACCTTTTTTTAGCAGACTACCTGCTACTGTTTCCGTATCAGCGATTATGGCAGGTGCATTTACATTGGTGTTTTTTATGAGACAAGCTACTAATCTTGCATGGATTTTTTTATGATTGGCATATTACTAGTTTTCTTAAGCAGTGGAGTTATTTTAAAGCCAACTAGCTTATGGAATTTCATAATTGCTTTTGCAGCATTAGCATCGGGATATAAATTACTAAATCAGGTAGAATCAACTTTTAAAACCTGTAAATATAATCATATTTTTTCATCTACTTTAGTAGCTAAAATTACATTATTACCCAGTTGATAGTACAGCGATAAAAATTTAGTATTATAATTTTACCTTCTTGTCTATTGCTTCTGAGAGTGCATTAGGGCACTTAGATTAACTTTTAGTTAAGTACCGATTTCACGATGCAGAAGCACATGTAACCCGCCTCAACCGGACGAATAGCCTCTTAATTATGACTTTAGCTCAGGGGGGTTTTACTAAGGCTGAGGGTAATATTAGAATGGAAACTATTGATGATGAGGAACAGGCAAGAATGACCCAGGTGGTTCTAGGAGAGAACGAAGGAATAGACTCAGCTTTGCGTCGATTTAAACGTCAGGTTTCCAAAGCTGGGATATTAGCTGATGTGAAATATCATCGGCACTTTGAAACACCGATTGAAAAACGCAAACGTAAGGCAGTGGCAGCTAGACGCACAAGACGTTTTAAATAAACCTCTTTGGTGTTGATACTGGCGTTGCTTAAGGTTATGACCTAAAACAGGTAACAGTGCGTAGGCGTAGACATCGCCATTATTCTGACAAAAATTAAGCAAAGTAGTCCGCACCCCAAATTAGGGTGATGAGTCACTTTTGCTATGTACAGAAGGCGTTAAGGGCTTTATCTCAGTTGGATGGAGCAAGCTAAAATCGCTGCCCATCAACCAAAATAAGCGCCTTTGCCAAACTTACAAGGCGGTATTCATCCAACCCTAAGATTCAGAATTATTAATGGTGCGGCTATTACAAACATTCATCGCCTTTTCTACTCCCTGCTTGAGGCTTAGTTCAATACACTCAACCACGAACTGAAGTACAAGAGACATCTGCTGATTTTCTGCTGCCGAAAATCGCCCCAGCACATGAGAAACAGCATCAGAATCGTCGTTGTTAGCTGCACCTTTGGGTTTACCAATACCGATTCGCAAACGGGGAAAGTTTTGGGTACTAAGATGTGCGATCGCACTTTTCATGCCGTTATGTCCCCCAGCCGAACCAGATAAGCGCAGACGAGTTTTTCCCAAGGGCAAATCCATATCGTCATAAATCACCAGCACTGACTCAGGCGGCAATTTATACCAACTAGTTACCGCTTGTATTGCTTGTCCTGAGCGATTCATATAAGTTAATGGCTTTAGCAAGCGAATCTTACCTCCACCTCGGGCCATTCCTTCGCCATACTCACCCTGAAACTTGCGGTTTTCTGCTAAGGGAACGCGCCAAGAACGAGAGAGAGTTTCTACAGCAGCAAAGCCGATATTATGGCGTGTTTGGTCGTACTTGCTTTCTGGATTCCCCAACCCGACAATTAGCTGGGGAATCACTAAAGCTGGTTGCGTAACAGCTTCTGTCATTTTGCCTATAGCCAATTGATATGTATCACTCTTCTGGTAGTTTGTCAAGCAATTTTTGAGGTTTTGTAGTGAGTTAGCGCGGTCTTCTCCCAATACGGTTGAGTTAAGGCTAAAGCTTTTGTCAAAGTCAATTTTTTTAACGTAGACGCAAAGCGGTGAAGCAGCGCGGTCTTGGGGGTTTCCCCCATGAGCGACTGCACCAAGCCCTCCGGCTTGCCGCAGGCTACCACAGAGGCGCAGAGAACACCGAGAGAAGAAAGAAATGTTTAACTCAACTGTATTGGGTCTTCTCCCTTTGGGAGAGGCTAGCACCTTTCCTTCGGAACGCTTTGCGTTCGCAAAGCGTCTCCGTTAGGAGAAGGGTAAGCACTTTAGTGCTTCAGAAAATAAGAACTAAAGTCCTTACTACGAACTTGACAGACTACTAGCTAGGTTGAGAAGAACTAGTGGTATCCTGCTCAGATTTAGCAGGGTAGATTTGCTTAGGTTCCAATTCAGCAGTAGTTTTGACAACTTCTTCTAACTGTTCTGCTTCTTTTTGAAACTCGTTTTGAAAATCTTTGGAAGCTTCTTGGAAACTACGAATTGTTTTGCCTACACTCCGACCAATCTCTGGTAGCTTCTTGGGGCCAAAGATTAACAGTGCCACTACCATAATTACAGCCATTTCCGGCAGACCGATACCAAATATATTCATTTTTGTCTCCTATAAACTCTAAAACCACTACATAGACTCACATATTTATGTAGTCTACTCAATAATCGCCTATCATAGAAAGCGATCGCCCCATGAGCGAGTGATGCCTTATGTCTCTGACAATCAAAGACTTAGAACAATTACAGTCACATAATCCTGATTGGCGGATGCAGCTAGTAAAGGGAAACATCATTATTATGGGGCCATCCGATTATGAGTCAGACGAAATTGTTTCTCGTCTTAACCTTTTTGAATATATTGGTCATGCCTCGCAAACTAGGGCGTGTTAATAGTTCTAGTGCTGGCTTTATCTTGCCCAGCATTGAAAGTGATAAAACTTTTAACTGTTGCGTCAATTCATCCCGCATTTATGCAACGCCAAAAATCTCACATGGTATTGTGATTATTTCGTGGATGGCGGTTGAGAGGGCAAAAGGTTGTCACGATCTGCCTTCAGTGAGTTTGCACTGAAGTTTGAGTCAATTAAGTACTTAAGTATACAATTTTTTGTGTAGAGTTGAGGAACTTTTCAGTTTGCACTTACTAACTCGGAACTCTGAGTGCTGAACTTTTGTCCAGTAGCAAATCATAACTCACAAAAAAACCCGGAAGAACCGGGTGTAACATAACTTGTTATCCAAACTTGATAGCTGTGTATCCTTTAGCGCCCTAAACTCCGCCAATCGACTACTACATCCTGAACCAACAATGTTTTATTGTAAAGTTGCAGAATAATCAGCAGAAACACGAAAAATAGCAAAATAAAAACAGCCATCACAGGGGTAGTACCCCAACCTGGAGCCACTTTCCCATACTCAGAGTTCAGTGGTTTCAGGATATCTCCCAACCGAGTCCTTTGTGCCATAGTTCACCTAATATTAGTTGCCAAAGCTTTTTTTAATCTTCTGTAATATTCTATAAGAATAGCACTCATCATCTATTCCTCAATTATGGAACCCGCAATAGTTCTTAGCATTTCTGTGGCTGCCGTGGTGGTTGCCATCACTGGAATTTCGATTTATACCTCCTTTGGCCCTCCTAGCAAGCAATTGAACGATCCGTTTGATGACCACGAAGATTAAAGGAGTCAGGAGAGACGCGATTAATCGCGTCTTTACAGGAGTTAGGAGTCAGCGCTAGTACAGCTAGACCTCTCTCTTAAAAGGAGCTACCGTGTATACACAAGTCGAGTTGGGAATCCAATGGACAGAGAAGAACGGAAAATTATTTTTAAAATCCTTGATTTTCCGTTATACCTCTATCAATAATCTGACACTATTGATAATCAGCAAGATTTAACTCAAAACCTTGCTTAATAAGCCTTGTATCTCACCAGGCAAGGATGTTAGGACTTGTGTATACACCGTAGCTTAAAGCTCAATACATCAGCAAAAAGCAATATCAGTATAATCGTTGACGGTTGACGGTTGACGGTTATCGGTCATCAGTCAACGGTCAACAGTCATCAGGTAAATGTACTAGTTTTATGCGTAACAGCTTAATACATCAGCAAAAAGTAATATCAGTAGATGCGTTGGCGCAGACCGCCGTAGCGATCGCACAAATCATTAATACTGATGAGTATGAAGTTGAAGAAGTGCTAGAAAATTGGCTAGAGTTCTTACACCAACAAAGAATAGCCTCAGAAACCCATTACAGTCTGTATCATTCCAACTTTCGAGATTGGCTAGATAGAGAGCAAATAAAAGCCTATAAAAAATTTCCCTAAACCTCTACATTAACAGAGAACTTTAGGGACTGAAGAATGGAGCTAAGCGGATTCGAACCGCTGACCCCCTCAATGCCATTGAGGTGCGCTACCAACTGCGCTATAACCCCTTAAAATCCATTATACATATTCGTTTAATTATTGGTATTTTGTCAAGCTTTTTTTGGAAAATAAATTTAAAATATCTCCACCACCACTGGGCACTCACAATGACACTTGCAACAAATAGGTCATACAGTGCCCCATCAAAAAGTAAACTACTAACATGGCAGCAGCAGCCAGAGCAACTAATGTACCAGCCAACATGAGAGAAAATTCTTTACTCTCGTAGGCTCTTTCCATTAAGTGCAGCGACCACGCTACCAAGGCTACATCAAAAAGTAAAATAGGAAGCAACATATTTCTTAATATTTGTTAATACTTGTAAAATAATATTAACACCCTTTTCAGGAAGTGTGCCTAACCTTAGATAGATGTCATTAAATGCTAAATAGTAGGTTAAGAGAATGTTCTTACTGGCACGTTGCGATCGCGCAAATAATTTTTGATTTCTGCTACGCTTAATTGACCGTAATGTAACAGGGATGCAAGTAATGCTGCTTCAGCTTTACCTTGGGTTAGGGCTGTGTAGATATGTTCACAATTACCTGCACCACCAGAAGCAATAACTGGAATTTCTACAGCATTTGCAATTGCCCGTGTGATCTCAATGTCATACCCGGCTTGGGTTCCATCAGCATCCATGCTTGTTACTAGCAGTTCTCCGGCCCCCCGTTTTTCAACTTCTTGTGCCCACATTAGAGCATCTAAGCCTGTATTTTCCCTGCCACCCCGCACATACACATCCCAACCTGGATTCTCCGGGTTATTTCTGCGTCTGGCATCAATAGCAACAACTATGCACTGATTACCAAAGCGATCGCTTGCCCGATTAATCAAGTCTGGATCACGCACCGCCGCAGAATTAATACTAACCTTATCTGCGCCGGCTCGTAACAAAGCTTTAACATTTTCTAAGGATTGAATGCCACCACCCACAGTCAATGGAATAAAGACCTGTTCAGCAGTCCGGTAGACCACATCTAAAATAGTAGCTCGGTCTTCATGAGTAGCTGTAATATCCAGAAATACTAACTCATCAGCACCGGCTTCATTGTAAACCTTGGCCAGTTCTACCGGATCGCCTGCATCTTGGAGATTAACAAAGTTAACTCCTTTTACAACCCGTCCCGCCTTCACATCTAAGCACGGTAAGATTCTTTTAGATAACATAATAACTTTTGTACTTCTGGGTAATTGACCGGAATTTAAATTTTAAATTGGCGCGGGTATTCTCAAACGAAAATTTTTACGGGCATGGGGAATGGGGCATGGGGCATTGGGCATTGGGCATTGGGCATTGGGCATTGGGCATTGGGCATTGGGCATTGGTTATTCTTTCTCCTCCTGCCTCCCCCCACTCCGAATTACGAATTACGAATTACGAATTATTCTGTTCCCTTAAAAGTAGATAGCTGAATTATGGCGATAATCTCCTCGAAAAAACAGCCTCCAGAACCCAACGGAGAACCAAAGCAGCGTCGAGAGTCGGCGAAAGCACCATCCACAGAAAATATTTTGAAGCCTGAAGCTGCTATTGATGAACAAGAACAGCAGGAAGAGGGTATTCGACCGCACCGATTTGCTGATTACATTGGGCAAAAAGATTTAAAGGATGTGCTAGATATTGCCATCAAAGCAGCTAAGTCTCGTGGTGAGGTGCTAGATCACTTGCTGCTGTATGGCCCGCCGGGATTGGGCAAAACCACAATGGCAATGATTTTAGCATCGGAAATGGGAGTAAATTACAAAATCACCAGTGCGCCAGCGCTAGAACGTCCACGGGATATTGTCGGGCTACTGGTGAACATGAAACCAGGGGATATCTTATTTGTGGATGAAATTCATCGCCTGTCGCGGATGACGGAGGAAATTCTCTATCCAGCGATGGAAGATTATCGCTTAGATATTACTATTGGTAAGGGTTCCAGCGCTCGGATCAGAAGTTTGCCGCTATCAAAGTTTACTCTTGTGGGAGCTACAACGCGTGTCGGTGCTTTAACTTCACCACTGCGCGATCGCTTCGGTTTGATTCAAAAACTGCGATTTTACGAAGTTGACGAACTGACTAAAATTGTACTGCGAACCGCTCAATTACTCAAAACCCCCGTCACAGAAGATGGTGCCACAGAAATTGCCCGTCGTTCACGCGGAACGCCACGGATTGCTAATAGATTACTTAAGCGAGTGCGTGATTATGCGGAGGTAAAAATATCTGGTGAGATTAATGAAAGCATTGCATCTGAAGCATTGCAACTATTCCAAGTAGATCCCTGCGGTTTAGATTGGACAGACCGCCAGATGCTGAGTGTGATAATTGAACAATTTAACGGCGGCCCAGTGGGGTTAGAAACAATGGCAGCAGCAACAGGTGAAGATACTCAAACAATTGAAGAGGTGTACGAACCTTACCTCATGCAGATTGGGTATTTAACTCGGACTCATCGCGGCAGGATGGCGACTAAAGCAGCATACAAGCATTTGGGATTCACGCCGCCTAATGAACAATTGTCATTATTGTAATTATGGGGAATAGGGAATGGGGAATGGGGAATAGGGGATGAGTCTTTAATACTCGCCAACGAGTCTTTGATACTCGTGAATGAGTCTTTAATACTCGCCAACGAGTCTTTGATACTCGTGAATGAGTCTTTGATACTCGTGAATGAGTCTTTGATACTCGCCAACGAGTCTTTGATACTCGCCAACGAGTCTTTGATACTCGTGAATGAGTCTTTAATACTCGCCAACGAGTCTTTAATACTCGTGAATGAGTCTTTGAACTCCGTTAATGAGTCTTTGAACTCCATTCCCCATTCCCCATTCCCCACTCCCCACTCCCCATCTTCAAGATAAACAGGTAAACCTAGATGATTAAGTTGATTGGTATTTTTCTCAGTCTGTTACTTGTGTTTGGCTGGGGTACTCCAGTCATGGCACAATCTCAACCGCCCATTACTCAGGAACAGTTAAAACAAGGTGATGAGTGGGCAAATCAAGCCTTTGCAGCGACGAATCAAGGTGATTTTGCGACGGCTGAAACTTACTGGACAAAAATTATTGAGCAATTTCCCACTAATGCAGGGGCGTGGAGTAACCGGGGAAATTCACGGGTGAGTCAGAATAAGTTACAAGAGGCGTTGGCAGATTATAACAAAGCCATAGAACTAGCGCCGAATGTCACCGATCCATATTTGAATCGGGGCGCGGCGTTGGAAGGGTTGGGAAAATGGGATTCGGCGATCGCAGATTATAATCATGTCTTAGAACTCGATCCTAATGATGCGATGGCGTATAACAATCGGGGAAATGCCAAAACAGGTTTAGGAAAATGGGATTCGGCGATCGCAGACTACAAAAAATCTAATGAGATAGCCCCAAATTTTGCCTTCGCCCGTGCTAACTACGCCCTCGCTCTGTATGAAACAGGTCAAAAAGAGCAAGCAATCCGTGAAATGCGAAATATTGCCCGTAAATACTCCAGATTTGCTGATGTGCGTGCCGCCCTCACAGCTGCATATTGGGTAAATGGAGAACAAGGTGAAGCCGAAAGCAACTGGGTAGCAGCTTATGGGCTAGATAGCCGCTATAAGGATATCGACTGGGTAAAAAATATCCGCCGTTGGCCGCCCAGTATGGTATCAGCTTTAGATAAGTTCTTGAAAATCAAATAGAGGTATTGATCATGACTCATTTTGGTATCATTTGTCCTGGTGCAGCAACCGGCCCCCTTAACACTATGCTTCCCTTGGGGCAGGAACTTCAACGGCGTGGGCATCGCGTCACCCTCTTCGGAACACTCGATACTCAACCGAAAGCACTAGCAGCAGGAATAGAATTCCTGGTAGTTGTCAGCGGCGTCACCAACCTTGCATATTTTCCCAACTTAGGGTCATAAGTTGGTAATTTAGGGAATAACCTCAAATGCCTTTGTTCCCTGGAAACGATAAATATAAAAATCCCTGTCCAGCGAGAAAATTCGACTGATATTTAACGTCTCGGCAGCAGAGACAAGGGACGCATCTGCCAAATCCATCGGCACGTCCTGATACTGTCTCATCAGTTCCCGTATTCTTTGTTGCTCATCAATGTCTGATAGATGCAAGTAGAGGGCTTTCCGTTCAATAAACTGCCATAGAATATCCTGGGCAAACCAACCCCTTAACTGATGCAGGAAATACATTGGCTTCTGTAAAACAGCACCATGTTGTGATCAAGGGAGTGGTTATCTTTTGATAGGCTTCGACGCAACGATGATGGGCTTCCCCTTGTCCTGCATCAATCAACGCAATCAACGGCGCAGTATCAACCAAAATCACGGTCTGCGAATACCTTGCTTGGCGAGTTTACTGGCGATCGCCTCACCGAAAACCGTTTTCTCATAAGAAGAAGGAGTTTCAGTCTGACTGTTAATAGACCCAATCAAATCTGATAGCAAAACGGCAAGTGGTCTTTGCTGGTCAACATCTGACGACAAGTGTGCGGCAATCCAGTCAGCAGGCGTTACCCCTTCGGTTTCTGCAACAGCCAGCAGGTGACAGTAAACATCTTCTGGCAGAGAGATAAAATGTTCTCTCATACGATAAACTTTCTTTGATTTGGAATGGGTGGTTTATTTATGCCGTGCTGTACTAGCTTGATTAATCTTAGACCAGAGATTGGGTAGATGAACTCACCAATTCTTGAATCTGCCTTGGGGTCAATTCCTGCACATTACGTAAAACTACTGCTGCTCCTGCTGCTATTAGTGTCTCACTGTATGCATCACTACGCGCTGCTGTTTCCTGGACATGGGGCGGTAAAACCCCTACACCAATCCAAGTGCGAGAAGAATCCAAAGCCTGTGCTTTCTCGACGGTATACATATCTGCTACCGTATCTCCCACATACACGATCGCTAATTTTTGCTCAATTCCATTCTCTAACTCACGAACTGTGGCGAAAAGTCCAGTGGGGTCAGGTTTCCCTGGTGCATCTTCCATCGCAATCAACACTGGAGATTCCAAGCCCAGGCGTTTTTCTAATACATAGTTAGCGGAAGCACGAGTTGCACCGCTAAAAAAACCCCAAGCAATCCCAGCTTGGGTAAGTTGTTCTAAATAGCTAGGTTGTAATAATAAAGGTTCATTACAGATATACCCAGTAAAATTATTTGGGTCTGGGCCGCGGTAACGCGATTGAAAAAAAGCAACGATCGCATTGTAATCTAGTTGCAATTGCTTGCGGCTCTGTCCTTGGGTTTCAAAGTAGCGGTAAATCAATTCCTGTGATGCTTCCCAATCGTTATTCCACACGCCTTCAGACTTGAGTTGGTCAATATCCAGTGGGGTTGGACGATATGCTTGGGTGGTAAAATGTTCTACGGTATCTGCGATCGCACGGCGATAGGAACCGCTAACATCGCGCACAACGCCATCAATATCGAAAACAACGATCGCTTTTCTAGAAGTTTGTTGAGTCATGGGTTAGGAAGCAAAAGAATTTTACCTGATCATAAGGGGTACAATCATCACTCAGGTAAAAAATCGGGGTCGAGGACTTGCTCTAGTGTAAAGGGAGATTGCTCAGGGAAGATAGCGATCGCTAATCCAGTTTCAATTACAGCCAGTCGTCTAGCGGTTTGGTAGCTTTCGTCGAAAACCTGATCAAAGTGAGGCTTTAAACTCGGACTCTCCTTGAGTGCCTTTTGGACTCGCCTGCGGTGTTCCAAAATTGTGTACTGCCAACTTTTTGAGCGCCTTTCAGTTTGAATTTGGTATTTGAGCAGATGCATCAGCAATACTTCCAAATTGCTCTCCAATGCCCGCTTTTCACTTCTCCCCATCGTTTCAATTTCTTCAATCAGGTTGTCTAAGTCCAGTTGGGTGAAATTCTTTTGCTTGAGCACCTCTGCCGTGGTTTGAATCCACAGATAAAAGTCTTGCTCATACAAATCTGAACCAGATGTTGTTTGAGATTGGGGCAGTTGGGCAGTCACGTCGCTTCGCTCCGAATTCAAAATTAACAGCAAAATCTTCTAAATCAGTTTGAGATTATGACTCAGGTAAAAAATCCGGGGCGAGGGCTTGCTCTGGTGTGAAGGGAGATTGTTCGGGGAAGGTAGCCAGATGCAATTCAGTTTCATCGGCAGCCAAGAGTCTAGCATCGTCATAACACAGCTCGAAAACCTCATAAAAATATGGTTTGAGGCTAGGACTTTCTTCTAGAGCTTGTCTGATGCGCTTGCGATGCTCCCGAATTGTTGCTCGCCAACTACCAGAGCGCTTCTCGGCTTGATATTTATACTTTAATAGATGCATCAGCACCACTTCCAAATTGCTTCTCAGTGCTTTCTTTTCACTCCTGCCCATTGTTTCAATTTCATCAATCAAATTCTCTAAATCTAGTTCCGTGAGCCGACCTTGCTTGAGCAGTTCTGCTGTGGTTTGAATCCACAGGTAAAAATCTTGCTCATACAAATCTGAACCAGATGTTGTTTGAGATTGGGGCAGTTGGGCAGTCATAAGCATTTTTAGTTAGCGCCGACTAAACCTTATGGTAGACCATTCTCAATCACTGTTTGGTCATTTGATATAGTATTGCGTTAAAATAAGCGATCGCTATCCTAGTTCAGTAATGCCCGGAAATTCCCGGAGGTGTGATTGACCAAGTTTATTTTGAAAATTCTGTGGTTAGACGAAAACGTTGCTCTAGCAGTCGATCAAATTGTCGGCAAAGGCACCAGTCCCTTGACTAAGTACTTTTTTTGGCCCAGAAATGATGCCTGGGAAGAGTTAAAGAAGGAATTAGAGTCCAAACATTGGATTACTGACGTGGATCGTGTCGAGTTGCTTAATAAAGCGACAGAAGTGATTAACTACTGGCAAGAAGAAGGCAGAAACCGTCCAATGGCAGAAGCTCAGTTGAAATTTCCAGAAGTTGCCTTTACAGGTAGCGCTTGATATTACAAAATTAGCTATTGTCCTGTTCTACAAGCTGCCACAGTTTGATAGTCTTGTCCCGGCTGCCACTTGCAATTAATTGTGTAACTTTGCTCACAGCAACAGCAGATACTGAGTCTACATGACCAGAGAGAGTAAAAATCTCTTCTGCTGTGCTTATTCTCCAAAGTTTAACTGTTTTGTCGCAACTTGCACTTAGGAGCGTTTCGCCATCGGCAGTAAAAGCCACAGCCACCACAGACCAAGAATGGCCTACAAGTGTGCAAATTAGCTGACCAGTGTTTACCTCCCATAACTTAATAGTGTTATCATCACTACCCGTCGCCAAAATTTGACCATCAGGACTAAAAGCGACTGTCAAAACTGCCCATGCATGACCCGAAAGGGTGCCTAACAAGCTATAGCATGGGCGGTTTTCAAATTCTCTCTGGGAACCTTCTAATGCAGCTATCTGCCACAAGCGAATTGTTCTGTCATAACTAGCGCTGGCTAAAAGCTGTCCTTGGGGACTAAATGCCACTGAATTTAGCTTTAATTGGTGTCCAGCGATGGTGCAAATTTCTCTGCCAGTATTGACATCCCAGAGTTTGATTGTCTTATCCCAGCTACCAGTAGCAAGAATCTGCCCATCTGGACTAAAAGCTACTGATTTTACAGCATGTGCGTGTCCCAATAAGGTGCAGATTTCCTCTAATGTTTCAACCTGCCACAATTTGATAGTTTTATCATCACTAGCAGTTGCCAGAATTTTCCCATTTGGACTGAAGCTAACTGATTTTACAGCTTGGGAATGTCCTGATAAGCTAGCTAGGACTCTTTTAGTATTTAAATCCCACAATTTGATGTTTTTGTCATCACTAGCACTGGTGTGCCTCTGCGGTAGCCTGCGGCAAGCCCTCCGGCTTGGTGCAGTCGCTCATGGGGGAAACCCCCATGCGCTAAAGCGTCTCCCCTTGGGAGAAGACCGCGCTGCTTCACCGCTTTGCGTCTACGTTATTCCGTAACTCGTGCGTAAGTCCTATTATTGTAAGGGTACAACAATGTTATGCCCCTACCTCATGTTCCTGATGTTACTTATCTACAGGAAAATTTACAACTATAGGTGGATGACCGTTTTCTGGGGTTGGCTGTGTTTTGGTAACTACTGGGTGTGGATGCAAAGGTGTTGGTGTCAATTCACCCTTGCCAGTTTGATTCCATAAAATCATGGATAGTAGCCCATCCACTAAGCCGTTATTGCTGCCGTTACTGCCAACTAAAACATCTGGAATCAAGCGGACATTGCGATCGCCTATAATCTGCATTAGCTGCATTGCTGTATAACCTTGTGGCCCCAAGGCTTCCACACCAGCGCGGTAGGTTTCAGCTTTGGCGTTACCTGTGGCACGGATACCTTCAGCCTCAGCAATTGCTCGGAGTTTTGTCCCCTCAGCTTCACCGTTCGCCTGCTTAATTTGGGCTTTGGCTTTTAGGTCAGCAATATGTACACTCTGTTCAGATTTCACCATTTCTTGCTGGATATTAGCCAGTGCCGTTTCCCGGACAAGCTGCTGCCGTTGGGTTTGCGCCATCTGCTGAACTTCATAAGTCTTGCGCTCTTCTTCAGCAATTTTCCGGTCTGTCTGTGTCTGCATTAATGATGCTGGTGGCTGAATATCACCAATGAGGGTGTCGATCGCTTGCACGTCATAAGCCCGCAATGCTGTTTTAATATACTCAGCAGCCTCAGATTGCCGTTCGCTCCGAGCGGTGAGAAAGTCTAGTACAGTATAGTCTTGGGCTGAGTTGCGGAAATAATTACCGATAGTTGGTTCTAATACATGGTCTACTAGATTTTGCATTGCACCGACGCGAGAAATTACCTTCGGGGCATCTAAGGCACCCACATGGATAATTTGCGCTACTTCCAAATCAAAGGCAAACCCATCACGCGATCGCACTGTTAAAGAAGCCAGTTTAGCATCATAGCTGTGGCGTTCAGTCCGACCTGACCAGTTTAAGACAATGTTGGTCGTTGGTACTAGTTCAATCTTCATAATCCGAGAATTAATCGGGTGCTTACCAGCATATAGCGGTTCGACCCACACACCCTTATGTCCCTGATTCACCAAGTTACCGTGGGTGAAAGCTGCACCACTGACATCTTGATGCGCCTTACCTACGAAAGAAATCACCACACCCACATACCCAATAGGAATTTCCGTCATCGGCACTTGCTCAACCTGGACAAACCAAGGGTTCAAGTTCCAAGAACCAGAAAGCAAGGTTTGCTCTTGTAAGCCTCGCCGCCCACCTCCATTAATAAATTTCTGACCATTTTGAAAGTTGTCGTGTCCCTCAATTATGGGGCCTGCGAGTTCACCGGCGGAGATTGGTAAACCATCTAAGGTAGTGACAATGCCAACTTTGTCAGATGCCAGACTGTACACCCGCAACTGTTCTGGAGTCATGCCATGAGCGCTGGCATTTGCTGCCATGATGACTTTAAACAGCAGCTTGATATTGAGTCCTGCTAATTTGTAACTGGGAAATATTTACTTTGGTCTGATTTAGCTGGACTGATGCAGTAGTTGTTTTTACAGGAGTCGCATTGGCAGAGTGAATACTTCCAGCGATCATCAAAGACGTTGGCGCAGCCATAGCTAACGTTGCTACGATAGATGCTGCAACACGAGTACCAAGTAAAGATGAAAAGCTTTTCATAATCTGTGCCCATCTGGGCAACTAATTAGTTAAGTTAACACTCCACCAAGGCTTGCCTCGATTTCTTAAACTTGGCGTAATTTTTTTAAAATTTAATAAATAATTTGTAGGTTGGGTAATGTCCAACCTACAAAGTTGAAATAGAAAGTAAAATTAGACCAAACCGCCAGCCGCTTGAAACCGAGCGCGGGCGCGTTTGAAGGCTTGAGTTGCCTGGATTTGGGCTTGGCGATCATCTGCTGACACTTGACTTAGACGCGCTTCTGCTTGGTTGTAAGCAGTACGGGCTTCATCAAGGTTAATTTTGTCGCCACGTTCAGCGCCGTTAACCAGAATTGTCACTTCATTTTCTTCGACTTCGGCAAAGCCACCCAAAAGGGCGATCGCTTCCCAATTCTGATTTTTTGCGCCGCGAACTCGCATTACACCAGTATCCAGAGCGGTCAAAAGTGGTGCGTGTCCAGTTAGGATACCTAGTTGACCAGTAGTGCTAGGCAAAACTACTTCTTCAGCTGGGGCATCCCATACTGTTTTGTCTGGGGAAATTACACGAACGGTTAATGTCATTTGTCTTTTGTCCTTTGTCCTCTCTTACAAAGTTCTGTTCGCCGGAAGCCGGCGCTCAGACTTTGCGCTTTGTCCTTTGTCTTTTGTCCTTTGTCATTTGTAATTGCCATTAGCCATTAGCACTTGAACTAATGACTAATGACCAATGACTAATGACTAATGACCAATGACTAACCTTTGATTTTGTCAGCTTTAGCGATCGCTTCGTTAATATCGCCAACCAAGTAGAAAGCCTGTTCTGGTAGAGCATCCAACTCACCAGACAGAATTTTCTGGAAGCCTTTGATGGTATCTTCCAACTTCACATACTTACCAGGAGAACCGGTAAATACTTCTGCTACAAAGAACGGCTGAGACAAGAAGCGCTCAACTTTCCGCGCCCGCGCTACGATCAGACGGTCTTCTTCAGACAATTCATCTAGACCGAGAATGGCGATAATGTCTTGGAGTTCTTTATAACGTTGCAGAGTTGATTGCACCGCCCGGGCAGTATTGTAGTGTTCGTCACCGACAATATTTGGTTGAAGCATGGTGGAAGTTGAACCAAGGGGGTCAACTGCGGGATAAATTCCCTTAGCTGCCAAACCGCGAGACAGTACTGTAGTTCCGTCCAAGTGGGCGAAGGTGGTAGCCGGTGCGGGGTCGGTGAGGTCATCCGCAGGTACGTATACTGCCTGAATGGAGGTAATGGAACCCTCTGTAGTCGAGGTAATCCGCTCTTGCAGTTCACCTACGTCGGTTCCCAAGGTGGGCTGATATCCTACCGCAGAAGGCATCCGTCCCAGTAGGGCGGATACTTCCGAACCTGCTTGCACAAACCGGAAGATATTATCAATAAACAGCAGCACATCCTGCTTGTTCACATCCCGGAAGTACTCTGCTACTGTTAATCCCGAAAGACCAACCCGCATTCTCGCTCCGGGTGGCTCGTTCATTTGACCGTAGACTAGAGCAATTTTTGATTCGTTGAGGTTGTCTTTGTTGATAACCCCAGATTCCATCATTTCATTGTAGAGGTCATTGCCTTCACGGGTGCGTTCACCCACGCCAGCAAATACGGATACTCCACCATGCTGGGTAGCAATGTTGTTGATCAACTCCATCATGATCACGGTTTTACCAACACCAGCACCGCCGAACAGACCAATCTTACCGCCGCGTCGATAGGGAGTCAGAAGGTCAACAACTTTAATCCCAGTCTCGAACACGGAAGGTTTGGTTTCCAGGTCAGTGAATTTGGGAGCAGAGCGGTGGATGGGTAAAGTTGCCTCAGCATTTACTGGGCCCCTGTTGTCCACAGGTTCGCCAAGGACGTTGAAAATTCGACCCAAGGTGGCTTTACCAACTGGTACGGTAATGGGAGCGCCTGTATCGGTGACTTCAAAACCGCGCACTAAGCCTTCAGTGGAACTCATCGCAACAGTCCGCACCTGGTTGTCGCCCAGCAGTTGCTGTACTTCAACGGTGATGTTGATTTCCTGTCCAGCTTCGTTGGTGCCAACGATTTTCAAAGCGTTGTAGATTTGTGGCAATTTCCCGCCGGGAAATTTAACGTCTACAACTGGGCCAATGATTTGGGTAATGTAGCCAATGTTTGTTTTTTCTGCGGTTGTGACCATGCTGCGCCTAATGATTGAAGCTATATTTCAGATACGGTCGGAGAAGACATAAGAATAAGCAATGTCACCTTTCACTGTAGCACCGGACGGGGACATAACTCCCTTAGTAATTCCTTAAAAAGCAGCTTGGCTGTTTTAGCTGCAACCCTCATCGTGAAAAGCTTGTCTAGACAAGCGGATGCTTTTTCTTTATCCAGTTAAGACCCTAGTTTTTCACCAAGCTCATTTTTCAGCCGCGATCGCTTTGGTTCAAGCCGCTTAAATAGCGGTACAAGCGTTATGCGTGTCAACACAAAAAAATGCTGTGTCTTACAATGGTAGACACAGCGGGTATTACAATAACCTGAGGATAAATTTAGCCTTTAGCTACGGTCTTATTTTGCTGTTTGCGTTTTAGAGATGAAGTTGCACCAAAGATACCTAATCCTAAAATCCCCAACATAGTAGTGGGTTCGGGAACACTTTTTGGTGGTTCACCAGAGAAAGTACCACCTTGAATAAACACAGCGGAATCAAAAGAACTATCTCCTGCATCTGCAATTGCCAGTTTAATGGTGTGCTTTCCAGCACTCAGCCCTTTAGCGCTAGCAGTAAATACTTTAGTGAAACCGTCATATTGAAGATTGAAGAATGGGCCGCCGTCTGATGGATCATTATTGTTAAAGAACTGAGAATTCTTGGCGTTAGTTCCTAATGGGTTGCCACCGTTGACGTTATTAATGGAAACTGGCGTAGTGGTTCCAGGAAGCAGAGCAATGTTAACCCCATCTAAGAAAAAACCAAATACGTCATTAAAATTACTATTGACGAATTCGTTGTATTCTTCCGAGGCAAAGACGTAGTTGAAAAAGAGATCACCTGTAGCCGAAGTAAAATCAAATTGGAGAGTACTTGCATCGAAAGTATTAAATCCTGGAATCAAGCTGTTTAAGTTAGCATCTCCAGGTAAGCCATTGTTACCTGTCGCACCATCTTGAGTATTTGGTCCAGGAGCAAGGTTAGCATTACCGGAAGTGAGAATGATGCCTGTGTCTATGCCAATTACTGGGGACAATCCATTTGTGAAAGTTCCAGACGCAACAGATGCGCCGTTATACTTAACATTTGAAACAGTGATGCCAGAACCCAAAATACTGTTAACTAAAACGTTGGCATTGCTAGTGGTAGTGATGTTAACAGCATGAGCGGGAGCAGTTACTAGTCCTAAACCTAACAATGCAAATGCGCCTTGCTTCAGAAATTGATTCAATGAGTTCATGAGATTTTCTCCTAAAAAAAGTGAATGTTAACAGCGGAAATATCCTAAATTGCGTACACTAAACTTTCAGCGAAATTGTACATAACGCCTCAATTACGACAACTGAAGTTTCAGCCTCTCGCAGCGATCGCAGATATAAGCACTAGTCAAAATGACTAAAGTTTTGAATTTAGCTTTTGTTTCTAGTTATTTAAGGAGGTTATTAATAGTGTTTTCCTCATTTGCCTATTTACTTAGATTACTGGCAATTTTTTTTATTGGCGAGACTTTTTGCGTGTATTCACATAAGAATTACATTCTAAAGTAGAATAAATAACAGTTAAAACCTAGATGTAAGGCGAGTTATATACGCAGTATCAAATGAATAAGTGACTAAAGCTTTGTAAACTTAAGTTGTTGCTTTAAGATAAGTTTATCAACGTAATTATGCTTTTAATTACTTAGTAATAAGGATTACATTCAAAAAGTTACTAGTAACACAACGTCAGGTTAAAAACTTAGGGTAGCGATGCCTGTGGCAAGCTTCTCTACGAGACGCTCCGCGAACGCTAACGCTTATTCGTTGATATTGAGAAAAAATTATATTGCCAGCGTATTTGCTGGCTCAATACACATTGGGGAAGCTCACATAAAAAATCTGCTCTCCCTGACGATCGCAGAAAGAGCAGCGCTATACCATTTATTCAAATAGTTAATACACATCCTCTTAACGCCATTTCGGAATCTGGGTAATTAGTAATCACTAATTGGATACATCTTTACATTGCTCAAAACAGATTTAGCACAGTTATTAATACTATAAAAGTGCATTTTAGTCAATACTAAAAAGCTACATTAACACTATTTTCATCCAGAGCTATTTCCTTCTAGACAGGACTTACGCAACTGGCACAATGCGATCGCCATTTTATAGTACATGGGTATTACTAGGTATTGGTCTAATAGTTTGGCACGCGGTGTAGTGTAGCGACACCATTGCTTGTGACAGTTGCGTAAGTCCTATGCAAATATAATACCTACCGATTTAAACCACAGTGGTTAAAAACTTAGGATAGCGATGCCTGCGGCGAGCTTCTCTACGAGACGCTCCGCGAACGCTAACGCTTGCTAAATTCCATTAGGAAAGTTTAGATAAAAAATCTGCTCTCCCTAGCGATCGCAAAAACGGTATGATATCCCTAAATGATCATCAAAATAAAAAACTGCCGCCTCTTGAGTAGGTCAGCAGTTATTAAAAATGAATTTTAGGCTTGAGATGCAGCTTTATGCTATTGTTTGCGTTTTAGGAGTGAAGTTGCACCACAAGCACCGAATACCAGTAAACCAAGCATAGACGCAGGTTCAGGAACTGATTCCCTTTGCGCTTGCACATAAGCCAGTACGTTTGGCGCGTAAATCTTTGCCAACTGTTTTTGTGGTGGATTTGGCGGATATCCCTCTAAGTAGTAATCAAGCGGAATAGTGGAATAATAGACAACACCACTGCCAAGTGTATAAGAGAAAGCAGCTACCTTTTTAGAATCTGAGCTAACACTCAAGATGGCTTCTGCTCCTACTGGTAAGGTACTAGCAAGTGCAAAGCCATGACTGGATGAACTACCTTTGTCAAGTGTCAGGTTGTTTATGATGCCATTCGGTCCGTTCGTTACTAAAGTGTTACCTGGCGCAATGACATCAATATCGGCACTGTTGGTAAAGTCACGATCTACTAAAGTGCCAGATGCACCTATTAAAAAGGGGTTTGACTGAGGATCTTTAATATTATTGCTAACAAAACGGTCATGGACAATGAAGGATTTGCCTCCTTTAACCCAGCTTGTAATATCCCCCAAGCGACCTAATAGCGCACTCGAAAGTTTATCGTTGCTACTCTCATTCACGAAGAGAGTGTTAATGCTGCTCAGATCAAATGTGCTAATGTCTGTGATTTTAACAGGTGTAAATCCGGCTTGTTTAATTACTGCCTCTGGTACAATTGTGCTTTCATTAAAGTCAGTAAAGTAACCTATATTAACAGCTAAGGCTCCTTTGCTGTCTAACATAATTAGTCCAACGCTAAGTATAGCGCTGGTCGCAGTAATCGATAACCTTTTGATAATACTTGAAGTTCCCATCTAAAAAATTTTCCCTGTAAATAATGTCAACTTAGTAATACTCCTAAGGAAAATCTTTTTAAAAGCTATTAACTTATTCAAGTGTGGACGCTATATAAACAACAGCAAAAATGCTTAAAACTTTTTATAGCAATCCTAAATGATTCGTGAGAGATAAAATAGCTGAAAAGCTTAAAAAATACGTAATTTTCATCTCAGTATTTTCTCACGTTTCAATTCTGATTGCAATATCTGACTCTTGTTTTTTGACTTGTGCCCAAGCTCCTTAAGTATTTACTTTAAGAGTATGTGTAGTTAATAGTAATATTTAGATGATCTAATTGCCGAGATTATTCAGTATATTCACACAATCATTACATAAGCTTCAAATAGAATATATACTCTGAATATAAAATAAAGTAGGTTGCCGACGATTCTAGGCTTTAGCTGAACCTTGGTGTTGTTTTTTGCACTTTAAAACAGAACCTGTACTAAAAGCACGAAAGCCAAAAGAGGAACTCACGCGTTGAGAGCCTAAGTACATTTGTAAAGACAACACATATCGGGGCGTTGCTGATTGCATGTACGAAAATGATTTTGCATAATACCAAAATCCTTGTAGAGACGTAGTACTGCTACGTCTCTACATCCGGATTCATACTTCAATTCAGCAACGCCCATATTGGGGAAGTTTACATAAAAAATCTGCTCTCCCTACCGATCGCAGAAAGAGCAGCGTATACCATTTATTCAAATAGTTAATACACATCCTCTCAACGCCATTTCGGAATTTGAGTAATTAATAATTACTAATTGGTACTTTGACACCATACATCTTTACATTGCTCGAAACAGATATAGCACAAAATAATACCATAAAACTAAATTTTAGTCAATATAAAAAGCTACATCAACCTATTTTCATCCCCTGGATAGATTAATGTCATGAAACTTATGCACAAACTAGATTTCCAAATCTTCTGAATATCCCTAATATGAAAATAGGTACAAAAAACTGTTTTCAGTTTCAGCCAAGCCGCTCTGGCTTCATCGTCATACTTCCACCGAGCAACAGCTTATGAATTTCTCGTCAGCACGACAATATTTTTACCAGGAGATTCAACAGTCTGACGAGCAAATTGACTTAGCAAAGGCAGCTTTGTATATTGCACAAGAAGAATATCCCAAGCTAGACCCAGAGGAATATCTCAACGTCCTTGATACAATGGCATGGGAGCTTCAAGAACGCCTGCCTGACTCACGATATCCTTTGCGGATAGTTCAAAGTATTAATCAGTATCTCTACCAGGATTTAAAGTTTTCTGGTAATAAAATTGACTATTACGACCCACGCAACAGCTTTTTCAATGATGTAATTGACTGCCGATTGGGGATTCCCATTACCTTAGCGCTGGTTTACCTGGAGGTTGCTCGACGGATTGATTTTCCGATGGTGGGTGTGGGGATGCCAGGACATTTCCTAATCCGCCCGGATATTCCAGATATAGAGATTTTTGTCGATGCGTTCAATGGTGGTGAAATAATATTTGCTCAAGATTGCGAGGAACGGCTATCTCAACTTTATCAGCAACCTGTGACGCTACAACCAGAATTTTTAGCTGTAGTCAGTAATCGGCAATTTTTGGCACGGATGCTGACAAATTTAAAATTTATTTACCTCAAACAGCAAGAGTTAGAAAAAACGCTGGCAGCAGTTGAACGAATTTTGTTGCTGTTTCCTGGTTTAACTTTAGAGTTACGCGATCGCGGTCTAATCTATTATCAACTAGGTTACTACCCCCAAGCCGTAGACGACTTACAAAATTATTTAGCAAAAGTCCCCGATGCTGAGGATGCATCTGTAATTCGGCGGCTACTTACCGAATTGGGTAAAGATGGGTAGGGAGTGGGGAGTGGGGGATGTCAAAACCTCTGAACTTACCTTCACCTCGCCTTGTTTCTTGCTTTCTTCAAGGCTGCTCACCCTAATTGCTGATTTACTTAACGGTATATCAATTCATCTTCATCGCTGGAGTTCATTTCCTCCCACCCCTGCTGATAGGTTTTATTACCCCAACTTTTCCTCATAGTAAAATGTTTCTTCATTGCGATGCCAACTTTTAGTACAGTCAAATTACCTTGACTTTAGCAAGCTGGGACAATTACCTTTTAAAAAAGCTCAAGCGGAATCTTAGTCACAGGAATAGTACAGCAATTTTAGGAATTGGCTCAATGCTTGAATGGATAACTAATACTATCAACTATTTTGGCTATTGGGGAATCGCCCTACTAATGTTCTTAGAGAACCTTTTTCCCCCCATTCCTTCAGAATTGATCATGCCACTGGCTGGATTTACAGCAAGTCCATATCAACCAGGAGGGGCAAAGCTGAATATCATTGGTGTCTTTTTCGCAGGACTTTTGGGTTCTGTATTAGGCGCACTTATTTGGTACTATCCGGGTAAGTTCTTGGGCGAAACCCGTTTGAAAGCTTGGGCTGACAAGTATGGCAAATGGCTGGCTATATCCAGTAAAGATATTACCAAGGCCAAAGAGTGGTTTGACCGACAAGGTAGAAAAGCAGTATTAATTGGTCGTCTTGTACCAGGAATCCGCACCTTGATTTCTGTTCCCGCAGGGATCAGCAATATGCCCCTGCTACCATTTTTGTTTTACACAACAGTAGGTAGCGCGGCTTGGGTGGGTTTGCTAACATACTCAGGATACGCATTAGGTAGTCAGTATGAACTTGTGGACAAGTACCTTGCTCCTGTATCCAAAATCGTACTTGGGGGTTTGGTTCTAGCATTTGTTTTCTGGATATTTAAGCGCCAGTTAAGACGCACTAGAAGATGAAACACGGACGCTTTTGGTTTGAAAGCAGTGAAAGCAGGGGTTACATCTGGCCAAAATTCGCCTACACTATGCCAAATAATACTAGATGTGCGAAGGCATGAGCTTATCGGAGGTATCGCCGGAATTAATTTTTGGCGTATTTCTAGCTACACTTGACGCAACCTAGAATTTCTGGTTGCTCGCATTTTTGTAAGATGAGCATGACAACTTTTTACAGTTAAGTTTGAACTAGGAGCTTTCATGACAGACCAACCTTCTGCTGCTAACCCCATCAATGCTGCTGCTATACCCATGAATAGAGCGGCAGTTCCGATCAATGCTGTTAATAATAATACTCCTCCCAAGACAGGCGGTGTTCCAGGGAAAACCATTCTCAGTGTTGATTTAGGCAGAACTTCCACAAAAACTTGTGTGAGTCGTGAACCCGGCAATGTGGTGTTTGTACCTGCCAACGTCAAGCAGATGTCAATTGAACAAGTACGCGGCGGTGTTTTTGAAGCCAGGGCTACTGACCCTTTAATGGATTTGTGGCTGGAGTATCAAGGAAATGGATATGCTGTTGGTCAACTGGCAGCCGACTTTGGGGCGAATCTAGGAGTTGGCCAATCTAAGGTAGAGGCTGCACTGGTAAAAGTGTTAGCAAGTGCTGGCTACTTCAAACTCAGAGACGATATCTCAGTCGTACTAGGTCTGCCTTTTCTTTCCTTAGAACAATTTGAAAAGGAAAAAGCCCAGTTGATTAGCCAAGTAGGCGGCCCTCATGTGTTGAACTTCCGAGGCGAATCTGTATCGCTGAACGTCAGTAAGGTATGGGTAATGCCAGAGGGCTACGGCAGCCTGCTGTGGTCTGAAGCTCAACCAAAGAAAAGTCCTGGCAGTCCCGATTTTACAAAAATATCAGTGGCGATCGTTGATATTGGACATCAAACCGTCGATCTTTTGATGGTAGATAACTTCCGTTTTGCCAGAGGTGCTTCTAAGAGCGAAGACTTCGGTATGAACAAGTTTTATGAATTGGTGTCCGCCGAAATCGAGGGAGCAGATAGTCAATCTCTAGCTCTGATTTCCGCTGTGAACAAACCCAGAGGTGAACGCTATTACCGTCCTAAAGGCGCTAGCAAGCCCACCAACCTAGACGATTTTCTTCCCAACCTCACGGAGATGTTTTCGCGCGAAATCTGTAGCCGTGTGCTAGCCTGGTTGCCAGAACGTGTCACCGATGTGATTCTGACTGGCGGGGGTGGTGAGTTCTTCTGGGACGACGTTCAACGTCTGCTCAAAGAAGCAAAGATTAATGCTCATTTAGCAGCACCTTCACGACAGGCGAATGCTTTGGGGCAGTATATTTATGGAGAGGCACAATTATCCTCCAATCGCGCTGCTAGGGCATAAAGCTGATGTTCCAATGGTCAAAAAAGGTAGTTAAATCCGTCACGTTCAACCCAGAGCTTGCTGATGAAAGCTTGTTAGCGCAAGTAGAAAGTTATTTGGAAAAACAACCAGACAAGACTTTCAGCGACCTCTGTAAAGAAGCCTTATGGCAATCTTTATGTGTACCGGAATCTGTACAACCTGCTCCACAAACAGCAACAACACCGATTGAACAGCAAATCGGTGAATTGCAACGTCAAGTGGCTGGACTTGAGGAACGTTTTTTTGCCAAGGGATCTAATCGTTTGGAGGCGATGGAACACCATCTACTGCAACTTTCTCAACAAGTTGCACAACTGGCGCTCATAGTCAATGATCGATCGTTCATTCAGTCTCCAACTCAATTAGAAGTAGTAAATAATACTTCTTATACTGTTGCTACCCCTCCTCAAGAGGTTGACCCCGTAATCAGTCGCCTTAGTCAGTTTCTCGATGATTTTTAAGAAACAATCGGGTTTGTGAGTAGTTTTTACTCCTCTTAACAATCCTTAATAGTATTATCTGTTAAGGATTGTTAATGTTTATACAGAAAAATATTGGGATTATTGAGATTTGTGTAGATGAAGCGATCGCTCATAACTCACCGCTTAACCGTGCTAAATGGGTTATCTCAGATACTAAGTGTTGCTCCAACCAATCTTCCAAATCAGCCAGTACCTCTGGATAATTGAGGTCACACTGAATTTCGTGATAGGCTCCCGGATACTCGATTCTCAGCTTATCTTTGCAGTTTACCCGTTGATAAAAGATGTCACTTCCCGCAGGTAAAGCCACTCGGTCTGCACCACCGTGGAGAATCAACAATGGTAATTGCCAATCAGCTGCGTGAGCATTAATCCAATCAACTGTTGCAAAGAATTCTGTAGCCAGACGGGCAGTAGCAAGGGTATGTCTCAGTGTATCCTGAGCGGATGCGGCTAAAACCTGCTGATCTCGTGAACCAGCACTCAGGTCAATGCCTGTATTCAGGGTAAAACGCGGCCACACCCGTGAGAGCATTTTTCCTAAAAGCACTCGAATAGGTGAAACCCCAACTTTCCCTAAGCTTGGCGCTAGAGCGATCGCACCTTGCAAAACTGATGCTTGTTGGGGATAGCGCAGAATATAATCTAAGACAATCACCCCGCCTAAACTATGACCCAAAAGAAAAATTGGGCATCCAGGATTCTGAGTTTGAATTAATTGTAAAAAGGCTCCCAAGTCTTCGCAAAACTCACTCCAAGCGTTGATATAGCCTCGCTGACCTGATGAGCGTCCATGACCACGCAAATCTAAGGCGTAGACAGCATATTCTTTGGGGATCAAATGCTGAACTATATTATTGTAGCGATCGCTGTGCCCTCCGAGTCCATGCACAATGGCTAATATTGCCCGTAATTTACCCTCTGGATACCAGCTTTGGTAATACAGGTCAAGCCCTCCAACACCCTGAAATCTGCCTTCTCTACGAGACACGACGCGATCGCTATGGTCAATCATAGGGTTAATTTTTTACGTATTTTCTCAGTAAGTTACTAACATGTCAACACTCATTGTAATAAAAATAGCTTCTAGCTATGGAATAATTACAGTGAAATATTAATTAAAAATTCTAGCTAAAAAGTGAAAAGTAAAGCTCCAAAAGGCTTTTAGCCATTGGCTTTTCCCACTCTGACAAACGAGGGTTAATTACGAATTTCAATTACGATTTACGAATTAAAAATTACTACTTACTATTATTTTCCCAGCCATAGTTGCCGTAACGACTGAAACATCTTTACAAATCTCTCTTCTAGCCAGAGCATAACATAATCAACCCATTCTAGAAGTTGCTCTAAGGGGTGCTTCTCGTAACCTATTGAAGTTGCTTTGGTTTCTATCCAGTCTGGCTGCGCCTCAACTTGACTACTTTGGTGAAATTGCTGGTGCAAAATTTCCCCTTTACGACTCTCACTTTTTGGTTGGGAAATGCTGGTTCGGGTTTGTTTTGCAGAGGCAATTTTAGATGTTTTTTGACTTCTTCGCACCAAACCAGATCCAACTTTAGGTTGTTTTAGAGTCAAATTATTTTGTGGAAAATGTCCTGCTGATAAACTTGAGGCTAAAGCAGGATTTGTCTTCCCAGAAAGTGTAACTGGCTTTTGGGCAATGGTTTCGGTGTCGCCAAATAAATCATTCCATGTTAGCCAAGGATCATCTGTTAAATCCTGGTTCTCCAACTGACGGCTTTTGGAAAAGGACTTTCTAAGGCGTGATGATAATAGTTTGTCTGGCAATAGCTCATTACTCGTTGTTGACTCAAGTGTTTTTCTATTACCAACACCAAAAAAGTAATTAAGCGCCGCCTCAATCAAAGCCTGAAGATTCAGTGTATGAGTTTCCAAACCGTCAGCATTGCCTGTAATTTCTCCCCTAGCAGCTAATTGCTCTTTGCCATAAAGAAATATATTTAACTGCGTTTGGGCAACTTGGACAATTTCTTGGCTACGTTCTTGCACCGGTACTAAAGCATTTGATTCCAATTTAGCAACGGCTATATCTAGAAATGCTAATAATCTATCTGTATTAAGTAAATCTTTTGGTATCCCCTCAGCCAAAATTTCAGTTTTAGCCGTATTTCCATGAGTGAGTTTTGCTAATAAACGGTCAATTTGTGGTAATAGCTCCGTTTCTTTTTTAGCTATAATCAACTGCCAGGACTTCCAGTAATTAGCAACTTCGTTAATAATTCGGTCTTCTAATTTTGCCTGCTGCTGGGGTGTCAAAATATTTAGAATTTCATTGTCGGCAGTAACAAGTACTAAACTACGATCTATCAAATTTGTGGCAATTCCCCGCACTACTGGAAGATGCTGATTGAGAGCATTATTTAGCCGTAAAGGTTTGAGACTTCCGGTCTGATTCTCAGTAATATTTGATAATTGAGTAACATTAGCATTATTTGTAGATTTATTATCAGCGAATTTCAGCCGTAAAACTTTCAATAAAGCCAAGGGTTTGAAAGGTTCAACTGTTTTTGTAGGAGTAAAAGCGGCTTCATTAAATGACAGATAATTGACTGCCTCTAGTACATGTTGAATGGGACTATCAACATTTGGAATTTCGGGCTGGAAATCGGTATCATTTGGTTGTAACTTTAGTCTAGTTTGTGGTTCTTTGGTCTGTAGCGTTTTCCCAGATGATTCAGATGACTGAAACAGTAGATACACTGGGTAAAGTAGTACCTCCACACCCCACTTAGTAGCAACTTGCAAATGCCAGAAGGTGTGTTCCCACTGTTGTGTCACCCGCCGAGATTGCTGGTGGACAAAGTTAAATAGTCTGCTTTGATAACGACCAGAGGAACCAGAAGACATAGTAGTAATTTTTTAGTTCAAGTCTTGTATAAGTTGTGAGACTCGCGCCAAACAATAAAAACGACCAACACCTCATCTTAGCGAATATATGACCCCGACTGTCTCTCAATCCCAGACCAAATTGATCTCACAGGCAATTGAGCAACTACGCTCTTTTTGTCAAGTTAATCTTCAGTCTACTTGGCTATACCGGGAATCTGACCTGATTATTACTGATGTTGTAGCTGCCGATTTGTCTCATTGGCAACCTGTCCAGTTGAATGCTAAAGAACATATCGCTTGGACAGGCGAGAAAAAAGTGTTATGGCTAGTGCAAAGAGTGGTGGTTCCCCAAGATTTACAGGGCTATTCCTTAGCTGGGTTATCTTTGCGGCTGGCGCTGGTTTGGTGGGCGGATTCTGCTGAGATTTATGTGAATGGGGAGTTAGTGCTGGAGGGTGATTTATTTGATTGTTCGCCGAGAGTGCTTCTGGGCCAGGGGGTGACGCCAGGGGAAGAGTTTGTTGTGGCTTTGCGGTTAGTGAGTCCGGGACATTGTGATGGTGCTTTAGTGCGATCGCTCCTAGTTTATGAGTCTACTGTTGATAATAATCCCGATCCGGGTTTTGTGGCTGATGAGTTAGCTGTGGTGCAACTTTATTTGGAAAAGTTTGCGCCGGAGAAGTTGGATGTTTTGGCGGCGATGGTGGGGGAGGTTACGAACCGCAGAGGCGCAGAGGACACGGAGGAAGAGAAGGGATTAGTAAAGTCGTTTTTGTCTCTACGGCAAAATTTAATTCAATCCGACATCTTAGCCCCCCTTTTTAAGGGGGGTTGGGGGGATCAAAAATCTAAAATTTTCTTATTGGGTCATGCTCACTTAGATTTAGCATGGCTATGGCCTGTGAGTGAAACTTGGAATGCGGCGCAAAACACTTTTGAGTCGGTTTTGAAGTTGCAAGAAGATTTTCCTGAGTTAATTTTCTGTCATTCGACTCCCGCACTTTATGCTTGGATTGAAGAACATCGCCCGGATTTGTTTGGGGTGATTCAAGCACAAGTAGCGGCTGGACGTTGGGAAGTTGTCGGCGGAATGTGGGTGGAACCAGAACTCAACCTGATTGCTGGTGAATCAATAGTCCGTCAGCTATTGTATGGTCAGCGCTACATCCAGGAAAAATTTGGTAAGCTTTCAACTGTGGTGTGGGTTCCAGATTCTTTTGGTTTTTGTGCAACTTTACCGCAGTTTTTCGCTAATGCCGGAATTGAATATTTTGTCACCCAGAAGTTGCGGTGGAATGATACTACTAAATTTGATTATGGGGCTTTTTGGTGGCGATCGCCTGACGGTAGCGAAGTCTTTAGTTTGATGTCTGCACCGATCGGTGAAAGCATTGACCCAATTAAAATGGTATCCTACGCTCTTGAATGGCAAACCCAAACTGGTTTAGCAGAATCCCTCTGGCTTCCCGGTGTCGGCGACCACGGCGGCGGCCCCACCCGTGATATGTTAGAAACCGCCCAACGCTGGCAAAAGTCGCCTTTCTTCCCAGACTTAAAATTTACAACGGCTGAAAAGTATTTACAGCAAATCGTAGAGACGCGATTCATCGCGTCTGTTAGTAATTTTGATTCTTCCCCTGCCTCCCCTTCCTTCCCCATCTGGAATGACGAACTATACCTCGAATTCCATCGCGGTTGCTACACTACCCACGCAGATCAAAAACGCCAGAATCGTCGTTGTGAAAATTTATTGTATGAAGCTGAACTATTTGCTACCTTAGCAACTGTAAGCTGTGGCGTGACATATCCTAAAGCAGAAATCGAAGCAGCTTGGAAGCAGGTGTTATTTCAACAGTTTCACGATATTTTACCTGGTTCTTCAATTACCCAAGTTTACACAGATGCGTTACCCGAATGGCAGCAAGTGGAACAAATGGGAACGAAGATATTACAGGAATCACTTTTAGCGATCGCATCTCACATTACCCTATCAGAACCACCAAAACCCGATAGTTTGCCTATTTTCGTTTTCAATTCTCTCAATTGGCAACGCTCTGAGGTAGTCTCTGTAGCTTTACCCACGCCAGAGGAATGGCAGATTTACAATACTTCTGGAAAGCAGCTTGTCTCCCAATTATCTGAACCATTAACCCTACTATTTCTCGCCACCGAAATTCCACCCGTAGGCTACCGCATATTTTGGCTTTCCCCTTCATCTCCCTCACTTCCCAGTACAGACGCAATTAATCGCGTCTCTCCCCACTCCCCACTCCTCCCAGACTGGATTTTAGAAAATGAATTCCTACGAGTTGTTATAGATCCTGATACTGGAGATTTATCAAGTGTTTTTGATAAAACTTATCAACGAGAAGTTTTGAATGGGGCGGGGAATCAACTACAAGCTTTTAAAGACAGTGGTCAATATTGGGATGCTTGGAATATAGACCCTAATTACGGTCAACATCCCTTACCCTCAACAAATCTTCTATCTATTCAGTGGCTAGAACAAGGCCCAGTGCAAAGTCGTGTGCGCGTGGTGCGTCAGTTGGGTGAATCGGAATTTTGCCAAGACTATATTTTGCCAGCTGGTTCACCTCTGCTGAAAATAGCTACTACTGTAAACTGGCAAGAAAATCATGTATTAGTGAAAGCTGCTTTTCCTTTGAATATCGAAGCAGACTTTGCTACCTATGAAATTCCCTGTGGCGCAATTCGTCGTCCAACTAAACCGAAAACTCCCACAGAACAAGCAAAATGGGAAGTTCCCGCCTTGCGTTGGGCTGATTTGACAGGAGAAACGCAGGAGGGTATTCACGGTGTTAGTTTGCTGAATGATTGTAAATACGGTTACGACAGCAAACCAAATCAACTCCGCTTAACACTCCTACGCAGTCCTAATTGGCCAGACTCAGAGGCTGACAGAGGTTTTCACGAGTTCACATATACCTTGTATCCTCATGCTGGTAGCTGGGAATCAGCCCATACAGTACGGCGTGGCTATGAATTGAATATACCGTTGCAAGTGATATTGAATCCACTCACAACTCACAACTGGCTCAACCATAGCTATCCGCTAACAGCACAGGCTAAACGCCCCGCTACTGCTAACAGCACTATTGAAGGAGTAAGTTTCCTAGATTTATCAGCTGAAAATTTAATCTTGATGGCCTTCAAGCCATCAGAGGATGACCCACAGCAGTTAATTCTGCGGTGTTATGAATGTCACGGAGAAACAGCCGAGTTATCTTGGCAAAGTGATTTGGGGTTAAATCTAGGAGATACAGTAGATTTGTTAGAGCGTTCCTCTACTACTGAATTCTCATCTCAGCAACAAATATTGACGATACAGCATTGGAAAATCGCCAGTTTCAAGGTGATACCAGCGATTAATCCTTAGCTTGGATGCGTCAATATAGACCTAACCCCCACCCTCTCCTAAAAGGATACTGTTGGCGGGGAGGGGAGTAATCTTGTTCCCACTTCCCTCGTAGGGAAGGGAGGTTAGGTATCTTTGAATATATGCTTGAATATCTTGCCGATTTTATTTTGGATAATCTGCTAAATCAAGACTTTGCGACGGCGTTTCAATTAATAGCCGTAAAAACAAATTCACGACCGACAAAGTTTTGGCTTTTTTCTTGAATGATTTGCTCAAACTCCGTTGGATGTCCTCTGGAATTGATTGCAGTGGGTGGTTTGGGTAGTGAGTTGATAATTTTGGAGAATAATTAAAAGATGAGGCAACAGTGGAGGTGGCGATGTCTGTACAATTGCTAAGACGGAAATTCACAGTTGAGCAATATCATAAGATGGTTGAGTCGGGGATTCTCACAGAGGATGACCGAGTGGAATTGGTTCGGGGAGAGATTATTGAGATGTCGCCTATTGGGACAAAACACGCTGCTTGTGTAAATAGACTAGTTAATCTGTTGGTGCAGCTGTTGGGTAAACGCGTTATACTTGCTGCTCAAAATCCGGTCGCGTTGAACAATAACTCAGAACCTCAGCCAGATGTCGCATTACTTAAACCCCGTGATGATTTCTACGCCACAGCACACCCCCAACCCCAGGATATTTTTTTACTAATTGAAGTATCTGATTCGACTGTGATGTATGACCGGCAAGAGAAAATTCCTTTATATGCACAAGCAAACATAATTGAAGTTTGGTTAGTAGATATTAACGAGCAAATCGTGGAAGTTTATCAACAACCAACAGCCGCAGGATATCAGCTGATGCAAAAATTCACTAGCGGTCAAAGTTTATCAATCAAAGCTTTCCCTAATGTAAACATTACCGTCAATGAAATCTTCGGCAGATAAAATTACTTTCTCCCTCATCTCTCTTCCTCAGCGTCCTCTGCGCCTCTGCGGTTCGATTCTCACACTCATTTGGCAAAGTATAAGTACTCACCTATACCTAAAATAAAATGAAACATGGTGCATAGGCGTAGGCCGTCGTAGACATCGCATAGACGTTTTCAGTACCAAACCCCAAACTTGAGCTTTTAAACCGCAAGTTTCACCCTCAAAGGCTCAACATTCTACCTCAAAGGCTCAACATTCTACCTCAAAGGCTCAACGTTCACCCTCAAAGGCTCAACATTCACCCTCAAAGGCTCAACATTCACCCTCAAAGGCTCAACATTCACCCTCAAAGGCTCAACATTCACCCTCAAAGGCTCAACATTCGACCTCAAAGGCTCAACATTCACCCTCAAAGGCTCAACATTCACCCTCAAAGGCTCAACATTCGACCTCAAAGGCTCAACATTCGACCTCAAAGGCTCAACGTTCACCCTCAAAGGCTCAACTGCGGCAATATTAACCTTGCAACTATATCAATAACTAGAACCATAGATGCTTGGATCTTTAAACATAGCCATCTATGGTATAGAAATGTATAGAATCTTGTAAAGATATAAAATATAGTTCTTAAATGCACACATTTCTAGCTTCTTCCTCAATGCAGCTGTCTGTACCACCAAATCACTTTCAGCCAATGAAGATTGTCGCACTGGGGGACAGCTTAATTTATGGATTCGGTGATCCGGAAAAAAGAGGCTGGATCGAGCAACTACGGCGATGGTGGATGTTGCCGGATAGTGCGGGTCATGTTCTTTATAATTTAGGGGTAAGAGGCGATGTCTACGACGGGCTACGCCTACGCACGCAACAAGTAGCACAAAGGCTAGAAGTTGAATTTCGCCACCGGGGTGAACTCCGAAATCGTGTCCCAGACTTGATTATTTTATCAGTAGGCGTGAATGACTCAGCGCGGTTGGCGCGTCCCGATGGCCGAAGTTACACAGATTTTACACTGTTTGAAAAGGAAATTGCTTCTCTGCTAGATTTAGCACAGCAACTATGTCCTGTGTTATTTGTGGGCATGGTGCCAGTGGATGAAGCCAAGATGCCATTTTTAGATTGTTTTTACTATAATCATGCCGATCAGTACCGTTACAAAGAAGCAACTCGAATTGCTTGTACCAAACGGCAGATTCCCTATTTAGATATTTTTGAGCAATGGATGGAACGTGGTGAAAATTGGCGACTTAAACGCTTGAGTGAAGATGGTCTTCATCCCAATACACTAGGTTATCAAGCTTTGCTAGAAGATGTGATCAATTGGGATGCGATACCTTCGGTGGGCTTTGCCAACGCAACTTATCATTCTAAATTTGATTACCACCTTAAGCCATCCTAATCAGATAAATCTGTTGATGCTTTGGGGCTAACCTAATATTCTCGTATCTCCCATCCTTGCAAAAAGCACTACAATAGTGCTGAATTTTTAAATCCATCTTTTTCCTATTTTTTATTCAGTATTCCTATGACACCAACTTTATTTGGTCGTTGGCAAACTCGATTATTATTACTTGCAACGGTGGGCGTACTTGTGTCTTTGCCCTTTGTAATGGGATTGATTGGTTCTAATGCTAACTCGGTTTATTTGTGGATACTTAGTTATGTCGCCGTCTTTGGCTTAGGTTGGGATGTGCTTTATAACTATCTCCAAAAATTTCGATGGGATAGGGATTGGCCCGCAGCCTATCAACTCTTAGCTGGTATATGGGAATTAGTATTTGTGTTCTGTGGAGTAAAACTGTTTGGCTTCTTACCAATACCTTTACCTAAAGAAGAACTTCCGTTAGCAGTTTTTTTATTGCACTATACCGTTGTTTGGCTAGCAGTTTTTATTAGTTCACAAAGCCTGATGCGAATTATCTTTCCCCGTTGGCGTTTCCGGGGTGGGGAGTGGTTGTAACAAGGCAAACGCATCTAAATATTGACAAGCCAAGATAAGAATTGAATTCAGCAAGATCCTTATCAGATATAACTTTCAGTCAACTAAACATTCCTCTTTTCCGGAATGATAATCATTATGAGGGGGAGTTAGAGGCAGCCATTGGCTGCCTCTAACGTCAGTAGACCGAAAAGTTTTCTCCGGTGCTTACCATCCGTTCATTCGAGCCCCTTCAAATCTAGTTTTTGAATTACGAACTAAACACGATGATGGAGCAATTGCCGACTAGTGTACGCGATCGCATTGAAATCAAAATTATTGAAGCCCCAGAACCAATCCAAGCCGTAATTCAAGCCTCAGAAGGTGTAGACCTAACTATTGCTGGCACCAGCCGCGCTTGGGGTATCGAGCGCCAAACCTTGGGAAGATATACAGATCAACTAGCTATCCAATGTCGTTCCTCCTTGCTGATAACCCGCCGCTACAGCCAAGTCACCGCTCACCTTGCCTCTATGCTTCCTGAAGTTAGTAGTCAAGAGCCAACATTGAGGAGTTGAAATTCATGAATCATTTCAACCTCAAATCTTTAACTTTTTACGGAGTAGCAATAACTTCAGTGCTAGTGTTGTTTAAAACTGTAACCGTTTACGGGGAAAACAATCTCAAGGCTCCTCCTCCAATTAACGGTCGGTATCGTCTAACACTGTCAGAGAATTTGCCTAACTGTGAAAAATCGGATACTCTGACGTTAAAGATTCAGCAATCGGGTATTTACTTAAATGCCTCTGTATTACCGGCAAACGCTAACCCCGATACTGACGAAAAGCACTCTCTGGCAGGCATCTTCCGAAATCAACAGTTAAATTTATCTGGAAAAGTTGGTAAATCAATCCTTTGTAATATTCCTCGCCCCCAAAATGATCCTCTGAACTCAGTCACAATTCAAATGCAACTTGTGGATAAAGGTAATATGACAGGTCAATTAACCGTAAAGGGCATTCCACAAACTCTGAAATTTACTGCTGTGCCCCAAAAAGCTAATTGAATTGGGGAGTGGGGAGTGGGGAGTGGTGAGTAGGGATTGGAAGAGCGCATTGTATGGGTTTTATGGAGCAGATAAAAAGAATGGATCAGGGACTAAAGACTAGGCAATTTTGCCAATGGCGCAAGCAGCTATTTAGCATCAGTCTATTAGGCTTTTGTGCAGCGATCGCCCTTGAAACTTGCACTACTGCTGCTACACCAGTGGCAAAGCTAGAAAAGTGGCGTTTTTCCCCCAAGACACAGCAACTCGAAATCACCCTCTCAGCAGGCACAACCCCCCGTTATTTCTACCTAGCCCAACCATCTCGGCTTGTTGTAGATTTACCGAATACTAAGTTAGGCAAAATTATTACACAACAAAATTATTCTGGAGCAATCAAAAGCATTCGTGTTTCTCAACTGAACGCAAATGACACACGCATTGTCCTAGATTTAGCACCAGAGGCTGTTTTAAATCCCAAACAGATACAACTGCAACCCGTTTCCCGAAAAAACTCCACTCGCTGGGTATTACGTCCAGTTATTTCTGGTAAAACTACTGCCGTGAAACCAGGGAACTCCCCACCGTCACCCAAGAAACAACCTCAAACACCCCAAAAGCCGCCTACTAACCTACAAGCACCCTTACTTACGGTTCCACCTATATCAAATAACCTGCCCTCAACAATTACTAATAATTCAGGGCAGCCTTTTGTAACCGTACCTCCCCTAACTCCTAATACATCCTCTCAACAACCTGCTTTGATTCTTCCCCCTCCTTCTTTCCCAAATCAACCCGGTAACTTGAATAGCATTCCTCCTTTCGGTATGTCAGAATTTCCAGCTCCAACAATCCCCAATGTTCCCAATCCCCAGGTAATCGAGTTTGGTCAACCCCTACCTAAAAATAGATAGGGAGTAGGGAGCAGGGAGCAAGGGAAAAGAGTTTTCCCCTCTGCCCCCCGCACCCCTACCTCTTTTCAATGCCCAATGCCCAATGCCCCATTCCCAATTCCCAAATCTAAAATCTGTCAGTTTCCTGAGGGGTTCCAACTGCTCCTGGTTGATTCGCAAAGAAGTTTTGAGCAGCTTCATTCTGATATATACACCTAATATCAGGTTTTTCACTGTCTAAGTTCCCTGTAAAACCAAAAGTGTTCAGGCGATTTTTGCAATCTCTTACCTGATCAGATGTCACCAGCTTACGTTGCTCTAAAAGCGCCCAGTTATTTTGTCGGATCACGCATCCGGGACGCATACTGGGCTGGGAAACATAGACATTGAAAGGACTGAGAGTGACGAACAGTCTAGCGTCCATCACCATCGCGCTGGCTCCGTACTGCACACAAATCTCAGGGTTTGGTGCTTTCAAATCAATATATTCACGGGAAGCCACATTTGATGGGGACAACGTGGTTGTCGAACTAAAAGCAATGCCAATCCCAATTCCCAAAATCAACACCCCTCCCATAATTGCGATGGTAAAGAAGTTAAACATAGGGGATTGGAAAATAGAGGGTTTAGAAGTAGTAGCCGATTTACCAGTGGGTTTACGTCTCATTGTTGCTTAATCACCTTCACGCCGATTTCGCAGGGAGTGGTCTAAAGTTTTCTCCCTCTTTCAGTATGCCTATTCTTGACTGTAATTGTCTGCGAGTTTTCGGGCAGTATTGTTCTTAAATGATAAAAATAGGAACTTATCTAGATATATGGACAGAATTTCAACCTTGTCGGTTATTGTTTCCATCTTGAACAATTGGTGAGTATTTTTATTTATTTGCCGATTAAGGAATTGTTATTACTTTTATGCTGCTTCACATGGAAATCACATAGTAACTGTCTTTAAGTTTTATATTTTTTTATTAATTAATTATAGCATATTTTTGATATCTATCAGATAGTCTTGATTCAATTTGCACAAATGGTGCAGTCACAATGCTTGGATTATCTAGCTTTTTGTTTGTAATTTTGCGAAAAGTCTGAGCGGAGGAAACCTGTGCTTACAAATTTCCAAGACTAATTTTTCGTATTCTTCTTAGATATTTTGGTTACCCCTAGTAATTGATATGTCAAACAATGTAACTTAAAATTTAAGAAAGTTTTAATAACTAATTAGAAGCAAGTGGCATCTCAAAGAGCGTTATTCTCAAGCAAGAAGTTCAAAACTTCGCAACTTCAAATCCTTCTAGCTGATAGTCTGACTATTTTTTGGGGAGATTGGTTAGATTTACGTGTCAGAATCGTACAAGTTGCTGCATCAGGCTTAATATCCCCACTGATATACATTTTAGCTTTTGGCTTGGGTTTGGGTAGTTCCATCAAACCAGGCTCAGGGATTAGTGGTAACTATAATAACTATTTGGAATTCATATTACCGGGGATGGTGGCGCTATCGTCGATGACGATTAGCTTTGGTGGAACGACATTTTCCATTTGTGGAGACAGACTATTTACCAAAACCTTCGAGGAATTGTTGTTAACTCCTATACATCCCTTAGCCTTGCACATCGGAAAAATGCTGGCGGGAGTAGTGCGGGGGTTGATGACATCGGGTTCGGTGATTTTAGTAGCGCTGCTGTTGACTGGAAACTGGAATTTTCTCAACCCACTATTTCTATTGTTGGTAGTACTGAATTGTTCGGTATTTGCTGGGTTAGGGGTGATTGTTGGTTTGAGTGTGCGATCGCTCGAATCAGTTGGACTCTACAACAATTTTATAATTATCCCCATGTCATTCTTAGGAGCGACCTTCTTTGACCCTGGTACATTACCAGCTGCCCTCAAAGTCGTAGTTTACCTGTTACCACTCACCTACGCCAGCATCGGACTGCGTGCAGCTGCCCATTTACCTTTGTCTCAGTTTCCTTGGTACAGCATACCGATTTTGCTAGTGATTGCGATCGCTCTTTCTCTGTGGGGTGCTTATAAATTCGCTCACCAACAGGATTAAAGTAATTTGTAATTCGTAATACTCGCCTCCGGCGAGAAGCAAGCTACGTAATTCGTAATTAGTTAAAGCCTTGATTACAACCTGTACTTTAATCGTTGAATTTTCTGCAAAACTTTTTCCTGATACTGCGTAAAATTTATCAAATAGCGTGCTTTATTATACCAGTAATTGTTTAACGCTTTCATCAGATGGGCGGCAAACAAATTCGTCTTGATACAGTAATTGCTAACGAGGCTTCACGGCGGTTATTTGCGTCTTGTGGTTTTCGACCCAGCATTATTGAAATGCTGATTGAAGTGAGTCATTAGTCATGAGCAAATGACTAATGACTAACGACAAAGGACTAACTAGCTAACAGAGTTTTTTCTAGAGAAGTCCAACGGAAGGCGCGATCGCCACCCCTCTCAATAACTACTCTTACTCGTGGTTCTAGCTGAGGCAAATTCGTTAAATACTCAAGTTCCTCATTGGAAAGAATATGCCCTTCAATAATCCACAAAACCAGCCCCTTAGACTTTGGTGGTAGCTGTTCTAGATGAGAATTGATAATTGGTGGCAAATAGTACACATGACCTACTGCGGCACCACTACCAGTGCTTTTTTTACCAAGATGAGGAGGTCTGACTCCATGAATTCTTGTGAGATACGCAGCTATGTCGCCCAACCCCTTGGCGGTAATGTGGAGGGTGGTATAGCCAGCTGCGCGTAGTCGGCGCTGATATCGACCTTCATAACCCCCTTCCAGAGGTACATACACGCCAAGAGCGCCAAATTTTTCCAGATCGCGCATTAAACCGTTGCCAGTGGTAATTAGTGCCATAGATTTTCGTCTTATCCCACTTAGATATCTCTATTATTTACCCTGAACCGATAGATTAAAAGGATTTTTTTGGGCATGGAGCATGGGGCATTGGGCATTGGGCAATAATCAATAGTTCTTCTTCCCCTGCTTCCCCTGCCTCCCCTACTCCCCAAAAATAACTCTATAAATTAGTAGACAAACATAAATAAATAATTTATATTATTAGATTGTGACCAAAGACGCAAATTAGAGTCCCTTCTTACTGTCATTTTGAGATAGTGTTAGCATCAAAAGCTGATGACTCAATCCAAATTGGATAATCTAACTCAGATTGATCATAGACTGGTAAACTAAGAAAGCTTTCAGGTCAACATTGGAGCTTATGGGCGAAGAATCAAAGCCAATCCAAAGCTCCAGAGTACATTTACTCCTATGCCTCTGAAAAAGCAGGCAAAATCTTAAACAATAGTTTAAGGTGTTTAAGGAAGTAAAAACTGAGCAGCAATGTTGGTTTCATGGCATTACGTCAGTCTCAGTTAACGGATACTGGGTGGTAAAAACCGCTTAAGTCCAACTGCAACAGGGCAGTAGCCAACCTCCGGGAAGCCGTCTTAATGGGCGTCTAAAAATCGGAAAACCCGCCGACAGCGCTGCCTCCAGAAAGTGCCAGAGCAATTGCTTGGACAAAAGCATTGCTGCACACAGCTTAAAGCTGTAGCGCCTTGCATTGATTCCAGAAGTTACTACTTCCCAATGGGAAGAGACTTGTGGCTGTTCTGGTGATCTAGTGAGTGAAGCTAAACAGATTCACCAAGCAGTACGGACACGGTTTGTTGTGTCCGAAAGCATTTGGAGCGGTTTATTTAAACCATTCCAAATTTCGCAGGCTAACCCAGCCTAAACTGATGCGTACAAAGCGTGTCCTCTAGAGTCCAATTCCAAGGTCAGCAAGTAGAAAGGAGAACCAGTTACTGTGTCTGTAGGTATTCTCGGCACCAAGCTGGGCATGACCCAAATATTTGACGAAGCAGGAGTAGCTATTCCTGTGACTGTCATTCAAGCAGGGCCATGCACCGTTACACAAGTTAAAACCAAACAAACCGACGGTTACTTTGCCATTCAAGTTGGTTATGGCGAAGTTAAACCAAAGGCACTGAACAGACCACTACTGGGCCATTTAGCTAAATCATCTGCCCCAGCATTGCGTCACCTAAATGAATATCACACCGAAAGTTCTAGTGATTATGCTTTAGGTCAACAGATTAAAGCAGATATTTTTAGTGCAGGTCAAATTGTCGATGTAGTCGGCACAAGCATCGGTCGCGGCTTTGCGGGTAACCAGAAGCGCAACAACTTTGGTCGCGGGCCCATGTCACACGGTTCCAAAAACCACAGAGCGCCGGGTTCTATTGGTGCTGGTACAACACCAGGTCGTGTCTATCCAGGTAAGCGGATGGCAGGGCGTTTAGGTGGGAAACGCATCACAATCCGTAAGCTGACCATAGTGCGAGTTGATGCAGAACGCAACTTATTGCTAATTAAGGGAGCCATTCCTGGTAAACCGGGCGCTCTAGTAAGTGTTGTGCCTGCAAAAATAGTGGGATAGTCAAAAGTCATTAGTCATTAGTCATTGGTCATTAGTCATTGGTCATTAGTCAATTGGTTAAAGGACAAAGGACAAATGACACAGGACAAATGACACAGGACAAATGGCAAAAGACAAATGACAAAGGACAAATAACAAAGATGGTTGAAAGCGTAGTTAAAAATTGGCAAGGAGAACAGGTCGGCGAGACGACCTTCGAGTTGCGCGTTGCCAAGGAAGAAACAGCGTCTCATATTGTGCATCGCGCCTTGGTACGGCAATTGACTAATGCTCGTCAAGGAAATGCCAGTACAAAAACTCGTTCAGAAGTCAGAGGCGGTGGCCGTAAACCTTGGCGACAAAAAGGTACTGGTCGCGCTCGTGCAGGGTCTATTCGTTCACCACTGTGGCGTGGTGGTGGTGTGATCTTTGGGCCAAAGCCCAGAGACTTTAACCTCAAGTTGAACCGCAAAGAGCGACGTTTAGCACTGCGGACAGCATTTGTCAGCCGCATTGAGGATTTGATCGTAGTAGAAGAATTTAGCACCGAGCTATCTCGCCCAAAGACTAAAGAATTAGTAGCAGCCCTTGCTCGTTGGGGAGTCGTACCAGAAAGCAAGTCACTGTTAATTTTGTCTGAAATTGCGGATACAGATAACGTTTATTTGTCAGCCCGCAACATTGAAAATTTAAAACTAATTGCAGCCGACCAGCTAAATGTTTTTGATTTACTGCACGCTGACAAAATTGTAGTTACGGCATCAGCCCTAGAAAAAATTCAGGAGGTCTACAGTGCCTAGCTTTGACCCCCGCGACCTTGCCGACTTAGTGCGTCGCCCAATCGTCACCGAGAAAGCGACTATCTTAATGGAGCAGAATAAGTACACCTTTGAAGTAATTCCAAAAGCATCTAAGCCAGAAATCAAGGCTGCGATCGAAGACTTGTTTCAGGTCAAGGTTGTAAAAGTCAACACCACCCTACCACCGCGTAAAAAGCGGCGCGTTGGTAAATTTATTGGTTATAAGCCCCAATATAAGCGAGCCATTGTTACCGTCGCACCTGGGGATGAAGACAAGATTAGACAAGTTCTATTCCCAGAAGTCTAGGAATTTTAGATTTTAGATTTTAGATTGAGGAGTTTACTGAAATAAGTACCAAAGATGGTCGCAATCAGTTAAACACTCATTAAATCCAAAATTCAAAATCCGAAATTAAGTAAATCCAAAATCCAAAATCCAAAATAGATTATGGGTACTCGTTCTTATCGCCCTTATACCCCCAGCACTCGCCAAGTTACAGTTTCTGACTTTGCGGAGATCACAAAAACCGAGCCAGAAAAATCCCTAACTACCTCGAAGCATCGCGCCAAAGGTCGGAATAATACCGGGCGGATTACCAGTCGTCGCCGGGGTGGCGGACACAAACAACTTTATCGGCTCATCGATTTTAAAAGGGATAAACATAATATTCCTGCCAAAGTCGCAGCAATTGAATACGATCCTAACCGCAATGCCCGAATTGCCCTTTTGTATTACCAAGATGGCGAAAAACGGTATATCCTCCATCCCAACGGGTTGAAAGTTGGAACAATAATTATTTCTGGGCCTGAAGCTCCCTTTGAAGATGGTAATGCTTTACCTCTTTCAAAGATTCCCTTGGGTACTGGTGTTCACAACGTAGAACTGACTCCTGGCAAAGGTGGTCAAATCGTGCGTGCTGCTGGTGCTAGCGCTCAAGTTGTGGCAAAAGAAGGTAATTATGTAACTCTCAAGTTGCCTTCAGGAGAAGTCCGCTTGATTCGGCGCGAATGCTACGCCACCATTGGGCAAGTAGGCAACACCGATGCGAGAAATCTGAGTGCAGGTAAAGCAGGGCGAAATCGCTGGAAAGGTCGCCGTCCTAAGGTTAGAGGTAGCGTCATGAACCCAGTGGATCACCCACATGGTGGTGGTGAGGGTAGGGCACCTATCGGTAGATCAGGACCTGTTACACCTTGGGGTAAACCCACATTGGGCGCGAAGACACGCAATCGCAAGAAACTTAGCAGCAAATTGATTGTGCGTCGTCGTCGTAAGTCTTCTAAACGCGGTCGCGGTGGTCGTGAGTCTTAAAGAGTTAGGAGTTAAGAGTTATGAGTTAAGAGTTATAAGTTGAGAGTAAAATCTAACTCCTAATTCCTAACTCCTCACTCCTCACTCCTCACTCGTAATTCCTAAATCCTAAATCCAAAATTGAACTATGGGTCGTTCTCTAAAAAAAGGTCCTTTCGTTGCGGATCATCTCCTAAAGAAAATTGAAAAGCTCAACGACAACAACAGAAAAGAAGTTATTAAAACTTGGTCAAGAGCTTCGACAATTTTGCCTCTAATGGTAGGTCATACCATAGCTGTTCACAACGGACGCCAACACGTTCCAGTTTTTGTAAATGAACAGATGGTAGGACACAAGTTGGGTGAATTTGCCCCGACACGCACCTACAGAGGTCATGGAAAAAGCGACAAAAAAGCAGGTAGGTAGTCATTAGTTATGAGTCATTAGTCATGAGCTGAAAGACAAATGACAAATGACCCTTTGGGTTCGCCAGTTACTCATGGGGGAAACCCCCAAGACCGCACTGGCTCACAAACGACAAATGACAAAATTGGAGAAAATTATGGCTACTAATACTACTGAAGTAAAAGCGATCGCTCGTTTTATCCGCATCTCGGCCTACAAAGTGCGTCGGGTACTCGATCAAATTCGCGGGCGATCGTACCGTGAAGCGTTAATCATCCTGGAATTCATGCCCTATCGCGCCACTGAACCCATATTGAAGGTTCTCAGAAGCGCTGCTGCTAATGCCGAACACAACGCTGGGTTAGATCGGACTCAACTAGTGATTACTCAGGCTTATGCCGATCAAGGGCCATCGCTGAAGCGGTTCCAACCAAGAGCGCAAGGTCGAGCTTACCAAATTCGCAAGCCGACGTGTCATATTACTGTGGCCGTTGCAGCAGCCCCAGAAAAATAAGCTTTTTTTACACGAATAAATTGCGTAAAGTAAGAAATTTTAGAGGAAGCATTCGTGGGACAGAAGATTCATCCAGTTGGTTTTCGCCTGGGTATTACACATGAACATCAATCCCGTTGGTTTGCTGTTCCTGATCGCTATCCAGAACTTTTACAAGAAGACTACAAACTGCGTCAATATATAGAACAAAAGCTGGGTAGACAGGCTCAAAACAACGCCGGTATTTCGGAAGTGCGGATTGAGCGCAAAGCCGACCAAATCGACTTAGAAGTACGCACAGCTAGACCCGGCGTAGTAGTAGGCCGTGGTGGACAAGGCATTGAATCCTTGCGTACCGGACTCCAAGGACTGTTGGGTAGTAATCGCCAAATTCGCATTAACGTAGTTGAAGTCCAACGAGTTGATGCTGATGCCTACCTAATTGCCGAATACATTGCTCAACAATTAGAACGCCGGGTTTCCTTTAGGCGGGTAGTGCGGCAATCGATTCAGCGTGCCCAACGGGCTGGTGTCCAAGGTATTAAAATCCAAGTCAGCGGCCGGCTCAACGGTGCAGAAATTGCCCGGACAGAGTGGACTCGTGAAGGTAGAGTACCTTTACATACCTTACGGGCTGACATTGACTACTCTTATTGCACGGCAAAAACTGTTTACGGCATTTTGGGTATCAAAGTATGGGTGTTTAAGGGAGAAATTATTCCTGGACAGGAAGAAATTCCACTACCACCTGCAAGCCGCGAACGTGAACGCGATCCCCGCGATCGCGAACGTGAACCCCGTCGTCGTCAACAACAACGTCGTCGCCAGCAATTTGAAGACCGCTCAAATGAAGGATAAATCGTCATTAGTTATTAGTCATTAGTCATTAGTAAATGGCAGATGACAAATGACATAGACGCCCTTTGGCGGCTTCCCGTAGGGTAGGACAAATGACAAATGACAAGTAACAAACCATGTTAAGCCCTAGAAGAACTAAATTCCGCAAACAACAGCGCGGACGGATGGAGGGACTAGCCACCCGTGGTAGCACCCTCAACTTCGGTGATTTTGCACTCCAAGCACAAGAACCTGCTTGGATTACCTCTCGGCAAATCGAGGCTTCTCGTCGGGCAATGACCCGTTATATTCGTCGGGGTGGACAAATCTGGATTCGGATTTTCCCTGATAAACCTGTAACCATGCGTCCTGCTGAAACCCGGATGGGTTCCGGTAAAGGTAATCCAGAGTTTTGGGTAGCTGTAGTCAAGCCAGGACGAATTTTGTTTGAAATCGGTGGGGTTTCTGAAGAAATCGCCCGTGAAGCTATGCGTTTGGCTTCATTTAAACTGCCTATAAAAACTAAGTTTATTGTGCGCTCTCAACCACAGGAGCAGGAGTAGCTTATGCCTCTTCCCAAGATTTCAGAAGCAAGAGAATTAAGTGACGAGAAACTTTCTGAAGAAATTGTCGCTATCAAAAGACAACTATTTCAGTTGCGCTTGCAAAAAGCTACAAGGCAATTAGAAAAGCCTCACCAGTTCCGACAAATGCGACACCGCCTAGCCCAGTTGCTAACGCTAGAAACAGAACGCAAACGGGCAGCAAGTCAATCGGCTAAAGAAGAAAAGTAGGAGATTATGGCAGTTAAAGAACGAGTTGGCTTGGTAGTGAGCGATAAAATGCAAAAAACTGTGGTAGTAGCCATAGAAAACCGCGCTCCTCACCCCAAGTACGGCAAGATTGTGGTTAACACCCAACGATATAAAGTTCACGACGAAGAAAATCAGTGTAAAGTAGGCGATCGCGTTCGCATTCAGGAAACTAGACCCCTGAGCAAAACCAAGCGCTGGAAAATCACAGAAATTTTGAACGTCAAGCCTACTTAAACCTCATCGTTGTTAGTTTTTAACAACATTACAAGGGAGAATAATTGTGATTCAACCCCAGACTTACTTGAATGTCGCAGATAATAGCGGTGCCCGCAAACTAATGTGCATCCGCGTTTTAGGCGGAGGCAACCGTCGTTATGGTTTTATCGGCGATAAAATTATCGCCGTTGTCAAAGATGCTACACCCAACATGGCTGTCAAAAAGTCTGATGTCGTGGAAGCAGTAATTGTCCGGACTCGGAAAGCTGTAAGTCGTGACAGTGGCATGAGTATTCGCTTTGATGATAACGCTGCTGTGATTATCAACAAAGACGGTAATCCTAGAGGCACACGGGTTTTTGGCCCAGTTGCCCGGGAACTACGCGATAAAAACTTTACCAAAATCGTTTCTCTGGCTCCGGAGGTGCTTTAATGGCAACCAAACAGGGTACGCCCAAAGTATTCCACAAAATGCACGTCAAAACTGGCGACACTGTACAAGTGATTGCTGGCAAAGACAAAGGAAAAGTTGGTGAAATTATCCAGGCACTTCCCCAACTGAGTAAAGTCATCGTCAAAGGTGTCAACATTAAAACCAAGCACGTCAAACCCCAGCAAGAAGGGGAATCAGGGCGGATTCTCACCCAAGAATTCCCGATTCATAGCTCCAACGTGATGCTTTATTCCACCAAGCAAAACGTTGCCAGTCGTGTTTGTTATACCTTTACCTCAGAAGGCAAAAAAGTCAGAAAACTCAAGAAAACTGGCGAGATTCTGGATAAATAGTTAGAAGTTAGGAATTAAGAGTTAGGAATTAAATTTAACTCATAACTCATAACTCATAACTCATAACTCGTAACTTTGTTCCCTGACCAAGCCCAGGGATATCAGGACAAAAAACTATGGCGACAACAAGACTCAAAAGCTTATATCAAGAGACAATCGTCCCCAAACTGATTAATCAGTTTCAATATACCAACGTTCATCAAGTACCGAAGTTGGTAAAGGTTACTATTAACCGGGGTTTGGGTGAAGCAGCTCAAAATGCGAAGTCGCTGGAAGCATCCATTAATGAAATTGCCTTGGTCACTGGTCAAAAACCAGTGGTGACACGGGCGAAAAAGGCGATCGCTGGCTTTAAGATTCGTCAAGGGATGCCTGTGGGGATCATGGTTACTCTCAGATCCGAACGGATGTATGCCTTTTTCGATAGACTAGTTAGTTTGTCACTACCGAGAATTCGAGATTTTCGCGGCGTTAGCCCTAAAAGCTTTGACGGACGCGGTAACTATACTCTGGGTGTCAGAGAACAGCTAATTTTTCCAGAAGTCGAATACGACAGCATCGATCAAGTACGTGGGATGGATATTTCCATCATCACCACAGCAAAAAACGACGAAGAGGGACGCGCCTTACTTAAAGAATTAGGAATGCCCTTTCGCGATCAATAAGTTCATCTATAGAGGGAACGATGGCGGCTAACGACACAATTGCAGATATGCTGACGCGCATCCGCAATGCCAACCTGGCGCGGCATCAAACTACACAAGTGCCAGCTACAAAAATGACCCGAAGCATTGCCAAAGTGCTACGGGAGGAAGGCTTTATTGCTGAAATCGAAGAAGCAGAAGAAGGGGTAAAACGCAATCTGGTGATTTCCCTAAAATACAAAGGTAAAAACCGTCAGCCTCTGATCACCGCCTTAAAGCGAGTGAGTAAGCCTGGCTTGCGTGTTTATTCCAACAGAAAAGAATTACCAAGGGTACTAGGCGGCATTGGCATTGCCATTATTTCTACATCCAGTGGCATTATGACTGACCGCGAAGCGCGGCGTCAGAACTTGGGTGGCGAAGTGCTTTGTTACGTTTGGTAGTCATTGGTCATTAGTCATTTGTCACTTGTCATTAATGAAAGACAAAGGACAAAAGGCAAAGGACAAATAACAAAGGACAAAAAGTCATGTCTCGGATCGGTAAACGTCCAATTACTATTCCCGCCAAAGTTCAAGTGGCGATCGATGGTACGAATATTGTGGTGAAAGGCCCGAAAGGAGAACTTTCTCGCACTCTCACACCTAATGTTTCACTCTCTCAAGAGGGAGACATATTACAGGTAAATCGTCGGGATGAAACTCGTACCTCAAAGCAACTGCACGGCTTGAGCCGCACTTTAGTTGCCAACATGGTCGAGGGAGTTTCCCAAGGTTTTCAGCGCCGTTTGGAAATTCAAGGTGTTGGCTACAGGGCACAAGTTCAAGGGCGTAACCTAGTTTTGAATATGGGTTATAGCCATCAGGTGCAAATTGAACCACCAGAAGGAATTCAGTTTGCAGTAGAAGGTACCACTAACGTCATTGTCAGCGGCTATGACAAAGAAATTGTAGGCAACACAGCCGCCAAAATTCGTGCCGTTCGTCCACCAGAACCTTACAAAGGTAAAGGCATTCGCTATGCCGGTGAAGTGGTCAGACGGAAAGCTGGTAAGACTGGTAAGGGTGGTAAGAAGTAGAAATGAAACTTACTCGTAGAGAATCAAAAAACCGTCGTCATCGACGCGTTCGTGGCAAAGTTATTGGCTCCCCAGAACGCCCGCGTTTAGCGGTATTTCGTTCTAATGAGCATATTTATGCCCAGATAATTGATGATACTCAGCATCAAACCATCGTGGCAGCATCGACTGTAGAACCAGAACTGAAATCTAGTTTAGCGTCATGTGCAAACCGCGACGCATCGGTGCAAGTTGGGAAATTGATTGCAGTGCGATCGCTAGAAAAAGGCATCACCAAAGTAGTCTTTGATCGCGGTGGAAACTTATATCATGGTCGTGTCAAAGCATTAGCTGATGCAGCACGCGAAGCTGGTTTAGATTTCTAAACTCATTAGTCATTAGTCATTGGTCATTAGTCATTGGACAAATGACAACGGACAAATGACAAAAGACAAATGACAAAAGACAAATGACGTTCACCAGAGCACTAAATTATGGCAACAGAGCGTAAAAGTAGAACAAAGCGTGCCAAAAAAGAAGAAACCACTTGGCAAGAACGGGTTATCCAAATCCGACGCGTAAGTAAAGTGGTCAAAGGCGGTAAAAAACTCAGCTTCCGAGCGATCGTTGTTGTCGGTAACGAACGCGGTCAAGTTGGTGTTGGAGTAGGCAAAGCCTCAGATGTAATTGGCGCCGTCAAAAAAGGTGTAGCTGACGGCAAAAAACACCTCATTGATATACCCATCACCAAATCCAACTCCATCCCCCATCCCATTAATGGTGTCGGTGGCGGTGCGAAAGTGATGATGCGCCCAGCCTCACCTGGTACTGGGGTAATTGCAGGTGGTGCTGTGCGGACTGTGCTGGAATTGGCAGGAGTTCGTAACGTCTTAGCCAAGCAACTTGGCTCTAACAATCCGCTCAATAATGCTAGAGCCGCAGTCAATGCCTTATCTACACTGCGGACTCTTTCTGAAGTCGCGGAAGATCGCGGTATTCCTATTGAAAGTCTCTACATTTAGTAGAGTCGCACTTACAGAGCTTTTGTGTAAACAAGAACTAACTACATCATGAGACTCAACGATGTTAAGCCGCAAAAAGGCTCAAAGAAACGCAAAAAGCGTGTAGCTAGAGGTATTTCTGCCGGTCAAGGTGCCAGTGCTGGTCTAGGTATGCGAGGTCAAAAATCTCGTTCTGGTAGTGGAACTCGCCCAGGTTTTGAAGGTGGTCAACAGCCACTGTACCGCCGCTTACCTAAGCTGAAGGGCTTTCCGATTGTTAATCAGAAGATTTACACTACGATTAATGTAGAGAAGCTAGGCTCCCTTCCTGCTAATACGGAAGTAACTTTGACCTCCTTGAAAGCCGCAGGTATTCTGACTGCTGTCAAGGGGCCATTGAAAATTTTAGGTAACGGGGAATTGAGCATTCCGCTCAAGGTACAAGCGGCAGCTTTCACAGGTTCAGCTCGTAGCAAAATTGAGGCAGCTGGTGGTAGTTGTGAAGTCTTATGAGTGAGCCGGAACAGCGCACTTAAATGGAAGCCAACTCGCTGTCAGCGCCTGGTTCACTATAAAGGTAGCACTCTATGATCAGTCGAGATAAAGCCCCAACGGCTCAAGAAACTTTTATGCAGATGGCGCAAGCAGCTGGCCTCAGAGGTAGGCTGCTTGTCACCGTCGGTATTTTAATTTTGGTTCGTCTGGGTATCTTCTTACCCGTACCAGGGATTGATAGACCTAGATTTGCCGAAGCCATATCGGGTAATAATTCCATATTCGGCTTATTGGATATATTTTCCGGGCGAGGACTTTCGACTTTGGGAGTCTTTGCTTTAGGGATTTTGCCCTTCATTAATGCGTCTATTATCATCCAATTGCTCACCGCAGCGATTCCATCTTTAGAAAATTTACAGAAAAATGAAGGCGAAGCAGGTCGGCGCAAAATATCGCAAATTACCCGCTATGTCACTGTAGTTTGGGCAATTCTACAAAGTACAGCTTTTTCGGCATTATTCCTCCAGCAATTCGCCTTAAAGCCAGGGCCAATTTTCGTAGCTGAAACTGCGATCGCTCTGACTGCTGGTTCCATGTTCGTAATGTGGGCATCAGAACTCATTACAGAACGTGGCATTGGTAACGGAGCATCATTGTTGATTTTTGTCAATATTGTCGCGTCATTACCAAAAGCCTTAGGCGATACCATCGACTTGGTGCAAGTCGGTGGTCGGGAAACAGTGGGGCGTGTGATAGTGCTGCTCTTAGTTTTCCTAGCAACAATTGTTGGTATTGTAATTGTGCAAGAAGGAATGCGCCGCATCCCAATTATTTCGGCTCGTCGCCAAGTAGGTCGGCGAGTGTTGGCAGAACAGCGTAGCTATCTGCCCCTGCGGTTAAATCAAGGCGGCGTGATGCCAATTATTTTTGCTGCTGCCATCCTCAGTTTGCCACTGCTGATAGCCAACTTTACTAAAAATGCCGATTTGGCGAATATAGTTAACACTTATCTGAGTCCAGGCGGTTCTAGCTCCTGGGTCTATGCCTTGGTCTACATGATTTCCATCGTTTTCTTCAGCTACTTCTATTCTTCGTTGATTCTCAACCCAGTAGATGTGGCGCAGAACTTGAAGAAAATGGGTTCTAGTATTCCTGGAATTCGTCCTGGCAAGGCTACTAGCGAGTATATCGAACGCGTGTCCAACCGACTCACTTTTTTGGGTGCGATATTTTTGGGCTTCGTTGCGATTATCCCTACCGCCGTGGAAAGCGCTTTGAATGTGAAAACTTTCCAGGGAATAGGTGCTACCTCTTTATTAATTTTAGTTGGTGTGGCAATTGAGACAGCCAAACAAGTCCAAACTTATGTCATCTCTCAGCGCTATGAAGGAATGGTGAAATAATAGTGACGCGATTAATCTTCTTGGGGCCACCTGGAGCGGGTAAAGGAACACAAGCTCAAACTTTGGCTGAACACTTGAATATTCCCCATATTTCTACTGGTGAAATATTAAGACAAGCCATGAAAGAGCAAACTCATTTGGGAATCAAGGCTCAAGCTTATGTCGATAGCGGCGAGTTAGTACCCGACCAGCTAGTGGAGGACTTGGTACAGGAGCGCCTCAGTCAACCAGATGCCAAAAATGGTTGGATTCTTGATGGATTTCCCCGGAAAGTGACCCAAGCAGCTTTTCTGGAGAAGTTACTCGAAGCAATACATCAAGGCGGCGAAAGGGTAGTCAATCTAGATGCACCAGATGAAATTGTGATCGCACGTTTGCTAGCTAGAGGACGAAAAGATGATACCGAAGAGGTGATTCGTCGTCGTTTAGAAGTATACCGCGCTGAAACTGCACCTTTAATTGATTATTACGGCGATCGCAAAAAACTCCTAACAGTCAATGGCAATCAGTCCCAAGAAGATGTCACTGGTGAATTACAAAAGGTAATCGCTTCGTGAAAAAGAGGGGGGAGGGGATGAGGGAGACGAGGGAGCATGGGAGGAGCTACAGTAATTCTTTCCCCAATGCCCAATGCCCAATGCCCCATGCCCAATGCCCCTCTACCAAAAAAAAGATCAATTTTAGCTAAGATATATTAATAAACTGTTGATATATTTCTAAAAATGTGTTTCTTTGCAGATGAAGCGCTGCAACTGAACACGAAATTGTTGAGTTGAGGAAAAAACAAATTGTCTAAGCAAGATTTGATTGAAATGGAAGGCACGGTTACAGAGTCCTTGCCCAATGCGATGTTTCGCGTTGACTTGGACAATGGCTTTAACGTGCTAGCTCACATTTCCGGCAAGATTCGCCGAAATTATATCAAGATTTTGCCCGGCGATCGCGTCAAGGTAGAGTTAACTCCTTACGACTTGACCAAAGGCAGAATTACCTATCGACTACGAAAGAAGTAAGTATATGTAGAGAATTTTACCATAAAACCATTTTTTTGGCTGTTTGCTAGTCATTGAACTGGATTAATTTCCCTAGAAATGCTATAATTTTATATTTGGAGTCAAAAAATAAAAGGCATGAAAGTTAGAGCCTCAGTCAAGAAAATTTGTGAAAAGTGTAACGTGATCAAACGTCGTGGTCGCGTCATGGTGATCTGCGTGAACCCCAAGCATAAGCAACGTCAAGGATAACACTCTTACCAACAGAGTGAGTTGTAACACGCATATCATCATTAAAACGAAAAAACGCGATTAATCACGTTTTTCCAACCAACAGTAATTGCGAGAACAATAGGGAGAGTTCATTGTGGCACGTATTGCCGGAGTAGACCTTCCACGCGATAAGCGCGTCGAGATCGGTCTAACTTACATCTATGGAATTGGTTTATCACGTTCTCAAGAAATTATAGCGGCTACTGGTGTGAACCCAGACACTCGCGTTAAGGACTTAAGTGATGCCGATGTAACAGCCCTACGGGGGGAAATAGAAACCAACTATCAAGTTGAAGGCGACTTGCGGCGCTTGGAGTCTTTGAACATCAAGCGCTTAGTTGACATTGGTACCTACAGAGGTCGTCGTCATCGCATGGGCTTACCAGTCAGAGGCCAAAGAACTCGCACCAATGCCAGAACCCGTCGAGGCAGAAGGCAGACAGTGGCTGGGAAGAAGAAGGCTCCAGGGAAATAATTTTGCAACGCTTGCTAATCCGAGCAAGTTTTACCTTAAATCAACTAAACAAGTATGGCGAGACAACCAACTAAAAAAACCGGGAGCAAGAAGCAGAAACGGAATGTACCCAGTGGGATGGCCTACATCCAGTCTACTTTCAACAATAGCATTGTCACCATTACCGATCAAAATGGAGATGTCATCTCCTGGGCTAGTGCTGGTTCTAGCGGTTTTAAGGGAGCAAAAAAGGGAACTCCCTTTGCAGCGCAAACTGCTGCTGAAAGTGCAGCCCGTAGAGCCATTGATCAAGGAATGCGCCAAATTGAGGTAATGGTCAGTGGGCCAGGAGCAGGTAGAGAAACCGCTATCCGGGCACTTCAAGGAGCAGGACTGGAAATTACACTCATTCGGGATATTACCCCCATTCCTCACAATGGTTGCCGTCCACCCAAGCGCCGTCGAGTTTAAACACCAAGACTTGGGCATTTAGGACGATAAGCTACAACCAAAGCAAGTAAAATTACTTAGGATGAGCAGTTAAGCGTCTAACGTGTAACTTGTCATTGTGTGAAAGCTTGGGCGACCGAAAGCGCGTCAGATTTCCCGGAGAGAAAGCTGTTAAACTTCGGGAACCCAAAATATTATTAGCGCCTGAAAGCTCAATAGGAGTGTCAAACTATACCGTAATTTTATAGTAATAGTTTGATATACCTATAATCTACAGGACATAAATTCAATTCGGGAGGCAATTGATTTGTCTGCTAGCAGCACCTTAGAAAAAGGGAGGCTCATCCGTGGCGCAGTTTCAGATTGAATGTGTAGAGTCTAATACTGAAGAAAGTCGGAACCATTACAGTAAATTTGTTCTGGAACCTCTAGATCGTGGTCAAGGAACAACGGTTGGCAATGCACTGCGGCGAGTTTTACTCTCCAACCTAGAAGGTACAGCAGTTACAGCAGTGCGGATTGCAGGTGTTTCACACGAGTTTGCAACAGTTCCAGGCGTGCGGGAAGATGTGCTGGAAATCCTCATGAGAATGAAGGAAGTTATCCTAAAAAACTATTCCTCGCAGCCCCAGATTGGTAGATTACTCGTTAGTGGGCCAGCAACAATCACTGCGGCGCATTTTGATTTGCCTAGTGAAGTAGAAGTCATCGATCCGACCCAGTATGTAGCCACCATCGCTGAGGGTGGAAAGCTGGAAATGGAATTTCGGATTGAGAAAGGTAAAGGCTATCGCACCGTAGAGCGAGGACGTGAGGAAGCCACATCGTTGGATTTTCTGCAAATCGACTCAATATTTATGCCGGTGCGAAAAGTCAACTATAGTGTTGAAGAATCTCGTGGGGAAGGCTTGATTCCAAAAGACCGACTGCTGTTGGAAGTTTGGACAAATGGCAGTATTTCCCCCCAAGAAGCACTATCCTCGGCCGCTGGGATCTTGGTAGATTTATTCAACCCGTTGAAAGACATCTCCCTAGAACCAACAGACACAGGTTCAGAGATTCCAGACGACCCAACTGCCCAGATACCCATCGAAGAGTTGCAACTTTCTGTGCGGGCATATAACTGTCTCAAACGGGCACAAGTTAACTCTGTGGCAGATTTGTTGGATTATACCCAAGAAGACCTCTTAGAAATTAAGAACTTTGGTCAGAAGTCAGCAGAAGAGGTCGTGGAAGCTTTACAGCGCCGCTTGGGCATCACCCTGCCAATGGAAAGAGGCTCTAAACACCCTTAAGAAAAACCGTTCATAACTCATAGTGCATAATTATGCGTCACCGTTGTCGCGTCAAAAAACTCAGTAAACCAGCCGATCAACGCCGTGCTTTACTGCGATCGCTCGCCACCGAGCTGATCCGTCATGGTAAGATCACCACCACTTTAATTAGAGCAAAAGTTCTGCGAAGTGAAGTGGAAAAAATGATTACTCTAGCTAAAAATGGCTCCTTGGCAGCACGCCGGGAAGCTCTTGGCTATATCTTCGACAAACAACTGGTTCACGCTCTATTTGAGCAAGCTCCAACTCGATATGGCGATCGCCAGGGCGGTTATACCCGCATCCTGCATACCGTACCGCGTCGGGGCGATAATGCAAAAATGGCAATAATTGAATTGGTTTAAGTCATTGGTCATTAGTCATTAGTCATTAGTCATTGGTCATTGGTTATTCACACAGGACAAATGACAAAGGACAAAATCTGTATGTTAGAAAGCCACCAGCCTACACAAACTCATCGAGTAGCCTTGGTAATCCAATACCTGGGCACTCATTTTCATGGCTGGCAACGGCAAAAAAAACAACGGACAGTCCAAGAAGAGATAGAAAGAGCGATCGCTACTATTCTTGGCTACCATGTAACATTACACGGTGCCGGGCGAACCGATTCTGGAGTTCACGCTGCTGCTCAAGTAGCCCATTTTGAAGCAACAGGTTTAATTCCGCCTCACAAGTGGGCAACAATCCTAAATAGCTATCTGCCGCCAGATATATTAATCAGGGCTTCAGCTAGTGTAGATAACCGTTGGCACGCTCGCTTTAGTGCAGCCTATCGACGATATCGCTACACAATATACACTGAAGATCGACTTAACTTGTTTGTAAGACCCTTCAGTTGGCATTATTATTATGCACCCCTGGATGAATCCTTAATTCAAGCTGCCCTGAAACCTCTCTTGGGAAAGCATCACTTAGCTGCTTTTCACCGTGCAGGCTCAAAGCGATCGCATTCCTGGGTAGAAATGCAAGCAGCAGAGTGTCGTCGCAGTGGGCCATTTATCCATATTGAAATACAGGCAGATGGATTTTTGTATGGCATGGTACGGCTGTTGGTAGGGATGGTGGTACAAGTAGGTTCTGGACAACGGACACTTTCTAGCTTCACCGAACTCTGGAAAGAACAACGTCGAGAAGAAGTGAAACACGCCGCACCGCCCCAAGGCTTGTGCTTGTTGCGAGTCGGCTATCCAGATTTTCCCTTTCCAAAAGAGATTTGGTACGACACCTTGCCAAAGTTCGTCACTAGTCAAGAGTCATTAGTCATTGGTCAGTACAGACGCGATTAATCGCGTCTGTACAATGGTCATTAGTGAATAACCAAGGACAAAGGACAAAAGACAATTGACTAATGACAAATTAAAAATGACAAAGGACAAATAACAAATGACAACAGTTAAAACATACCTTCCTTCTCAAGCATCCCTTGAGCGTGAGTGGTACATAGTAGATGCCACCGATAAACGCCTCGGTCGTCTCGCCAGCGAAATCGCCCAGGTTTTAAGAGGCAAAAAGAAACCCGAATACACACCCCATCTAGATACAGGTGACTTCGTAATCGTCATTAATGCTGAAAAAATCGCAGTTACAGGCAAAAAGCGTACTCAAAAGCTTTACCGTCGCCATTCTGGTCGTCCCGGTGGGATGAAAACGGAAACTTTCGCTAAACTGCAACAGCGCATACCAGAGCGGATTTTAGAACAGGCTGTTAAAGGTATGCTACCTAAAAATAGCCTGGGTAAGCAGTTATTCACCAAGCTGAAAGTTTACGCTGGGCCTACACATCCCCACGATGCTCAAAAACCTAAAGAACTAAAAGTTAGTACAATTCCTGGAGAAGAAAATTAATGGTAGTAGCAGATGCTAATAGCGGTCGCGCCGTATACTGGGGTACTGGTCGTCGTAAGAACGCAGTAGCACGGGTACGCTTGGTTCCAGGCACTGGTCAACTGACTGTGAACGGTAAAGATGGAAATTTGTATTTCCAATTTAACCCCAACTACCTGGGAGTGATTAAAGCACCCCTGGAAACTCTGGGACTAGAAAACGAATATGACATTTTGGTGAAAGCAGAAGGCGGCGGCTTGACCGGACAGGCTGATTCTGTTCGTTTGGGAGTTGCTCGTGCTTTGTGCCAACTAGACCCAGACAACCGCCCACCTTTGAAAACCGAAGGTTATTTGACTCGTGATCCGAGAGCAAAAGAGCGGAAGAAATATGGTTTACATAAAGCTCGGAAAGCGCCTCAGTACTCTAAGCGTTAGGGAATTGGGCATTGGTGAAGAAGGTGATAGGTTACAGGGGACAGGTGATAGTTTTCTGTTACCTGTAACCTGTTCCCTTTTCCCTTCTTCTAGCTTCAATTGAAACCTGAAAGTTATAATTAATATAGATTCATCACAAAAAAAACAATGGCTAAAGCTGATATTCACCCCAAGTGGTATCCAGATGCTAAAGTTTACTGCAACGGTCAAGTTGTTATGACCATTGGCTCTACCAAGCCAGAATTGCATGTAGATGTTTGGTCTGGAAATCACCCATTTTACACAGGCACTCAGAAAATTATTGACACTGAGGGTCGAGTAGAGCGCTTCCTCCGCAAGTACGGCATGAGCAGCACTCAAGCATCTGGCGACGATCAAAACAAAAAGTAGCGGGTTGGCTCTGCTGTTAACGACGGCCCTGCATCAGCTGGGTCGATTTTCATTTATATGCTCGAGCCAATTTGTTATTTTTTTAAGGAGCGATCGCAATCGTCATGGCTGAATCATACTTACTGGACAAACTAAAATCCGTTGAACAAACTTTTAATGAATTAACACGTCGTCTTGGCGACCCCGATACCGCTAACAATCCTGATGAGTATCAAGAAATTGCTAAGTCTCGTTCTTCTTTGGAAGAGGTAGTTAATACCTATGAAATTTGGAAAACAGCCCAAGAAGACTTAATCGGAGCGCGTCAGGTTTACAAAGAATCTGCGAGTGACCCAGAGTTGCAAGAAATGGCAGCACTGGAAGTAAAAGAACTTGAAGAAAAAATAGAACATTTAGAGTCTCGCTTGAAAGTCTTGCTGCTACCACGCGACCCTAATGATGAAAAGAATATCATGTTGGAAATTCGCGCTGGTACTGGTGGCGATGAAGCAAGTATTTGGGCTGGCGATTTGATGCAGATGTACACCCGCTATGCCCAGACTCAAGGTTGGAAAGTTTCTCTAGTGAGCGAATCTCGAGGAGAAATGGGTGGCTGGAAAGAAGTCATTCTCGAAATTAAAGGTAATGACGTTTACAGCCAGCTAAAGTTTGAAGCTGGAGTGCATCGCGTGCAGCGCGTGCCGGCAACTGAATCTGGGGGACGGGTTCATACTTCCACAGCTACCGTGGCGATTATGCCAGAGGTGGATGATGTGGAAATTCACATTGACCCGAAAGATATTGAAATGACTACAGCCCGTTCTGGCGGTGCTGGTGGACAAAACGTCAACAAGGTGGAAACAGCCGTTGACTTGATGCACAAACCAACGGGAATACGCATTTTCTGTACAGAAGAACGCAGCCAGTTGCAAAACAAAGAACGGGCGATGCAAATTCTGCGGGCGAAGTTGTATGACATCAAGTTAAGCGAACAACAAGCAGCTGTAACTTCCATGCGGCGATCGCAGGTTGGTACTGGATCGCGATCGGAAAAAATTCGCACCTATAATTATAAAGATAACCGCGCTACCGATCATCGGTTAGGTCAAAATTATTCTCTTACCCCTGTTTTGGATGGTGATTTAGAGACGCTTATCCAGTCTTGTATATCTCTAGACCAACAAGAACGTCTCGCAGAGTTAGCGACTTCTGCCGCTAACTAATTTTTGCCCTTAAAGATACTGTAAAATCGCTTGTTGTTCTGTTGTTTTTAACAGACACAGGTGGTTTTCTAATATCGTGTCGAGTGCATCTTCCATTTCACTGGGATAATGGTAATAGGCAAATTCGTACTTCATAACGTAATTTAGCTTCGCCCATTCCTTCAGGGTTTGACAGGTATAAATTAATTTCTCTACTTCCTTTTGCCAACGTGCAAAAATCCGGTAGCTAAAAAAGCTGCTGCATATATTGCCTTTTACATCCCAGTAGGAAATACACACTTGATGCTTCAGAAGGTGGATTTTTTTGATTTGCTTAACATCGTAGCCTTTAACTTTTAAAGCTTCTTTGGTTTCTGCGTCAGAAATGTTCCACTGTTCTGGTTTAATTTTATTAGTGGCTATAAGGTTTTTACCTTTGCGGCGATATTGGTTAATTTTGCGTGGCTTGCGAAACATGATGCACCTTCGATATTATTTCTTCGCAGCAAAGTCTAGCTACTAGCACAAGCGCCGTAGCAAACTAAGTTTTTTGGGTTGATTAAAGATAGATGGGTTATTCTACTAGCTTGATGCCTGTAGTTGCCGATTTACAACCAAAGATATAGTTTAATACTAAAACACAAGGCTGTCAATATAAAAGTAAACTTGTAATATTGAAAGTAAACTTGTAAATACAGTTGGCTAGCTATATAAGCAGTGAAGATCGAAAGCAAACAAAAACTGATTGAAATCATTAAACTAGCTCGCGGTTCAATGAGTCAGCGAGCATTTGGTAAGCTTTTGGGAGTATCTGCTACTGCCGTTCAGATGTGGGAAAAAGGTGTAAAGGTGCCAGATACAGAAAATTTGGCTCAAATCGCATCGAAAGCAGGCTACACAATGGAAGAGTTAATCAGCTGCATTGATGGCAAGCCAATTCCAGAAACCTCAGATTTGAGTTTGATTCTTAGACAAATCCAGCACATGCCTTTGGCCCAAGTCGCTCAAATCGTCCAAGCTGCGGCAGATAGATTGGCGGCTGTGGCTGAAGCATCCGGGGATGAAGCGAAGGCTAGTTGAATATTTGTTCAGAATTGAAGCGGGAGTCGATTTGGCGCTACGAGAAACTAACTTACCATTATGAACTTTTCCAGAGCATTGCTCCTATTTATTTGATGGACTAAGAATTTTTTCTATTTCATCTAATCGCTCTAACTTGGATTTCAGGTTATTGATGCAAATATGATTAGGTATATTAATTTCCGAATGACCTGAAATTTTATTTATTTCCTTCCTCAAATCTTGTTTCAAGGATGCAATCTCTTCTTGCCACGTTATCGTCAACATAGTGTTTGGCCTCTTTCGATGCTTACTTACTTGATATTTACAGTATGCCCATTATGCTTAAATATCTAACAAAAGCCTCATAACGCCACCAAACACTCCTCTGGCAACCCTTTAGGCAGTTGGTGATGAGCAAGGCGATGCTAATTTTGCCTGAGTTAGAGGTTTTGGTAGAAATACATAACAGCTACACAAACTAAGTCCGTCTGCGTGGACTCCAGCAAGTTGAAACCCACGGAGGTGGGTTTTGTTTGTATATAGCAGTCCTAAATCATTTGTGAAAATTATATATCTCTTTCTTCTTTCTTCCCTTTGCGCCCAAAGCCAATACTTTGCGGTTCGTTTTCAAATTTTATATTTTTCACGAATCAAATAGGACTGCTATAGCTGCGATTTCTAATGGCCAGTGATATGGTATTTTACTGGCAGTTAAGGAATAAATGGTTTTAAAATGGTGCAATCTTAAAATATTTAGGGGTGCAGCTATGTCGCTACGCAATGAGCCTTTAGATTGGCAACTTGAAACGAATAATCCTTATATACCAGTTTATCATCAAGGGAATTTGGTGGGATTTTTTAAACCAAAATATGCCAATGAAATTCTTAAAATTTTAAATGAAGAAGAAGTTTTAAAGAAAACGCTAAAAATGGCTTGTACTGATTTAATTAAAAAAATCGGCGGCGATACCAGGAAAGTCAATTACTTAATGGAAAAATATGTAAAAACTAGTGAGCGTCCAAAGCATGGAACTAGAGCGATCGCAGTTTTACTTTATGATAGGCAAAAAGAGCTTGACTTGAGCAATCAGGAGTTTGCTAAGTTCTGTGACACCTTTAAATTATCCCCTACCGAATTGAATAATATTTATTCTGGACAAGCATTTGATGATAGTTTATTAGCGCCACTTTCACGTATATTAGGGATGGCAAAAGAGCAATTGCTGAAAGTGCGAGATGGTTCTGAAGAACAAAGTAACACATGAACAGCAAATCAAAATTTTCAGTTGATATAAAATTGTGAAAACAGACATCATCTTTTATCGGCTGTTTCAAGAATTCCCGGATATCTTCTTTGAACTTATCGGTAATCCTCCAGAAGAACTGGAGTTTATCAATTTTCATCAGTTGAAATCAAACAAACAGCCTTCAGAATAGATGGTGTGTTTATACCGACACAAGGAAGCGAGAACCCGATTTACTTTGTTGAAGTGCAATTTCAACCTGATGGGGAAATTTATTCACGGCTAATTTCAGAAATATGTTTATATCTCCGTCAGAATCAACCATTAAATGATTGGGGTGCTGTGGTTTTATACCCAAACAGGAATGTAGATACAGGCAATATCAAACATTACCGTGAGTTTTTCACAAGTGGGCGCGTCAGGCGCATTTATTTAGATGAATTAGGTGAAGGTGCATCGCTTCCAATTGGTATTGCAACTGCTAAATTAGTAATTGCAACCGACGATATAGCGATCGCTAAAGCAAGGGAGTTGATAGACAGAACTAAGTCAGAGATAAGTTCACCACCAAAACAGCAGCAATTATTACAATTTATAGAGACTATTTTGGCTTACAAGTTTCCTGCAATGAGTAGGGAGGAGATGGAGGAAATGTTTGGCTTAAGCGAGTTAAAGCAAACCAGATTTTATCAGGAAGCCTTTCAGGAAGGCATTGAACAAGGCATTAAACAAGGCATTGAACAAGGCATTGAACAAGGCATTGAACAAGGTGAGCTTAAAGGTAAACTAAAAGCAGTACCAGGAATGTTGGCAGCAGGGTTGACTGTAGAACAAGTAGCACAGGCGTTAGATTTGAGTGTCGAAGAAGTCAGACAAGCCGCGCACTAGGATTCTTCTGATCAAGCAGTAGAGGAATTGGTGGACTACAACATAGGAACTATGAGTTTCAAAGATACAAAAGTTTATCAAGAAGCATTTGAAGAAGGGCGTTTGGAAGGTTTAGTGCAATCAGTACCTCGTCTATTAGATTTAGCGTTAACTATTGAGCAAGTTGCGGAGGGATTAGGTTTAACCATAAACCAAGTTCAAAACGCAAAACTCTATCATGATGGTATGGAAAGAGGGGAGCGTAGAGCCAAATTAAAATTAATACGACCTTATTGAAATTGGGGGTGACAGTGGAACAAGTGGCTGAGGCATTTGATTTGAGTGTCGAAGAAGTTAGACAAGTAACACAAAGCCAGCCTTGAGATAGATGTGGTAAATTTTATCCGTGGCTCAAGCCAAATTTGGTTTGCGGCTCCCTAGACTTTCTCACGACGAATTTATAGTTAATTTTTGTTAATATTAGAGGCGGTGTTAGTACTTCGTCCTCAACCACCCACTCCCTACCTGAGAGAAACTTAATGCTGCGACTAGAACATATAAGTAAAATTTATCCCACAGGCGAAGTTCTCAAAGATATCAACTGGGAAGTTAAACCAGGCGATCGCATTGGCTTAGTCGGTGTCAACGGTGCTGGAAAATCGACTCAACTCAAAATCATCTCTGGGGAAATGGAACCCACCGCAGGCGAAATTATTCGTCCTAATAGTTTACACATAGCTTACCTCAACCAAGAGTTTGAAGTAGACCCTAGCCGCACCGTTAGAGAAGAGTTTTGGACTGTCTTCAAAGAAGCCAACGAAGTACAGTTATCTCTGGCACATGTGCCACAAGAGATGGAAACCGCTAGCCCAGAGGAACTGGATCGACTGATTGACAAGTTGGATCGCTTGCAGCGCAAATTTGAAGCCTTGGATGGCTACAACTTAGATGCACGCATCGGGAAAATTTTACCAGAGATGGGGTTTGGGCTAGAAGATGGCGATCGCCTCGTCAGTGCCTTCAGTGGTGGTTGGCAAATGCGGATGAGTTTAGGTAAAATCCTCCTGCAAAAACCCGACTTGTTACTGCTGGATGAACCGACTAACCACCTAGATTTAGAAACCATTGAGTGGTTGGAAAATTACCTTAGAGGGCTGGTTACGCCAATGGTAATAGTCTCCCATGACCGGGAGTTCCTTGACCGCCTCTGCACCCAAATTGTGGAAACTGAACGTGGCGTTTCCAGTACCTACCTTGGTAACTACTCAGCATATTTGGAACAAAAAGCCGAAAGTCAATCAGCACAACTTAGTGCTTACGAACGCCAGCAAAAAGAATTAGAGAAACAGCAAACCTTTGTTGATAGATTCCGCGCCAGTGCTACCCGCAGTACCCAGGCAAAAAGCCGGGAAAAGCAACTCGACAAAATCGAGCGTATTGAAGCACCCATTGCAGGGGTAAGAACTCTACATTTCCGTTTTCCACCTGCACCCCGCAGTGGACGCGAGGTAGTAGAAATTAAAGATTTAACTCATCTTTATGGTGATAAAATCCTGTTTTTGGCAGCAAATCTCCTAATTGAAAGAGGCGATCGCATTGCTTTTCTTGGCCCCAACGGTGCTGGAAAATCTACCCTTCTGCGTGTGATTATGGGTATGGAACAACCCACAGAAGGTATTGTTCAATTAGGCGATCACAACGTTATTCCCGGTTACTTTGAGCAAAATCAAGCTGAAGCTTTGGATTTGAAAAAAACTGTCATGGAAACTATCCATGATGAAGTTCCCGACTGGGATAATCAAGAAGTCCGCACGCTTTTGGGACGCTTCTTATTCACTGGTGATACTGTATTTAAGGCAGTTGGGGCATTAAGTGGAGGAGAAAAAGCTCGTTTGGCGTTGGCAAAAATGCTCTTACGCCCCGCGAACTTACTAATTCTAGATGAGCCGACAAATCACCTAGATATTCCAGCGAAAGAAATGCTGGAAGAAGCGCTCAAAAATTATGATGGTACGGCAATTGTAGTTTCCCATGACCGCTACTTTATTTCTCAAGTAGCTAACAAAATCGTCGAAATTCGTGATGGGGAATTCCGCGTTTACTTAGGAGATTATCATTACTATCTCCAGAAAATTGCCGAAGAAAAAGAACAAGCAAAGTTAGCTGCGATCGCTGCTGAAAAAGCTGCTAAAAAAGCGGCAAAAGCTTCCAGTAAAAGGAAATAAGAGATTGAATACGGACTTAGTAGTAGTGCTAAAATGCTACTACTAAGTAATCACTTGTTATTAGCGATCACCGACATTACAGAAAAATTGCTAAAGTTTGAAAAATCATTCAAAAAACTGTTAAGTCTTTCATAAAATAAATTAATAAGCAAAAATTCACTTGCGGCGTGGTTTAGCAGTGGTATCATTCGGGTATTACAAAAAGTAAAGGGCAATTTTACTATGACCAAAGCACCTGTTGCTCCTGTGGTGCTAGTCATTTTAGACGGATGGGGCTACTGCGACCAGAAGCGAGGAAACGCTATTCTTGCTGCTAAAACTCCCATTATGGAAAGTTTATGGGCAGCTTACCCGCACACCCTCATCCGCACATCAGGAAAAGCCGTAGGGTTGCCAGAGGGTCAAATGGGCAACTCGGAAGTTGGTCATTTGAACATTGGTGCTGGGCGAGTTGTACCGCAAGAACTGGTACGCATCTCTGATGCGGTCGAAGACGGTTCTATTGCCTTAAACCCAGCACTTGTCAAAATTTGCCAGGAAGTTCGCTCTCGGAATAGCAAGCTGCATCTAGTCGGGCTTTGTTCTGAGGGAGGGGTACATTCGCATATCACCCATCTATTCGGACTACTTAACTTAGCCAAAGACCAGCGAATTCCAGAAGTTTGTATCCACGCTATCACCGATGGTCGTGACACCGCCCCAACTGACGGTGTAAGAGCAATCACACTGCTGGAAAATTATATAGACCGCGTAGGAATTGGGCGCATAGTCACCCTCAGCGGTCGCTACTACGCGATGGATCGCGATCACCGTTGGGATCGAGTAAAACGCGCCTACGACGTGATGACCCAAGATAGTCTGGTTGATAATCGCAACGCTGTAGAAATCTTGCAAGCATCTTACGCCGAAGGGGTAAAAGATGAATTTGTCAACCCCATCCGAATTGCACCAGGTGCAATAGAACCAGGGGATGGGGTGATATTTTTCAACTTCCGCCCCGATCGCTCCAGACAACTGACTCAAGCTTTGGTCAGTCCCACTTTTAATGGTTTTGAAAGACAGCAAATCACACCACTGTCTTTTGTCACCTTTACACAGTATGATTCAGACTTACCCGTGGCTGTAGCCTTTGAGCCTCAGAATCTCAGTAACATTCTGGGAGAAGTGATAGCCAATCATAGTCTGAATCAGTTCCGCACCGCCGAAACAGAAAAATACGCCCACGTCACCTATTTCTTTAATGGGGGTCTGGAGGAACCTTTTGCTGGAGAAGATCGGGAATTAGTAAGCAGCCCGATGGTAGCGACTTACGATCACGCCCCAGCGATGTCAGCAGCAGCAGTTACAGATGTTGCGATCGCTGCGATTCAAAAGGGTATATATTCCCTAGTTGTGATTAACTATGCCAACCCAGACATGGTAGGGCATACTGGTCAAATCGAAGCTACCATTACAGCAATTGAAACAGTTGATCGCTGTTTGGGACGCTTGTTAGAGAGCGTTATCAAAGCCGGTGGCACAACACTTATTACTGCCGACCACGGCAACGCTGAGTATATGCTAGATGAAGGGGGTAATCCTTGGACAGCCCACACCACTAACCCAGTCCCCTTCATCTTGGTGGAAGGAGAGAGAGTTAAAATCCCTGGATATGGTACAAATGTCGAACTGCGAAGCGATGGCAAGCTATCCGACATCGCCCCCACGATTCTAGAGATTTTACAGCTGCCTCAGCCACCAGAAATGACCGGGCGATCGCTGCTGAAAACAGCAGAATATGAGTTGCAACGCACTCGCACCCCCGTGCAAGTAGGGCTGTAAAACAGTTAGGAGTTAATAGTGAGGAGTTAATAGTTAAGAGTTAATAATGAAGAGTGATGAATTAAAACTTTCTTAACTCCTAACTCCTAACTCCCAACTCCTAACTTCCAACTCCCAACCCTGACTCCCTGTTTGAAAAATTGTTATAAATGAGATTCCTACCATGACAGTTACTAATATCGTGCAAGGCATTTGGGCGTTTTCCGCCACAGGTTTGATTATCTTAGTTTTGCTGCATAGCCCTAAAGGTGATGGCATTGGAGCCATTGGCGGACAAGCCCAGCTATTTAGCAGCACCAAAAGTGCAGAAAATACCTTAAACCGAATTACTTGGGCATTGACAGTAATTTTTCTCGGTTTAACAGTAGTTTTAAGTGCTGGTTGGCTGCCTAAATAAGGATAGGTCAATGGGGAAAAAAACCCAACATCCCATACTTAACACCCTAATAAATTTAATTTCACGACGGTTAATTACAGCTCTTGCCTTCTTTCTTGGCACAGGGCTGTTAATCGTTTTTACTAATTTCCAGTCGAGTCATGGGTTTACAATAATACCAAAATATGCATACTCAGATTTAATAATCTCTCTCCCTCCATCATCTTCCCCAAAACCCCATCCCTTACCGCCCACACTCGCACAGTGGCAAGATAGTACTAATAGTGGTGACTACTTTTCCCAAGTTACAACAACTCAAGTTGGTTATTTAGTCTGGTCGCAATTTCCCATTCGAGTTTACGTAGAACCACCAAAAGCCATCAGCAAAAAACAAGCTCAAGCATGGGTTAATGGTGTCTTACAGGGTGTACAGGAGTGGAGTACTTATTTGCCTTTGACAATAGTCAAACACCCAGAAATTGCTGATATTACGATTGTGCGAAAAGCGCCACCTCTACAAATTTCCCCTGGTAGTAATATAACCCGTGCGCGATCGGCACAAACTACTTACGAGTTATACACGAGCAACAAAGTTTTATCCCACCGCTTCACCATCTTGTTAAGTCCCAGCCAAACAGGTGAGTATCTCATTGCAGCAGCCCGCCACGAATTCGGTCATGCACTGGGAATTTGGGGTCATAGTCCCCTACAAACGGATGCCCTATACTTTTCCCAAGTTCGTAACCCGTCGCCTATTTCTTACAGAGATGTAAATACTCTAAAGCGGGTTTATGAACAGCCAACCAGTTTAGGATGGTCTTTAGTGGATAATTCAAAGATTAATTGATCGATAGGTAGACTATACAAAAATTTGGACTGAGGGTAGTTTCACCCAAAGAATTTTTGCAAATAGTAGGAGAAATCCCATGACTAACTTAAATGTACAGCTACCCGAATCTTTATATAAACAAATTGAAGCTTTAGCAGCAAGAGAAAATATTTTCATTGAACAACTTGCAACTATTGCTTTATCTGCACAAGTTTCCGCATGGATAACCAAAGACTATTTGGAAGAAAAAGCCAAAAGCGGTAGTTGGGAAAAATTTCAGCAAGTTTTGAATAAAGTGCCTAACGTAGAACCAGAAGAATACGACAAATTGTAGCGACTTAATTTTTTGGTGTTGCTGAGTTAAAATATGAATATGTTTAGCGCAAAGAATAAAAATTTAAGATTAAGGCAACCAATTTTTATCTAAAATTTGCTCTAAGGTATAAGGACATAATTCAGGTAAATTGGTTAGCTTTGTTTTAGCCTTAACATAATCTAAGGCATTAGTATAAATTATGCTAAAATTATCCTCTAAATGTTTGCGTAAATTGGCACTTAAATCTTCATTTATTTGATTACGAAAACTAATAATTTCTCCTGACCAATGATTAGCATTTCTTGGCTTTTCTAAATCCCAATATTGATAAAGTAATAAATGTCTAATAATCTGTTCCAACAAACTTCTTACTCGCCTTTTTTCATTTTTAGCCAAATCTTCCAATTCTTCTATTAAATTTTCATAGTCAATGTCTGCTAATTGTCGATTTTTGAGACATTTAATAGTCTCCTCTAACCATTGCAGATAATTGGATTCATATAATGTTTTTATGTCGATGATTGCAGTCATTTGTTGATTTTGTAGGTTTAATTTACTGTTATTTATTATTTAATATTAACTAATATATTAATTTTTGCTGATAATTATTTACATTTTATGACTTTATAATATAGCGGTTCTCGTTTACGTGAGGTACACCCGTAGGGGCACGGCATGCCGTGCCCCTACACCTTGCGATTAATTTTGTACCGCACCTGAGTGGGAACCGCTATAATACCTAGTCTAACAGGTGAGTATGTCCAAGCCACTGTACGTCATGAACTTGATCAAGATTTGGAAATATAGCGTGATAGTCAGTTACAAACTGATGCTTTATATAGGACTAGTATTTGACTTTTGAAATAAATATACGTAGGGGAGCAAGTGCGTTGCGGTGAATCCAGCGCTGTAGGCGGGTTTCCCGCCGTAGGCGACTGGTGTTAGCGTAGCGGTAGCGACGTAGGAGCGTCACCCGAAGGGAGGTTCCCGACGCTCGATAGCATTTGCCCAGCATCTCATAGAGAAGCCTTAGCGACTGTGCGTAGTGTTTGACTCGTTAACGCTGCGCTATCTGTTGTAACAACTGGCGTTCCCTACGCTCTACGACTTAGCGGTAGAGGTCGCTGTGCTAAAACTTCTTTATAAAGTTCTTCGAGCAGAGTAATATTTTTACTAAGGGTATAGCGGTCTAATACACGCTGTCTTGCTTTTTGCCCTAGTAAAGTTGTTAACTCTGGATGGTCTTGCAACACTGGCAAGAGGGTTCTTAATTGCGATCGCGCTGTTTTAGTACTAATAACTATACCTGCGCCCTTTTCCAAGACTTCTCCATCTGCACCCACGTCTGTTGCTAAACAAGCCAACCCACATGACATTCCTTCTAACAGAGACAGGGACAAACCCTCTACCAATGAAGGCAAAATAAATACATCAGCGCCCCGTAAAATCTCAATGCGTCGGTCTTCATCAGCGACAAATCCCAACCAGATAATGCCGTATTCTGAACCATAAAACTGTTCTAAAGAAGACTTTAAAGGCCCATCGCCAACAATTAGCAACTTAGTACCTGGCCCCATTGCAGACTGCTTCCAAGCCCGGAGGAGGGCTTCGACATTTTTCTCTGGTGCTATTCGACCCTGATAGACAAACAAACGTTCGGCTTTAAATTCTGTTTTGACTTGAGAAAATCCTGGAGAATACTTAACGGTATCAACACCGTTGGGAATTACAGCAATATTCTCTTCCCTCACGCCCATCCCTGCTAATAATTCTCGCTGAATTTGGGAAAATACAATCACGCGATCGTAGTTAACTAAAAAAGGTGCGTAGAGCTGATAAGCCAAAAGCTGTGTTCCCGATATCAGCTTTGCCCCCTTACCAGCAAATGGTGTGTGAAAAGTGGCAATTAAGGGCAACCTCAGTTCCTCACAAATTTCCGGTAGAAAAAAGTCTAGAGGAGATAGCGTCAAGGAAGCATGGACTATATCTGGCTTGATTTCCCGCAGCGACTCCGTTAAAAGTTTGGTCGCTTTAAAAGTGGGGATTGTGTAAACCTGGGACTTATAAATAAAAGGGAGGGAAACCTCTCGAAGATTTGGCCAATTGTCAGGTTCAGATTCTTCTTGGGCGAAGTGAAGAAAGCTAACTTGATGTCCCCTGTCTAACAAGGCATTTGTAATTTCTCGACTGTAGGTGACATTGCCGCAAAAGGGTGATTTTTTTCCAATCCAGGCTATACGCATTCTTTATTTAGCTGTAAGAAAAGCGGGTTTTATCTATTACTTGTGTGTCCTTGGTGATTTTTATTTTATCTAGCTATACTTGCTGGTTTTTTTAGTTATTACAGATTTCCAAGAGAATCTAGTTTAAAAAGCCTATTTGAAGCTGATTAAACCAGTGGATTTATGGCTTTATTTATTCTACTTATAAGTTGTTAATTTCTGATATTTAAACAACTTATTCTGACTAATGTCAGATTGATATCCCGCAAGTATGAGATAAATTTTCACTGACCACAGTTTACCATGAACACAAAAGCTTTAAGGAAATTACTAATTACTTCAAACTAATGAATAATAACTGCTGTTAGCTGATAACTACTTGTGTGAGTTATACCAGGTTAATATGCCTCCTGAAAAGACGATCGCAGCTAATCCCAAAAAAACTGCCTGTAATCCCACAAAGGTTTCTGCTACACCTGCTAATGCCAAAGGTAAGGAGAGAGCAATATTAATTACATTGTTTTGTAAACCAAAAACTTTACCACGCATTTCTGGAGGTGTTTCTGTTTGGATCGCTGTTTGCATAGGAATTCCCACTAGTGCCCCAAAGATACCTAATAGCGCCACCAGTAACAGGACTAGCCACAGTTGGGTTGTAAATATTGATAGACCAATCAGGGATGCTGCCATGCCCATACAACCACACAGACTTAGCTGGGTATAGGAGAAGCGTTGACCAAATTGACCGAGAAGTGTTGCTCCCGCAGCGATGCCAACACCGCCCGCTGCTAGTAAAAAGCCGAACTGGGAGGCTTTCATGTTGGGAATGATTTCCGCCATCCGAACGGCTAGAACAGTTAATGCTGCAAAAACAGAAAACAAGATAATCAGCTGAAGCAAAGCATTGCGGACGCGATGATTTGCTTTGAGGTAGGCAAAACCATCTCGCAAATCAGAGAATACGTGAGGGAATTCTGTATCGGGGTGGTGGTGTTTTTCGTTAGTTGCCAAGAGGAATAAAATTAGTCCAGCGATCGCATAACTACCACCTACTAAAAATTCTTTGCCCAAACTACCACTACCACCAATTTGCAGCCAAAGTCCATCTGCGATCGCTAACAATGGTTCCCCGACAGCAAACCCAACAATCACCGATGCCATCATCGTTGTCGTATAAAGCGAATTTGCCGAAAGTAAATCCTGTTCTTCTACCATTAAGGGAATTGCCGCCTGTTCTGCTGGTGCAAAAAACTGCGTCAGCGTGGAAACTAAAAAAGTCACACCCAGAATGATCAAAAAACCCACTGGCAAAACTCCTATGGGTTTCCAGCCATGAGTCAACCACAGCAGAAAGGGAATTGACAAAACCAGGATGCCGCGCCAAATATTCGTTGCCACCAGCACAGCCTTTTTCGACCAGCGATCGACAAACACGCCAGCAACGGAACCAAACAATACGGCTGGAATCGTAAAAGCCATCATCAAAACTGACACCCAACCACTAATACTCTGATTACTAGCTTGAAACTGAGTATTAATCAAAGCAATCATCAGCACCAAATAAACTTTATCTGCTAGTTGGGAGAAAACTTGACCCCCCCAAAGAGCCAGGAAATTAGGGTTTTTTAATACAGGCAAAAACCCCTGTTGTTTGACATTTCCTGAAACAGCTTCTCCACCAGAACCAGATCCATCTAATGTTGGTGGTTCTTTTTCTGGGGTAGTGGCTACTGGCAAACTCTTCCCGTTGTTATCTACCTCATGAGTGGTTAATTTGTCCTCAGATTCTGTTTCTGATTTACTTGGAACATCAGTTTTGGGGATCTGGGCTGTCCAATTTTGATCGTTTTTAGAAACGTCTTTTGGGGACATTTCTTGTCCATTTATTTGACTAGGTGTACACTTTGAAACAGCACTCAAGTGATTCCTGACTGTAGGATCTAATGCCCTATTCTGTTTTTTGACGAGGCTTGGTGACAAAGGCAGGATTTTTTTATCCAAATCAGACGGTTGCATCATGGTTGGCAGCAAAATAAGAGTCGATCAAGGTAGCAGAGCGAATAGGGCGACCTAATTGATACTGAGCATACTGGCGCAAAATCTGCTCAACAGATAACCAGTCATAATCTCTAGCACCAGCAATTTGCATTATCTCTGGTTGTGACAGATGTTGAAGCAAAGCGAGTTCCATAGCATCCAGACGACAAGAAATCACAGGTATTTCTTGCCGATGCACAACAACTGTTTGGGCATGGGGCATGGGGCATGGGGCATTGGGCATTGGGAATGGGGCACTTGTACTGAGCGTTCGCGTAGCGTCTCGTAGAGAAGTCGTTGGCGTAGCCTCTCCAAGAGTTGTATTGGGTATTGGGTATTGGTCTGTCCTCATCTCCCTCATCTCCCTCATCTCCCTCATCTCCCTCATCTCCCTCATCTCCCTCTCTCCCTCTCTTCGCAAACGTTCCCAAGCTTCTAAGCAAACCGTTCCACCCGCAGGGATGCTAAATCCTACCTGCCAGTTTGGGTCTGTAAAGTTTGGCTTTAGCGAACCCCCAGATAAGCAGCAGACTTGCACTTGTGGCGTTACTCCTGCTAACGCTAAAAGGTGAAACACCCCATGAGCCAGATGAGCCAAAACCCCAGATGGATTTGCACTAGATAACGCCTCCAACCGATGGAGATGTTCATTGAACAACTCATAAAGTTCTTCTTGGGGTTGTTCGCTCAAAGCTTGACACAAGACTATTTCTGCTAAATACTGACTGGCAGCCAATTTTCCCAAATCTTTAGCTAAACCAGGATAAGTTTTTAACGTCTGTGCTTGGGTAATTTTATCAAGCGATCGCCCTTTCGCAATCAATAGTTCATTCACAACAAACATACCACTCCTGCCGCCCAGGCTGGAGTTGTGCTTGCGTGCCCCTGGAGCCACTGCTCGAATCAGACCGAATTCTGGTGTCAAAATCGTCACTATTTTATCCGATTCTCCCAGCACTTGGGTTTTAAGATTAATTCCCGTTGCTTTGTAGGTTCTACTCATTAGTTATTTAGTCATTAGTCATTGGTTATTGGTCAGTAGAGACGCGATTAATCGCGTCTGTACAATGGTCATTAGCTTCGGACAAATGACAAATGACAAAGGACAAAGGACAAATGACTATTCACCCTTTCCCAGGTTATCGCGCTGGCGGATCAAATCGATACCGCGAGATGTGCCTAATCTAGTAGCACCCGCTACGATTAAGTCTAAAGCTTGATTGATAGTGCGGATACCACCTGAGGCTTTAATTCCTACTTTTTCTTTTGCAAATTCCTGCAAAAGTCGTACATCTGCCACTGTTGCACCACCATTCCAACCTGTACTAGTTTTTAAGAATGCCGCTCCCGCTTCCATAGCTATTTCAGCAGCTATTTTTTTTTCTGCATCTGTCAACAGGTTGGTTTCCAAAATTACCTTGATAGTTTGCCCAGTCTCTTCACAAATTTCGGCAATCTCCCGGTGGACTTCTTCAGTTTTACCAGCTTTCAACCAGCCCAAGTTCATTACCACATCCAACTCAGTGGCCCCATTATCCGCCGCTTCTTGAGCCTCATACAGTTTCACTGCTGAAGTCGTCGCACCAGCAGGAAAGCCAATCACTGTACAGACTTTCGGGTTCTTACCGTGCAGGAGTTCGACTGCTTGCTTGACATAAGCGGGGTACAAGCAAACCGCCGCAAAATTGAATCTGTATGCTTCTTCACACCACTGCTCAACCTGCTCTGGAGTAGCAGTTGGCGTTAAGAGGGCGTGATCGATAAATGGCGCAATATCAATGTTTGGATAGTCTGCTGCCATCGTGTCTTCTGCCAGTGAGTGATTGATTATTAAACTTTATAAAAAATTAAAACATTTCTTATATATATATTAAACCATATTTATTACGAGTTTATTCTGAAAAGAAGTTGCTGACTTCTCTTAGATGTCGGCTTTGTAGATATTGCGGAATTATTGTAAGTGTTTAAGTTGACATTAGGCAATCGTAAGCTTAGAAATATCAACAGCATTTTTCACACCAGTTCCTAAGAAGTCAAAAATAGTTTTAGCTAACGCCTTCGATGCCAAATATGGTACGCCATTACCAAGAGTTTTAAACATATTCGTGAGCGACATATTCTCTGGAAGCACAAAAGTTGCAGGCAGAGATTGTATGGCTAAAGCTTCCGCCACAGATATTCGCCGGATTTTATAGGGATGCAAATGTACTTCATTATTTCCATAGCAAGCTGTCGGAGAGTAACGCCATCTATGCAGACGCTTAAAAGACTTTTTAGAATCATCTCCTTCATCAATAGCAGCAAATTTTGTAATCCCTGCCCTTGGTTGAAAACAGTTTTCAGCATTGGGATGCTTCAGCACATTATTTTTTATAAACCAGTATTCAACTGTTAATTCTTGAGGTATGCCATCAGGACAAGGTATTATGGAATTTTCCTGGAATGGTTCGGACTTACGCCAAGGATAAGCAAAAACCTTTGTTTGAGGATATAAAATGTGATTGTTCCAAGGAAAAGTCTTTTCAGGTAGGAACTTTTCACTACCGACTTTTATTCCTATATCCTTGATAAAACTATTTCGTAAACCAATGAGAATAATTCTTTCTCTATCCTGGGGTACACCATATTCGATAGCATTAATTAACCGCTCTGTTAAGATATAGCCTGCTTCCAGTAATTCTTGCTTGAGCGATTCAAAAAATAAACGGTGCTTTTTTGTTCTCCACAATCCCTTAACGTTCTCAAATAAAAAGAAATCTGGAAGATTGCGGCAAATCAATTCAACGTAAGAAGCGGAAAGCTTGCCATTATCTCCTAAACCTCCTCTATTTTTTCCGCCAATAGAAAAATCAGGGCAGGGAGGCCCGCCAATGAAGCCGACAATATTATTAGATTTACGGCAGTCTTGTACTAACTCCCGGAGATGTTGTGTTTGTAAACCTTCGAGAAGTTGGGTTACATCTCCTCCCTCTCCATCATGATACCCGTATTCTGGTGACGGTAGATTGAGAACCTGTCGTGAATAGCGGTATGCAGTCATGAATGGGGGAAAGATTTCATTGACGTAAACAACCTTAAAACCGCTGGTTTCAAAACCTAAATCTAGGAAACCTGAACCAGCAAAAAAGGAGAAAATACAAGGGCGATCGCTCATTCAATAACTACTGCCACGAAACAGTCTTAATTAATCTCAGTATATATAGGGTTTCTACTTACGTGCCAATCAAAAAGGAGCAATTTTAAGATTGCTTAAATAGTAAAAAAGCTCACATTTTATCTAAGTGTTGAACATCAAAGTTTACTCAATCTTTAAGGAAAATACCTGACAGAAAAAGAGTCTGAAGTCACAATTAAATATAGGAGTTTGAAAACTCCTAATCATGTTTAAGACAAATATTTGTCATTAAATAAAAAACCGGGATACTTCGGACTAATTTTTATGCGAATTTTAATTTACTCCTATAACTACTATCCAGAGCCAATTGGTATTGCCCCACTGATGACTGAATTAGCAGAGGGGCTAGTGAAGCGTGGGCATCAAGTGCGCGTAGTCACCGCTATGCCCAACTACCCTGAGCGTCAAATTTACCAGGAATATCGGGGCAAGTGGTATCTCAACGAATACAAAAATGGCGTTCAAATTCAACGCAGTTACGTTTGGATTCGTCCCCAACCCAATCTATTAGATCGGGTGTTACTAGATGCTAGTTTCGTTGTCACTAGTTTTGTGCCCGCCCTCGTCGGTTGGCGTCCAGATGTTATTCTCTCAACATCGCCATCCTTGCCAAGCTGTGTACCGGTTGCTCTTTTAGGATGGTTACGTGCTTGCCCTGTGATCTTAAATTTACAAGATATATTACCAGAAGCAGCCGTCCACGTCGGTCTACTGAAAAATAAATTGCTTATAAAGTTATTTACAATATTGGAAAAATTTGCTTACCACACTGCCAGTAAAATTAGCGTCATCGCCGATGGATTTGTGGATAATTTGCGATCTAAGGGCGTAGAAGCTGACAAAATTGTGCAAATTCCCAACTGGGTTGATGTAAATTTTATCCGCCCTTTGCCTAAAGAAAATAACCCTTTCCGGGCTGCACATAACCTGAATGGCAAATTTGTAGTACTTTATTCTGGCAACATTGCCCTAACCCAAGGCTTAGAAAGCGTTGTCAAAGCTGCTTCTGTGTTGCGCCATATCCCAGATATTGTTTTTGTCATCGTTGGAGAGGCAAACGGTTTACAGCGATTGCAACAAGAATGTTTAGACTGCGGCGCAAATAATGTTTTGCTACTGCCATTTCAACCCCGCAAATATTTGCCACAAATGTTAGCAGCTGCTGATGTTGGTTTAGTGGTGCAAAAGAAAAATGTTGTATCCTTCAATATGCCATCAAAAATTCAAGTGCTACTTGCCAGTGGACGAGCTTTGGTTGCTTCTGTCCCCGATAACGGTACGGCAGCAAAAGCTATCAGGCAAAGTGGCGGCGGAGTTATCGTTCCTCCAGAAGATCCTCAAGCTTTAGCAATGGCAATTTTAGATTTGTATCAAAACCCCGAAAAAGTCAAAACTCTGGGTTATAAAAGTCGCAAATATGCGGTTAAACACTATGCTTTTGAACAAGCTTTAAATCAATATGAGTCGTTGTGTTACTCATTGACGGCAGATCGTGGGGCAATTCAGTCCACAAGAGTTACCAAACAAGAAGTTTAATCTACAGCAGTGAGGTTAGATTACACAAAGTGCTAAACTCAAAATCCCAACGGTTCTGCTCCAGTTGCTCTGGCTGTTGCAGGGTGATTTTCGTACCCTGTTGACGCTGGGCTGTACTTAGTAGGTAAATGTTGTCTCGAACAGTACCAACATAAATGCTGTCATTACTATTGTCATTACTATCATTATGTTCTGGACTCGTAATCACAAATAATCCTGGAGTTATTGCCAGATTATCCGTGACTTGATAGTGATAAAAGGCTTCCAGATGTAAGAGCTAATTTGTAAACTAGAGTAAAGTCTTTGATTCGTAAGGGTTTCAGTAATTTGAGCCAATCAAGCGTTTATTCTCTGAAAATCCTGCCCAGCAATGAATTGGATATCCTTAAGATTTTCTTTACGAATCAGCTCTAAAGACGTATCCTTATCTTTGAAGTCATCACCGAAAGTATTATGAGTCACTTTGGGAGGTTGACCCACAGTAAATCCTGCAAACCTGCCTTTTCGTCCGATATCTCTGAGAGCTAGTAGCACTGCCCATGTGAAGATGGACGCATTGGGATCTGTTGGTAAATCTTCTGCTTTTGCATGAATAAAACCATTCACCGGAAATTCTGGCTGAAAAGCTAATGTTTAATTTATCACTACAACAATAGCCATCCGCAACTGCTGATTGCGGATGTCGAAATCTAAGCAGTCAATTATCAAACTAGCACAGGTCGGCGGAAATAAACCTACCATTTAATTACAGCCAGAAAGCCCAAAATTAAAGCATGGGTGACTTTTGAATTTTGAGAGCCAGTTGCTTCTCCCTTGGCGCTAGCCTCTCCCTTCGGGAGAAGGGGAGACGCTGCGCGAACAACGCTCTTAACCCGCGCAACGCACTGGCTCCTTTTGACTTCCACCTTGCGGTACTAGCCACCATAGACAGCCGTTTTTTTGTTAGTATTCAAAAAAACCTATTGACACATTTTCAGATCAATTGTTTGTGATTTGTAAGTAAATGTAAACAATTGTTTCATAAGAAAGAAAGCACCTGAGGTTTAATGACTGATTATTTCCAAGGAAATTTCCCATTACAATCTGTCCCACTGACGAAGAGTGTGGCAAAGAGCCACGCCCATACCGAAGAGGAGAGCGGAAAATTAGCTGCAACGATCGCAGAAGCGGCATCAGATCGCAAAGCAGGTGAGATTATATTGCTCAAAGTAGCAGAGGTATCTTACCTAGCTGATTACTTTGTGATGATGACTGGCTATTCTAAAGTACAAGTCAGGGCGATCGCTCAAGCAATTGAAGGAAAAGTCGAAACTGAGTTGCAACGGCGTCCCATAAGGACAGAAGGAAAAGTCGAGGGTAGTTGGGTACTACAAGACTACGGTGATGTGATCGTTCACATCATAATGCCCAAGGAACGGGAGTTTTATAATTTAGAAGCGTTCTGGATTCATGCAGAGCGTATTTCCCTTCCAGAATCTGATGAGGGTGAGGGTAAGCCAACATGATTAGGTCTTCGGTTTCAAATTGCCCAGTTCCTACAGACCAACAACCGCTTAATGAGTACGAAGAGTTAAAAACTTCGTGGCTGTTTCGTGATAGCACTTTAGATTTGCGCTATTATATCACAAAAATGGCTTGGATTTGGGGTTTATCTTGGCTGATCGCAGGGCCTGTGGCAGCAGCAAGTTTTCCTCCGAACAAGTATATTGCACATTTTATCCTCTGTGGTGCAGCAGCAGCGAGTGTTGGCGTAGTGCTGGCACTGGTAAGGTTGTACTTAGGCTGGTTCTACGTGTGCGATCGCCTTTGCAGTCCCACAGTTTTTTATGAAGAGTCAGGCTGGTACGACGGCCAAACTTGGACAAAGCCACAGGAAATCCTCAACCGCGATCGCTTAATTGTCGCATACGAAATCAAACCTATTCTGCGGCGGTTACAATTTACCTTTGCTGGGTTGGCGGGAATGTACGTTACTGGTACTATAGTTTGGCATTTGTTTTAAAAGTTAGGAGTCAGGAGTTAGGAGTGATTAGTTAATAATTCATAACTCTTAACTCCTAACTCCTAATTAAAAAAAGGTAATAAATATAAACCCATGACAATGGGAAAACGAACTCAAGCCACAGCACTGGAAGTCCGGTTGCTGCGGGAAGGTATTATTGAATCCAGGCATATAGTCCAGGCTGTTGTATGCGACGAACGAGGACGGGTTCTAACCGTTGCCGGAAATTCTGAAACTGCTGCATTTATCCGTTCAGGGCTCAAACCATTTCAGGCACTCGCAGTCACCACCACAGGTACACTGGAACGCTATGACCTCAGCGATCGCGACTTAGCAATTATCACAAGTTCCCATAAAGGAAGAATAGATCAAGTCCGACAGGTATTTAACATTCTTTGGCGGGCTGATCTTGACCCCACTATACTCCAGTGTCCAATTCCTGAAGATAAGCACAGTCCTCTGGAATACAATTGCTCTGGTAAACATGCGGGAATGTTAGCTGTTTGTCAGCAACGCCATTGGCCCTTAAATAACTACTTGGATCGCAAGCACCCAATACAGCAGTTGATTTTGAGCAAAGTAGCAGAATTGCTGCGAATGCCAGCTGAAGAATTTATCAGCGCTCATGATGACTGTGGCGCACCAACTTATCTGATGCAACTCGGTCACATGGCATCTTTGTATGCACTGTTAGCCTCTAGTACCAACTTGGATATGGAGCGCATTGTCCGGGCTATGACTCATCACCCCGCGATGGTAGCAGGAGATGGAGAATTTGATACGGAACTGATGCGCTTAACTCCAGGAGAACTGGTTAGTAAAACTGGTGCCGAAGGAGTGCAGTGCATTGGTAGACTCGGTGAAGGCTTGGGATTGGCAATCAAAGTTATGGATGGGGCAAAACGAGCAAAATACGCCGTGGCTATTCACTTACTCCAGCAAATGGGTTGGATTAGTCCCAGCGCCGCCGAAAGCCTCTGTGAAAAGTTTGTCACCTTGGGAAAATACAAGCGTTTAGAAGTAATTGGAGAATTATCATTTTTGTAGTTGCCAAACTCTTGACTATAGGTTATGATAAAAAGGTCAAGAGCGACGCGGGATAGAGCAGCCTGGTAGCTCGTCGGGCTCATAACCCGAAGGTCAGTGGTTCAAATCCACTTCCCGCCACCAAATAAAAGATAAAACAAAAACCCTACAATCAGTGAAGATTGCAGGGTTTTTGTTTTATTTTGATCTATTCTGGAAGAAATAGCCATCTAAAAGGCGCAAAGAATCATGGTTGTGAAGTTGCAGCGACCAATTTTAGTGGGAGGATTGGGACTGTCCTTTTCTCTGTGGATGTTGGACAGTTGGCACGATTCTATAGTGCAGGTGGGTGAGTTTGGTTTATTGAGTGCCTTAGCTGTAGGCGGTGGTTTGTGGTTATTCCAAAAAAATCGCCCGAAAGACAGTTTAGAGCAGCTAGATGGTATGGTAATGGATCGGGCGACTGTAGAAAGTGCGATTTCTATTGCTGAAACTGTAATAAACCAACTGGCACAAGAAGCAGAAAACCACACAGCATTAGAGACACTGCGAGAACAAGTTGCCCAATTGTTGTTAGAGTTAGACAGACAAAAAATTAAAGTTGCTGTGACTGGCGGTAAATCCGTGGGTAAAAGCACTTTAATTAAAATGCTAAAGGAAAATGTCGAGACACGAAATTTGGTGTCTCTAGAAGAAACAGCACCTTTATTTAGAGAAGCGGCTGACAATTCAGATGCAGCTGTTTTAGCAGAAGTGGCAAAATCTGATTTTGTTCTGTTCCTGACAAACGGTGATTTGACAGACTCAGAATTTCAAGCTTTACAACAGCTAAAAGCAGCAAATCAGCCCACAATCCTGGTTTTGAACAAACAAGACCAGTATTTAGCCGATGAAAGCGCCAGCATTTTGCTGTCATTAAAACAGCGAATGCAGGGAAATGTAGTTGCAACCGCGGCCTCTCCCATTCCCATCAAAGTCCGAAAGCATGAGACTGATGGTTCTGTGCAAGAGTGGATGGAACAACCAGCGCCAAATATCCAGCAGTTGACGCAGCAGTTGGATGAAGTTTTGGTACAGCAGGGACAACGGCTAGTTTGGGTAACAACCATGAGAAAAGCCGGGTTGTTGAAAGCTGAGGCGAAAAACTGGTTGAATGGAAGCAGACGCGATCGCGCCACCCCAATTATTGAACAATATCAATGGATAGCTGCTGCTGCTGCCTTTGCTAACCCAGTCCCAGCCCTTGACATTTTGGCAACTGCGGCAATTAATGCTCAGATGGTAATGGATTTGGGTAATATTTATCAGCAAAAATTTTCCTTGGAACAGGCACAAACCGTAGCTGGAACAATGGGAAGTTTGATGCTGAAACTGGGTTTAGTTGAACTTTCTACAAAGGCTATTAGTACTGTTCTGAAAAGTAATGCCGTTACCTTTGTTGCTGGTGGCGTAGTGCAGGGAGTAAGTGCAGCTTATCTAACTAGAGTGGCAGGGTTAAGTCTAGTTGAGTATTTCCAACAGCAGGAAATAGCGATAGATTCTGGTACTGGTTTAAATTTGGAGAATTTGCGGCAAACCTTACAAAAGGTATTTCAACAAAATCAGCAGATTGGTTTTTTGCAGGGATTTGTTAAGCAAAGCGTGAAGCGTTTGTTGCCAGAAGCGCAGCAGGTTGAAGTAGTTGGTGTTGAGAAGTTTGTGGGTTAAGTTCACTCAGAGGCGCAGAGTTTTTCTTTGCGCCTTTGTATTAGGCTGAAAAATATGGTAATCATTGCGACTACTGTTTTGAGGATAGGTAAATCATGAAAACGCCTTATCTTACAAACCCAGAAGGTGTTTTTAACAAAGATTTGTTAGAAACTATTGACATAAATGAGCTTCAAAAGCTAGTTATTCAAACTAGACACAGATTGGAAGAACGTATTAGTTCTCAATCTCCAGCCACTTCAATGTTTGTACAAATAACTCATTTGGCAGCTGAAGCTGAAGCAGCTAACGAATTATCAATAAAATCCCATAAATTCCAAGAAGCAAGTAATTTAGCTTTCAAACTTGCACAAGAGTATCAGGAAAATAACCTAAATACAGTTTTTGAATTATTAAAAAATTATTCATATTTATTACAAATAAATAAAAAGTTTTCTCTGGCGTTATATTACTTAAATTTAGCCAAGGAAGCTAAAACTAACAATAACAAAGCAACACAATACAAAAACTATACTGAAGCCTTCAAATTACTCACAGAAGTTGTCACAAATTATTGGAGGCTTTGCCCGACCTACGTCCGTTGGATGCTAGATATCTCCGCTAACAAACTGCTTGTAGATGAAGAACTGGGGCAAAAAAAAGTATTGTCTGAAATGAAGTTTTGGTTTCAGATGCTTTTACCTTCAATCAAAAGTTGTAAAAACTTAGTTGCTAATTACAAAAAGGCAAAAAGAGAGTATATACGTTCTGTATTAATGAAGGTAGAAACATATCCAGATTTATATCTTCCTTCAGTAGAAAATATTAATTCTATTAAAGAATATGGTTTAACCCTTGATGATGTTCTTTCCGTACATAAATATGCATACCAGGATACGAAATTTCCTCAATTACAAGCCGTTCTATATGAAGCGATAGAAGAAACTATACAAATGATGAAAATGGGTGTAGATATTAGCGATCCATTAGTAATTACACCTGTGGGATGGATAGCACAAAAATACCCAGAAATTTCTGAATATTGTAATCAAATTCTCACAGAATTAGTAGAAAAGCAATTCAGTAATCCTTTATTAGAAATTGAGGATCAAACAATGACAGGTGAGTTTTAACAAAACAATATACTAAGCATGAACTGGGAAGAATTAAAGGGTGAAGGAGATGTTGCAGTCAAAAAGGTTTGTGATGGATTAGAAAAAAGAGGTATTAATGTGGGAAAGTCGATTATGAGTCAGTTTGGTACTGATGAAGACATTCCCGTGTATGATAGTTTAGGTAATAAGTTATTTTGGATATCTGTAAAAAGTGTGCCTGGAAACACTACAGATCCTAAGAAATTACCACCAGGTTATAAAGGATGGATGTGTGGCGAAGTAGAGAGTAAACAGTGGATATATCCACCTACAGTAATTATTTGGTATTGTCTAAAGTCTAATGTAGCTTGGGGAGCGATAACACCAAAACGTCCTAGTACTGAGTGGTTTATTTATCCTGATAGGTATGGAATTATCAAAGATCAGCGTAAAAGTTATCTATCAGGTAAAACTTATTACATTTATCCATCTTATTGTGTGCCAGTTGAAAGAATAATCAGTAAAGACCAAGTTATTGAATATATTAAACAATTATCCGACCTTTAATTTAGAATGCGCGATCGCCCTTGTATTTTCTCCTTTTTTGCTGATTCAGCTTTCCTAGATTTAGGTTTTTAAACCAGCGATTTTAACATTATTTGTGTCAAAGACATTTTCTCACAATTTATGCCAGCATATTGTCATTGACGCGGGTATTCACTTTTGACTTTTTACTTGCCTAGTGCTGTAGGTAAACCTAAAATTTACCCAAGCCTATTTTTAGGCTTGGGTGTATCTAACAATTATTGTGATTGGGAGTTAACAAAAAATTGTGAATAAGGGTAGTTAGCTAAACAGCACCACTGTTTCTATTAAACAGAATAGCTATAGTTTTGAAAATTAGCTTTAAATCGTACACCAAACTCCAATTTTTTTGATACTGCAAATCTAGGCGAATTACATCTTCAAAACTACGGACTGTAGAACGCCCGTTTACTTGCCATTCGCCAGTCATACCGGGTTTTACATCTAAACGTTGCCACTCTGGTACTTCGTAGCGTTCCACTTCATCAGGTGTAGGTGGTCGAGTGCCTACTAAACTCATCTCTCCTTTGAGGACGTTCCAAAATTGGGGTAATTCATCAAGACTAGTTCGCCGTAAAAAGCGCCCTATTTTGGTAATTCTGGGGTCATTCTCATTCTTGAAAAAAGCACCTTGCACTTGGTTTTTAACTTCAGATTTCTTCGCTTCCGCATCCACACACATAGAGCGGAATTTCCAAATCTTAAACTGTTTACCCATCCAACCACAACGAATTTGAATAAAGAAAATGGGGCCAGGATCATTAATTTGAATAGCGATCGCAATCGGAATAAATAAAATTCCTGTAATTAATAAACCGATCGCTGACCCTACAATGTCTAACAACCGTTTCATCCAGGATGCCACAGAAGGGTGAGTAGTGGGTAACTGCTCTACTTTCCGGGAAGTTGTCTTCCGATTATCTACTAAGTCTTCCTGTTTTATTAGCGGCGCATCATCTACAAGCTCTAAGGGAAAAACCTGATCCAATCCCGTGAGTTTTAGGACTGCCATTATTTGAGGTGTTACATTCCGCAGTGTTAATGTAATCCCTTTAGTCTGGGCGTATTTAAAATTACTAACCAGGGCACCTAAACCACTACTATCCATAAAAATAGTTTGGTGAAAGTCAATGATGATTTGCTTAGGATGTGAATTGGACTGGATTAAGCCTTGGCAGGTTTGCTTAAAGCCTAAAGCCTCCAGGACGCTCAACCGCTTAGGCACCTGCACTATAGCCGTGTCGTTTAGGGAATTAACTGGAAAATCGACCTCTGTCGGTTGGCTAGTCATGAAGCTCTGCACTTTCGTTGCCATGTATAATGTAATATGCCAAACATTATTTTGTCCTAGAAAATTACTTAACCTAATATTGGAATCAGTAGTAATAAGGACTAATTGCGATTTACTGGGGCTGAGATTGGAGATCGCTAGCGACGATTCACAATAGAACAAGAAGCCAAAAAACACCCTTGCTGTTGTGCCGACGCAGCGCGATCGCGTTGCTCTCATCAAATGATTGCTAAAAATACGGTTACACCTAGCGCACGCCTGATTGAAATCTTTTCTGCCATTCAAGGGGAAGGACTAAATGTAGGGATACGTCAGATATTTATTCGTTTTGCTTTGTGTGATTTGCGCTGTCAATTTTGTGATAGTGTCCACACTTGGAATGCACCTGCTAGTTGTCGGATAGAGCGATCGCCTGGATTGCGCGACTTTGAAACCTACTCTAACCCTGTCTCTCTACCCATACTAATCGAATGGGTGGAACGACAAAATCTACCTTCTCTACACGATAGCATTAGCTTAACTGGAGGCGAACCACTTCTTCATGCCCCTTTTTTAACGCAGTTTCTACCCGAAGTGCGAGCCATAACTGGTCTACCTATATACTTAGAAACTGGCGGACATCGCCCAGAACAACTGGCAATGATTCTCCCTTACTTAGACTCTGTAGGTATGGATTTCAAATTGCCCAGTGTTAGCGGCGAAAGTCATTGGCAAGAACATGCTAAATTTCTCCAATTATGTCATGACTCATATTTAAATGTTTTTGTCAAGATAATTGTGTCTCAAAACACAGATCCAGCCGAGTTGGAACGTTCAGCTTTGCTGGTGGCAGAGGTTAGTCCAGATATCTCAGTATTTTTACAACCTGTTACGCCTTTGCCAGTATCGGAACAATTCTCCCCAATACCTGTGCTTGCCCCTACGGCTGATCAAGTTTTGATGTGGCAAGCTTTGATGAAGGGCTTTCTCAAGCATGTGCGTGTGATCCCTCAGACGCATAAAATGCTGAACCAACTGTAAAAATTTCTGTAAAATTTGAGTTTGATAAAGATGTAGTCAAGAAAAATGCAAGATTCTATGAAATTGTCATTGGGCTGCTGCCGCTAATCAGGGAGGCAGCAGCCTCTTCAGTAGGCATTCCCAGTTGGAGGCAGAGTGAGGAGTGAGGAATGAGGAGTTTGAAGTTTCGAGTTCACTCATAATTCATAACTCTTAACAGACGCGATTAATCGCGTCTCTACTCCTAACTAAATTACAACCCGCCTTCATCTGGAGTTTTGGATTTAGCTTTTGCCTTATTGGCACTGCGTTTGAGGGCAGAGAGTCTTGCTTCGTATCTTGACCGTTGGCGCTTACTAGGAGTATTGTCAATCAGGGTTTTCAAGGCGCTACCAAGACTCTTGTAGGCATTGGGGAGGCTATAACCAAAACGAGTTGCCAAAGCGATCGCTTTCTCATCAGCATTGAGCAATTCTTTTAGTTGCTTTTCCCCATTATTCTTTTGGTACAGTCGCCAGCCTGACACACCACACAGCGACAAAGCTAACACCAGAAGCAATCCATCTTGTACCCACAATTCGCCTACAGCACCACCTAAACCGATGGCTAGTGCTGCCATTTCCCAACCATCTTTAGGAATCGTGTCATTTTGAACGCGGGCAACTTCATGCCAGAACAGCAGATTACGCTGATCCATTGCGAGGGCATCCCATTTCACCAGGTCAATTTGAATTTCTACCTGGTCTTTACCAATTTCTTCGCAACGAACCAGGGGTGGATTGACCTCAGTTGTGCCTTCAACCGTGACCCAGCTCTGTAATTCTGGCGGTAGTAAGCCTTTCAACCGCCGTAGTTCACTCATTTCCGCTTTGGCAGAGGAGGTTGCATAGGATGTCATAATATCCAGCCCCAGAAAATTTCAGTATATAGTGAGGGTATCACTTTGGAGTATAGCTATTTAAGTGATGATCCGTCTCAGTCGCTCTTAAAACTTCCTCGCTTTTTTCGCGCTTCCATTGCTTTTTCCAGTAAATCTAGCAATCCTGGGGCTTCTTCTTGGATACTGAGTAACAGTCTTTCCCCAAGTTCTATATTCCCAGGATCAAAACCTGTTGCCATCACTTCTTTCAGGCGAGGTATTGCTATGCTATCCACAATCTGAATTAACCCACTCAGACAACGGTGAAATTGTTTTTCTGTGAGAATCGAGTCTTCTAGAGGAAACTCAATAATGGCACGGATTTCGCCATCGGATGGGTCATACTCCCATTGCAACATTTTGGTTTCCCAGGAAATGGCAAGCATTGTCTGGAGGATAACTCCCTTGTGAGGATGGTCTTGAATTCCTGCCATAACTTGAGGGGCAAATACCCGGAAAAATTTTCCCTCTTCATCCAACTGGACAACTATTAGGAAATCTTCTAGGTTATCAGCCTCCACGCCTGTTATAATTCGGTCTTCTTCATCATCAAAACGGTAGTCCCAACCAAGGTTGTCTAAATAGTTGGCAATCTGTTTGAGGTTAGCTCCCATAAAAGCCTCATAAGGAACGTGGAGCAGTTGTTACCAGACCTAGTTTAACCTGCTAGGGGTAGTTGTTTAGGTTGGTGTGGCTACAAGCGATCGCATAGAAGTATGCAATTAGGGTATTGGGCATCCCTTCGGCTTACCTCGGCTTACCTCGGCTTCGCTCGGCACAAGTCGCTCGGCACAAGTCGCTCGGCACAAATCGGCACAAGTCGCTCAGGGCAAGTGGGCATGGGGCATTGAGGATAGGAAAATATAGATCATCGTTCGGCGCTGTGAATGATATTTTCTGAAAGACCCTTGCTCATTATTAAAGAAGCGAAAATCACTATTTTTAAAACCTTACCCAGTGAAGGATATAGCACTAACTCGCTTAAATTTTAATATTTTCTTCTAGGTTGAATGAATGTATTGCTAGACTTGCATGGTGGCAGGATTTTCAATGAATTTTGAAAGCTGAAGCCAAGTTGAGATAGTTTCTGCAACCATCTGAGGCTTTTGAAAAGATAAGTAAAAACTTCAACTACCGCTTTTAAAAGCGGATAAATATAGCACAGAGACTGGTAAAGTTTTATATTACAAGCAACAAATTGTTTTCACTAAATGATTGTAGTGAAGAATACATTTTTTATTATCTAGTAATTTATGAAGTTTATGCGTAAATCAGCTTTAATTCTAGCGATCGCACCTCTAGTCTTTGCGATCGCGGCTTGTGGTGGAGATTCAGGTCAAACAGCAAGTACACCCGGTACTCCAGGCAGTAATCCAGCAGCGCCAGCAACTAGAAATCGCTGGGATAATATTAAAAGCCGTGGTCAGGTAATTTGCGGTGTCAGTGGTGAAGTACCAGGGTTTAGCTTCGTGGGAACTGATGGTAAATATAGCGGCATTGATGTGGATGTCTGTCGCGCGATCGCCGCAGCTTTATTTGACAACCCAGATGCAGTAGAATTTCGCAATCTCAATTCCAAAGAACGGTTTACAGCTTTGCAAACTGGCGAAGTAGATGTTCTCAGCCGCAACACTACTTGGACACTTAGCCGCGATACCTCTGTAGGTCTGGAATTTGCACCTGTGGTCTTTTACGACGGACAAGCCATAATGGTTCGCAAAAATAGCAACATTAAGTCACTGGCAGACCTGAAGGATAAAGCAATCTGCGTTCAAACTGGAACTACTACCGAACAGAACTTAGCAGACCAAATGCGGAAAAGGGGCATCACTTACAAACCCGTTGTCTTTGAAGACGTTAACGTTACCTTTGCTACTTATGCCGAAGGTCGTTGCGACGGCATTACGGCTGACCGTTCAGCATTAGTTTCGCGGGGGACAATTTTACCCAAACCAGAAGATAACGTGATTCTCAATGAAGTGATATCTTCAGAACCCCTTGCACCAGCAGTTGCTAAAGGGGATATTAAATGGGGAGATGCTGTTAAGTGGGTGGTTTATTCCCTAGTAAAAGCTGAAGAGTTGGGCATTACTTCTCAGAATGTGGGTCAGTTTGCTGCTAGTACTGATCCAGATGTTAAACGCTTTTTAGGAACCGAAGGCAACCTTGGCGAAGGACTCGGCTTAACTAACGACTTTGCAGCCAGAATAATTAAGCACGTCGGCAACTACGCCGAAGTTTACGATCGCAACCTCGGCCCAAAGACAAAACTGAATCTAGCTCGCGGTCAAAATCAACTTTGGAGCAAAGGCGGACTGCTTTATTCTCCGCCGTTTCGGTAGAGGGGGCAGTTCTTGCTGGGAGCGGGGGAAGCAGGGGAAGCAGGGGAAGCAGGGGAAGCAGGGGAAGCAGGGGAAGCAGGGGAAGCAGGGGAAGAATAATTAATGACAAATGACAAATGACAAATGACTAATGACTAATGACTAATGACTAATGACTAATGACTAATTCTATATGGCGTGATGTTCGTTTTTGGCGCATTGCTTTGCAATTAGTTGCCGTATTTTTAGCAGCAGTTGTAGTAGTAATACTGTGGGGCAATCTCCAGCGCAATTTGCGGCAATTGGGTATTCCGTTTGGATTTGATTTTCTTAAGCAACAAGCATCTTTTGATATTGGCGAGACGCTGATTAGCTACAAACCCACTGACACCTACAGTCATGCTTTGTGGGTGGGGTTAATTAACTCCTTGCGGGTGGCGATCGCAGGGATTTTTCTGACAACCATTGTAGGGGTAGGTGCTGGGATAGCCCGACTTTCTGACAACTGGCTAGTGCGGAATATCACGATGGTTTATGTAGAGGTTTTCCGCAATACGCCCTTGCTGCTGCAATTGCTGTTTTGGTACTTTGCTGTTTTTCTCAGTTTCCCTAAAACAGGAAATAAGATATCCCTTTGGGGCTTTATTAGCATTAGTCAAAATGGCTTAGAACTTCCTTGGTTTACGCTATCACCAGAGTTTTCGGCTTTGCTGTTGGGATTAACTTTTTACACAGGCGCGTTTATTGCAGAAATTGTTCGAGGTGGGATTCAATCAGTACCAAAGGGACAATGGGAAGCAGCGCGATCGCTAGGATTAAAACCAGGGTTAGCAATGCGGCTGGTGATTTTTCCCCAAGCTTTGCGGGTAATCATTCCACCGTTAACGAGTCAATATCTTAATTTGACGAAAAATACTAGTTTAGCGATCGCAATCGGCTATCCCGATATTTATTTTGTCGCCTCCACCACCTTTAACCAAACGGGGAAAGCCGTAGAAGTGATATTACTGATTATGCTCACTTATCTCACCCTGAGTTTAACCATCTCTGTAGTCATGAATTTATTCAATCGCAGCGTGCAAATTAAAGAGAGATGAGGGGAATGGGGGAGATGAGGGGGATAACGAAGCAGTTGAACTCGGAAGTTGAGCCTTTGAACTCGGAAGTTGCACCTCTGAACTCGGAAGTTGAGCCTTTGAACTCGGAAGTTGAGCCTCTGAACTCGGAAGTTGAGCCTCTGAACTCGGAAGTTGCACCTTTGAACTCGGAAGTTGAGCCTTTGAACTCGGAAGTTGAGCCTTTGAACTCGGAAGTTGAACCTCTGAACTCGGAAGTTGAGCCTTTGAACTCGGAAGTTGAGCCTTTGAACTCGGAAGTTGAACCTCTGAACTCGGAAGTTGAACCTCTGAACTCAATACGGTTCAGTTAAGGCTTTACTCTTTGTCAAAGTGAATTTTTTTAACGAACCGCAAAGGACGCAAAGGACACGAAGGAAGAGAAGAAAGAGAAGAAAAAATGCTTAACTGAACTGTATTGCCTCTGAACTCGGAAGTTGCACCTCTGAACTCGGAAGTCGCACCTCTGAACTCGGAAGTCGCACCTCTGAACTCGGAAGTTGCACCTTCAAAGTTGAAATATGAGTTTTGACCAATAACAAATGACCAATGACTAATGACCAATGACTAATGACCAATGACAAATGACAAATGACTAATGACAAATGACCAATGACCAATGACTAATGACCAATGACTAATGACAAATGACCAATGAAAAATTAACTTGGCTACGTAAAAACCTGTTCAGTACTTGGTACAACAGCTTGTTAACTGTTGTCTGTTTAGTGTTACTGTTTTGGATACTGCGAGGAGTTATAACTTGGGCAACTACTCAAGCACAATGGGCGGTAATTCAGGTCAATTTACGTTTATTTTTAGTTGGTAGATTTCCGCAAACGCTATATTGGCGAACTTGGATTGTGCTGGCGATCGCTTCGACTTTAGGCGCTATAACTGCGGGTGTATTCTTTGGTAAGCAACAGTTAATAAAGCGTGGAATTGCTTTGTTTGCTTTCATCATCGGCGTTTTGTTAGTTGTTTTACCACTAGATTTTACATACCGCCTTTGGTTACTGTTAATTGCAGTTTTACTATTTGTAGGTTTTTGGCTTGGAGGAAACTTTACTAAAGTACTAACTCCTTGGCTCTCCCTACTATGGTTACTGTCTTTCCCCGTTATTCTCTGGCTAATTGGCGGTGGATTTGGATTGCAGCCTGTATCTACAAATTTATGGAACGGTTTGCTACTTACCCTACTAATGGCAGCAGTCAGTATTGTGCTTTCCTTTCCCATTGGAGTTTTACTTGCTTTAGGGCGTACAAGCAAATTGCCCGTAGTACGTTGGTTTTCCATCCTGTACATTGAAATTGTCAGGGGAGTACCACTGATTGGGATTTTGTTCCTCGCTCAGGTAATGCTTCCCTTATTTTTATCAGCAGATGTGCGTCTAGATCGGGTATTGCGAGCAATTGCTGGATTAGTTTTATTTAGTGCTGCATACATGGCAGAAAACGTGCGCGGTGGACTCCAATCAGTTTCTCGCGGGCAAATTGAAGCAGCGAAAGCGCTAGGATTAAATACAGCCTTGGTGGTTTTGTTAATCGTCTTACCTCAAGCATTGCGTAACGTTATTCCTGCGATCGTTGGACAGTTTATCGGCTTATTTAAAGATACTTCACTATTATCTTTAGTGGGATTGGTGGAACTCACAGGTATTGCGCGTTCCATATTAGCCCAACCACAGTTTCTCGGACGCTATGCAGAAGTTTATCTATTTATTGGGTTTATTTACTGGGTATTTTGTTACTCAATGTCGTTAGCTTCTCGACGGTTAGAGAGACAGTTAAATCAGTAGTTGGGAGATTTAAAAAATAAATTACCTAAGAAGAACTCAGGAGCCATACTTTAGAATGATTCTAGTATTATGACTCCTTTTAATCTTTTAACTTTTGCCTTGTTTGGTCAGTTGTGTAATTTATTGTGCATCTAACCAAGCTTGTAAATCCGCCAAGCTAGTAAAATCCAACAGAGCAACACTTAGATTCTCAAGGACTGTTAAGGGTAAATGAGAAATCGTTGCTTGCATTTCTTCAGACAGTTCTTGCCCAAGACGCTTAGTTAAGAGTCGAACAATCAATTTAACAGTTGCTTCTTGTTCTCCTTCCTGTCGTCCTTCTTGTCGTCCTTCTTCCTTAATTTCTCGATAAACTCTCGTTTGCTCTAAAGTTATCCCTAACATGATTTCCACCTCGGCTCTGCTTAATTGCTCAAATTTGTACACCATTATGGTCGTTACCAATTCTATTATGGCGCGACTTGATACTTCGGGTACTTCTTGATATGTTCTGCTCAACAAATACCTAGCTTCTTCTGGTGCTTGGTCTTCTTCTATCGTAGTCAGTACCATGAGTGCTAAACCCAAAGGTAATTCACGAATATCTCCTAACTCGTCCAAGTAAACGCGATATAATTGTTCGCTATTAAGGAATGCGCGGTAGGGATAGCTATTACTTTGTTCGGTACTGCGGGATGGGTAGATTACCACCGCTTGCCAATCACTGTATCTCATACGGTTGCGATAGAAATACAATAACGACTCGGCAAATAGCCTTTCGTAGAGCATTTCATCTCTCTGAAATTGAACTTCGCTGAAATATACAACCCCGGCATCAGCAGTATCAGGTGGAAGAAACACACCATCAATTTCAAATTTTGGTTCCTTGACAGCTACGGAATCAAAACGATAATTATCAGCATTGGCTGGGGGATTTGTCAACAATTCAAATAATAGGCTTGGGGATTGTTGAAATAGTTTGTAGAAAATTGAGTCTCGGCGCATGTAGGGGTTGCGAAAAATTTATTTGAACTCATAATATATCTTCAGAGGGCTTATACCACAAATTTTATTTATGACTGGTTTTGTGATGTGGTGGTATTATTCCCTGGCAAAATCTTAGATAGACGATCGCGCTGTAAAATCTGATTAATTAAGGTTATTATTGATAAGCGATCGCTATGGTAAAAATTTCTTATCGCTATCGAAAATCAGCAATTACTTGATAGTCATTCCATCAGCTTATCGATAGGTATCGCTAATTTACTAAAAAATTCGGAGTTGCAAATCCGTGACAAGAAAACAAGCACCGATAATTATTGCTGAAGATGTTCACAAGTGGTATGGAAAGTTCCATGCTCTTCAGGGTGTGAGCTTGACAGTCAATCGTGGAGAAGTAGTAGTATTGATGGGGCCGTCTGGTTCAGGTAAATCTACCTTTATCCGCACATTTAACGCTCTAGAAGAATACCAAAAGGGAAAAATTGAAATTGACGGCATTACCCTTAGCCATGACTTGCGAAATATTGAAACGATTCGCCGAGAAGTGGGAATGGTATTTCAGCAATTTAATTTATTTCCTCATCTTACAGTATTGCAAAATATCTCTTTAGCACCAATTTGGGTACGGCGATCGCAAAAGGCAAAAGCTGAAGAATTGGCAATGCAACTATTAGAAAGAGTGGGAATTTTAGAACAGGCGCAAAAATATCCAGGACAGTTATCTGGTGGACAACAGCAACGAGTAGCGATCGCTCGTGCTTTAGCCATGCAACCCAAAATTATGCTGTTTGACGAACCCACCTCAGCCTTAGATCCAGAAATGGTACGAGAAGTTTTAGATGTAATGCGAGGTCTTGCCCGTGATGGGATGACAATGGTAGTCGTCACCCACGAAGTTGGATTCGCCCGCGAAGTTGCCGACCGAGTTATTCTCATGGATAGCGGTACTCTCATCGAGTCAGCCACCCCTGACAACTTTTTCAGCAACCCCAAAGAAGAAAGAACACGCAAGTTTTTGTCACAAATTCTCTAAAACCTCTGCGCTACTTTGCGCTTAACTTTGCGCCCCTCTGCGTTTCACTCCTAACCCTTTTGTCCCACAACTTCACACCAAGCTTGAGCAAAAAATCCATCTGGGTGCTGACTCCATTCCCGCAAACCATTACTCATTGCTATAAGCGTAGGCGTAGCCCGCCGCAGGCATCGCTCATCAGTCCCAGTCCAACCTTTCTCTACAGCTCCATCCACCTTTGCAGAAGCCTCAATTCGCAGCGCCAAATATTCTGTAGCTTCACTCAGCGGCTCATAACATTGATAAGAAGCCGAAGCTTTGATATTAGTAAACCCACTTTGGCGTACCAGAGCGCGTAACTCTCTACCTACGTCAGGATTACCAGAATTCCGTTGCTGGAGCCACTTGTAATAAGAAAATGCTTTTTCCAGTTCTGGTGTAGACGGTGCAATCAAAAACCCGCCCCAGTCAGGACTACGAAGCCCAACAATTCCCCCCGGTTTCAAAACTCGCCACAATTCCCGTAACGCCTGCACTGGTTCTTTAAGATGTTCAAATAGTGCATGAGAGAAGATTGCATCAAATGAGTTATCTGGGAAGGGTAAAGCATAAATATTCGCCTCCAGAAAATTAGCATTACTAACACCTTGGGTAAAAGCAGCCTCAGCAGCTATCTGGATTTGAGAAGCTTCGCGATCGATACCCGTAAGCATACCAGGGAAAATTGCTTTTGCTAAACCCAAAGTGATCGTCCCAGGCCCGCAACCACAATCTAACAATTTCATCCCTGGACGTAAATAAGGCTTGAAAAACGCACCATGAGTATCTAAGCTGCGTTTTGCCATGAAATTCGTCGCATTACTTGAATAGCCTGGAGTATACTTTTCCTGCATTGCTCTGATTCCCTGCGATATTTGTATGAGTATCATAAGCAGGTACTTTTCAGATGTCCAATATATATTTAAATAAAATTGAAACTTATAAAATATCAAAAAAATGGAACTGCGACACCTGCGCTACTTTATTGCTGTCGCTGAAGAACTGCACTTCAGTAGAGCCGCCGAGCGATTGCACATTGCTCAACCGCCCTTAAGCCAGCAAATTCAGCAACTAGAGGCGCAATTGGGGGTAGAACTGTTTCACCGTAAAACCAAGCGACAGGTGCAGTTAACGGAAGCTGGACAAGTATTTTTGCAAGAAGCTTATCAACTTTTAGCTCAACTGTCCAAGGCAATTGAACTAACCCAACGGACGGGAAGAGGTGAGAAAGGACAACTACAAATTGGGTTTACCAGTTTGGTAACTTACGATTTGCTTCCTTTAATTTTGCGACGGTTTCGAGAACAGTTTCCAGAAGTAGAGTTGATTTTGCAGGAATTAACCACAACTCAACAAGAGCAAGCGCTACAAGAACGTCGCATCCATGTAGGCTTTGCCCATCCACCGTTAGAAGACAACACACTCAATCAAGAGTGCATTCAGCGAGAAGCTTTAATTGTGGCTATGTTAGAAACTCATCCCTTAGCTGAACAAGAAAAGATTTCAGTGCGATCGCTAGTAAACGAAAACTTTATCATGTTCCCTCGCCATTTGGGCCCCGGACTTTACGACCAAATCGTAAGTCTTTGTCAGCAAGGAAATTTCAGCCCGAAAGTGACTCAAGAAGCGATTCAGATGCAGACAATTATCGGATTGGTTTCAGCAGGAATGGGGATTGCGATCGCACCATCTTCATTGCAAAATCTTCAGAGGTCTGGTGTAGTTTATCGCGCTTTCGAGGAGAAAACACCATTAGTAGAAACGGCTGTCGTATGGCAACAAGAGGATATGACACCTGTACTAAGGGAATTTCTGCAAGTTGTCAGGAGTATCTGTAGTTAACTAATTAGCTGTCTCCACGCCACGTAAAAATAATTTGTTCATCAGCTTGCCTTTAACTTATGATTGTATCTACGATCGCTTTGCATCTTCTGGTTAAAAAGAGCGTTCATCTGAATTAAAACAATATCCCCGCCTCAATAAACTTTATTGCTCATAATGATATTTACAAGTCAAAATAATCAATAAATCTTCTTGCACTTTGTAAACTAATCTATGTTCATCTGTGATCCGCCTTGACCAGTAACCTTGTAATTCATATTTTAATGGTTCTGGCTTCCCTATTCCTGCAAAAGGATCTCTTTGTATATCTCTAATCAGTTCCAAGATTTTTTTGAATATTTTTTTGTCTTCTGTCGCCCACTGACCTAATTGTTCAAAAGCTTCTGGTTCAAAGGCAACTTTTTTCATATTCATCTAAATCAACATAAATCAGGTTTCTTTTTTCTACATTCTCCAAAGCTGTGAGTAGATGTTTCTTGTTAGTTTTTGATTTCAGAAGATAGGTAGTTTCATCTTCTTCAGTTGGTATTTCAACTAGCACGATGACTTCTACAAGAGTTCCTTCTGGTAATTCCGTTGCAGACAGTTCAATCTTGCCATCTTTTCCGACAATAGCTTTTTGTTTAATCCCACTAAGCATAATTCCTATTTACTCCCATCTTTACCACCATATTGTAACTGTATCTGACTTAGATGAAATTTGGGCGATCGCTCGGTTTTCTTTCTTGGCGTACTTGGCGTCTTCTCTGCGAGACACTGCGCGATCGCGGTTCGTTAAAAAAGAGTGATCGCTATTAGACAGAATAAAACTCAAATTGGGAATACTGAGTAAAGCGCAGGTATTTGCTGTGCAGAATCGAAGTGACTAGCTAGCAGACATCACGCTGTTGAAATTTTAGCAAATGAGAGAAAATTATGGAAACGGTTACAGCTTAGAATTACAAACTTCAATGTGAACTAAGTACAGCACCTCATTGATTCGTAGCCAATTAAATTTAGCAAGACTCTGCGCCCCTCTGCACTTACTCCGCGTCCCTTTGCGTTTAAAAACGCTACGATTCCTCTACACCTTGGCGAATCGCATTCTCCATATCCTCAAGAGTTTTAGCTTTTCCTAAATATTTTAAGCAACCTGCTACATCATCTAATTTAGTTACTAAAAAAAAATTACTAGGCTTTAATAAATCACCGACTTCTTGAGTTACTTCTGTTTTAACTCCAACTTTTTTCATATTCTTCCAGATTTCTATAGCTGGGAATAGATTGGTTAGTAACCACAGAATAAAGAACATCTGGGTCTAAATCTGCGCCATTATCCCAGTGAATTGTTCCCCATTCAGCGTTAATTTTAACAGTTTTAAAATAGTTTAAATCTTTTAAAGGTTCAAAAATTCCTGTAAATTCGATTAACTGGTTAACATCAACAATACCTTCTTTTCCGTCTTCAAACTTCAAATAGAGTTGATAGTTATCGTGAGGAATAACTTCTATAATGTCTTTAAGCATAATTCACTCTAATGGTTGAATTGTTTCTAAAGGATTATTTTGTCTTGCCAGTTGCCAGTTTTCTCTAAGTTCTGATTTGTGCATAGCTGCCCATTCAATTACTAAACCAAGAACTCTAGGAGTGAGTTGACCTTCTAAAATTGATAAGGTTTCTATATCAATAATTGCCTTTTGCTGATTGTAGCGGACATGGAAATGAGGGGGCGGATGGTCGTTATAGTACATAGTAATGATAATTCCTAAAAAACGACAAATTTCAGGCATCACATCACCTGCTCAATTATCCTGTCTATTCAGCCATACCCACCTGATTATAACTATTTTTAGTAGCTCTTCCTTTGCGCCTCTGTGAGACAAAAAAAGGCGAACCCAAAAAGTTCGCCTTTATTATATGCTGTTGCTAAATCCAAACCAAAATCTAAATCTTCGCTTCTTCTCTCACCAACTTATCCCAACCCAAATCTTTCAAATTATTATTCCGACGCAACGGACGAGTCACCAACTCTAACATGTCACGCGCATTCGTAAAGCCGTGAATTTGAGCAAAAGTGAACTCCACAGACCACTTTGTATTAATACCCCGTGCTTCCAACGGATTAGCGTGAGCCATACCAGTAATTACCAAATCTGGTTTCAACTCATAAATTCGCTGAAGTTGATTGTAATTATCCGGCTTCTCCACAATTCTTGGCAGGGGTGAATTCATTTCCTGGCAAGTTTTCTCCAACAATGCCAACTCAGCAGCTTGATAGCGCTTATCCATGTAGGGAATACCGATTTCGTGAACAGTCATCCCACAACGGATTAAGAATCTTGCTTGGGAGACTTCCAGTAAGTTATCACCCATGAAGAATACAGATTTACCGCGAATCAGTTTCACGTAATCTTCCAAGCCTGCCCAAATTTGTGCTTCCCGTTCATCCAAACCTTTAGGAGCAATACCGAACACCGAGCAGATTTTCTCAATCCAAGCGCGGGTGCCATCGGGGCCAATGGGGAAGGGTGCGCTAATGAGTTTACACTTGCGGCGGCGCATTAAGGTGGTAGCTGTGCGGCTGAGGAAGGGGTTGACACCAGCGACATAATACCCTTCTTCCAGTACTGGCAGTTCAGTGAAGCGCTTCGCGGGTAGCCAGCCGGAAACTTTGATGCCTTGTTTCTTCAGTTCCAAGGTTAACTGAGTAACCACGGGGTCGGGAAGGGAGCCAAAGAGAACCAGTGGTGGATGATCCACGTACTCAGATTCATCTTGGGCGACATCTTCTTTCTTTTTACCGAAGTTGAGCAATTTAGCGATCGCATTGCGTTCACTTTTCTCTGTTTCCGCTACCGGAGCCTTATCAGGGCAACGGTTAGCCATTGCTGCTAATACGGTGTCTTCCCCTTGAGTAAAGGCATAATCTAGACCATTTGCACGCGCTACAACGATGGGAATACCGATTTCGGATTCCAGTTTCGGTGCTAAACCTTCCAAATCTGTTTTGATAATTTCGGTAGTGCAAGTGCCAATCCAGACAATTACACTAGGATTGCGATCGCGTTTAATCTGCAAGCACAACCGCTTTAACTCTTCATAATCATTCAGCTGTGCCGAAATATCGCCTTCTTCCAACTCTGCCATTGCATAGCGGGGTTCAGCAAAAATCATCACCCCCATCGCATTTTGCAGGAAGTAGCCACAAGTTTTTGTCCCAATCACCAAAAAGAAGCTATCTTCAATTTTTTGGTATAACCAAGCCACGCAGCTAATTGGGCAAAAGGTATGGTAATTTCCAGTTTCACATTCAAAGCTTAAAGCTTCTGGTTGTTGAGCGACAGTCATTTTGGTTTTTTCTCCCCTTGATTTTTAAAGTTAGGAGTTAGGAGTGATGAGTTATGAATTTATGAATTATGAGTAATGAATTATGAGTTTTTATTACTAACTCTTAACTCTTAACTCCTCACTTTCTTTTAACTCTTAACTTTTAACTTTTCTTAACTCCTAACTCTTAACTCCTAACTCCTAACTTATTAATTAAGCGTTGGGGAAGAGACGGGCAATTTCTGATTCATCAAAAACGCCTGCTGGCAGTTCTTCCCCTAAAAAATTGTTACTTTCTTCAGCCTTTTGCAAAGCTGTTTCATCACCCCAGACATCTGACAACACGTCTTTAAACGCATTCTCATCTAGTGAACTATCTTCAAGCGCCTCGTCTTCATCCAGCTTTACTTCCATTACAGCTGTTGTATCGAAGGCAATTTCCCCAAACTCATCTGCTTCTAAAGTAGAGGTTTCGAGAGACTCTTCTTTTGAGTCGTGTCCGTTGGATAAGGAAATATCACCAAAGGCATCTTCGGTTTCCTCTAAATCACTGAGTTCTAGGCTTTGCTCCTCAGAATCCCCAATTGTGACTTCTTGAATTACCGCCACCGCCGCAAAGCTATTTGTATGAGAATGTGTCAATGTTTCATATTCAGGCTTTTCGTCAATGACAGCTGCTGCTTCTTCTACGAATCTCTCTACTTCTGGGTTGACGAAGCGATTACCAAGAGCGAAATCTGGGTCAAAATGCAAATCCAGCACTTCAATCAGGGTATCAGCATCAGGATTGAGTTTGGCAAAGGGCAACATTAACTGCGCTAGTTTTGGCTCTAGGGCGTTAACAACTCCCAGGATGAGGTAAGAAGGTGGTCGCTTCCCGCCATCAGGTGTGTACACCGATTCCACTTGCATGTGGAGCGTAATCCAGTCCCGATTGTTCTGGAAAAATTGCAACCATTTTTGCTTTAATGAGTCTGTAAAGCTGTCAAAGAATGCCATGTTATTGTCCCTCATCCTGAGAACTTGGTGATTTATACAATCATCAAGTCTAGTTCCTCTTCTGAATTAGGAACCTGGGGTTTTCCCGGATTTAGATAAAAATCGGATAACAAAGAGAACAACTCACGATCTGGTGTGTCGTTAGGTACAACACCTTCTGGACGCGCCAGAATTTGGTCAGCGATGTTGAGATAGTAGTCGCAAACGTAGTCTAGGGAAGGATCTTGCTCTGCCATTTCAAACAAAGTCTTACCTTTCACACGGGAAACACGGATATCTTCAATTAAAGGTAAAACTTCTAGAACTGGCATTGGCACTGCTTCTATATATTTTTCAATCAAGTCGCGCTTGGAGGTGCGGTTGCCAATTAACCCAGCTAGACGCAGTGGGTGAGTTCGTGCTTTTTCACGGACTGAAGCCGCAATCCGATTTGCTGCAAATAAAGCATCAAAGCCGTTATCTGTAACGATCAGGCAGTAATCAGCATAGTTGAGTGGTGCTGCAAAACCACCGCAAACTACGTCACCCAGAACGTCAAAGAGAATTACATCGTATTCATCAAAGGCGTTCAGTTCTTTAAGTAATTTTACGGTTTCACCGACTACGTATCCACCGCACCCAGCACCCGCAGGAGGCCCACCAGCTTCTACGCAATCCACACCGCCGTAGCCTTTATAAATTACATCTTCAGGCCAGACATCTTCGTAGTGATAGTCCTTTTCTTGGAGGGTGTCGATAATTGTGGGAATCAAAAACCCAGTCAGGGTAAAGGTACTGTCATGTTTGGGGTCGCAGCCAATTTGCAGCACTTTTTTGCCACGTTTAGCTAGGGCGACTGATATGTTACAGCTAGTTGTGGATTTACCGATACCACCTTTTCCGTAGACTGCTAGTTTCACTTTTATTTGCCTCTTATAGCTACTTGTCAAACTTGTGGCTCAAACATTTGCCTTCACCTGTCCTGAGATGGCGATGCGTGAGGTCTGTGAATGTCATTATTGGGCAAATTACCTAGAAAAGAAAGTGGCTCTTAATTTGGAAAACGGTCTTATGTGATGAATTAAGTCACAATTATATTTATTTGGGGTTTTATGAGGTTTAAAGACTTTATTAGCTCTAAAAACCATAAATAAAAAGTTTTTATTACTTATTTTTATAAAAAGAGTTACAAAATAAAAAAAGCTGAAATCGGCTTTTTTTAATGCTTTTCATAGAATTAGCTGATGGTCGGACAACGTGTTTTCAAGGCATTGGGGCACAGAGTCAAGGGTAAAGAGAGGTATATGCAGCCTTATGCTGGAAATACTACTGGAATTTGCGTTAGCGTAGCTCACCGTTCGCGTAGCGTCTCGTAGAGAAGGTATCGCAGATAAATTGCCAGTTTTCAGTCGATAGTCACAACCATTTAATTGCTGCTTGAGAGTAAGTTAGTCTGGTTTTGTAAAAAATTATTAAATTCCCAAATTTAGGAGGCGGCAGCCCTCTTGATGGGCATTCCCAGTCAGAGACTGGGAACGAGGCTAATTAGGACACCTCAGTTTCAAGTCCGTGGATTTCCTGTAATGTTTGCCAGCCAGCTTGCCACTGGGAGTTATCTTGTAATAATTTGGCATTTATCCAAAAACGGACTTGAGGATCACAAGCAGCAACCATTTCGGCGTAAACCCACTTAGCCTGATTTTTACGATTAACAACTTGGAAGTGCCGCCAGCCATCAACTTTTTGCTGTGCCGTCCACTTAGAACCAACTAGGTAAGGAAATTTTTGTTTTTTAGTCATTAGTCATTAGTCATTAGTCATTAGTCATTAGTCATTGGGCACTTGTACTGAGCGACTTGCCCTGAGCGCAGTCGTTCGCGTTAGCGTCTCCGACAGGAGAAGGGAGCCGAAGTATTGGGCATTGTTATTCTTCCCCTGCTCCCCCACTCCCCACTCCCCACTCCCCACTCCCCCTCTTTTAAGATGTCACCAAATCACCATTACGGGTAAACTTCTGACAATTCAACTCATTATCTTGCTGAACACATAGCGAAAACCATCTAATATGGCTCCAGCAGGTGTTGATGTTGTTAGTAATTTTGCGCTTTTTCTTGGAAAGTCGTTGCCTTACAACTTCATTAGGGCAAAGAATTTCTAACGTGCCTGTACCATCTTCGTAATCGACAATGCGAAATAGACAGTCTTGCAACATAGCACGGCTACTGCTGTCGAAGAACCGCTTAAATCGTTGTAGCTTTTCCCCTTCAGTCATTTGGCTGATGGGTTTTATTTTCAAGAAATCTTCATCCTCAAAATCAAAGTCATCATCTTCAAAGTCGTAGGGGTCAATCATTTTCAGCATCCACTAGGCGACCTGGGATTATGGTAACTCTGTGTGGAGGCAAGGTAGAAGAACTTTAATACGTCATGCTTGGTGTAGGTATTTAGATTTATGCTGAGGTTCAGCCAGCTTCGGCAATAAGCTTGCCAATTTCTTGAAGGGTTGCACCTGTTGCCAGCATCGCACGTATCAACAGTTCAATTGAAACTGAAGCATCACCATTCTCTGCCTTAGCAACACGCGGTTGACTTGAGTGAATTCTCTCGGCTAATTCAACTTGTGTCATTACTTTTTGTCGTCGTGCTTTTAAACTCCGGCTGAGTGCTAGTTTGATTCCAATCAGAGCATTTTCTTCTGGCGTTAGTTCCAAAAATTCTGAAACTGTGCCAACCTTCCAACCCCTTGCTTCTAGACGTTCCTTTTTAAGTTGATCCATGACTAATACTGTGTATCTATATCGTATTTACTCAATCGCTTTTTACAATTTTCAATCACTTGCTCAGGTGTTGTTCGCGTAGTTTTATTGAACACTTCGACAATCAAAATGGCATCGTCATCAATTCGATAAATGACTAAGGTAAGATGTTATAAGCTTTTGAGAGGCAAGGAGTATGACTTCAGCATCTAATGAAAAAGCAATGATCGCCCCCACAGAAAGAGGACTGACGATCGCAGGCACGCGCCAAACTTGAACCCCAGACATGATTTTTTTAGTTCCTCATAATCTTCAGGGACACGGGCTGCTGAATAAGATTTGATTACTTAACTATTATCAATCTTTTATAAGAACGGTATTTGGAATAGTTCAGATGCGATCGCCTCCGGTGAGTTCAAAGGTTGGGTCGCGTAGAGCTATAATTTGAGGCAAAGGATTCCAAACTGGAAGCATGACAACAGTCGCAATCTTGCCAATCTTTGATGCTGATGGTGAAAAAACTTATCGCGCCATTGCAGGGGATAAGCACTCTGTTGGCAAAACTGCGGGGCAAGCCCTAGATGCGTTAACTACTCAGTTGGGTGAAACGGAGTTCAGCGCACTGCTTGTCATTCAAAATTTTAGCCCTGACCCGTTTTTTAGCGCTAAACAACAAAAACGGTTATCGGAATTGATGAGTTTATGGCGATCAGCACGAGATCAGGGGCAAGCATTACCACCAGAGCAACAAGCAGAGTTGGATACTTTGGTTGAGGCTGAATTAAAAGCAGCAGCAGCCCGAACAGCTGCATTGATACAGCAAGAGAGTTTGGAAATCGGTATTACGCTGCGATCACACAACGAGCCAACCATCGTTGTGAGTAATGCCAAGCCCCTGAACTAATAGGAAATCGCAACTACGGGAAAATACGACTTTTACAAGACGTGAACACCGATCTAGGCGATCGCTCTGCTGTTCATACAATATCTATTGAGAACAGAAATTTTATTTACTTGGTGTTCTAGTGGTAGCCTGCAACAAGCCACTGCGCCTCTACGTTCCTGAAAAAGCCTATGCAACCTACTAATCCTAACCAATTTACAGAAAAAGCCTGGGAAGCGATCGCCCATACCCCGGATATTGTTAAACAATATCAACAACAGCAAATTGAAAGTGAACACCTGATGAAAGCGCTGCTAGAACAAGATGGTCTAGCAACTGGGATTCTCACTAAGGCGGGTGTTAACCTCCAAAAATTGCGCGATCGCACTGAACAATTTTTCCAACGTCAGCCGAAAGTATCCGGTAGCAGCAGTTCTGTCTACTTAGGACGCAGTTTAGATACACTTCTAGATCGGGCAGACGGATATCGCAAAGAGTTTCAAGACGAATATATTTCAATTGAACACTTATTGCTGGCTTACGCTAAAGATGACCGCTTTGGCAAAGCTTTATTCCAAGAGTTTGGTTTAGACGAAGGCAAGCTAAAAAATATTATTAAACAAGTTCGGGGGAGCCAAAAAGTGACCGACCAAAATCCAGAAGGCAAATACGAAGCACTGGAAAAGTACGGGCGTGACCTTACGGAAGCTGCACGTAAAGGTCAACTCGATCCAGTGATTGGGCGAGATGATGAGATTCGTCGCACTGTCCAAATTCTCTCTCGCCGCACCAAAAATAACCCTGTGCTAATTGGTGAACCAGGTGTTGGTAAAACTGCGATCGCCGAAGGGTTAGCACAGCGCATTATCGCAGGTGATGTACCCCAATCCCTCAAAGACCGCAAGCTAATTTCTTTAGATATGGGTGCTTTGATTGCAGGGGCAAAATTCCGGGGTGAATTTGAAGAACGCCTGAAAGCAGTATTAAAAGAAGTTACTGAATCTGGCGGCAATATTGTTTTATTTATTGATGAAATTCACACCGTTGTCGGCGCTGGTGCAACCCAAGGTGCGATGGATGCTGGTAACTTGTTAAAACCGATGTTGGCGCGGGGCGAATTGCGCTGTATTGGGGCGACAACCCTAGATGAATACCGCAAACATATCGAAAAAGATGCCGCACTAGAAAGACGCTTCCAACAGGTTTATGTTGATCAGCCCAGTGTAGAAGATAGTATTTCGATTTTGCGCGGGTTGAGAGAACGTTATGAAAACCACCACGGGGTGAAGATTTCTGATAGTGCTTTAGTTGCAGCAGCCGTATTGTCGAGTCGTTATATTAGCGATCGCTTCCTTCCTGATAAAGCCATTGACTTGGTAGACGAAGCCGCCGCTAGATTAAAAATGGAGATTACCTCCAAACCTGAAGAACTCGACGAAATTGATCGCAAGATTCTGCAATTGGAAATGGAGAAGCTTTCGCTGAAAAAGGAAAGTGATGCAGCTTCTCGTGAACGTCTAGAAAAATTGGAAAAAGAAATTGCTGATCTCAAAGAAGAACAAAGAACCCTGAATAGTCAATGGCAGTCTGAAAAAGATATCATTGACAAAATTCAGTCTGTTAAAAAAGAGATTGAACGGGTCAACTTAGAGATTCAGCAAGCAGAACGCGACTACGACCTTAACCGCGCTGCGGAGTTGAAATACGGCAATTTAACCAGTTTGCATCGCCAATTGGAAACAGTAGAATCTGAATTGGCAAACGCTCAAAGAAGTGGTAAATCACTATTACGGGAAGAAGTCACAGAAGCTGATATTGCCGAAATTATTTCTAAATGGACAGGAATTCCCATCAGCAAGTTAGTGGAATCTGAGAAAGAAAAACTGCTGCATTTAGAAGATGAACTGCACCGTCGGGTGGTTGGACAAGAAGAAGCAGTCACAGCTGTAGCCGATGCAATTCAGCGATCGCGGGCTGGACTGGCTGATCCCAATCGTCCCATTGCTAGCTTTATTTTCCTTGGGCCTACAGGTGTGGGTAAAACCGAGTTGGCGAAAGCGCTGGCGGCGTATATGTTCGATAGCGAAGATGCGCTGGTGCGAATCGATATGTCGGAGTATATGGAGAAACACGCCGTCTCTCGCTTAATCGGTGCGCCTCCAGGATACGTGGGTTATGAAGAAGGCGGACAACTTACAGAAGCGATTCGTCGCCGTCCTTACTCAGTGATTCTTTTCGACGAAATCGAGAAAGCACACCCCGATGTATTTAATATCTTCTTGCAAATTCTTGATGATGGTCGCGTCACGGATGCCCAAGGTCATAAGGTGGACTTCAAGAACGCTATTATCATCATGACCAGCAACATCGGTTCGCAGTATATTCTGGATGTCGCCGGAGATAACACCCACTACGACGAAATGCGCCGTCGAGTAATGGAAGCAATGCGGAATAGCTTCCGTCCAGAGTTCCTGAACCGGATTGACGAAATCATCATCTTCCACGGTTTAGATAAGAAAGAATTGCGGCATATTGTGCTATTGCAAGTGGAAAGATTGCGGCAAAGATTGAGCGATCGCAAAATATCCCTCAAACTCTCGGATACTGCCCTTGACTTTTTAGCAGAAGTAGGGTATGACCCCGTGTATGGGGCGCGTCCACTGAAGCGGGCGATTCAGCGAGAGTTAGAAACTCAAATTGCCAAAGCCATCTTGCGCGGTGAATTCACCGACGGCAACACCATCTTTGTAGATGTGCAAAATGAGCGTCTTTCTTTTAGTCGCTTACCTGCTGAGGTGTTTACCAGCTAATTCAAGATTATCTCACGCCAAAACGCCAAGTCCAGCAAGAGCGTCTTGGCGTTTTTTGTGAAACATTAGTAGGGTGTATAATTACGAACTACGAATTACGAATTACGAATTACGAATTACGTTGACCCTTACAAAGTACTTGTCGCATTTTACGCATATTTGCAGGTAACTCTAAATTCATTGCTTGTTGAATAAAAATTGATGGAATTGGAATAAGAGGTGTAGCTTGCACAGTATAAGCGAGTAAGGTACCGTTACCGCAATCTTTGAGTTCTAAATTGGCGTTAAAATCCTCAAAAGTCCCTTTTTCCATGCGAAATTGGATTTGTTGCCCCAGCACCTCTACAACGTTGAGGTAAATTTCAACTTGAGCTGTGAAAAAGAAAAAGGCTTTTTGTGCTGCTTGATACAGGCGTTTGACTTCGCCTTTGTGTAATATCTCGCTTTTAGTGATATCGGGAAAATATTGCACCCACCGGGGGTAATCAGTTAATTGCTGCCAGACTTGCGATCGCACCATCGGCACATACATCCAGGCTGTCACCGCGCCACCCCAGCTTTTGTGCGATCGCGTTTCTATTAAAATTTCACCCTGTACCAGCAACTTTTGCTTGTCTTGACTCCAAGCCATATCTGAACCTGCAATAATTGAGTCTGAGATATGAGACGCAGACATCATGATTTTAGTTACTCCTCAACTCATCCACCTAAATAGAGTTGAAACTACAAGCCATAAAACTTGATTTAGATCCAACCCATTAAATTTTAGTTCCAGTGTAATGCCTATCCTTTACAGTAACGGCGAGTTTTTGGTAATTATTTCAGTTATATTACTGGAAAAACTGTAGTTATTATCACAATTAACACAATCAATATTTAAGTAAACTTGATAATAGCGGTATTTATAAATTAAAAACTAAGTTATTAACAGCTAGAATGGCACAGACACGACCTAATATCAAGTACTTTACCCCAACGTTTGGATAGGATATCTCGATTTTTACGTGTTATTTCTGATGAAACTGCAACTTCATCGTAACTTCATATTTTATTGTCAATATCAAGTGTAATCTCTGTTGAGTTGAGAGGAAAAGTAGGTGAGTCAATCTTCTTTAAATCGTAGATTAATCCAGATTTTCGGTATCCTTCTCGGCATTAGCGTAGCCGTCTGGGTACTGAGAGGTTTTGGTATTCTCACTTTTATTCCAGGTGGAATAATTTGGCTACTGCTACTAGGGGCGATCGCGATCGCAATTATCAGTTACGTCCAAAGGACTTGGTGGCGTTTTTAGTCATTTGTCATTTGTCATTGGTCTAAGATACAAGAGTTTTTGGTATATACTGCGCCACTCCCAATACGGTTCGGTTAAGAATATTTGTAGGTTGGGTTGAACATTCGTGTTACCCAACAAATCCCACAATATGTTGGGTTTCGTTCCTCAACCCAACCTACACATTTTCATTTTTCGGGCTTAACCGAACCGTATTGGCGTTGGGTGGGCGTGGTTTCTCTTGGACTAATGACTAAGCCTATTTTGACTAACTACCAGAAGTATTTAATACTGAAGCAAAGCCAACAATTTACTAGAGGAAACGAACATGGCAAAGTATATATGTACTGTTTGCGGCTATGAATATGACCCAGAAGTAGGCGATCCAGATAGCGATATAGCGCCAGGAACAGCCTTTGAAAATATACCAGATGATTGGGTATGTCCGACTTGTGGTGCCACAAAAGATCAATTTGAACTAGTTGAAGAGTGAAGATAACGGCTAGCCTAGTAAAGTACGTGCTATTGAGAAATTTTAGAACTTGCTACCGTTACGAATCGTAGTTATTGGGGGTGGGGCAGCAGGATTTTTTGGCGCGATCGCTTGTGCTAAAGCCAATCCTGATGCCCAAGTTACTTTACTTGAAGCCAGTCGCCAACCCCTAGCGAAAGTGCTAATTTCTGGTGGCGGACGCTGCAACGTTACTCACGCTTGCTTTTTGCCTGAGGAGTTAGTGCAAAATTACCCTAGAGGTGCAAAAGCTTTGCGGGGTGCTTTGACTCGGTTTGGGACTCAAGACACAGTAGCTTGGTTTGCTGCTGGTGGAGTCTATCTAAAAACTGAAGCCGATGGCCGGATGTTTCCTGTCACCAATACTTCAGAAACTATTGTGGAATGTCTGATAAAAGCGGTGGCGACATCTGGTGTCAAACTCCGTATCGGTACACACGTAACTTCAGTGAGAACCGGAGCAGATGGGGGGTTTGATATTCTTCTGAAATCGGGAGAGACGATTCAATGCGATCGCCTACTTCTTGCGACCGGCAGCAGCCTGGTAGGTTATAAAATTGTCAAAGAGTTAGGTCATCAAATAGAACCGCCAGTACCCTCTTTATTTACCTTTAACATTGCTGATCCTCAATTGCGGGCTTTAGCTGGAGTTAGTGTTAACCCTGTACAATTGCGGTTATCTGCGGGCGGAAAATCCCAATTACAACAAACTGGGCCATTGCTAATTACTCACTGGGGTTTGAGTGGCCCCGCAGTTCTGAAGCTTTCTGCTTGGGGTGCGAGAGTTCTACACGAAAGGCGCTATCAAGCCACATTATTGATTAATTGGTTGCCTGATTTGCACCAAGAACAAGTGCGAGAAAAAGTTTTAGCAGTTAAAGATGAATGGGGAAAGAAAGCGATCGCATTGCATCGCGGCGTTGATCTCCCTCATCGTCTCTGGCAATATATCATTGCCCGTGTAGGCATTACCACAGAAGACCGTTGGGCGGAAATATCTAGTAAAACGTTAAATCAACTGGTGCAGGAACTTACTCAGGGACAATATTTAATCAGTGGCAAAGGAGCCTTTAAAGAAGAATTTGTTACCTGTGGGGGTGTCAACCTCAAAGAAGTCAACTTTAAGACGATGGAAAGTAGGTTAGTTCCTGGTCTTTATTTTGCCGGAGAAATCTTAGATATTGATGGCGTCACCGGTGGGTTTAACTTCCAAAGCGCTTGGACAACCGGTTATTTAGCAGGCATAGCAATGGCAACTAGCGACTAGTAGTCCGTCAAGCGAAGTTTGAAGGGTAAAGGAACGAACCGCACGCAAAGCGGCTTCCCGCAGGGTAGGACGCAAAGAGGAGGACACTTCCGTGGGCAGGTATCGTTATCCCTGTGAATTGAAGGCAGGGCTATTTCGTTCTAGACAGAAACCGCCCAGAACTGAAGTTCAGCGGCTCATAGCTAAAGTCCGTTAAAACGGACTAAGCTAATCGTCATTTATTTTTCTAGATTGATTCGCTTGTAGTAAGGACTTCAGTCCTGCTTTTATGCAACTTAAATGCTCATTAGCTTATAACGTTTTCTTAGTACAGCTTTGCGTAAATTCGTGGCGATTTGAGGGTTAAAGTTTAAACGCAGAGGGGCGCAGAGGCACAGGGAGAATTCGCTACGAATTAATGAAATGCTGTACTTAGTCGTCTAAAGACGACTTTCGCTATTAGACTCAGAATTCATTCTGAGGCGGACTAGATGAGAATGAAATAGCCCTGGAAATAAAGGGGAGGCAGGGGAGGCGCTTGAGGAAAGAGGGTTCTTGTTCAGTAATTCTTTTCTCAAGAACAGCTTCTCTTGCCGAACTGCTTCAAGAGCCTGCCTCAACCAATAAATTCCTTAACCGAACGGTATTGGGTCAGTATAATACTTTAACTGTTACAAAAATGTGGGTAATTACAACCTCACTCATTGCTATTTTTGGATTTACGTTGCAATTGTTTTAGCGATTGATACATATCTGGCAGGCGATTATAAACAGCACATACCTTGAGATATAGTTTGTAAGGAATGGCTGGAGATCCGCAGACAATTTCTCCTGGTGCAACATCGCTGTGAATTCCAGTTTGAGCAGATGTTATCGCTCCATCTCCTATCTTCACTTGATTGGCTATTCCTGTTTGTCCAGCCAAAATAACGCGATTTCCCAACTTCACACCTCCGGCCATGCCAACCTGACCTGCGATCGCACAGCCCGCACCAATTTGGCAACCGTGACCTATTTGCACTAAGTTATCAATTACTGTATTGCAGCCTACCCGTGTTTCTCCAACGGCTGGGCGGTCAATAGCACTGTTGCAGCCAACCTCCACGCCATCTTCTAAGACTGTATAGCCAGATTGTTCCATTTTCAACCAACCAGTACGAGTAGGAACAAAACCAAAGCCTTCTGCACCAATGACAGCACCACTGTGAATTACACAATCTGCACCGATGCGGGTGCGTTCGTGGATGGTACAGTTAGCGTGTAAGGTGGTGCGATCGCCTATTTTAGCATCTGGATAAATCACCACGTTGGGATGAATAATTGCCCCATCGCCAATTTCTACCCCTTGTTGAATCACAGCATGGGGGCCAATGTAAACATCACTACCAACTTTTGCGGTGGAGTGAATCACAGCAGTGGGATGAATTTCTGGGATAGGGCGATATGGTTGATAAAAAAGTGCGATCGCTTTGGCAAACAATAATCGCGGATCTGACGTTGCTAGCCAGACAATACCGCTCTCTTGTGCAAGCACCTGTAATTTTTCATCCTGGGGCAAAATTAAAGCACTAGCATTGGTCTTGCCGATAAAAGACCCAAACTTTGCCCCTTCTACATAGCTGAGAGTACCGATAGCAGCTTCATCAATAGCTGCTACCCCTATAATTTCTGGGTCATGGTCTGGGTTGCTAGTCAAGCTATGATTGGTAGCGGCATCACCAAATTGGCCGAGGATTTCGCTGAATTTCATTGTTGGGTATATTCAAAAGTAATTTCGTAGACGCATAGCATAGTGGAAGCGAGCGCGTTGCTGGGGTTCCCACGGCAGTCGCTCATGGGGGAAACCCCCAAGACTGCGCTGCCTCCCCGTTGTAGCAACTGGCAAACACAAACTAAATAGTACTAGTAGAGCGTGGCGGAAATGAAGATACCATTCTCAATCGTTCAAAGCCCTAAAATAAATGACTTTTGACTTTTGCGTAGCGGTACTAGCCCTTTCAAGGTGGGTAAAAATTTTGGTTAATAAATTCCTCTTTAAGCTCTTTACTCTGTGTCCTCTGCGCCTCTGCGGTTTAAAAATAATTTATTTAACCTTATTAGGCGCAGAGAGCGCTGAGAAAAAACAATCTTATTTTACGAGTCATCTTCAAAGGGCTAGTCCTACTAAAATCCTAATTTCTCCAATACTGGCTTTGTAGAAACAACGTGGCGATCTAAACCCAGTTCTTTTGGACTAACCCCAAGTGCCAAAGCAATCAACTGGGATAAATGCAGTACTGGTAAACCTAACTTTTGCTCAATCACCTTTTCCACCTCTGGCTGACGCGAATCTAAATTTAAGTGGCACAAAGGACAAGGTGTAACTATACAGTCAGCACCAGATGTCAAAGCGTCCTGAATATGCATCCCCGCCATCTTGAAAGATTGGGTAGTGGCATAACTAGCAAGGGGCCAACCACAACATTGTGTCCGGCCTCGGTAATAAATTGGTGTTGCACCCACCGCCCGAAACATATTTTCCATCGCTTCCGGTTTGAACGGGTCATCATAGGGCATAGATTTTTGGGCGCGGAGGAGATAACAGCCATAAAAAGCCGCGCATTTTAATCCAGTTAACTTCCGGGTGACACGTTTGGTAATTTCCTCTAAACCGTAATCTGTCACCAAAGCGTAGAGAAGATGTTTAACGTCGGTACTGCCGCGATAAGGTGAACAGCCTTCTTTATCCAGTAAGCCATTAACCTGTTGAATGTACGCCGGGTCAGAAGTCTTACATTCTTTCAGGTGTTCGTTCACATGACCGATAACGCCTTGACAAGTGCTGCAATGGGTAAGTAAGGGCAAATTTAATTCTTCTGCTAGGGCAATATTTCTGGCGTTGACTGTATCTTCCAGCAGTTGCGAATCTTCTTTAAATGTGCCAGAACCGCAGCAGGCAGCTTTTTTAAGTTCAACTAGTTCAATACCCAGTGCTTGGGTAAGCGCTTGAGTTGACTGGTAAAGTTCCCGACAGGCCCCTTGAGCAACACATCCAGGAAAATAAGCGTATTTGAGTGTCTGAGATAGCATAGAGGTATGTTTGGGTTAGAGCGATCGCTCTAAAACAATAACTGTTTTATTATTCCTTGTTAGCATTTAAGCTCTGATGTTTGACGTTCACCGTCTCTTTAACCGTCTAGGTTCAAAGCCGCAGCGTCTGTATATTCTGATTGCTAGCAAGGCTGTAAATACTGAGCGAGACATTGTAAAAAAAGTTAGTAATAATTGGACAACCGAAACATTTACATCCTGTTGGCAATGGCATAGTCCGCTCCTATACCCAATTCTAAGAAAATTTACCCCCACTCTTTTGAGGAACGGGAGGAGTTTTCTAACAGAAAAACCCTTAGTAGTATACGGGCGATCGCGCTTGACGATAAGATGTATATGCTCAAAACAATGTCTCCCATAAAGAGCAGAACCTAGCAACTGGTTAAGGACTTTTATTATTTATGAGCCAAACGGAACTTTTTGATAAGGTCAAGAAAATCGTCACCGAACAACTGAGTGTTGAAGATGCTGACAAAATCACTCCCCAGTCCAAATTTATGGAAGATTTAGGAGCAGATTCCTTGGATACTGTTGAACTGGTGATGGCCTTGGAAGAAGAATTTGATATCGAAATTCCCGACGAAGCTGCCGAGCAGATTTTAACGGTTCAAGACGCAGTAGATTACATCAATAACAAAGTTACCGCATCAGCTTAAAAAAGTTTTGAGTCTTTGAAGTTTAGATGGCAATGCCATGCCCCCTCTGGGCATCTAGGCAAAAACCACTGCTTTAACTTTTCACTGAGTGCTGAGAGACGCGATTAACCCTTGTCTGTACAGGGTTTAGGAGTTAGAGTTTTAGGAGGCAAAAGTTCGGAGTTTTCTCCATCTTTGGGTGCTTCCAAAACTCAGAACTCAGACTCAGAACTCAGCACTGTTTAATGCCTGCTGCTTTTTCGCCACCTTTAACTGAATCATGACAGATTATACACGTAAACGCGTTGTTGTAACTGGTGTTGGCGCGATTACACCTATCGGTAACACAGCAACAGAATATTGGGATGGATTATTGAGTGGACGCAATGGCATTGACTACATCACATTTTTTGATGCGTCTCGCCATGATTGCCGCCTTGCTGGTGAAGTAAAAAACTTCGATCCACATGATTACTTGGAGCGCAAAGAGGCCAAGCGCATGGATCGATTTGCCCAATTTGGGGTTGCGGCAGCAAAACAGGCTTTAGCTAACGCGCAGTTAGTTATTAATGAACTGAATGCAGAACAGGTAGGTGTCATGATCGGTTCTGGCGTTGGTGGCATTAAGGTATTAGAAGACCAGCAAACTATCTACCTCAACCGTGGGCCTGATCGCTGTAGTCCATTCATGATACCGATGATGATCGCCAATATGGCAGCAGGATTAACGGCAATTCACACGGGTGCTAAAGGGCCAAATTCCTGCCCAGTAACTGCCTGCGCTGCTGGCTCTAACGCTGTAGGCGATGCTTTTCGCTTAATTCAAGGGGGATATGCCCAGGCGATGATTTGCGGCGGAACAGAGGCAGCTGTGACACCATTATCGATGGCTGGGTTTGCCGCTTGCAAAGCCCTCTCTTTTCGCAATGACGATCCGGCTCATGCTTGCCGTCCCTTTGACCGCGATCGCGATGGATTTGTCTTGGGTGAAGGTTCAGGAATTTTAATTCTCGAAGAACTGCAACACGCCCTCAGTCGCGGCGCTCACATTTATGCCGAAATGATCGGCTATGGTATGACCTGTGACGCTTACCATATCACTTCCCCTGTCCCTGGTGGACTTGGAGCCGCTAGAGCAATAGAACTAGCACTCAAAGATGCCAACATAACTCCTGAACAGATTAGCTATATTAATGCTCACGGCACTAGTACCCCAGCTAATGATTCAACTGAAACCTCAGCAATCAAAAAAGCTTTGGGAGAACATGCCTATAAGGTGGCAATTAGCTCCACCAAATCTATGACAGGTCATTTATTGGGCGGTTCTGGAGGTATTGAAGCAGTCGCAACAGTACTGGCGATCGCTAATGACCAAATTCCACCGACAATAAATCTGGAAAATCCCGATCCAGAGTGTGACTTAGATTACGTGCCTAACTTTAGCCGCGCTCAAAAAGTTGAGGTAGCAATATCCAATTCTTTTGGGTTTGGCGGTCATAATGTCACACTGGCCTTTAAGAAATACGTTTAAAAGAATTCAGGAGGCAGGGGAGCAGGGAGCAGGGAGCAGGGGGAGATGAGGGGGATGAGGGGGATGAGAGGGATGAGGGAGTGAGGAAGTGAGGGACAAGAATTAATAACCAATGCTCAATGCCCAATGCCCCATGCCCAATGCCCCATGCCCAATGCCCAATGCCCAATGCCCAATGCCCAATGCCCAATGCCCAATGCCCAATGCCCCATGCCCCATGCCCCCTGCCCAAAGTATCATAGATATCATTCCGATATAACTAAGCGTTCAGCATGACCCAATTATCAGCTTGATTTATCACCAGAAACTCAGGAGATCCCGCTTGTCCATCGACAAGCGGGAATGGGATGATGAGGATACTGTGGGGAATCTAAAATAACCCCAACAAGAGAAGCTACGAAGAGTGCTAACCCGTCGTTAAAAACAAGAGATTATGACTGTTGCAACCCAATCCGCCAAAGAATTGTCCGTCGAAGAACTGGCTATTAACTCGATCCGCTTCTTGGCTATTGATGCCGTAGAAAAAGCAAAATCGGGACACCCAGGACTACCAATGGGCGCGGCTCCGATGGCTTTTGTCCTCTGGGATCGCTTTATGAAGTTTAATCCCAAGAATCCCAAATGGTTTAACCGCGATCGCTTTGTCTTATCAGCCGGTCATGGCTCAATGTTGCAGTACGCCCTACTGTACCTGGCAGGCTACGATAGCGTCACCATTGAAGATATCAAACAATTCCGTCAATGGGAATCCAAAACCCCAGGACACCCCGAAAACTTCATGACCCCAGGCGTGGAAGTCACAACTGGCCCCTTGGGTCAAGGAATCGCCAATGGAGTTGGTTTAGCGATCGCCGAAGCACACCTTGCCGCTAAATACAACAAACCCGATACCAAGATTGTTGACCATTACACCTACGTAATTTTAGGTGACGGTTGCAACATGGAAGGAATTTCCGGTGAAGCTTGTTCTTTTGCAGGACACTTGGGATTAGGCAAACTCATCGCTCTGTACGACGACAACCACATTTCCATCGACGGTTCCACAGATGTGGCATTCACCGAAGATGTTTCCAAGCGGTTTGAAGCTTACGGTTGGCACGTCCAACACGTCGAGGATGGCAATACCGATTTAGAAGCGATCGCCAAAGCAATTGAAGCGGCTAAAGCTGTCACCGATAAGCCTTCTTTCATCAAAGTAACAACCATTATTGGTTACGGTTCCCCCAATAAAGCAAACACTGCTGGCGTTCACGGCGCTGCCCTTGGTGGAGACGAAATAGCATTGACTCGGAAAAATTTGGGTTGGGAATACGAGCCTTTCGTAGTACCCGAAGAAGCCCTCAACCACACACGCAAAGCAGTTGAGCGCGGCGCAAACTACGAAACCGAATGGAACAAAACCTTTGCCGACTACAAAGCTAAGTATGGCCAAGAAGCGGCTGAATTTGAACGTTACCTAAGCAGCAAACTACCCGACGGTTGGGATAAGGTACTACCCACCTACACCCCCGAAGACAAAGGACTGCCCACCCGCAAACACTCAGAAACCTGCCTCAACAAACTAGCGACAGTTTTACCTGAATTGATTGGTGGTTCGGCTGACTTAACCCACTCCAACTTGACCGAAATCAAGGGCAAAGGCGACTTCCAAAAAGGGCAATACGAAAACCCCAACATCCACTTTGGTGTGCGGGAACATGCTATGGGCGCAATCTGTAATGGTATAGCGCTACACGCTTCGGGATTAATTCCCTACGGTGCTACCTTCTTGATCTTCACAGATTACATGCGTGCTGCTATCCGCTTATCTGCCCTTTCCCAAGCTGGGGCGATTTGGGTGATGACTCACGATTCCATTGGACAAGGTGAAGATGGGCCGACACACCAACCCATTGAAACTCTAGCTTCCTTGAGAGCTATTCCTAATTTAACCGTGTTTCGTCCCGCAGACGGTAACGAAACCTCTGGCGCTTATAAAATAGCGATCGAGAAAGCGAAGCAAAACGCTCCGTCTCTGTTGGCGTTCACCCGTCAAAACGTTCCCAACTTGGCAGGTACATCGGTTGAGGGTGTGGCGAAGGGTGGATACACCGTGGTTGATAGCGAAGGTACACCTGATATCATCTTGATTGGTACTGGTTCAGAATTGAGCCTTGCCGTCAGCGCAGCCGAAAAACTTAAGGCTGAAGGTAAGAAAGTTCGTGTCGTCTCGCTACCTTCATGGGAACTGTTTGAAGCACAGGATGCGGCTTATAAAGAGTCCATTTTGCCGAAAGCTGTCACCAAGCGTTTATCTGTAGAAGCTGGCGCTAGTTTCGGTTGGCACAAATATGTGGGTACTGAAGGCGATTGTGTTAGTATTGATCGCTTTGGTGCTTCGGCTCCAGGTGGTGTTTGTTTAGAGAAGTTTGGCTTTAGCGTTGATAATGTGTTAGCTAAAGCTAAACAATTGTTGGGTTAATAGCAACAGAATATTCTCAAAATAGTGTCGGGTGGGCTGAAAAGCCCGCCTTTTTTTTCGCACAGAGGAGGGCTGAGGGAGATTGTTTATAATTGAGGTAATTGATTAAATATTGGTAGGAAGTTATGCAAGAAGTTTTTAGCTATCATCAGGAACTTATCAATCGGATATCGCCAATTGTGGAAAATTTATTTAAAGGTAATAGTTTATATCAAGTAAAGTTAAACCAACGGGAAATTATCCAAATGTTAGTTGAACTATTTGGGAAATTCTCACCAGAAGAAATGAGAGAAATTAAAGATGATGATTTAATAGACAGAATTGATAGTATTTTAGTTTTCGAGGCAGTTTCAGGTACGTTAAATGATTTAACACCGGAGCAAATAGCTATTTTTGATGCAGCAGTAGAAGGAAGACCAATAAGGTGAGTTATTTACTAGATTCAAATATTGTTAGTTATATTTTGAAGAGAAATGTAATTGTAGACCAGAAGTTTCGAGAAGTCCGTCGTCTGAAGCAAGATGTTTTTATTAGTTGTATAACTTACTATGAAGTAAAACGAGGTCTTTGAGCTATCAATGCAACTAGACAGTTAGCTGAGTTTAATAAATTTTGTCAAACCTATAAAATTTTATTAATAGATGATTTAGAGATTATTGAGCTAGCGTGTGAAATATATGTGGACTTACAACGCAGGGGTTTTACTATCCAAGAACAAGATATATTGATAGCGGCTACAGCGATCGCACGCGGTTTAATTTTGGTTTCCAATGATTCTGATTTGCTGAGAGTGCAGGGGATTAATTTAGAGAATTGGGCAAGAATAGAACCTTGAGTTGGGTGTAGTGACAACAAAGCGATCAGTCTGAGAAATGCAAGATTAATGGGGAGTTTGTTAATTACTTAATAGTAGAGAAATTCACGTTTTCTAGTAAATATGTAACGAACTCTTTTTGTTTTACAATTGTATTGATTGATAATGAAGGAGGAGAATTTATGTACCTATCTGTCAACGCAATTAGTTCAAATAATGTTTGATTAATAATTTCGTATTGTAATTCAACTTGTAACATTTTCTCTATATACATTTTGGCAGTTTTTGACCCCTCTTTTTTCCAGCTTTGTGAGAAATCCGGAAATTGGGAATTTGGCAAGTCCGCTATCAAAATCTAGAATTATCCTGGTTGCGCTGGTGGAATAATCAGGGTAATTTGTTACAAACAGGATGGGAGCGATCGCAGCAAGCAGAAGCGCGATCGCAACGCTTGGCTGCTAAACTAAGAGAATTAAATATTAACCAAGACCAGTTAGTTTAGTGATTTTAGCAACTACCTTTAGATAGATAGGGTAAACAGTACGCGATTTCTCATCAGAAATCGCTTGCTAGTACTGAAAAAATCAAACTTTCATACCTAAAAATCTACATCGCATCTTTAGTTGATTTTGTCAATGTGTAATCTTTAGTATCACCTAATAAATCAGCAAGGCCTTCTCAAGGCTTAATCTATATTCATGCTTTCAGGTGATGCAGTTATGACTTTATAAATGCGATTATATATATGTCCTCAAACAATAGATAGTTGCTGTTGTCCAATTGAAAAAATATGATTTTCTCTGACTCCAGTAACTTTAGATTTATCCAATTGTTTGATGTTTTGAGAAGGTAACACAATGAATAATATCCTAAAACGCACACTTCTACCCAGCCTCATGGCTGCAAGTTTAGCTGGTGTCACATTAGTTCCCGCTAAACCGGCTGCTGCTGATGACCAAGTATTAAGAGATGCAGGTATTGGGGCTGTTACCAATGTCGTCACCGGAGCTATTAGGGGAAATGGTCGTGTATTAGACAATGCTGTTAAAGGTGGTGTCACTGGTGCAGCTGTCAATGGTGCAAATGGTTTGAGAAACACTCGCAATCGCCGTAACCGCAATATTACTCAAGATGTTGGAGTCGGTGCAGGCGCTAGCGCAGTAACTGGCGTAATTACAGGCGATAGCAGAGATACCCTTGGGAATGCTGTTGATGGTGCAGCTGTAGGTGCAGCAATCCATCTGCTAACCAAATAAATAATTCGTAAATTCATCACCTACAATACTTCCCAACTGCTAACGGGTTGCACTTGTAAAAACTACGAACTCATCCCTCTCCTAATTCCTCTCCTTTTTGGATGAGCAAACACAACCCCCTTTCCCTACTAGGGAAAGGGGGTTGGTGGGTTAGATTTATATTGGGATATATGCCACCATCAGGTTCAGATGACTTTAAACTTAATAGTAAACTCTAGCCCTTCAACGCCTTTCTAAAGTTTCGACGATAGGATTGATTTGTAATAAACAAAGCTGGCCATAGCAAAGATAAACCAATGCGATTGGTCAAAGTTGGATTAAAATTAGTCCGTCCAAACCCATTCCAAAACTTCCAAACGCCGCCTCCGTAAACTACTATCAAGGCAAAAATAATAAAGTTACCCATTCCTATCAACTCCGTTAGTAACTGACAGAATTTAAGTTAAGTTTTACCACATGAGGTAAGCACATCATAACCAACACCAAGAAGGTATGACTAAACTCCTTAGCCTCGAACATCTAAGTTAGTTAAACACACATTCTCTTAGAGGATGTTTGAAAAGTATTTTTGGTAACATCTAAGCCTTAGAAACCTAACCCCCCCAGCCCCCCTTCCCTACAAGGGAATGGGGGTTTCAAAGCCTCTCTCCGTTTCGGGGAGAGGAATGGAAGCGGGGTTTCTAGTATACTTTACGACTTTTCAAACATCCTGTTATTCCAGTGTAGATTAGCCTCACGCATCGCAGCTAGTTATCACTGGTGGTAAGCTAACTCAAAGGGCGTAAAAGCCTTATTTATGGGGTGTTTGGGCGATACATGTTGCTTGTATAACAATCAAGCCTTTAGTTTCTAAGACAGAACAGCACTTTAAAATGCAATACAGTTCAGTTAAGCAATTTTTCCTTCTCTTTCTTCTCTCTCTGTGTCCTCTGCGCCTAATAAGGTAGCCTGCGGCAAGCCGCTCCGCGTCTACGTAAAAAAAAACGACTTTGACAAAGAGTGCTAGCCTTAAGTGAACCGTATTGCTTTAAAATGCCTAAAAGAGTAAGATTAGTTTCTTAGAGGATGTTTGAAAAGTCCTCTTGTTGGTATCAAAAGTTCTAAATACCTCTAAATCCCCTGATAAATTGGGGGACTTTGATTCTGGTTCCCCCCTTTTTAAGGGGGGTTAGGGGGGATCTAAAAGTGCCTAAAATCACAGCCAACCACTTTTCAAACAACCTCTTAGTGTAGCTTTAATGAAATATCTTTTGCTATCGATTACTACTGGATAAACCAAGGATTCATAGCGATATATTCCGGTGTAAATGCTGATTGCTTCAGTACAAAAAAGTCTATCCTATATTTATGAATAAAATTTTGTACTTCTCTTTACCTCGAAAATGACTCCAATCTCCCTGAGAACTGCATAATTCGGCAGATTATCCTTATGGTTCATCTACCCAATAAAGATAATATCGTTCAGTATCCACCCAGCCTCTCTGAAAATCTTTGATTGGAACAATTTTCAAATCATTGTGGTTGACATTAAGTTTCCGATTTAAGATTAGCAAAATTTTCTTTTGCTCATCTTGATTTTTGAGTAGAGAATTAATTTGGCTTAATATCTCAGCTTGTTCGACATCTTTACGACCAGTTTTAAATAGGGTAAAGCTTCCCATTTTTTTAAGTTCAGGATAGTAAAACTTTCGATTGAGATAACCCGATAAAGGAGCCATATTTGCATCTCGACTGGCAACCATAAACTCATTAGATAACCCAGCTTTTTGAATATATTGAACTGTTTCCCGACTGGCAGAAAATGGGACAACTAAATCTCTTGAAAAACTATAAATACCTCCCAAAAACTGGACATAAAGAATTAGCATCAAAGCGATATGATGCCATTTATGAATAAATATAATTGAATTTGGACGAACAGAAAATTTATTGAGTATAACTAGAGACTCTTGATAATAACTTCCCAGCCATAAAGCCGCTATCAGAACTAAATAGAAATGTCCAAAATGCCGAGGCATACCTATAAATCTGAAGTATGTAAAGGCAAATATTACAGAATTACCTATAATGTAGAAAAACAATGTTACTGGCTTTTTAGATAATTTAATTAAGGTTAAAATTACAATTAATAAAGCAATTGTCGCACAAATAATTAAATCCAGCCATTTTTTATGTTGAGGAATAATTAATAAATAAGCACCAAATATTCTACTTATACTTCTCAATAAATGACGGATATCTAATTTTGTTAACCAACCATTATTTAACCCACCATGAAGATAACTATCTGTTGGAGGAGTAATAATATAAATGCATAAAATAAAAGAAAATGTGATAATTACAATACTTAAAAATAAGTCGTATTTTTGGCTTTGACTAAAATACTGCTGGCGATGTTCACTATCAAAACAAAATTCAGCTAGCAAAGTCAATGATAAAGAGAATGATACCAATAAACCATAAGCACTACTATTTGCTAGTAAACCCAATAAAATTGCCAAATAAGTATAAGTGATTTTTCTGGATGAAAAAACTGTACAGAATGCAAAAAAAAATAACATACTAAAGGCATAGTTTCGAGAAATTAAAAGATATTCATAAAAAGGAAAAAAACCAAAAGAAAAAAGAAACTTTTGTTGATAGCTAAAAGGACTATATAGGCAAAAAAGAGTAACCGAAACAACAGTAATTGCCAAATGAAAAATTTGCATAATAATCGGATTATCGACTATTCTTCTCAGAAGTTCCAGAGAAAAATACCATAGAAGAGGATGACCTTCATAACGAATATTTGCAATTAAATCCCCTAAAGATTCACTATCTCTGACAATGAGCCAGGGATTTAGTTCATCTCGCCACATGGAATGGTTGAGGATACCTATTAAACCAAGAAAAGAAAAAATAATGATAATAAACCAAGGAGAATGAAAAGGTAATCTCGAAGTATATTTGTTGATTTTTTTGTTTAGCATTGTTAGTTAAAAATCTTTCTAAAAATGCTATCACAATATGAGACAAAACTTATTCATCAAAATATTATCTTGATTCTTTAACTATTTAGACGAATAGATTCTTCCTGATTTCTACTTGTAACTTTCTGGCATACCTACTGCTGATAAACCTGCGATCGCTCGTAAGTTTTGGCAACGAATCAACTCGGTAAAATCTAAACTGGAACGCCCTTCAATTTTGGCTACCGCTTCAATTGCAGATAACAGGTGCTGCGCTGCTTCAGCTTCTGAATAACCACGCCGTTGTGCTATGCGAATTGCTGCTGCATCGGCATTTAACTCTGACTCTTGAGACTTATTAGTGCGCCAGATCCGAAAAGTGGCGATCGCACTTAATCCCCCGGCTACGGCTACACCCACTACATCTGACTGTGCTGCTTCTAATAATCCGCCTAACAGCCCCGCCAGTACTACGCCTTGATAAATGTTGGGTTTAAACCACTTCACCCCCGTCAACCAGCTAACCATCTGCAACAGCAGCAAGTCTCGTTGCGGCTTGGTCAGACGACGCCACAAATCGAAATTAATATATATCGGTCGCGCCTGATTCCAGGGTTGGGGAAAGGAGGCGTCAATCACTTTTGCCTGTTCTGGCTTACTAACGATTTTTGTCGTCATCCGACCAGAGGCAGGCATCACATCTAACAAACGACGAATTTCAACATTTGGCTCCATAAATTTAATTATTAGCCATAATGTGCATGGTAACTATTTTAGTTGTCATTCGTGTTAACCTTTGATTTGTGAGATGCGATCGCAGTCTTTCTAAATGGTTGTTCTATTGGTAAATGGCGAGAAAGTGAATAGATTCAGATCAAGCCATAAGAATATTGATTCAGCAGTTTGATAGTGTGGCGGGATTTTATAGTATCCGTTTGCCGCTAAATTCAAAACCTCAAAGTTTTGGATAACCATTGCTACTACACTTGTAACAACATGGACGCTTTTGCTACCCTCCCGCCTGAATGGACGAATAAGGCAATACATGCATACAATTTTTGCTGTCCTAATTGCCACTCAAGTAGCCGAGAAGCTGAAAAAGTTTGGCTAAATCGGCGATCGCCTGTACTTACAGAAGACCGTCGTCGCAAATGGCAAGAGTTTTACTACTGTCACTGTGGCTCTGTGTGGTGGGCTTGGAGTAGCGATCGCCCCCCAAAAGATATATCCAATCAGCCAGATTATAATCCTACATAGCTAATTTTCTTCCTAAACAAAACCCCACATTTACGTGGGGTTTTGTTCATCTAATTCTCAGCTTCATCGAAACACAATTCAGGAGTCAAATTTCATCACCAATTTTAGAAGCTGAAGGTAGTACGTAGAGTACCTACATAGATGGTATCGTTAGCGTCGTTATGCTCTGGATTGAAGATTACCAATACGCCAGGAGTTACCTGAATATTATCGGAAAGCTTGAACTTGTAAAGACCCTCTAAGTGATAAGATGTATCATCGTCTCGGTCAACATTGGTGGCGACATCTTTGATGCTACCACCAGTAACTTTGGGTGGTTGACCAAAGATAACACCTAAGACATTGCCTTCTCCACCAAAGTCTTTCAAAGCAAGTGATCCAGCCCAGTACCAAATATCTGCATCTGCATTAGCACCAGTCCTAGTATCAGCAGTTGTGTAACCTCCCCAACCACTAATAGCCAACGCAGAGCTAAGTTGGAAGGTAGCTTCTACACCGTAGTTGTTGGATTCAGTGCGAGTACCAGTCCCAAAGGGATTATTTGCAAAAGCGCTACCTGTACCTTGGAAGAGGCTGTTGGCAGCATTGCCAGCGAAGTAACTACGGGCGTAGGTTAAACCAATATTGAAGGCTTTGCTGGGTTGGAAAGATAACTGACCAAAGATGGTGTTATCACCATTCAACAGTCCATTATTAAGACCGGGATTATTAGCACCAAAGATACCACCAGTACCACTTGTAGGTGCTAAATAAGCACCAGTCAAACTGATAGGGCCGCCAGGATTGAAAGTAACAGTCAGACCAGCACCATTTTGACCTTGACGATAAATGGGGCTAAAACGTCCATAGCGAGAGAGCGCACCTCTACCAGAGCTAGCAAAATCAGGGTTGAAGGTGTTTACGTTTTCGTATAATTCACCACCACTAGCGTCAACCTTAACACGCACTGCATCAGTCAAGTTGAAAGCATAGTTGATTTTATCGATGCTAACGCTATTGTCTGTAGTACTTACGTCATAACCCAAGCGGGTCATGTTAGTACCTGTCGCACCCGTATTACCAGAAGTATTATTATTGAAGATATTCCCAGCATTTAACCGAATTTGCAACTGGTCTTTACCAGTGAAACTGCTATACAAGTTCAAACGAACGCGGTTAGAAAAAGTGGTATTGCTATCTAAGTCGGGGTTATTGTCAGGGTTAGTATCTGTATCAGCTCTTTGTTCACCAAAAGGCTGAGACACATTGAAAATAGCTTCCCCAACCAGCTTGGTAGTAGTAGAGAACTGATTAGCTTCCAACTCAGCAGTGCGGGCTTCTAGTCCATCCACGCGACCGCGCAGGGTTGCTAGTTCAGCAGAAAATTCTTCTTGTAAGCGCTGTAAAGTAGCCAGGTCTTGTTTACTGACCAAATCGGCAGTAGCTGTAGCAATCAGTTCGTTAACCCGGTCTAAACAGGAATTCAAACCTGCGGCAAATTCATAACGGGTCAAAGCACGGTTCCCACGATAAGTACTGTTGGGATAACCTGCAATACAGCCGTAGCGCTCAACTAGAGATTGTAAAGCTTGGAATGCCCAATCTGTGGGTTGCACATCCGAAAATTGCGAAACTGATGTTACCTGACCGATGTTGTTAGAATCTTGAGCTTCAGATAACTGGGCAACATTTGTTACCTGTTCGTTGACTTCAGCAGCTAAGGCGCTATTAGCAACAAAAAATGTAGCAGCTACAACAACCGGACTAACCTTACAAAGATTCCAGAATCGTTTTGTCATGTTATTACTCTCACTCACACCTAGATAATCCAGTCATGATAAAATGCTTAAAACACTTTACTTTCAGGAATTTTACACACAATCACAGTAATGATTATACATTTATACTGTGATAAATACAAGTCCTTTAATATAGTGCTGAACTATAATTTTGAATTAATTTATTTGGTAGCCGCAAAATAATGCGGCGTTTATGACGTAAAACTGTTCCTTCTTCCTCCAACTGTTGTAGGAGCCTGGTAACTGTTACTCGCGTGGTATTTAACACTTCAGCAATATCTTGATGGGTAACATTTAAATCAATTAGCTTACCCTTCTCTACATCACGTCCAAATTTTTCACTTAGCCACACTAAAAACTGCCATAAGCGTAGCGAAATTGGTTTTCTATGTACAATGCTTAGTAGATTTTCTGCCTGTTGAATATGAGACAACAAAGCATTAATATCTTGATACCACAAATGAGGTGGTACAATGCTTATTTCCACGCCTGTGAGACATTCAATCTGGTAGGGCTTGACCCTAGACAAAGGATAGCCAATCAGATCCCCTAGTCCCCAATAGCCGAGAGTGATGAATGTTCCATCTTCACTCCATGTTAAGGTACGAACTGCACCGTGTTCAATCCGCCAAAGTACATCATTTTGAAGTGGAATTACTTCCCTACGGGTAAATATCTGCTGGGGTAATTGTCCGCCCAAAACAGAGCTATTTAACAGGGCAGAAGAGTTTGAAGTAGGAGTTGGGGAATACATCATTAACCGTAACTACATAATTATCAGGGAATCTCGCTATTTACAACCATTAAGAAACTCTAATAATTTGTATCAAATTTTACCTATATAGTAGTTGAGAGTGTATTCTTCATTAGAGCTAGAGACTAACTCAAAATTTTTTTATAGAAACAACTTATACATTGAGCTATCAGTAAGATAGACCGGAATTTTTAAGTTGTTTATCTGTTACTTTAATTGTGCAAGTTTAAGAATAGGTAAGCTTTTAGTAAAATATTTAGTTAACTTACTTTTAAGTATTTAGTATTTTCTTAAGATCCAGGAAATACGTAGGCACAAATAATTATGAAGAGAGTAGGGTGTGTTACGGCTTTAGCCTAACGCACCCCTATGTAATATCATTTCACTTTATTTAATAATGATACAAATATGCTGGTAGCGGCATGGCATTGCCCATTGGTGTCAACTTAACGTGAAACCCTTGTCAAAACGTGATATTCAGTTCTATGGCTTCCCATCACGATCCGCGTTACCCCACCCTAACCCTCACGCCACTTGCTCCACTTGGGGAAACCCCAAGACCGCAGTGGCTCCCCGATGCATTGGAGAGGGAACTGGATTTTCTTGTTTCCCCCCAATATATCGGGGGGATTAAGGGGGGTAAAACGCCTGTGGGATAAGCATTTGAGCTTAATTTGACACCTAGGGGCATTGCCATGCCCCTACGAAAAATCTATATGTATCAGGGTTTTAATGAATTGGTATAACATGGTGCATTAGGTGCTCACATCATGTTTTTACTGACAAATCATATCGAAACATGCACCTAACACACCCTACAGTTTTATTCTTACTTTCTAAATGATCTCTTATATCATGTCCGCTTGATTACTTATTAAACCCGAAGAACCCCACCCCGACAATCGTCGCTTTGTCTCCCCTCCCCGCTCTTCGGGAGGGGCTGGGGGTGGGGTGCAATGACTATGGGAATCATAACTAATTATGCGGACATGATATTACAGGATTTCATCAATTCGTAGCGAATCAATTTTAATAAAGTCTGCGCTCCTGGAGCATTTAACTAATTCGCCACAGCTTTACCCAAAGCTAGCTGTACTAAGTCGCTTGAGTCGTCAGCCTTTATTTGTAGAGGTAGTGGCTAAAGCCTGTGGACTGATGAACCTTCAATTAAGAGCGTTGACCGGTGACAATATATGCTACCCTTTGACCGATATTAGTGGCATGATCTGCCATGCGTTCCAGACAACGAATTGCCAGTGCTAGCAGTACAATAGGCTCGACTACACCAGGTACATCGCGTTGTTGGGCTAAAGTCTGATAAACGCGATCATAGGCATCGTCTACAGTATCATCTAAGTGCTTTAAACGCCGTCCACCGGCTTCATCGAAATCTCCCAAAGCCTTCAAGCTAGTTGCTAGCATCGACTGCGCGTGAAGAGACATAGTTTCAATGTCGGGCATTGACGAATGAGGCGCGTAAGGAAAAATTTTAATTGCAATCTCAGCTAAATCCTCAGCATAATCGCCAATGCGCTCTAAGTCGCGCACCAGCTGCATAAAGGCACTCAAGCAGCGCAAATCTTGAGCTGTAGGCGCTTGCAGCGTCATAATCGCCGTACAGTCTGATTCGATTTGTCTATAAAAGCGATCGATCTTTTTATCTAATCGGGGAAGTTCCTCAGCTGCTGTTAAGTTACGAGCAAATAACGCTTGGTGGCTGAGGCGAAATGATTGTTCTACCAAAGCACCCATGCGTAAGACATCCCGTTCTAAGCGCCTAATGGCGCGTGCGAGTTCGGGTCTTTGAGGATTAGGACTATAATCAACAGCTTTCACACTTGTTATCTCAAACGTGAATATTATTAACTATAGTCTTGGCTTAAGGAGTTTGCCATAACTTCACAAAATTGGAGTTGCATCCACGCACCACCAGTTTCTGGATGGTTCATAGCTTTGATTGAACCACCGTGGGCGAGAATAATTTGCTCAACGATCGCTAATCCTAATCCATTGCCAACGATCGCCCCTATGGAGTTACCATCTTGTGGGGAATGGGTTCGCGCCTTATCTCCTCGATAAAATCGCTCAAAAACGTGGGGTAAATCTGCCTCAGAAAACCCGACTCCAGAATCAATAAGATTTATTTCCAGAATTGGAGAAGCAGCATCATTATCCTTTGTTGATAAGATTTTCGCTTCAACGTGAATACTTGTACTAGGAAGACTGTATTTAATGCTATTGTCTAGCAAGTTGAGAAAAACTTGGTAAATACGGGCTTGATCTGCCTTAATCCAAAGATTTTCTGGGCCAGAATAAGAAAGAGACAGATGTTGGCGCCCTGCCAAGGGTTCTAGTGTTTCCCAAACGGATGTAATTAGCGATCGCAATTCTACAGCTTTGGCTTGCAATTGCATGTTTGGGTTTGCTTCCATTTGGGTGAGGTCTAGCCAGCTTTGCACCAAGTTAATCAGCCGGTCAACTTCTTGCATTAGGCGGTTAACCCAGCGATTTAAAGGTGGTTCCAAGCGGGTTTGTAAAGTTTCCGCAACCAAGCGAATCGAGGTTAGCGGCGTTCTAAGTTCGTGTGCTAAATCAGAAAAATAGCGATCGCGTACTTGATTTATATCTAATAGGGGTTGACGATTTTCTAAAAAGACTCCCACTTGTCCATTGGGTAAAGGCAAGCTAGATGCCCGCAAAGCCAAAGATTTTATTGTTGCCATCTCTGCCGCATCATCACAAGATGGATGAAATATCCATTCTCCCGTCTGTGGTTTTTGCAAATCACGAGTTTGCTCAATTAAATGGTCAAGTTCATAAGACCTTACCAACTCCAGTAACAAGCGCACCTGTTCTGGTTGCCAGTGCAGATACAAAATTTCCTGCGCCTGTTGATTGCACCACAGCAGTTGATTTTCCTCATCCACCTGCAAATATCCCACTGGTGCAAAATCTAGCAGGTCTTGGTAAGTTTGCAATGACTGCTGCAAATCTTGCCGATTCTGCTTCACCATCGCTATTTCCTGCCGCAACCCAGGAATCAGCAACAGTCCCATCTTGTAAGAATGCGAGGTTAACGGTCGGAGTAAGTGCCTCAGGTAGCGGTTAAGCTGAACCTGTTGCCAAACCCAAAACCCAATGCCTACCGCTAAACCCAGAAAAAATCCCAATAAAAGCATTTAAGTTGTTAGTTTCTTGGTGACTACTAAAAACTAACAACATCCCAACTAATTATCCAAACCTATAGCCAAAACCTCGTACAGTCACAATATATTCGGGATGACTGGGGTCTTGCTCTAATTTTTCCCGCAACCACCGAATGTGAACGTCTACAGTTTTACTATCGCCAACGAAATCTGGCCCCCAAACCTGATCTAGCAATTGTTCGCGTGACCATACCCTGCGGGCGTAACTCATAAACAGTTCCAGCAAACGGAACTCTTTGGGGGAAAGATTCACCTCTAGACCACGAACTAGCACGCGGCATTCTTGGGGATTCAAGGTGATATCCTTAAATTTTAATACTGGTACTTGTGGTAAATTACTTAGGCGTTGGCGGCGGAGTAGAGCACGACAACGAGCCACTAACTCGCGCATACTAAAGGGTTTGGTCAGGTAGTCATCTGCTCCCACCTCTAACCCCAGCACGCGGTCAGTTTCACTACCTTTAGCACTCAGCATTAAAATTGGTACTGGGTTTCCTTGATGACGCAGCAAACGGCAAATATCTAGCCCATTGATTTGAGGCAGCATCAAATCAAGTATGAGCAAATCAAAGGGAAGTTCTCCTGAATTGGTTTCAAAACTTTTGAGATACTCTATAGCAGACCGCCCATCGGGTGCTGTTGTCACCCCATAACCTTCCTCTTCAAGGGCTACAGCTAGCATTTCCTGGATTAATTCTTCATCTTCTACTACTAGAATTCGGCTGGTTTGTCCAATGTCCGTTCTAGCAGAGTATTTGGTCGATTCAGTGGTATACATTGATATCACAAAAGTCTGGGACTGTGCTTGTATCAATTAGGATGATTAAATCTATTATCTAGCCTTACTGCAACCACGCTTCTACTAGGGTTGATTCTTTTAGATTTTCTTTACAAAAAGTAACATAAGCCACAGCACCCTGCTAAATCAAAAATCACTCTTAACAATAGGACAATAAGAAGCAGGCGATCGCAAAAGACATTTTCATCTTTTGTTGTGTGACGCAATTAGATGAAGGATTGTCTTGACAAGAGGAGATTAAGTTGGGTATATTTACTTTAGTACAAAAGTACTATGCGGTCTCAAAGGGAAAACTATAGCACTTTTCGTTTGTATGTAATACACTCCGGCCTCTCTCTAGGTTTGAATTTTACTCCCCTTCCAGCAACAAAAGTTTTTCCACTTCCCTCTCGTAAGAGGAGAGGGTTAGGGAGAGGTAGGTTACTATTGGACTCAACTGAGAAACCCTACATACCTGAAAAACATAAGGACATACATATATATATATATGTGGAAAATTCGTACTACCTAAGTGTCCTCTGCCGATCTTTCCGTGTTTACACTGCGTTAAAAATGTTGATTTTAAAGTTATTCTGATGTCTGCATAGGGTAGTCATTGGTATGGCTTGCTACCCAATAAATCATTGCCTATTGAAGGGAGTTGGAAAATGACTACAGTTGGAGTCAAGGACAGCAAACAACAACTAATGCAAGCATTTCAACAAATTATTATCCAAAGAAAAAAGCTGGAATCTAAAATAGCAACCAAACAAGAGGAAGCAGAAAAGGCAAAAAGTCAAGAAATTCTGCAAACAGCTTCTGCATATACGGTTGATAGTATTGTCAAAGGTTTAGCTGATTTACAATTGGAGTTTGGCAGTATTCTAAATGGATTATCTGAAAAACTAGCTCAGGAAAATTCCAAGTTAGATGAATTAAACCGAGCTATAGAAATTGAAACTCAACGCCTACTAGAGCTTCAACAAATCAGAGTTGTAGCGGATACTCTAGACATTTTAAGTCAAGAACACCAAGAAAAATTAAAAACCCTAGAACAAGATACTATCAGCAAAAGGGAAACACTAGAGAAAGAAATTACAATCAGGCGGAAAGAATGGCAAAAAGAGCAAGCAGAGTATGAAGAAAAGCTCCAAGTATATAATGATTTATTAGCCAAAGATCGCCAGCAAGAACAAGAAGAATCTCAGTATAAGTTAGAAACTACTCGTAAACTCAATACAGATAGCTACGAAGCGATAAAGCGCCAACAACAAAGGGAAATACAAGAAAATTCTCAAAATAAAGAGAAAAATTGGGCAGAACGAGAAAAGATATCGGCAGAACGTCAACCACTCTTTGCAGACTATGAACAAAAGGTAACTAAATTTCCTAACGAACTGGAAGAAGCCATTAAGAAAGCTAGGGAAGAAGCAATTAAAGAAACAAGCCAAAAAGCTAAAATTGAGGCTGATTTATTTGAAAAAGAATGGGAAGCTAATAAACAAAGTTATGAACAAAAAATTCAATTTTTGGAAGAAACAATTAAGAAACAGTCTGAACAAATAGAAGGTATTTCTGCTCAATTGCAAACTGCATTAAAACAAGCACAAGACTTAGCTATGAAGGCTTTTGGTAGTTCTAATCCTAAGTAGTTATTAGTCTGTAGCATCTTAATCATTTTGAATTCCTGAAGAGGAGGTTTGTTGTGGTGGTGAAAAAGCCGACTGATAAGAATACTAAAGTAGAAATTCTTCAGGCGTATGAGGAGTTAGCTAAAGAAAAAGCAGCGCTGAAATCGCAACTCGAACAAGTTGCAAAAGAAAACCAGTCTGGAACTCAAGAACAGCCTAAATTAGAACAAAAAACAGCTATGACTCAGCTTTCTAGTGTCCAACAGAAGATGAACAATACAATTGAAAGCTTGGCGAAGATTCAATTAGGTTTTGGCAGTGCTGCTAATGAATTATCAGAACAGCTAACCACAAAAGCTTCTAAGTTAGAAGAAATCAGGCGAACTTTAGAAGAAGAAATTCAACAATTAACACAACTGCACAATTTAGAAATTTCTGATGATATTTTGGATACTCTCATCCAAGCTTATGAAGATAATACTAAAGCTTATCAGGAAGAATATAGCCAGCGTTCTGAAGTGTTATTTCAAGAAATATTAGAGCAAAGGAATACTTGGGGAAAAGAACAAGAGGAACAGCAACGGGCGATAAAAGAACGGAATGAAAACTTGAATAAAACTCGCCAACGCGATGCGTCAGAGTATAAGTATAATTTAGAACTCCAGCGACAATTGCAAAGTGACGAATACGAACAAGAGCAGAAAGCGCTATATAAGCAACTGGAAGAATTACTACAAGAAACAGAAAAACAGTGGGCTGAACGAGAGAAAGCGATTTCTGAGAGAGAAAAACAATTTGAAGAATTAAAAGCAAAGGTAGAGGCTTTTCCGAAAGATAAAGAAGCAGCTATCAAAAAAGCTACAGAAGAAGGTAAAGGCATCGCCCAGTACCAAGCTAAAGTAAAATTAGATTTATATTCTAAAGAAGTGGAAGGGCAAAAGCGTTTCTATGAACAAAGACTGCAATCTCTAGAACAAACTATTACTAATCAAGAGACGCGGATTCAAAATCTTTCTAAACAACTTGAATCTGCCTTGAAACAAGTTCAAGATTTGGCAGTTAAAGCTATTGAAGGTACTTCAAATGTTAATTCATATCAGGCTATTAAAGAAATAGCTTTAGAGCAAGCAAAGACTCAAGCGAAAAACAAATAAGCTCATTTATTTTTGATGAGAATTGTAGAGACTTAAATTAAGTCTCTACAAGGAAGTATAGCGATTCTCGGTTGAGTAGGTACTGAACCCCACCCCCAACCCCCTCCCCGCTCTTCGAGAGGGGGCTATGATGTACACTTATATGATGCTTTTTATTCGGTTTTCTTTGGTTTTTTGATGTCTGACGGAGGCTGTGGTTTCTTCTTCTTTGTTCCGGTAACTTGTGTTTGCTTAAATGCTTGATTGGAATTTGGTTCTTGACTAGACATAATACTAAATTTTAAAATTTACTACTATATTATCTACATCACGGGTATTGTTGATTACAGAAATATATCACAGAAAATTTAAGTTTAACTAGAAAAAGTTAGTAAATAATGTTACATCTGTAGGAAGCTTCACTTTTAACGGAATAAATACAAATCTTAATATATGAGTCAGCGAGTTTAAGTGCAGGGCTATTTCATTCTCATATAGCCCGCCTCAAAATGAATTCACCAGTCTAATAGCGAAAGTCATCTACAGAGGACTGAGGAAAGGTTATAGTCCGTTAAAACGGACTTTAGCTATAAGAGAGAAACTTTAGTTCTGGGCGGTTTATGTCTAGAACGAAATAGCCCTAAGTTTAAGTGTATTGGGTGGGCAATTTAACCAAACTTGATATTACTGCGCTAATGCCTCACGCACCCACTGCCTAAATGCTCGTCGCGCTGTACTAGATCCTTCTGTGAGGCTGAATTGCAAAAACTGCAATATTCCTTCAATCACAGGCAAATTCCCAAATGTGGGGCTAGTTTCCATCTCAACGTATTCTGTTTGATTTAAGACAAATACTTGCAACTTGCCACCTCCGTAACACCAAAGTTCAGGTACACCCAACGCCACATAAGCACTAAGCTGGGTCTTTGAGGTAACATCGATTTCAATTGCTAAATCTGGTGGTGGATCAACTGACAAATCTAACCGTCGCTTGCCGATCATTTGGCGAGCATTTTGGATATAAAAACAGGTATCCGGTTCTACACCTGCTGCCATTTGCGATCGCTTAAATGTTGTCGAGCCGTAAGGTTCCCAGTCAAGCTCTAACTCATCCAGTACAATTTTAACCATGTCGCCGATTAATTCTTTGTCAACTTCATGTTCTGGTGAAGGCATCCGAATCTCTAACAGCCCTTGATAGTAAGCAACTCGTGAAGCGCGATGTTCTCCAAGTTCCTCTAGAACTGCTTCAAACTCTGCCCAACTGATCTCGCGCAATGTCAAGTACTGTCCCGGTTGAACGTCAATCTGGCGCAGTTGCAGTGTAACAACCATTTCATCCTCCGTACCGTTCACTCTTTAGCTAAAACAAATAGCCGGACTGGTTAAAATAATTCGTAATTCGTAATTCGTAATTCGTAATTAAGTTTTGCAACGGGGATTTATACCCCGCCACAAAACTTACCGCTTGTTAGAAGCTCTTTACTTAAACCCCCAGAATTTGTTAAGAGAGCCGCTACTGTACTCGGAGTACCAAGTACAGTGTGTGAAGTTTTCCACCAAAGACAGAAAATGTCAAGCAAAGGTAGAAAAATCTAGATTGGGGGGGATATCCTGAATCCGGCCAGGCCCGATCGCTCGCAACGCTTCTTTGAGTAAAATATCCCCAGTATACAAGGCACGTCCGACAATGACACCAGTCACGCCTTGAGGTTCTAACGCCAACAAACTCAACAAATCGGTGACAGAACTTACCCCGCCAGAAGCAATTATCGGGATGGAAATTACTGCTGCAAGTTCTCGCAAAGCTTCTAAATTGGGGCCGATAAGTGTACCATCTCGGTGGATATCTGTGTAAATTATGGCGGCTGCACCCAATTCTTGCATTTGTACAGCCAGTTGGGTTGCTAAAACTTCTGAGGTTTCTAACCAACCGCGAGTTGCTACGCGGCCATTACGAGCATCAATACCGATGATAATCTGTTCGGGAAATTCTTGGCAGAGTTCTTGCACTAGCTGGGGTTGTTCTACGGCGATGGTTCCAAGAATTGCCCACTGTATGCCTAGATTGAATACTTGTTGCACGCTGGTGCGATCGCGCAATCCTCCACCAATTTCAATCGGCACTGACACCGCTTGTGCGATCGCTTCAATTGCCCCCAGGTTTACTACTTTACCTGCTTTAGCACCATCTAAATCAACTATATGTAATCTGGTAGCACCTTGATCTACCCACTGTTTGGCAACATCAGCAGGATTTTCGCTAAAAACTTGTGAGCGATCGTAGTCTCCCTGATATAGTCGCACACAGCGACCTTCTAGTAAATCAATTGCTGGAATTACATCCATTTACTTCTTCCTCATTGCAATTAAAACCCTAGCTATAGCTGGGTTTATTATCTTTAGTTTTTCATTTTTAACATTTTTGAGGGGTCTAAGTCCCTCGCTTCTAAATCGCGACAAGTTTTGCGGTGGGGTTAAAATCCCCAGACGCTCTCGAAGAGACGCTAAAAGCGAACGCGGACTCGAAGAGAGCAACTCTTGGAGACGCACTCGCGTTCGCTAATGCAAAACAAAATTTACTGTCTTCGCAGCGGGGCGTTCGCGTTTAGCGTCTCGAAGAGAAGCCCATTACGAATTACGAATTACGAATTATTTTAATTGCCTTACAGCTTGCCCAAAACCCAGCACAAGCAAGATATTAGAAAGGGTCAAAAATACTTCTGCACCACCGTGCAACCAATCTACATTGGCCAAAGACTCGCCATAATGCAATTGAGCATAAATTCCGGCTGGGATGGTGATGGCAACAAAGACGAGAGTGCCGTAAAATCCATACAGCGCTAAACGCGGCATTTGCGGACTGCGGCTGAGAAACCACAAGAAACCCAAATAGGGAAACAGTGAAAGTGCAAACAGGGTTTCTTTAGAAATCATTGCTCTGATTTAATAGGTTTTGGTTCGACAGTGTTAGGAGACTTGGTAGAACGCCAAATCAAATACGCTGCTACCCAAAGCGTAAAATTACCAACTAAGGTCATGGTAGCTTGAAGCGTTACCAACCATTCTAGAGATTCGGCGTTGTCGAAATAATGCCAGGTACAAGCACACATCGCGCTGACTAAAGCTGGTAACATGGCAAGGGATAATCCCCACCAATTGCGATTACCAGTGAGTTCGCCGTAAGTCCAAATTAACCAAATGGCGACAATCCACTCAATAACGCTAGAAATATGAATAATCCAGGTGGGAATCGAAAGGGCGTGCATAAGAAAGTTAGGAGTTAGGAGTTAGGAGTTAGGAGTTGGGAGTTGGGAATTATAAGTTAGAAGTTAGGAGTAGCGCTGTTAAGGTGATATGTAGCTTGAATTTTATATTTGTTTAAACAAAATCTTTACTTGTTCTTTTAGAATTTTAAAGATTCCGAGTTCAAAGGCTCAAGTGTCGAGTTCAAAGGCTCAACGTCCGAGTTCAAAGGCTCAACGTTCGAGTTCAAAGGCTCAACTTCCGAGTTCAAAGGCTCAACGTTCGAGTTCAGAGGCTCAACGTTCGAGTTCAAAGGCTCAACGTCCGAGTTCAAAGGCTCAACGTCCGAGTTCAGAGGCTCAACGTCCGAGTTCAAAGGCTCAAGTGTCGAGTTCAGAGGCTCAACGTCCGAGTTCAAAGGCTCAACGTCCGAGTTCAGAGGCTCAACGTCCGAGTTCAAAGGCTCAACTTCCGAGTTCAGAGGAGGTTCTAACTATCTTCTGCACTATTTAAAGTAGAACTTGGCAATGAGTTTACCATCTGTATCAGGGACAGAGATTCATTTAATAATAACTATTAATCTAAAATCCAAAATCTAAAATCCAAAATGGTCAAGATGCGGGCGTTATTGTCTGGATATTACGGTAAAGGTAATGGTGGTGACGAAGCTTTGTTGGCAACGCTTTTGCAAATGTTACCATCTCACGTAACCCCTGTGGTACTTTCGGGGAATCCAGAGGAAACGCGCGATCGCTACAATGTAGAAACCTGCGATCGCATGGCTCCCTTACCTGTACTACAAGCTTTACGCTCAAGTGATGCCTTGATTTGGGGCGGCGGGAGTCTCATTCAGGATGTTACCAGTACCATCAGCCCATTATATTATGGGGGACTGATGGCATTGGCGCAGAAAATGGGTTTGAAAACTGTTGCTTGGGCGCAGGGTATTGGCCCATTAGTGCGTCCGCAAACTCGTTGGTTGGCACGGCAAACCTTTGGTAATTGTACCAAAATTAGTGTCCGCGATCGCGCCAGTGCTGCTTTATTATCTGATTGGCAAATTCCTTGTATTATAGCTCCTGACCCGGTTTGGGCGTTGGAATCTAAACCAGTTCCAGGACTTTGGGATTTACCTGCGCCGAGAGTTGCGGTAACGTTGCGATCGCATCCTCAACTTACAGAAACACGCCTAGCAAACTTAACTCGTGCTTTGGTTGACTTTCAAAAAGCTACGCAGGCTTTTATTTTACTACTGCCATTTCAAAAAAGTGAAGATTTAAGTATTGTCGAAGCCATTCAACCACACCTTAAAGATGTCAGCAAGATTTTGTGTTTGGAAGATCCGCAACTTTTGAAAGGTGTGTTTCGCGGCGTGGAAATGGCAATTGGGATGCGCCTACACAGCTTGATTATGGCAGCATCTGTTGGTTGTCGCTGCTTTGCTCTCAGTTATGATCCTAAAGTAAATCGTCTCATGGAAGACTTGGAAATGCCTGGATGGGATTTAGCTAGTTTACCAGATGACCCCAATTTGATTAGTCTAACTTGGATGGAGCATTACGCTAATGGTGATCCGTTATCACCAGAGCAAATACAATCTTTAGTAGATAGAGCATTAATGCACCGCGAGTTATTGAGCCAAGCTTTTTGTAATAATAATTAAGACTAAAACCCCAATAAGCGGGCGGATTGCACGCAACCGATAACCGCTATGGTAATCAATGGAAGCGGGGTTTTTGGTCAAAATTTTGTAAATTGATTACGGTAAAAAATCAGTAATTTTCACAAGTTCATATACCAGTCATATTGTGTAAAATATACAGACATAAATCTTGAGATTATTCCGATGATAAGCTTTGGCTTTTGGAACCTAATTATAGTAATTTTAGTTGCTTTAGTTCTCAAAAATAATTGGCGATTAGATGATGAAAAGGCAGCCTGGAAAAATTCTTTATTCTTAAAATCTTCACTGATGCAACGGTTGATACAATTTTTTAGTCAACCAATTGTTAACTTCCTCCTCCAAGCATGTGTTGTATTAGTCGTTACAAGATTCCTCTGTTATACAGGTTGGCTAGTTTATTTTCTAAACCAGCCAGATCCACCTTTATGGGATTTTAAATGGTATTATGTGGCGAGTAAATTGGCTCATCAGCATTTGAGTCCTTTTAATTTCGAGATTTTTAATCAAAGTTTTTGTACCATAACTAAGGTGTGTGGCTTTATTCCGCCGTTTGTCTATCCACCTAATGTTATTCCTCTCATCTGGTTTCTCGCTTATTTTTCGATCAATACTGCATTTACAATCTGGCTTGTAATGCATATATTAGCAATCGGTTTGGCTTTATGGGGGGCGAATATCCTGCTGGAGTCGAAGTCACTAGCTTTGAGAACTATTTGCACAATCTCGGTTGTCTTGATTTATGGCGTAGTTCGCGATCTTCAAGTTGGTAATGTTGCAATTTTTATTGCAGTTCTGATCTTATGGATGTTTATCTGGGCTAGAAAACATCAGGATATTCCAGCAGGAGTTTGCTTGGGGCTTGCCCTTTGTAAACCAACATTAGCTGCATTATTCGTTTTATATTTTCTACTTAAAAGACGGTTTTCTCTGGTTTTTGTATCAGTTGTCACAGTAACTGCTCTAGCATTTTTAGGTCTAGCCTTGACAGATAATTCTTTGACACAATTCCTGTCGGATGCATCTCGTGGATTTTCACTCTGGCAAAATGATCCCTCAGTTAGCCCTTATATTTCGATTAGTCGCCTGGATTTGATGGTTGTGGGCCCGAGATTACTTCCCAATAACCCATTCTTTGCCAAGCTTTTTTCAAACTTAATTGTTCTGATACTTGTTGGTTTTGTCGGTTGGTATTGGTATCTACAACAATCTCTCACCGACTGGTCAAAAAATATATATTTAGCAGAAATGGTACTAGTTTGTTGCTTGAGTATTGGCATAAACTATTCACAGGAAACTAGTTCTGTGATGTTAATACCTGCTGTTATTTTTTTGCTAAATGATTTGCTCTATCAGATCAGGCATTGTAAATTCTCTAGGAGAAGAATGTCTATTTGGTTAGCAGGGGTTTGCTGTCTTGCAGTGCAAACAGCAGTTATTCATGGCTGGCTCATCGGCTCTCTAGCAAATCGCTGGAACGTGAAAGCAGGGGAATTGCCATACATTATGAAAATAACTATCTTCGCTCTACCGAGTTATGCGGTTTTAGGAATAACTCTGAGTATTTTAGTCTTAGCAATTAGTTCCCTTCGTCAAAAACAGGTGATGAAATATGATTAGAGAAAATGCAATCTTTGGTGGATGGTGCTTTAATGCACTGTGAGTTGTTGAGTGAAGCCTTGAGTTAAGTTTTTGTCTAGATATGAACAGGGAAAATGGCATATAAAATATATGTGAATGGCTAACAGCTAAAAGTCTATTACCTTACTCAAACACAGCGCTAGTGGTTTGAGTAGAGGAAGAAAACCTAAATCTAGATAGTCTGTGGGAAGTACTCGAAATCACGCCATAATAAAATCACACAAGCGCGTACATTTTATTGATATGACACAGGTATCGCACCCACGACGCACCCGCATTATACAAGCATCAACCTTAGCATCTGAAGAAGTACCCCACTGTCAGGAACAACGTGATGCTTTTGCTATAAAGTGTCGTGCTGTTTTCGAGCGCTTACGTCCAACTCTGATTGAAACGCATTACAACTGGCATATTGCCATCGATCCTAAAACAGAACAGTATCTCATTGACCCAACATTCTTGGGGATAATGCAAAAAATTCATGATTCTTATGGCAACACTAACGAAGTAAAACTCACCATATTCCGACTCAACGATACAGGAACCTGCGGCAGGTTATGATTGTAGGTTCGTTTGGGGATAATGGCGAGCTACTATTTGAAATTGAGCTTGTTGCTGCTAATGATGAGAAATTTTATGTTGAAGCTTTATTCGATACCGGGTTTACAGATGGGTGGTTAGCCATCAATACTCAAGACTTGGAAGTATTGGAGTGGTCATTAATGAGCGCACAAATCGAGATGCAGACAGCGCGAGGGGAAGCACGATTTGATATCTATGAAGGCAAACTCATCATTAACGGAACTGAATTTGTAATTCCCGTTCATGTTGGAGATGATATCCCTGATACCATCATAGGTTCCTTGTGGCTGGACATCATGCAGTTGGTCGTTAACAAACCGAAATGTTTATTAACCCTTGAGATATTGGTGAGCAGTTAAGTTCCCTAAACCAATTCAGTCAAGACTTAGCAAGAATATTTTCCATTCTCCAAGTTCCGATCTTAGATGAGAATCTAATTTGAAAATAGGGGTTACTGATTCGTTTTGCCGCTAACAATCCCTGACCATTGAACTTTTTTCTCTTTCTCCCGGCGGTAAGAAAAGAAATGCTCTGGAGTTTGGAAAGTACAATAAGGTGCGATCGCAATTTGTTCTGCACTGATCCCCATGTTTTCCAGTTGTAAAGTATTCACTCGCCGCACATCAAGCCGTACCTTTCCAGGATTGGGGTCTTCCAGTAAGGGTGAATTTGGTAATTCATGTAATGCTTGAACAATTTTTTGTTCGTCGTTATATGGTATAATACTAGCCCCAATTTCGGCAGCCACCTCTACGGAGACTTGGTAAACCTCACCAGCGATCGCCGGGCCCATCGCAATGCGTAAATTATCGAGTTTGCTGCCTTGAGATTGTAATCGAGCGATCGCTAAGGGGACAATCTTCTTGGCAGTCCCCCGCCAGCCTGCGTGTAATGCTGCCACCCGTCCAGTTTGCACATCCCCAATCAACACGGGTGTACAATCTGCACTAGCTACCCAAACGGCTTGTAGAGGCTGTTCGCTAACTAAACCATCCGCCGATGCTAAATCTTCCTCAGCAGTGCTTAAGAAGCTCTCAACTTGTTGAGGGGTGAGAACAGTATTGCCATGAACCTGCTTTAAGCGATAGACTGATGCCTCTGGTTGCAATACTTCTGTGATAACTTGTGGCGATCGCGGCCAAAACTGCTGGGTAAAGAAGCCATGATGCCAACGTTCCAGAATACTACAAGTTAGATAGGGCAGTCCTTCCCAATTGCGCCAGTGCCAAGTGTGCATCTTCAACCAAACCTAAACAGAAATCACTCATTAGCCAATCAATGCTAACTTGAACAACGGAATTTGGGTTAACTGCTGTGGGATTTAATTTGCAAAACTTGGAAGCAGCCTTGAAAGCAGGGCGTAAGTATACATATTTACCATTTTCCCTCCACTTTTTTGAAAGCGTCTCTTCAACTAACCAAACCCTCTGGAACTTACTCAACCAAGGGGCTATTTCAGGAACAGTAGTAATCGCAACTGTGCAGACTGCTGGGCGGGGACAATGGGGACGTGAGTGGATTTCTCCGGTTGGGGGATTATATGTTTCCGTGGCGATTTCTTTAGACCACAAAATAGAGGCTACTGACAGCTACCAGCTAACTTTTGCTACTGCTTGGGGAATTGCGTCTCAATTGCGCCAATGCGGTGTAGATGTTGGGATAAAATGGCCCAATGATTTAGTTTTAAATGGTCGCAAACTAGGCGGCATTTTGACAGAAACCAAAGTAAACAAAGGACAAATCACCCAAGCAGTAATTGGTGTTGGTATTAACTGGACAAACCCAGTACCCGAAACTGGAATAAATCTGGAATCGTGGCAAGCTTCCCAAGATTTCAGACCAATTTCTTGTCTGGAAATGCTCACCTCTACAGTCTTGCTGGGAATAGAATCCGGTATGGAGTGCCTTTGCCGAGAAGGAGTAAAGGTACTCTTGTCTCGCTATTTAGATTTGCTTATAAATATGGGCGATCGCGTCTACGTCAACAATCTTTCAGGTAAAGTAGTTGGGGTGACTCCTCAAGGAAATTTACGAGTTGATTTAGAAACACATGACACAAAGGAACTAATTACACCGGAAATTTATATTGAACCCGGTACAATCAGTTTGGGGTACCATAAATCTTCCGTTTAAATTTGAGGTTTGTTCAAAATTCCGCTCTTTGGGCAAGACAAACCACTAGCATCATCTCTTTAGGCTAATTACACACAACTGAGAGAACAAATGACGCAGCGCAATAATTCTGCCCCTCATCGTTTGCATTACTTATGGCAGCAAGGTCTAACAAAAAAACGTTTTGCCTCAACACTACCAGCTCAGAGCCTCTGTTGGCTGAGTAGCGTCAGTCTCCTTAGCGGCGGCTTTGTGTTTGCTCAAACGGAAACACAAATAGACAACATAGTTCCCACAGTTGAAAGTTCCCAGCCAACAGCAGTTACAAATCCAGTTAAAAAGCAGGCTGTTGCGCCGGAAGCCGCTCAAGCGCAACCGGAATTTTCCCAACGGCGAGCCAGACTCAGAAAGAGATTAGGCAAGCCAGAGGTTGCTCAATCAAAAGAGCCAGTTAGGCAGTCTACATCCAAAATCGAAGCTGCTCAACCTGTTGTGATTATCAGACAGTCAAAACCCAAGGTAGAAGCATCCCAGGTTACTCCTGCACGGGTGAGACAGGAAAAACCCAATACCCCTTTCCGCTCTTTACCTGAAAAACTTCCAGAAGTTGCTCAACCATCAAATAACTTGAACAGCCCTGTCAGTGCAACGGCGGAAAAAACCAAGGATTATAATAACGCCTATATTGATCCTAATAGTTATGACAGTGGTGCAACAGCTACTTATCAAGCACCAAATTCTGTAATTCTCACAGAACGCTCCAGTGGTTGTCGAGCCATTTTGCCATCAGGGCAAAGTGTATTAGGCGGCGTTTGCGCCAAAGTACCGCAAAGGAGTGTAGCTGATTCTAATAGTAAACCAGCACCTACTTGGCTTAGAAGAAGTCAAAATGCCCAATTACCAGTAGTTCCACCTGTGCGGCAGATTGCATCTTCTACTGGCAAGATCAGCAGATGGCGTAGTACTCCAACTCAAACTGGTTCTAGCGGTGTCACCAAGAGCGGATTTCGCCCTAATCGGTTTATCCCAAGTCCCGGCGAGTTCAGCCCCACGAGAGTAAGTGTAACTCCCATCGCACCCAGTGGCGGTACTTTACCTGCACCAATGGCAGATGGCAACATTGCACCCCGTCCCAGCAACGTCGCTTACGACTTCTCACTAGCATCAGTATTGCCACAAATCCCCTACACGGGGAGAGTTGCCTATAGTGGTACGGGAATGATGTATCCATTGTCTATACCTGGTGCCATTACTTCTGTATTTGGTTGGCGAGTTCATCCAATCACAGGTAATCAACGTTTCCATGCTGGTACAGACATAGGTGCGCCTACGGGTACGCCAGTTTTGGCCGCCGCCGCCGGTCAAGTGGAAACTGCTAACTGGTTGGGCGGTTATGGTTTAACCGTTACTCTGAATCACAAATCGGCTGAACAAACTCTTTACGGCCACATGTCAGAAATTTTTGTTCAACCTGGTCAGTGGGTACAACCTGGAACTGTCATCGGGAGAGTTGGTAGTACCGGGAACTCCACAGGCCCTCACTTGCACTTTGAAGTTCGCCATCTGACAGCGAGCGGGTGGGTTGCTACTGACCCAGGCGTGCAATTACAAAGCGCCCTCAGCCAGGTAGTACGAGGCTTGCAAACTGCTCAGGTAAGCCAAGAACCAGGTAGCTAGAAGAAAGTTAGGAGTGAGGAGTGAAGAGTTATGAATTTAAAACTCCAAACTTCTAACTCCTGTACAGACGCGATTAATCGCGTCTTCTAACTCCTAACTTCTTTAGTTACAAATACCCGTGTTCTGCTAGGAATGCGGGTGTAATGCCATCCATACTAGTTTCATCAGGGGCTGTGGTCTGTGAGTTTCCAGGGTAAACGAATTTTTCGACGTATTTGCCGAGAATATCCCCTTCTAGATTCACCAGACTTCCAGAAACCAAATAGCGAAGATTTGTATCGCTGTATGTGAGGGGAATTACTGCCACCTTGAATTGAGAGAGTTCTGGCTCATAAGCGGCTACAGTAAGACTGATGCCATTGACAGCTATGCTACCTTTGGGGACAATATACCGTGCGATCGCCTCGGATGCAATAAAGGTCATTTCCCAAGAACTAGCCGTTTGTTCTGCTACTAGCAATCGACCGATGCCGTCTACATGACCCATCACAAAATGACCGCCAACTTTACTGCCCACCCTTAGCGACGCTTCTAAATTGACATATCTCTGTTGCGTTTGCTCACCTAAGAGAGTTGTGCGGCGTAGAGTTTCCGGTGAAGCAGTGGCAATAAACCCGTCTTTTAAAACTTTTTCTACTGTCAAGCAAACGCCATCTACTGCAACACTGTCACCATAAGCCAAATCTTGCATAATTACTTCACACGAATGGCTTACACAAGTAATTTGCCAAGAATCGCCCCCTAAGGGTTCCATCGTTCCTAATGCCTGGATTAATCCTGTAAACACGGCTTTTTTGTCAAACTAACTCTATTTATTGTCTATTTTTGCTTAAAATCAATTGGTAATTATCACAGAAATCTCGAACATTCAAGTATATTTTCTGACTTTTTTTCGCATAGGGATATTAACACATTAGCATCCTTCACAAGGCATACTTGGGTAAGAAGGTTATTGTCTTAGAAGACCAATTTGACTTACTCTGGTTTTCACCACAAGTTCGGAGTTTAATAGAAGCAATTATAGAGAACGAATGCTTATGTTTATTACTGTCGCCAAACCGCCAAAAAAGGGGTACTATTTGTTACACAGCATCCAAGGCTCTCGAAGCATTGTAGAGGCTTAGGCAATGATTGAAATGAAAGTCGCTGGCATAGCATTAGATGCCATAACCCGCAGCCCGATCGTACTTTTGAAAGATTCTTCAGATCGGCGGGCTTTGCCAATTTACATCGGTCAGGAACAGGCTAGGGCAATTATGGGTGCGCTGGAGAATCAGAAGCCTCCCAGACCCTTAACCCACGACCTGATTGTGAATCTTCTAGAGACTTGGAATATGACTCTAGAAAAGGTAATTATTCATTCCCTGCAAAAGGATACATTTTATGCGGCTTTAATTGTCCAGCAAGGCGAGGTCAAAAAAGAAATTGATGCGCGTCCTAGCGATGCGATCGCCATTGCCCTCCGTACAAATACCCCCATCTGGGTAATGGAAGAAGTGATTGCCGATGCTTCTATTCCTGTCGATCGCGATGCAGATGAAGCCGAACAGCAAGCCTTCCGTGAATTTATTTCCAATCTCCGTCCTGAAGATTTGATTAAGCGCTTTGGTAATGGCGACAGTTAAAAAAGTTATGAGTTATGAGTTATGAGTTATGAGTTAGGAATTATGAGTGATTTTGCTTCAACTCCTAACTCCTAAGCAAAAAAAGCTAGGAGTTAAGAGTTATGAATTACTTCCTTCAACTCCTAACTTCTAACTCCTAACTCCTAACTCCCTAACTCCTAACTCCTTGTTAAAGATGCAATACCGACGCTTTGGGAAAACGAATCTGCGCCTCTCGGTTTTTTCCTTGGGAACAATGCGCTACCTGGCTTCTTTTGAAAATGCTCACCAGACCATTGAACAAGCCTTAGCGCTAGGAATTAATCATCTAGAAACCGCCAGAGGTTACGGCAAAAGTGAGGAGTATCTTGGTAGGGCGCTAAAAGCTGGGTTGTCAGTACCCCGAACGAGGCTTTATGTCACTACCAAAATCTCAGCCACAGCAGATGCTGACACCATGCGTCGGTGCATCGACGAATCTCTAGAACGATTACAGCTAGATTATTTGGATTGCTTGGGAGTTCATGGCTTGAACACCTGGCAACATTTAGAGTGGGTGCAAGCCAAAAATGGCTGTATGCAAGCCGTAGAGGAAGCTGTTGCTGATGGTCGAGTGCGACACGTTGGTTTTTCCAGCCACGGGTCATTAGAGGTAATTCAGGCAGCAATTAATACAGATTTTTTTGAATTTGTCAATTTGCATTATTACTATTTTTTCCAACGGCACGCACCAGCGATTCAACTAGCTGCCGAAAAGGACATGGGCATTTTCATTATTTCCCCTGCTGATAAGGGGGGACGGCTCTATACACCACCGCAAACTCTCAAAGACCTATGTTACCCGTATTCACCCCTAGAGTTAAATTATCGATTTTTACTTGCTGACACCCGTATTAATACTTTGAGTATCGGCCCAGCAAACCCAGATGAATTAAGAGAACCTTTACGAATCGCTGACTATGATGAAGAGTTAACATTAGCAGAAAATTCTGCTTTTGAGCGATTAGAAAATCACCAAAAAGTTGCTTTAGAAACTGATAAGTGTAGCCAGTGTTATGCTTGTTTGCCCTGTCCAGAAAATATCAATATTCCAGAGGTGTTACGGTTACGAAATCTTGCAGTGGCATACGATATGACTGACTATGGGCAATATCGTTACGGAATGTTTGAAAATGCTGGTCATTGGTTCCCTGGAATGAAAGCCAACCGTTGTACAGAATGTGGTGACTGTTTGCCTCGGTGTCCAGAAAAGTTAGATATTCCAGCTTTGTTGGAAGATGCTCACCAAAAATTAAGTGGGAAAACAGGTAGGAGATTGTGGGGATGAAAATGTAAACAGGAGTCAGAATTCAGAATATCCGTTAAGGGACTTCCAGAAAATAAAATATACAGATATAGGACTAGCCCTTTCAAGGTGACTCGTAAAATAAGATTGTTTTTCTCAGCGCTCTCTGTGCCAATATCTGTTTTAAAGTAATTTATTTAACCGCAGACCACAGATAACACAGAGATAAGAGATTAAAGAAGAATTTATGGACTAAAATTTCCACCCATCTTGAAAGGGCTAGTCCTAAGATAATTAAAATGATAATCATTATTAATTATGGGGAAGGGAGAGGTTGGCAACGGCAACCTCTCCCTTTTTGTAGTAAATTCAATGATGATTCAATTTTGTGATGTTTGAGGTGTAAATAGATGATTCCAATGGGCTTTTTTATTACTTTTCAAACATCATCTCACAGTTAGCTATACAGGAGTTGCATTCAGGCTATAGTTGATGGGGTCGCCGGAGAATTGATAGACCTGGACAAAGTAGTTATCACCAGGATTCAAAAAATTGGTAATTACATCATTTACACCAGGACCAGCAGATGAAGCGGCAATAACCTCGCCAGGATCAACCACTAAATTGCTATTAATATCCTGAATAAGTCGGAGATCAGGATCAAGAGACTCGACCGGATCGAGGGTAAACCTGAAACTGCCAGCCGTGTCCACAACGAAATTATAGATATCAGAGGTATCATTGTTACTCAAGGAGTCCTTAAAGTTTCTTGAACTCGTTAGAACGCCAAGCAGGACATCGCTGCTCAGGAGGTTACTGGGTGAGTTCAAGGCAGTGGTTGATAGCCTCAAATCATATCCACTATTACTAGAAAACGGATCAACTTGAGCTACGTAAGGTCCTGCTGCCTGGTTTGCAATGTTAATTCCTTCATCAAAGGTGCCACTACGAGATGAAGTACCAACCTCTGTGTCAACACCATCAACAATTCCATTACTGTTCAAATCCTTAAACACTTTGACATCAGCATTACCGCTTAAGCCAGTGAGAGCCAAGTTGATATTACCACCGCTACTAGGTAGGCTGAAACTAAAGGTGTCTTGCGGGTCGAGGTCGCCAACAAAGTTGCTAATAACGGCTGGGGTATTACTGAGTGTACCAAGGCTAAATTCTGCTGCCATTTTCTTACTTCCTGAGATATTCTAAATGATTTTTGATACAGAATACCAAGCAGATAGGAAAACTCACTTTGAAGCACTGCTCCCGAAGCACTGCTCCCGCTAACTAGAGTGTTAGCTGAATAATTATAGCATGATATGTGCTGTAAGTAATTCTCAAATCTTGGCGTTCATTTAAAACTGCAATACTCTACCTACGCTCTACAGTTCATGATAAAATTTAATAAGTGTGAGTTAGATTAAGATTAAGTTTTGCTTATGAGTTAATTAAACTTTTCTAGAGTTATTTCAAGCTATAAAGAAGCATTTATTTTTTCTTCAAAAATTAATTATTGCTTAATACTCGTAACTATCTATACGATTGCTCATTTACCCCCAATACCCATGAATGAAATCAATAAGGGACTTCCAGAAAATAAAGTATACAGATAATTATTTTATTTTTTTGAAGTCCCTAACCTAAGCATGGGAGTCACCACCCAGTCGTACACTTGTCATTCTGACTCCTGGCTTCTGAGTTCTTTGTTGTTAAAATTATATAAAGATTAAAAGAGTTAGCTATTACGCCGTAAGCCTCCCACTAAAACGGTACTCCGTTTAGTGGTGAGATATAAGGCGGTTAAAATTAACGCGACCTCCAACCAATTCAATCCGCAGGATTGACAGGGAGGGGGTCAGTGT
>NZ_JAIVFQ010000049.1 GCF_020829495.1 Nostoc favosum CHAB5714 | reverse complement strand
GACCTGAAGCCAGATTCTCACGCGTTACTCACCCGTCCGCCACTGTGTCCGAAGACACCGTTCGACTTGCATGTGTTAAGCATACCGCCAGCGTTCATCCTGAGCCAGGATCAAACTCTCCGTTTTGTTCTGTTTCGAGTTTGTGGCTCCGAAAAAAAATATTTCCCGGAATCCTAGTTATTAATTTTGACTATCCTTTTGAGAAACCCCAAAAGTAAAATCTTTTGACGAGGATTGGTTTTTTCTTAAGCTTTCAAAGTATTATGTTTTTCAGGTTCAGCCGTGGTTGGCTTCTTTCGCCTTTCCACTTAACTAGAGTAACTAGTCATCCCCTAGTTTGTCAAGGGGTAAATTTATTTTTTTTCTAAAAGGGCAAATCGCTTGACTGCACTTGCTTTCAGGTGAATGGGTTAAGCAATAGGAGGGAGGCAAGAACGAAGTGGCTAAACCGGACTGTATGAATAATGCACGTTGCTTGTCTCTAAATGGGATCTGATGCAGGTTGAGTGATTATAGTAATGATTATCGAAAATGGCAGGAGGTAGTCTTGGTGGAGGCATTTATCCTGAATCCAAATGCTCAAACTAACTATATATATAAGAGCATAATTGTTGCGGAGCTTGCGGTTTAAGACTCCTATCCTACAGGTGACGCTTATATCGGCATTTACACGATCGCCATCACTACGTTCGCGGATCGTTTGGAAGAGAAGATAGGCGTTACAGTGAGTCTAGCGCTGTAGAGGGACTTCAAAATTTATAATGAGTTTTTGAGAAAAAGCTAAAAACTAGACTAGGCAAGAAATACAGATGATCCGACCGCGTAAGGTCTTTGCTCAACATTGGCTCAAAAGTGAAAAGGCACTCGACGCAATTATTAAAGCAGCAGAGTGTACAGAAAGCGATGGCTCCGCCAACGGCAAAGGCGATCGCGTGCTGGAAATTGGCCCCGGAACCGGCATTCTGACTCGTCGTTTATTACCTTTAGTGCAATCTCTGGTTGCAGTTGAAATAGACCGAGACTTATGCCAACTGTTGTCAAAGCAGCTTGGTAAGACTGAAAATTTTTTACTGCTGCAAGGCGATTTTCTCACTCTAGATTTACCATCTTATCTGGCAGCCTTTCCCAATTTCCACAAGCCAAATAAGGTAGTAGCCAATATTCCCTACAACATTACAGGGCCAATCATTGAGAAACTACTGGGTACGATCGCTAACCCCAACTCCGAACCATTTGACTCTATAGTGTTGCTGGTACAAAAAGAAGTTGCAGAAAGGTTGTATGCTAAGCCGGGGTCAAAAGCCTTTGGGGCGTTGAGTGTGCGGGTACAGTATTTGGCTGAGTGTGAGTTAATTTGCACCGTTCCAGCGGCCGCATTTCATCCACCGCCAAAAGTCGATTCAGCAGTGGTACGATTGCGTCCCCGAAAAATAGAAATACCAGCGCTTAATCCTCGACAGTTAGAGAATTTCTTAAAGTTGGGGTTTGGTGCCAAGCGCAAAATGTTACGAAATAATTTGCAATCAGTTATAGAACGTGATCGCTTGAGCCACTTACTGGAACAATTAAAAATAAATCCCCAAGCTAGAGCCGAAGACCTCGGCGTTCAGCAATGGATAATCCTAGCAAATGAATTGGGAGTGGGGAGTAGGGAGTAGGGAGTAGGGGACAAGGGGATAAGGCAAATTTTTTCCCATTCTCCATTCTCCATTCTCCATTCTCCATTCTCCATTCTCCATTCTCCATTCCCAGAAAATGCGTTCTTACAGCCTAATTGCCCCTGCCAAAATCAACTTGTATCTGGAAATCATTGGCGATCGCCCCGATGGTTATCATGAATTAGCCATGATACTTCAAAGTATTGGACTAGCAGACCAAATTGATGTGCATTCTATCAGCACTGACAGCATTCGCGTTCACTGCAACCACCCACAAGTACCGACAGATAAAAGTAATCTGGCATACCGCGCAGCAGAATTAATGGTAAGGCAATTTCCCGAAGCCTTTGCTAAATATGGGGGTGTGGAGATTACCGTTAATAAACAGATTCCTGTAGCTGCTGGGTTGGCTGGGGGTTCGACAAACGCAGCAGCTGTCTTGGTAGGAATAGATTTACTGTGGAAGTTGGGGCTAACTCAGTCCGAATTAGAGGATTTGGGAGGTACACTTGGTTCAGATGTGCCGTTTTGTGTAGCGGGTGGAACTGCGATCGCAACAGGTAGAGGTGAGCAACTTTCTCCTCTGCCAAGTTTGGATAATATTTATATAGTGTTGGCAAAATACCGCAGCCTGGAAGTTTCCACCGCTTGGGCATACAAAACCTATAGAGAGCAGTTTGGTCATTCTTATATTAGAGATAGCGACAACTTGGCAGTGCGTGCTAATGCAGTTCATTCAGGAGCAATAGTAAAAGCTGTCGTAAATAAAGATGCGGGAGAAATTGCCCAAAAACTGCACAATGATTTGGAGCGCGTGGTATTGCCAGCCTATCCCCAAGTATTGCAACTGCGAGAAGTTTTTGCAAATCAAGAAGGCGTTTTAGGAACAATGATGTCTGGCTCTGGGCCAACAGTATTTGCTCTTTTTGAGTCTCAACAGCAGGCAGAACAAATTAAGCTGCAAGTGAGAGAAGCAATTATTGATGAGGACTTAGAATTGTTTGTAACTCGGATAATCACACATGGGATTAAAGTGGTATCGTCTGTTTAAATAATTTTTTTCGTTAATGAAGCATAGGGGATAGACAAGAATTATTCCTAATGACCCAATCCAAAATCTAAAATCCAAAATCGTATGAGTGATCAAAATTTAACGCCACAAACAGATACTAAAATACAGGCGAGTGCGAGTCCTTTACGCTGTTTAAGTGGGGCGATTATTTCTGGAGGAATGGGATATGCAATGTATTCGCTGATGATTGCGATCGCTACAAATTTTGCTACTAAACCTCTCCATTCAATTAATCCATTGGTAATTAAGATTTCTTCTGCTGTTAGGACTCTGGTTGTTGGTGTAGTTGCTTTAGGAAGCGGGATATTTGGTATAGTAGCAATTGGTTTGTTGGCTTTGGGAGTGCAATTATTAGTGCAGGAGTTGAGCAAGCAGAAAAGTAGTGAAAACTAGTAATTTGCTTTGAATCAAGGTTCAGTATATTTTTGTTTCCTGCACCTCTGCTTCTTCTGGTTAAGCTTTTTGGAATTGGCGTAGACGCAAAGCGGCTTGTTGTCAGAGATCGCTCCTTGAACAGCAGATGTTGTAATTTCGGTGTATAGTATAGCCCTCGACTTTAACAGATTTCGGGTTGACACTTTATAAACTGGCTCAATATTCACAAATATATGTGGAATTGATACCAGTTACACTGAAGTTGATAGCAGCAACATCACTTATGAGCAAAATTATGAACACAACCAAGAGATATTTTTTACCCCTTATTTTTGTGACAATCGTTGTCAGCTTGAGCAGTTGTAGTTCTAACCCCACCACTCGTAATATTGACAGTGAAACGCCATCCCCTACTACAACACGGACGAATAGGGCATCGTCTCAGACTCCCAGCCAAATTCCTAGCGTAGCTCAATTAAGCGAAAAATCTCCTAATCAAAAATTTCCTAAGGAAAATACGCCTTCCTCATCAACTCCTAAAGCTGTCACTAGCAAAACTACCAACGTCACGATGTATACAAGTGATACCCAATGTCAAGAACTCATTCCAGAAAAGGTTTCAGTGCCAGCTGAGGAACCAGTGACAAATGTAGTGAGTAAAATTTTAGAAAAACGAGATACAAGCGACTTGAGCTTGTCTGGGTATCGTGTCAACATCAAAAATGGCATTGCTACAGTTGATTTGCGAATATCCCCTGATTCAAAGCGACAAATAGCTTCTCTTTCTAGTTGTGAACAGTTTGCTCTGTTTGGCAGTCTCCGCAAAACCCTAACAAGTAATGCCCAATGGAATATTAAAGAGGTTCGCTTCACCTCGCTCGGTGAAGACATTGTTCTTTAGTTAAATATGGTAGTCAGTGCCGTCATTAGCTAAAAAGATTTTCCAATTTGAACAGCCACAGGACTCATGCATCAGTAGTTGCCAAAATAGTGTATGTTCTAGTCAATTTAAAACAGTTGTAAATAGTGGTATTATTGATTTTAGCCCTAAGTTTATGGCAGCAATTCGCGGGTGTAATTCAGTGGTAGAATGTCACCTTCCCATGGTGAACGTCGTGGGTTCGAGTCCCATCGCCCGCTTTAAAATCAGAACCTAAGCTACCTATGTGATTGCTTCTGTTGGTACACTTGCCTATGAATTTGTTGAGCCAGACTTTACTAGGCATCTAGAGCCTGCGGGCGTTGTTATTACACTGCACATACTACAGGTTGCCGATAAAGGACTGACGTTAGACTGATATTTCTATTGGGAATTTTTCAGCAGGTTTTTAGAAATTTACGCAGAAATGTCTACGCACTCGCTAATGGATGACAGCTAATGGTAAAAAACAATTAGCGATTCGCAATTAGCACTATGGCAAATTTTCTCCAACCACCAAGATTACGCATTGGTGAAGACACTGAAGAAGAACGACGCGCCACTTGGCTGGAACTGTTTTATGATTTGGTTTTTGTAGTTGCAGTTTCTCAACTCGCCCACAATCTCAACGAGGATATCTCTCTATCAGGATTATTTGGGTTTGTAGTTTTATTTATACCAGTTTGGTGGTCATGGATTGGCACTACATTCTACGCCAACCGCTTTGACAGCGATGATGTGGGACATCGACTGTTGATTGGTATACAAATGCTGACAGCAGCAGCAATGGCTATTAACATCCACCACGGTTTGGGTGAGAGTTCCCCTGGTTTTGCAATTTCCTATGCTCTCGGTCGGGCTGTGCTGGTAATAGAGTATGTCCGGGCTGGAAGACATATCCCTTCAGCACGTCCTTTGACTACTCGCTACGCTATTGGTTTTGCGATCGCAGCCTTGCTTTGGTTAATATCAGCATCTGTACCCATCCCTTGGAGGTTCGGATTTTGGACACTGGGAATCATTATTGACTTTGCTACACCCTTAACAGGACGTAAGTTTCAGGTCGGGTTACTTCCCCACGCCTCCCACTTACCAGAACGTTTCGGGCTATTTACCATTATTGTTTTGGGTGAAGCAATCATTGCGGTGGTCAATGGTGTTTCTGAGCAGAAATGGGATGTTTTAACTGTAATTTCTGGCGTGTTTGGTCTAATTATTGCCTTTAGCTGGTGGTGGGTCTATTTTGATAACTTGGGCGGTAAACCTATTGAGATAGCGCGGACACATGGAAAAGTTGGTGTTGTCAATCTCTGGCTCTACACCCATTTACCACTAGTGATTGGGATTGCTGCTGCTGGAGTTGGCGTAGAACAAATTTTGTTGAGTAAGCCAACTTTAGCACTACCCGATTCCCAGCGATGGCTCATCTGTGGTTCAGTAGGATTATGCTCTCTAGCTGTCAGTATTCTCCACAGATTTGGGGTGATCCGTTATTGCAAAATCCGTTCCCAGTATCGACTTGGGGGTGCAGTCATGCTGCTAGCGATCGCTATCTTTGGCAAAGGTTTGTTACCTGTTGCAGTCATTGCCCTTGTAGCTGTAGTTTCTGCTGTCCAAGTCGTTCAAGATTTATATCAGAGTCGCCCCACTACCCGCTTGGTTGACCCTGAAATCTAGCTCATAGCGTAGTAGTAGTGCACAGATATGTGCTACTACTATGTATCCACGCAATTTAAATCTGAGGATTTATCTGTAAGGTATCTATCCTACGAAAGATTTTAAATAAAATATAAATAAATATTCATATAGTTATTTAAAGATTATGTAATCTTAGTATTCAAACATGACGTTGTAAAGCTGATAACTCAACACATTGCCGTCTATCGGAGGTTACAGAACCAAAGGAGGAATGTCATCATTAGTAGATGTACCTTTGGTCAGGTAAGTCAAGTAGGTGAAATATTTATTAATATTATTAATAGGAAGTGTAAATTCAGCGTCAGGAGTCAGAAAAAATTCTTAATGGCAGGTATTTCGCATCAATCATCAAGTTTTTCACCAATAGAACAGAAGATAATGAAAGACAAAGAACCATCAGACTCTAAAGAATTCGTCGGAAATCTCAAGAATGGAATCTGGCTGTTTGGCTTGTCATCTTGGGTATTCGGCATTACCGATCGCAGCATTGCTTCATTTGCGGACGGCTATCTATCTGCTTTGGATTTGACGCAACTATTCACAGCCGCTACGTTCTTTGTGGCGTGGCTATTTTTGAAACCGACATCTAGAGTTTAAGATCGGCGACTGGTTGAGTATCGAGTCACTTTTGATGCTAGTCATGTCAAGATTCGGAAACTTATCTCCAGTAACAATATGGGAAATTTTTCTTCTTCCCAAATTGCATACCAGAGGCGGAGGTTTTCACCAAAAAATTGCTTGACTTCCATTCTTAAAAATGCATCTGACACGAGCGCTGGTACATTGGGGTCATACTAAACTGCCATATCAGCCCCGAAAAACCAGTCTATTCGATTTGCCCATGCCATAGCTAGTAAGGCTTTAAGTAAACTAGGGTGATTTTTTCACCATCCAGACTTCTTAAATTGTAGCTAGATTGTATCTTTTTCCTTTTGAAGCCAGAGTTCTAGCTTTTTTAATTTAGGTGTATCTAAAAAATTTTTTCTAATTTTCCGGAATTGATTATGCTCAGGTGGTAGTCTCTATCAGATTAGCGATTTATACTGAAACTCTATAACGAAACCTTCGGGGTATATAACCCCAAATTAAAAGCCCGGTCTTCATGACCGGGCTTTTATTGACAATTAGGAGTTAGGAATTGTTTTTAACTCCTAACTACTCATTAAATTAGGCAAAGGCAGCAGTTGTCACATCGTTATTCGACAGAATTTCTTGCAACTCTTCAGCGTCTACCGTTTCTTTATCAACCAGCATTTGCGCTATCTCATCTAAAATGTGGCGGTTGCCCACTAACACTTCTTTAGCGCGTGTATAGGCTACATCCACAAGTTTACGGACTTCTTCATCAATGGCGGCGGCGGTTTCTTCAGAGAAATCACGCTCTGACATGATATCTCGTCCGAGGAACATGTTACCTTGCTGACGACCAAGAGCAACAGGGCCTAAGCGATCGCTCATGCCAAATCTGGTGATCATCTGACGTGCAACCCGTGCTACTTGTTGGAGGTCATTAGAAGCACCAGTGGTAACTTCTTCTTCACCAAAGATTAATTCTTCAGCAATCCGACCACCCAAAGCCACAGCCATTTGATTTTCCAGATAAGCGCGGCTGTATAAACCTGTGTCCATCCGGTCTTCGCTGGGAGTAAACCAAGTTAAACCACCTGCGCGACCGCGAGGGATGATGCTAATCTTCTGCACAGGATCGTAGTCTGGCATCAAAGCACCAACTAAGGCGTGACCAGCTTCGTGATATGCTACCAAGGTTTTGCGCTTTTCGCTCATTACTCGGTCTTTCTTCTCTGGGCCAGCTAAGACCCGATCAATCGCATCGTTGATTTCATCCATCGAAATCTCAGTCAAATTCCGGCGTGCTGCCAGAATTGCGGCTTCATTGAGCAGGTTGGATAAATCTGCGCCAGTAAATCCAGGGGTACGACGGGCAATTTTATCCAAATCCACATCTTTCGCCAAGGTCTTACCACGGGCGTGAACCTTGAGAATTTCGCTGCGTCCGGCATAGTCGGGACGGTCTACCACAACTTGACGGTCAAAGCGACCAGGACGCAATAGGGCTGCATCTAGGACATCAGGACGGTTGGTAGCGGCAATAATGATGATGCCAGTATTACCTTCAAAGCCATCCATTTCTGTGAGCAACTGGTTGAGGGTTTGTTCCCGCTCATCGTTACCACCACCTAAACCTGCACCCCGTTGACGACCTACGGCGTCAATTTCATCGATGAAGACGATACAAGGAGCATTGGTCTTAGCTTGTTCAAATAAATCGCGGACGCGGGATGCACCCACACCGACGAACATTTCGACAAATTCTGAACCGGAGATTGAGAAGAAGGGTACACCTGCTTCACCAGCTACGGCACGAGCTAGGAGAGTTTTACCTGTACCAGGAGGGCCAACTAACAGTACACCTTTAGGAATTTTTGCACCAACGGCGGTAAAGCGATCGGCGTTTTTCAGAAAGTCTACAACTTCGTTTAATTCCAACTTGGCTTGGTCAATACCAGCAACATCGCCAAATGTTACCTGAGTTTGTGGTTCCATTTGGACTCTAGCTTTGGATTTGCCAAAGTTCATCGCTTGGCTGCCTGGGCCACTTTGAGCGCGACGTAGCAAGAAGAATAAGCCAACCAAAAGCAATACAGGAAAAAATAAGCTGCTCAGTGCCTTAAACCAAAATCCTTCATCGGTTTGGGGCAAAACAGAAATATCAACGCCTTTAGAAGTCAAAGTATTGATCAAGTCTGGATCGTTGACTAAGGTCACAATCCGTTTAGCCGGGTCATATTTGGGTGTAACCAGTGCTGTGGAGCGATCTGCACTCAAACTGACTTTTTCTACTCTGCCTTGTTGAACTTCTTGAATAAAGCGACTATATCGCCATGTCTCTCTGCTTTGGGGTTGTTTGTCGAAAAATGCTGTTCCCAGCGCAATGACGACAATAAACAGCAGTGCGTACAGCCCTGCATTTCTCCATCTTTTATTCACTAAGGTCTATCCTCCGGTATTTTTCGCGCGATCGCCTAGCGTCTCTGATCACAAAGGTGATTATTAAGAATTATGTTAACTTATCTTAAGATATAACAAATTTGGCGTGGCTGTCATGCTAAAAAAAGCTCCCTTATTAGCTGAAAACTGTGATGGTAGGGATTATATTGTAGCGACCCTGAAGGCTGATGAACGGTATGAATGGGAATAATTTCTACCACACTATTAGTGTAGGCGATCGCTTCAAATTTCTGGACTAGCTCCACCGTCCAAATTTCTTCCCGCACTGGCATCTGGTGGTTTTGCAACCAGTTTAGAAGTTGCGATCGCAAAATTCCCGGTAAAATTCCGGCCTTCATTGGCGGCGTGTACCAACTGCGATCGCGCCATCCCCAAAGGTTGCCTGTGCTGGTTTCTAGCCAATTTCCTTGAGCATCAACTAATATTGCTTCTTGAGCATCTAAACTAGTTTTTGCTAACCAAGCACTCAAATAGTTTCCAGTTTTATGAGAGGGGAGAGAGCGATAAAATTCCGAACTGGCAACGGCGCATAAAATACCATTATTTTGTTTTTCTGTCAAATCTTGCGGTAAGAATCTGCCAGTTATCCACTCCCGTCCATCGGGAAAGAGAGTAATTCTGAGAATAGGAAAGTGTGCGAGGAGAATTTGAGCGCCTTGACGTAGACGGTTCCAATCTGGTTGCTGCCAACCAAAAGATTGTACTGAGAAGAGTAAGCGATCGCAATGTGCTTGCCAATTAGTTAAATTACTATCTAGCGAGTTCTGATAAACCCGCAATGTTGTAAAAACAGTTGCCCCATAAAGTAAACCCGGATCATTAATATCTAATTCTAGGGTTTGGGAGTGAATTAATTTACCGTCATACCAAAAAATATTATTTGTCACAACTAGATTGCTTGTTGCTACAACTCAATTGAAAAGTGATGACTTGTAATGCTCATACGCTGCATGAGATAAAACCTATGAGCAGCAAATCGCTGAACACCAGAATCAAGACTCAGGTGTTCACAGCTATGATTTTTTGCATATTCAATCAGCCACTGAAATAACTGTTGTCCATAGCTATTTGACCGTTTAAACTCATCAACAACTAAATCATCAATGTATAAAAATTTTCCCGAAGCTAAACAAGTATAAATGCGAAATCCAGCGACTGCTACAGCTTGCTTTTCTACTTCTAAGAATGCAAGTTGATATCCTTCTTTCATTTGATATCGAACTTGTTCTACAAACTTATCTTGCTCAAGGTGAGGGCGCAACTGGGAAATAACAGGAAAACACCCTAATATTTGAAAGTCAGATTCTGCCAATTGTATTGACATCAGTGTTAACCTACTCAATCATATGTGAGAAATTTGAACCCGATTGGGCGAATATAATTTGCTACTACACTTGCAGCAACCCGTTATAACTAATAAATTAATCTTTTGGGGGGAATACAATTTTGTGAGTCCCTTCATCAGTTGTAATAACTTTCCCTCCCAAAGCTTCAATTTCCCTAATTGCACGTTTTTGATTTCTCTCATCAACTTGATTATTCAAAACTATTGCCCAGGTAGCAATTTGAGCATATTTGCTGTTGGGATTTCGACTCAGAAATTCAGCAGTTTTTTGGGAAGTATGAGCGATCATCTGACTCTCTGCATCTGAGAAGTTACTAGCCCAGTTTGCCGCAGTTGCAAAAGATTGTTGGGCAGCTTTAGCGTTGCCTAAAAATAATAACTCATCAACTCCTTTATAACGCCAAACGTAATAAGACTTTTCGGGAACTGAAGCAGAGAGTGATTTTAAGCCTTTCTCTGATAATGCGATCGCACGTTCTGGCATAGCAGCATATAATGAAGTACTGATAGAAAGACTGCGATACGCTGCTAAAAATCGCGGGTCACGTTCTAGAATTACTTCAAAATACTCTGGACTTAAACTGTAACCTGTTTTATCCCGAACTTCATCATCTCCGAAATATTGTAAAAAATTGAGATATACCAAATCTGCAATGAAGTTATCATAACCAAAACTAGGCATTTTTTCGAGAAAATTAAGACGGATGCTTTCTGATTTTATTTCTTTCTCTAAAGCTTCTAAAGAGGCAGATTCTTTGCTCTTTATCAATTCTTGCAGTCGAGGGAATTGAATTAAGCCAACTCCTAAAATACACGCACAGACTAAAAAAGGTGTGACAATAGCTTTACGCGATAACAACATATTTTTCTTATCTTCCCAAGCAGACTAAATTATTGTATACAATGTGCTTATTGTAAAATGACCTAGTTATATAGTCATAGAGTTTACCTGAAGGGGCGACGAAACAGGCTAAAAAGCTTTGTATGTAAGGCGGGTAACATTTTGTGATAGAAAAAGATAGGTCTAGTTTTGTCAATAAGACCTACCTAATGATAATGTTACCTACATTCTACCAAAACCAATTAAAAAGTCAATTGAGTTTAGCAGAATACCTGTTTCTAAAAATTTTGCTGAATCTCTTACAGTCAGTAAAAGAAGTAACTTTAGAAAAGTTAGCCAACGCTCTACCGTTGGCAATTAAATTTGAGAGTAGAAGAAAAAGAATACAAAGATTTTTATCATTACCAAATCTCACTATTGAAAAAGTTTGGTTTCCCATTGTTAAAGAATGGCTAGAAACATACTTAAGCGATGAAAAAATTATTTATATAGCAATTGATAGAACTAATTGGAGTCGGATAAATTTTGTGGAGTATATTTTAAGTTTTATACGGAGGCGAGTTGTTAGATTTATTATGCACCGCTTGCTAAGGTACGTAGATTAGATGCTCTCATGGCGCGGGTTGCTATACCAAATTATTAAGAGGAAATTCCTAAAAAAATACTGTGAGTTTAGCCAACCCTTGAAAAGAGTTGGCTCTTTTGCTAGAGATTGTCTATGAGAGTTGCAGACTAGGTAAATCCTATTTTTACTTTTGGAAAAGTTGCTAACATTGTTGAGCGATCGCCCAATCTTCTTGAGTATTTATCACTAATATCTGCACTGCTGAATTCAGTAGGCCTAATTCCTTATTATGTAAATAATTGTAACAATAACTAATACTTCGCGTAAAACTCACACTCTAAACTCGATATAAAAGTATAGCTATGTTGGTGTTGTTTCATATAGTTCAACCAGGATTTACACACGTTCATACGGAGTTCATCAACTTAAAAATGCTTTTGATAGTTCAAACGCTCACTCTTTTCTGCAACGTTACTTCTAGACAAAAGTAGCTCTGTCTTAATTGAGCAAAAATAGTTCTGTCATCCAAGTTATTTAAGGAAATGAGGTCAAAAAATGGCAACGCAACTGAACACAAACCAACAAGAATTGGAAGAACTAAAAGAACAATCAGCAAGCAGATTCGATACCTCAGAAGCACAAATAATTAAACCGTCACCTTCAATAGAGGAGCAAACTCAATTACAAAAACTAGATCAAGTAGAAACAGGCTCATCTACAAAACCCTCTGGTTCTAATCAAGGTACGCCCAACCCAGATACAATCTATGGCACGAATGGTGTTGATATCATTGCCAGTTTAGGTGGCGACGATCAAGTTTATGGTCGAAAAAAAGATGACATCATTAGTGGAGGAAGTGGAAATGATTACCTTGAGGGTAATGGGGAGAAGGACACAATCTACGGTGACTATAGTCCTAGTGGAAATTCAGACTTAATTACAAGTGGCAATGATACCTTAAAGGGTGGTGAAGAAAACGATAAACTTTATGGTCAAGACCGTAAAGATACTGTTCATGGTGGTAAGGATAATGACTATATTGAAGGTGGGGCCGATAACGACAACATTTATGGTGAAAGTGGCAACGACACCCTCTATGGTGATGACATAGAGGGCAATCCTGGCGTTAGCGGTGACGACACAATCTCTGGTGGTAGTGGCAACGATAAAATTTATGGTGGTCGAGGAAACGATAACCTCGACGCTAATAGTGGAAAAGATTTACTTGTTGGTGGGCAAGGTAACGACTCCCTTAATGGTAGCGCCGGCAGTGATGAGTTGATTGGTACTGATACAGCGTTCTTTGGTCAACTGCAACAAGGATTTGGCTTTGGTGAAAAAGATACCTTAATCGGTGGGAAAAATAACGACACATTTGTTCTAGGACTTGCACAAGCAAATGCTAGAGATGTAAAAGGTAATGATAGTGTTGTCTTTGATGTAGTTTTATACAATGACGGCAATATTAAAGCCAGTGGGACTCAAGACTACGCTCTGATTAAAGACTTTGGCTCCAAGAACGATGGTGTTAACCGTGGTGTAGATAAAATCCAGCTAGCAGGTTCAGCAAGTCAGTATTTGCTGAGTGCATCTCCTGTTAGCTCGATATCTGGTACGGGAATATTTTTTACCCCAGGCCAAGTTGTGCCTGAACTCATTGGTATTGTTGAGGGAATTTCGCTCTCCAATCTAAGTCTTTCCGATAGCAATCAATTCATTTTTGTTTGATTAGAAGTTCAGGCTCAGGGTATTCAACCAAAATCTTATCTGGGCGTTACTGCACGCCTAAAGGACTCCAATTAAAAAAATATCCAACTTGTAGGATGCGTTATATCTCTGGTTAATGCACCATGACAGATTAGATCGAAATTGTGGTTACTTTATTAATGCACCCTACAAATTAAGATTGGATAATTTATTTTTTGGTAGTCCTTTAATAGCAAAAGGCAGGAAAACTATCTTATTCCTATTTGCAACAAAAGGAACAAAAGCTTTATGGCTTCAGATATCGTTATTCAGTTTGCTGAAATTCTCGAAAATCCGACAATCTTTCCCGATGAACAGGGAAAACTGAAAATTGTAGTTAAAAATCAAGGTGATACACGGTTCAACGGCCCTGTAAACCTTAAACTGTATGGATCAACCGATAAAGTTCTTGACATCAATTCTCTAAACACACTCGAACAATCAAGGGGTGCAAGGGATTTACTCAGGGGCAAAGATGAGCTTTTGGGCGGTTTGAACGATCAAAGGGTTAATTTAGCGCCTGGTCAATCTAAAACATTTACTGTGGATTTTGCTGGATCTGAGTTCCGCACTGCAAGTGTTGTCTCTCCAGGACTCTACTATTTGATTGGACAGGTAATACCAGGTAATAACGTTACTGAAAGTAATACAGCCAACAATGTAGCCAGCCAGTTAATTACTGGAGGTGACGTTGTGATCCAATGGAATTCAATTCTTTTAAATGCCATACAAGCATCGGGAACAGCACCTCCACTGGGGGCACGCAATCAGGCGATCGTTCAAGCGGCAGTTTATGATGCCGTCAACGCAATTGACCGGAGTTACAAGCCTTATTTAGTGAACATTAGCGCATCGGAAGCTGCGGGGGCATCGAAAGAAGCTGCGGCAGTTGAAGCAGCCTACCGAACGCTGGTCAATTTGTTCCCAAAACAAAAAACTACGTTCGATGAACAACGGCAAAGGTCTCTTGCAGCAATCCCGGATGGTACGGCTGAGGACAAAGGCATTGCGATCGGAAACAAGGTTGCCCAGCAAATACTCGATAACCGGAAAAATGATGGTTCAAGTACTGCACAAGAACCATACACGCCGGGAACTGGCTTTGGGGATTGGAAGCGAACTTTCACCGATGGTGAAACAACAAATAATACTACCAATTTTGCACCAGCATTATTGCCCCAGTGGGGTCTAGTAACTCCCTTTGCTATAGACAGTGTTATCCTGTTCCGTCCAGATACTTTCCCTGAGTATGGTAGCCCTCGGTATACGAGAAATTTTAATCAGGTTAAGGCGCTTGGCGCTGAAAACAGCACTGTTCGCACCGCAGATCAGACGGAAATTGCCCAATTCTGGGCTTACGATCGCGGCGATACTTTCAGACCACCAGGTCAGTTGAACGAACTCGCGCAAGAAGTAGCATTGGCTCAAAGCAATACCCTCGAGGAGAATGCCCGTTTATTTGCGCTGCTGAACATTGCCCAAGCTGATGCGGGTATTGTTGGGTGGGATGCCAAGTACGTCTATGAGCAATTGCGCCCGATTACTGCAATCCGCAATGCCGATCAAGATAATAATCCTGATACGATTGCCAATCCTAATTGGGAACCTCTGCTAGATACCCCACCATTCCCAGATTACATCTCAGGACATTCTGTATTCGGTGGTGCATCAGCCGAAATTCTGAAACTTTTCTACGGCACCGACGACATCAGTTTTGACATTCCTTCACAAGAATTACCTGGCGTTGCTCGCTATTACGGTAGCTTTTCACAGGCAGCCCAAGAGGATGCCGATAGCCGGATTTATGGTGGCGTCCATATTGAAGCGGCCACTATAGACGGGGTGCAAGTAGGTAGGAATGTTGCCAGTTCCGTGTTTAATAACTTTTTGACTCCAGTTTAGATATACTCACAGAATTTTAGATTTTAAATTTTGGATTTTGGATTGAATATTCAAAATCCAAAGTTTAAAAAGGTCCCAGAGCAAGCGAATTTAAACGTGAGAATTAGCACAAGTCCACGCTTAGTGGACTATAAACCAATACGCTTGGGTTAAGGCTTAACTCTTTGTCAAAGTTAATTTTTTTAACGAACCGCGTTGGCAAAGCCTCTCGCAGAGAAGACGCAAACACGAGTGTGTCTCCAAGAGTTGAACGCAAAGGAAGAGAAGAAAAAGAAGGAAAAAATGCTTAACTGAACTGTATTGGACTATAAACCTTACCCAGTCTTCAATAGATAGACTTTAGCTATCAGCCTCAAAATTCATTAGACCTCTTGCAAAAATCCTAGATGTGTGGGACAAGTAGGTTAGAGTTGGGTAGCATTGATGACCTACTTTCCAAGTAAAGAACCTAAAGCTAGAAGACTTTACAGCAATGTGTGGTGTACGCGAGCGAGACTTTCAAGCAGATGCTAGAGATAGTGCGATAAGCCTAACGGCATAGCGGGAGCTTACCGCAAAAGGCAACAAAACAAAAAACTTTCCCGACCAGGTAAATTAAGCTTAAAAGACCAATTGTTGATGACGTTGGAAAAAGAGAGAGAGTACCGTACCTACTTCCAAACAAGCAAATGCTGTCGCTCAACAAGCAAATGCTGTCGCTCAACAAGCAAATGTGATCGCTCAACAAGCAAATGTGATCGCTCAACAAGCAAATGTGATCGCTCAACAAGCAAATGCCATCGCTCAACAAGCAAATGCCATCGCTCAACAAGCAAATGCCATCGCTCAACAAGCAAATGCCATCGCTCAACAAGCAAATGCCATCGCTCAACAAGCAAATGCCATCGCTCAACCTGACTTTTCACGGGATGTGGAAAAGGGGATAGACTTTTGCAAGAGGTCTATTCTGAGGCGGTTGTTGGGACTGGTGCAAGTTCTGAGTTTTTCAATAATTGCCAACATTGGCCGGCGATCGCCCAATCTTCTTGAGTATGAATAACTAATACACGCACTGCTGAATCGGGTGTCGCAATATCCTCATCAACAGGCTGTTGCTGATTTTTTTCAAGGTCTATTTTCAATCCCAAAAAACCAAAGGTTTCACAGGCGGCTTGGCGAATATCCGGGGAATGTTCACCCACGCCTGCTGTGAATACCAAAGTATCTAATCCGCCCAAACTAGTAAGCATTGCACCGATACCAGAACGCAGACGATGCACGTAGATATCCAATGCCAGTTGAGCGCGGGAATTACCTTGAGCGATCGCTTCTCTCACCTCACGCATATCGCTAGATACACCCGAAATTCCCTTTAACCCAGAAGCTTTATTTAATATATGATCCAACTTTTCGACGGAGTAATTGCAGTATTGCAACAGATAAATCAGAATCCCTGGATCAACTGAACCAGAACGACTACCCATCATCAATCCTTCTAGGGGCGTGAATCCCATTGTGGTATCAATGCTGCGACCGTTTTTTATCGCTGCCAAAGAACAGCCATTACCCAGATGACAGGTAATTAAGCGCTCAGGGGGAACATCTTGACCGAGAATTTGGGCAGCACGTTGAGAACAGTATTGGTGACTGATACCATGAAACCCATAGCGACGGATACCTTGTTCTACCCACTCATAAGGGCCGGGATAGATTGCTGCTGCATCGGGTAGAGTGGCATGAAAACCAGTATCAAATACTGCTATCTGGGTGACATCTTTTAAGATTTTTTCAATTGCTTCTATGCCTGACAAAGCGGCTGGATTATGTTCGGGAGCAAGGTTAGACAGACGAGCGATCGCCTTTTTGACATCCTCCGTAATTACCACACTATCTCGATAATCCTGTCCACCATGCACTATCCGATGCCCCACCACATCGATTTCTGACAACTGATCAATTACCTTGGTAGCACCATAACTAAGTGTATGGAGCATATAGGTGACGTGTGCCTGTGGGGAATCACCAGAGATTGATTCTTGCAGCGTTGCACCCGTAGCAGTTTTCACCTCAATTTCTGCCACACCCCGATCTTGAGTCCAGTTGATTTTACCTTCCCAAAGGGGTTGGGGTGCTTGGGTGGGGAGAACCTCATCTGCAATCTCATATAGACAACTCTTTTGGCTGCTCGAACCGGCATTTAGCACCAATATCTTCATATGACAACATAAAAACATGACCTGCTTTGATCATGTCATTAAGTACAGCATTTCATTAATTCGTAGCAAATTAAATTTGGCAATACCCTGCAATGCCAATGCGTCGGCTTACAATGCCAATGCGTCGGCTTACAATGCCAATGTGTCAGCTTACAATGCCAATGTGTCAGCTTACAATGCCAATGCGTCAGCTTACAATGCCAATGCGTCGGCTTACAATGCCAATGCGTCAGCTTACAATGCCAATGCATTCCCCTGCATTAAAAACGCTACGCTTTTACGCAAAACTGTACTAAGTTTAGCCCCATGCTTCTAGAACACCGATTCAGTATTCAAAATTTCTACACTCCGCCCAAATGCCTCAAATTCTCGCAAAGCACCACTAGGGGCAATTACTCGTAGCAAGTCACCGGGTTTCAGGAGCGATGGTAAGATTTTGGATGGCATGAAAAAAGTTAGGAGTCAAGATAAAGACTATAACTCCCATAAAATTTTGTTGAATCATTTTTCAAAGCGATCGCTGTTTAGATGCCCTTTTGCTGAAAAATATTCTAAGTGTGAGTAGTTTATATAAAAAACCTCGTTTACAGCCAGAGGCTGGAAATGCTGCTCAAGAAGGCTCTGCCGCCAGCAAGGGAGGCGGAGCCTCAACGACGGGCATTAAGAGTCTCTGACTCTTAACGAGATAACTTTGACATTACCCGGAAACTATTCAAGTAAGTCCCCTTAACAATCCGGCTCCAGCCCGACCTGCTGTCCCTCCTATTTCTTGAACCTGATCTATTACACGACTTGTATTCCGACCTATTTCACTTGCACTGTCCGTAGTTTCTTCTACTACGACATCTACTGTACCTCCTGTTCCCCCTACCACTGCCTGTAAATCCGCATCCGTGAGTTCCTCTTGCCATTCCATATCTTCTATGACTAGGCTATGACGTTGTAAATTCATTTGTTTGCCTCTCGAAACATGTGTAAAGGTGATAAGCTGTCGCGCTTTTAACTTGCATTGTTTGGACGGGCTGTCCGGCCCATCCCACAAGAACTTTGTTACCTGCCAGAGCAACTTGTAGACGGGACAGCTTACTACGCGTCTAAATGCTATTAGACTTTATAACTTGCTAATTTCCAATAACAACTATCATTAGCAGGTAGACAAATGTCAAAGATGTTGTTGATTGCTTTTTTTAACTGTTTTTAACGTCAAGGGCATTGGGCATGGGGCATTGGGCATGGGGCATTGGGCATTGGGTATTGGGCATGGGGCATGGGGCATTGGGCATTGGGCTTTGAACTGCGTTAACGAGTCTTTGAACTGCGTTAACGAGTCTTTGAACTGCGTTAACGAGTCTTTGAACTCCGTTAACGAGGCTTTGAACTCCACTCAAGTGCTCCTCATCCCCCACTCCCCACAACCCGCATCAAATCCAATTCGCGTTCAAATATTTCATCAATTGGCAACATTTGACCATCAACAGTCATAAATTTATGGTCTTTTGTTGCCCGAATTATTGAACCATCTTCCAAGCAATACTCAAACACCTCTTGTTGTCCGCGATCGTGCCACTGTGCTACAGGTTGCGTGTAAATATTTCCATTATTATCAACGCTGTACACAGTACACTCAATGCCTTTTTCTACAATCTCTCCAATCGGCATTAATCCATATTCTACTGTCAATATTTCCGTATCATAGCTTAAACAATATTCAGCAAACTTTAACATTTGCTCAAATAATTCATCCGCAACTTTTTTCTGAACACCGTTTTTCGCTGCGCCATCCACGAATTTTTCTCGCTGCTTTTGCATCTCAGAAACTTTCTTTTTACCCATCGCCCGACGCAGCAAGTCAGCTTGTCCTAAAGAATATCCAGCCATATCCTGAGCAATTTTCATGATTTGCTCTTGATAGACCATAATTCCATAGGTTTCGTCTAATATTGGTTCCAGAATGGTGTGTTGATAATCAATATTTTCTCGACCATGTTTGCGGTTAATAAATTTAGGAATCAGTCCTGCATCTAATGGCCCCGGTCGATACAGTGCCAAAATTGAAGAAATATCTTCTATATTAGAAGGCTTCAAATCTCGCACTATCTGACGCATTCCAGAGGATTCTAATTGAAATATTCCTTCTAACTCACCTGCTTCTAGTAGCTCATAAGTTTTTTGTACATCTTTTGGCAGAGTACTATGTTCACCTTTAGCTAATATCTTCTGCGCTTTTCTTTCCTGGCGAGGAATTTCATCAGGATCAACCCGATATCCTCTGGTTTCTTGAATCAAATCAACGGTCTTTTGAATCAGCGTCAGGTTCCGTAAACCCAGAAAATCCATTTTCAATAAACCCATTGATTCCAGGTCTTCCATGAAATATTGGGTAATCACCGAACCGTCATTATTCATTTGTAGCGGGACAATCTCATCAAGTGGATCGGCAGAAATTACGACACCTGCTGCATGAACACCAAAAGTTTTGTTAGTTCCTTCAATTCGCATCGCCATATCAAGCCAATGGCGAACATGGGGTTCTTTATCATATTTCTGTTTAAACTCTGGTTCTGGGGTTTGATCAGAAATCATCACCTTGAGTTTCGTTGGTTTACCGCGCACTACAGGAATTAATTTCGCCATTTTGTCAGCTTCACCATAGGGTATATTTAATACTCTGGCGACATCTTTCAAAACGGCTTTAGAAGTTAGGCGGTTAAAAGTAATAATTTGGGCAACTCTATCTGCACCATATTTTTCAGTTACATATTCAATAACTTTATCGCGTTGTTCAATACAGAAATCTGTATCAATATCAGGCATGGATTTACGTTCTGGGTTCAAAAAGCGCTCGAATAGTAGCCCATGATGCACAGGGTCAATGTTGGTAATTCGCATCGCATAGGCAACTAATGAACCAGCCGCCGAACCACGACCTGGCCCCACAGGAATGTTATTATCTCTAGCAAATTTGATGTAGTCCCATACAACTAAAAAGTATTTAGAAAAACCCATCTGCTGAATCATTTTCAGTTCGTATTCCAATCTTTCTTTATAGACGGAATCGACTTCATTGCGAGATTTGCGATTTAACCGTTCTAAAAGTCCGCTCCATGCAACATCTTCGGCGTAAGTGTCAGCAGTATGACCAGAGGGAATTGGGGGTGTAGGGATCTGAGGCTCACCCATAATATAGTAAGGCTCAACTTTATCGGCAACCTCTTCAGTAGTGGCGATCGCTTCGGCAATTACATCATCCGGCAAATGGTCACGAAATAGCTGCTGCATCTCCTCACCAGATTTGAGATACTCTGTGCCGCTATAACGCATCCGCTTATCTTCAATAATTAGCTTGCCAGTTTGAATACATAGCAAGGCATCATGGGCTTCAACGTCAAAACAAGAAATAAAATGCGAATCATTGGTAGCAACAATTTTAATCCCTAGTTCCCGCGCAATTTTGACGATTTCAACATTCACAATCCGGTCTTCTTGGGAGCCGTGGTCTTGAATTTCTAGATAATAATCATCACCAAATACATCTTTATACCACTGAGCAACTTTTCGGGCTGCATCTGGTCTATTACTGAGAATCGCTTGGGGAATTTCTCCACCCAAGCAAGCACTAGTGACAATCAAGCCTTCATGATATTGTTTGAGTAAATCTTTATTAATACAAGGACGAGAAAAAATTCCTTTGCCTTGAACACCTTTGAGGTGAGAAATAGTGGTTAATTTGACTAAATTTTTGTAACCTTTGGTATTTTTAGCTAAAACGACTTGATGATATTTCGGACGGCGTTCTTGTTTTTCAATATCGCCGTTAATTATATACATTTCATTGCCGATAATCGGCTTAATATTATGACTACGGCAGATTTTGATCAGTTCAACGGCTCCATACATGACACCATGATCAGTAAGAGCGATCGCTTTCATTCCCAGTGCGATCGCTTGATCCACTAACTCTGGTAGCTGACTTGCCCCATCGAGTAAACTGTAGTCACTATGAATATGTAAAGGGACAAAGGACATAAGCATCTCCAACCACAAGCCAAGATATCTCTAGGGGCCTACCTTGTGGTCTACCCTTTCGAGCTAGATTTTGCAAAGCAACGGAATCTTAGATTAACAGTTTTTACCTAAAATTAAAGCTGTTCTTTTTCCGAAATTGTCACTGTCATAAGTGTTGTTTTAATAGTTACAGCAGTTCATCAGCATCTAACTAATGAGTCAAAAAGAGAGTACTACTTCGCCTGAAACCAAAGCTAGCCCTTGGTGGCAGCGTATCCCTCTCACACACATTGCAAATTCTCATCGCCCTAGTAGCCGCAGTCAGCGTTGGAATTGCCCTTGGTGCGGGGAATCCCAATCCAAGCAATGCCACCTTAATCAATAATTTAGCAATTCCGGCTGAATTGGTGCTAAAGGCTCTTTGCGCCCTAGCTACGCCCCTGATTTTGGTAGCGGTGCTGCACACCTTAATGACTACGAATATCCCCGGTACAGCCGGACGACGGCTGGCAGTGCTACTTTTAACTAACACTACCGTAGCTATTTTAGTCGGGCTTCTCGTAGCAAATGTGCTGCGTCCGGGAACTTGGGGCAATGTAGCCACCTCAACAACTACAGAAATAACTACTCAGAGTCTTGATCCTTGGGCAATAGTCAAAGATGCTGTACCGGAAGCTGTCCTGAAGCCATTAGTTGATAATAATGTCATCCAACTAATTGTGATTGCCCTGAGTTTTGGCATCGTCTTACGAGGATTAAAATCTGAACAAATCGCCCAAAGCAAGAACGGATACCAGCCGATAGAGGATGTCATCGGGATTTTATTTGAAGCGGTAGTCCGTGTCCTCAACTGGGTAATTGCCTTAGTGCCGTTGGCAGTCTTTGGGATTGTTGCTAAAACCGTTGCTATGCAAGGATTTGCACCGTTTAAATCTTTGGGTGCATTTATCGTAGCGGTGCTGTTAGCACTGTTATTGCAAGCGTGCTACTACCTCACCAGAGTAAAATTTGGTTCTTGGGTACACCCGCTAAAATTCCTAGCTGGCGGTTCTGATGCCTTTTTGACAGCTTTCTCAACTTCTTCCTCTGCGGCGGCAATGCCCATAACCTTTGAGGTTTTGCAAACAAAAGTCGGTTTAAGAGAATCTTCTGCTGCCTTGGGGGCATTAGTCGGGGCAAATTTCAATAATGATGGCACTGCCCTTTATGAAGCAATGTCTGCGTTGTATATTTCCCAACTAATTGGGCAACATCTGAGTCTGGGACAGCAGTTAATTGTCATCCTTACCTCGATTTTTGCATCTGTAGGTGCGGCAAATATTCCCAATGCTGGACTGGTAACGATGACACTGGTGTTCACTTCTGTAGGCTTACCTACCCAGTACATCGCTTTGCTAGTTACTGTAGACTGGTTTCTGGATCGCTGCCGCACCGCGATTAATGTTATGGGAGATATGACTGTCAGTGCTTTACTAGATGGCAAAAAGCCTCGTTCTGTAGACGAGGCTTAATTTTACGGCTTTTGAGGTATCTAATGCTGTTGAGGCCCTTTGGCATCACATTCTTTAGCCCAGCAGCGTTCTAGAAGTCGAAGACGCCAGATGAATGCAAAGCGTTGGGGATTCAATACTAATTTAGTATCGTCACTAAATAAAGGCTGATTCAGATACTGCCAAAGGGGAAATTGAATTTTGGTGTGTTTTGGAGTCATAAGAACAACAAAATATTATAAAAGTTTAGTGGTAATAGTTGGCATTTTGTTTAACAACTGCCTGATACTGTTTTTCTAGTTAAAGGCTACACTGGGTTTCTGCAATTGTCTTGGTGGCAATTGCGGAATTTCAGTAAGTGAGTTTATGTTGTTTCCGCTTTAATACTGAAATTGCACACACCATTTTTCTGATTCCACATCCCGTGACAAGTCATACCATTTCATGACATTTCTGGTACAGATACGTTGGTAGGGGCGTAGATTTCTACGCCCCTACAGTCAATTCATCTGTTGCAAAGATTTTTAGAAGCGATCGCATTGCCATCCAGAATCTTAACTCGGTAGCCTGTTAGTAAATCGGGTAGTGTGGCGTTGAGGTGTCGAATTATGGCTTACAAAAGACTTGTGATTTCTGTTACTAACTGTGAATTTATATTCAATTTGACGAGAAGGCTGGTTCTACAGTAATTATTGGTTTTTTAGGGGAGCAAGTTCTTGCTCCCCTTAATATTAGAGAATAGTGAAATTAGCGGCAGTGAGCGTTGTGGTACTAATGCCAGTCAGCGTTGCCAAGATTTCATCAGTAGCAGCCACTATGATGTTGTTACCAGTGAAACTTAGTTGATTGAAAGTCAGACCACCAGACAAGCCAATCAAATCGTTGCCCTTGCAGAAGTCGGTAATAATATCAGTACCTTCTCCATCAGTGAAGACAAATTTATCCTTGCCATTACCACCTGTGAGGATATCGCTACCAAGACCACCGCACAAGAGATCGTTACCATTGCCGCCATTGAGGGTGTCTTTGCCATTACCACCGTAAAGGTTGTCTTTGCCATTGCCGCCATTGAGGTAGTCATTACCAGGAGTGCCGTGGAGGACATCATTGCCGTTGCCACCTAAAAGGCGATCGCCCACTTGGATAGTAACCTTAGCAGTGCTGGTGAGTTGACCATCAGTGATAATGTAGTTGAAACTGGCCGCACCACTAAACCCGTTATTTGGGGTAAACACAATAAAATCATCTGCCGAGTTGCTGGGAGTGCCGTTATTTTTCAGCAGCGCAGTACCCTTGGTCGCACCACTGATATCAGTTATGCTGAGGTTGGTGCTATCGATGTCAGTATCATTCGCCAGCAGGGTATTAGCTTGAATGTTCACAGCAGTATTTTTGGCAGCCGTAACAGTATCATTGACTGCAATTGGTGCGTCATTGACTGGCTTAACGTTCAAGTTAAAAGTAGCAGTAATGTTGCCGCCATTACCGTCAATGACAGTGTAGGTAAAGCTATCAGCGCCGTTGTAATTGGGCTTGGGTGTATAAATAAAGTAGTCGTCGCTGGCATCCCCTAGAGTGCCGCTGTCGTTTAAAGTCAGTGTGCCGTTGGCAGGATTGGTAAAATTACTAATGCTTAAGATATCGCCATCAACGTCTGTATATCTGCTCAAGATCGTCTTAGCAAGGATCTTAAGAGCGGTATCTTCTTCAGCTACGGTCGTAGTCGTAAAGCCAAAGATGACGTAGCTTTCCCCAGCATTGGAGGCACGGAATGCCCCGATAATCAAGTCATCCAAGCCGTCGCCGTTGATGTCTCCAGCACTACTAACAGAAGAGCCTGAGTAGTCATCCATATCAATGCCGTTGATTACGAAGCCGTTGCTGCCATTGAGGGACGAGAGGTTGAGGCTAGCTCCATAGCCATTACTGCTGCCAAACACTACGTAGCTCTTCCCAGCACGTTGCTTGCCGTTGGGGTCGGCACCTCTTGCCCCGATAATCAGATCATCGAAGCCGTCACCGTTGAAGTCTCCGGCACTGCTGACTGATTCGCCTGAGCGGTCAAACAGATCGCCTTTGATTACGAAGCCGTTGCTGCCATTGAGGGACGAGAGGTTGAGACTAGCTCCATAGCCATTACTGCTGCCAAACACTACGTAGCTCTCCCCAGCAAATGACTCGGCATATGGTGTCCCAATAATCAGGTCGTCGAAGCCGTCGCCGTTGAAGTCTCCGGCACTGCTAACGGAGAAGCCTGAGCGGTCAAACGGATCAATGCCGTTGATTACGAAGCCGTTGCTGCCGTTGAGGGACGAGAGGTCAAAACTGGCTCCAAAGCCGCTGCTGCTGCCAAACACTACGTAGCTCTCCCCAGCGTTTAACTTGTCGTTGGGGTTGGCATTTATTGCCCCAATAATCAGGTCATCGAAGCCGTCACTGTTGAAGTCTCCGGCACTGCTAACGGAGCCGCCTGACAAGTCATAGTTATCAATGCCGTTGATTACGAAGCCGTTGCTGCCATCCAGGGACGAGAGGTTGAGGCTAGCTCCAAAGCCTTTGCTGCTGCCAAACACTACGTAGCTCTCCCCAGCGATTGGGTAGTTGAAAGCAAAACGTCTCCCAATAATCAGGTCATCGAAGCCGTCACCGTTGATGTCTCCGGCACTGCTGACTGATTCGCCTGAGTAGTCACGCTCATCAATGCCGTTGATTACGAAGCCGTTGCTGCCGTTTAGGGACGAGAGATTGAGGCTAGCTCCAAAGCCACTGCTGCTGCCAAACACTACGTAGTTCTCCCCAGCACGGTCTTTACCGTTGGGGTCGCCACCTTTCGCCCCGATAATTAGGTCATCAAAGCCGTCACCGTTGAAGTCTCCGGCACTGCTCACGGATAAGCCTGAGTAGTCATCCATATCAATGCCGTTGATTACGAAGCCGTTGCTGCCATTGAGGGACGAGAGATTGAGGCTAGCTCCAAAGCTGCTGCTACTGCCAAACACTACGTAGCTCTCCCCAGCACGGTCTTTGCCGTTGGGGTCGGCACTATATGCCCCGATAATTAGGTCGTCGAAGCCGTCACCGTTGATGTCTCCAGCACTGCTGACTGATTCGCCTGAGTTGTCATTTGCGTTAATGCCGTTGATTACGAAGCCGTTGCTGCCGTTGAGGTCGGATAGGTTGAAAGCAGAAATTAAGGCGGGTGCGTCATTCACGCCGTTGATGGTCAGGTTGACGCTAGCTGTACTGGTAAAACTGCGATCGCTAATAGTATAGGTGAAGCGATCGCTGTCGGTTTCATTTACACCCAAAGTTTCAAATCGACCGTTGGGGTTGTAAGTAAAAGTGCCATCAGCATTGAGAGTCAGTAAAGCACCAGAACTTAGGGTAATAGGAGTGCCAACAGTCACCGTACTACCATTGACATTTGTCACCGTTAAGGGATTGCTATCTGGGTCGCTGTCGTTGGCTAAGACTGAAATGTTAAGGGCAGTATCTTCGTTAGTAGTAGCTGTGTCGGCAACTGCGACTGGAGGTTGATTAGGAGTTGTAGTAGTGGCAAAGCCAAAAATGACGTATCTCTTTCCATTACCTCCATAGTAGATTCGATCAAAACCTTGCCCGATACTCACGTCATCAAAGCCATCGCCGTTGAAATCTCCGGCACTGCTGACGGAGTAGCGTGAGTAGCTATCTACGTTAATGGCTTTAATCCCCAAGCCGTTGCTGCCGTTGATATCCGAGAGATTGAGCACTGCTCCAAAGCCACTGCTGCTGCCAAACACTACGTAGTTCTGCTCAGAATATTTTGCGCCGATAATTAGGTCATCAAAGCCGTCACCGTTGAAATCTCCGGCACTGCTGACCCAGGAGCCTAAACCCTGACCTGGATTAATGGGGTTGATTACGAAGCTGTTGCTGCTGTTGAGGTCTGAGAGACTGAGGACTGCTCCAAAGCCGCTGCTGTTGCCAAACACTACGTAGCTCTCCCCAACAGTCTCCGGTCCGCGGATGTTATTTGTTGTCCAGATAATTAGGTCATCAAAACCGTCACCGTTGAAGTCTCCGGCGCTGCTGAGTGTTCCATCAATGTCGTTGATAAAGCCGTTGCTGCCGTTCAAAGATGAGAGGCTAAAGACCGATTCAAAGCCACTGCTGCTGCCAAAGACCACGTAGCTCTCCCCAGCAAATGACTCGGCACCTGGTGCTTCAATAATCAGGTCATCGAAGCCGTCGCCGTTGAAGTCTCCGGCACTGCTAACAGAGGAGCCTGAGAAGTCACGCTCATCAATACCATTGATCACGAAGCCGTTGCTGCCATTGAGGTCGGAAAGGTTGACAACTGCTCCAAAGCCTTTGCTGCTGCCAAACACTACGTAGCTCTCCCCAGCACGTTCTTTACCGTTGGGGTCGGCACCTGTCGCCCCGATAATCAAGTCGTCGATGCCGTCACCATTGAAGTCTCCGGCACTGCTAACACGGGAGCCTGAGTAGTCACCCTCATCAATGCCGTTGATTACGAAGCCGTTGCTGCCATTGAGGGACGGGAGGTTGAGAACTGCTCCAAAACCGTTGCTGCTGCCAAACACTACGTAGGTCTCCCCAGCAGATAACTGTCCGTTGGGATCGGCAAACGATGCCCCGATAATCAGGTCGTCGATGCCGTCGCCGTTGATGTCTCCGGCACTGGTGACAGAGGAGCCGAAATCTTCTTCACTTACATTGATAACGAAGCCGTTGTTGCCATCCAGGGACGAGAGGTTGAAAACTGCTCCAAAGCCGCTGCTGCCAAATACTACGTAGTTATCTGCTCCCGCCTTAAGAATCAGGTCATCGAAGCCGTCGCCGTTAATATCTCCGGCACTGCTGTCGGTGCCGGCTCGGCTAGAGACATCGATCGCAAAACCATTGTTGCCATCGAGGTCAGAAAGGTCGAAAACTGCTGGATTAGGTGCCATTATTGTTGATTCCTCTGAATTATAAATTTTGATCCGATCCCACCGTCACTACCCGCCGAATTTCGTCGCTGCGAAATCCGATCGCCATTGGACGACGTACCCCCAAAAGTGCTACCACGTCGTACAATTCCAGTACCACCCCTTCTATTCGCAGGGAATGGACAATATCGCCGCTTCTCAGGTCAATCACTAGTAACCCACAGCGAGGCTCAACGTTTTTCTGTTGCAATTTCTCGTCTAGGGGTAAGCCGCTAAAGGTCTTGTTATGCCTGGGTTGGGAAATTCCCACTACCGCAAAGTCGCCATGAAAAACACAACCGCGCAGATATCCCGGACAGAAGGCGACTGGTTCAAACACTCCCCGGTTTAAGTCGGCAAAGCCAAACTCTCCCGCGCCTGAGTTGAGCAGCCAGAGTTTTTCCTGATGCCATCGGGGGGAGTGGGGCATAGACAACCCCTGCAACACGATTTCATTGCTTTCTACGTCAATGACACAGCCGCCATTTGCCCGATGCTCCCGCCAGCCTTCTCCCACATCTGACTGGCTGACGACAGTGACGTATTTGGGTTTTCCTTGCTGCATTGCCAACCCATTCAGGTGACATCGATCTTCTGCCGCTAGCTTGCTGATAAAGGTTGGTTGCCATAAGGGAACGAAACTGTGGGTTTCGCTGACTGTTGCCAAACAACTAAATAAGGTATTGACAAATACTAATTTTTGTGAGTTTAAATCTTCTTCTGCTCTACTCAAAGCGATGTCGTGAATATCCAAATCTCCCGTCACATAACTCATCTGGGGCAAATAAAGAGCATCGTAGCCTTGGTGGTTTTGTCCGGGTTGGATGATATTTTCAAATCGCCACAGTTGGTACAGGGAACTCATGTAGAGGCTGCTGCCATTGGCATACAACCCCATGCATCGCTCAAAGCTACGTTCAAATACAGATAATTTGCCGTTTGGTTGCAAGCCGATAAAGAATAACTTCCCCGCTTGATAGGTAGTGAAGGACAAACTGAGGTTTTGCTCATACAGCCAAGCAGTAAACTGACGAGAAGCATTGATTTCTAAAGATGGTTTGTTAATGGTGCTTTCATTGGGATTCACTTGGTTTTGACTCCTTAATAACTCTGGTGTTCGGTCGGTGATAATTTCGCCGCAGGGCACGATGCTCCTACTCTTGGACTAAGCTACGCAATATACCAGCAATAGAGGTTCCGTCATCTGCTTTGAGCGATCGCACTCGACACATTTCGTAGCCAGTGGTTGCTCATTTCAGGAATCTACCAGAGTATTCTCGGAGTCCTTTTAAAACAATAGATGTTTTTGTAACATAAAAGTATATTTTATGTAATCTAAAACTTAAAACTTCCAATATCTGTCTAAAGATAGATAGCTTAGTACAGCTTTGCGTAAAATCGTAGCGTTTTTAATGCAAGGGGACGCATTGGCATTGTTAGCCGATGCATTGGCATTGTCAGTCGATGCATTGGCATTGTTAGCCGATGCATTGGCATTGTCAGTCGATGCATTGGCATTGTCAGTCGATGCATTGGCATTGTCAGTCGATGCATTGGCATTGTCAGTCGATGCATTGGCATTGTCAGTCAATGCATTGGCATTGCAGGGTATTGCCAAATTTAATTCGCTACGAATTAATAAAATGCTGTACTTAGTCAATAACTAAAATTCTCTTGGGCGGACTCTGCATCTTGACAAAAAAATGAGATGGACATCTTGTCCATCCCACAATAAAAAAGAGAATTTTTGTCATAAAACGCTTTGCCTTGCTTATATTTAAGCTAAAGCGCTTCCCCTAAGTTAAATGTCTCACTATTTAATAATGAGTGCCGGTTTTGCGATGGTTAATGGCAGTCACAGCATCAGGCTTGAGTAATTTACCTTCATCCACAGTTGCATACACAACCCAGTGATCGCCACATTCCAGACGTTGGTTGACTGAACATTCCAAATATGCTAGAGCGTCGGTGAGAACGGTACAGCCGTTATCTGCAACTGCTGTACTAAAGTTGGCAAATCGGTTTTCTCCAGGCGCAAAAGATTTACGAAAATGCTTCATGTAATCTTGATGATTGCCTTCAGGTAGAATATTTAAGGCAAACTTACCGCCTGGATACATCAAAGATTCGATCGCTCGGTCTTTGGCGATCGCAACAGTTAATCCGGGTGGGTTGAAGGTGGCTTGAGAAACCCAAGCGCCTAACATTGCGGTAGACACTTCTCCTTGTTTAGCTGTCACCACGCAGACGGAACCAACGATCCGACCAACAGCCTGTTCTACTGGAGTAGCCGCTTGTTGTGGTACGCGTACCTTTTTAGCCTTTTTCAGTGCTTGGGCAAAGTCAGTACCTAGTTCTTCACAGAATTTGAGAGTGACATCATCAGGTTTAAACTTCACCTTCAGGGTGTCAAAACCAAAGCGATATCCAGCATCCCGGAGTTTACCTTCAATTAAGTCAAATGCTTCGCCACTCCAGCCGTAGGAACCAAAAACCCCAGCGAGTTTGCTATTGTCACCGCTTGATAGCACAATACCTAAAGCTGTATGAATGGGAGTTGGCGCATGACCACCGATGGTAGGAGAACCAATGATAAAACCCTCTGACTGTGCTAGGTTGATGCGAACTTCATCAGGAGTAGCAAATTCACAGTTAATCGATTTGACTGCAACTCCACCTTTAGTTAGTCCCAGAGCGATCGCTTGTGCTAAAGTCGCCGTATTTCCGTAAGCTGAAGCATAAAGTAGGGCAACAGAAATCTCGCGATCGTTGTGAGAACGGCTCCACTCTGCATAAGCTTTAGTGAGTTCGATTAAGCTGGTGCGTACCAAGGGCCCATGACCCACAGCATACATTCTCACCTGCAAATCTGAGATTTTCTCCAAAGCTGCTTGCACATGAGGAATTTGGGGAGCCATTAGGCAGTTAAAGTAATAACGCTGGTCTTCTTTAAGCGCTTCCCAGTTATCATCAAACACTTCATCACCACAGAGATGAGTTGCAAATAACTTATCTGTGTAGAGAATTTGGGTTTGCTGATCGTAGGTACAAAGTCCTTCCGGCCAACGCGGACTGGGAGTGGGCAAGAATTTCAAAACATGACCCTTGCCTAAATCCAGAGTTTCTTTCCCCCGCATCACCAAGACTTTCAAATCATGATCTAGGAAAGCAGCACGCAAATTGTTCGCACCGGGAAGAGAACAGACAAAAGTTACCTGTGGTGCTAGTTCTAAAATTGCTTTGAGGGTTGCAACTCGATTGGGACTAAAATGACCCAGGATTATATAATCCAAACTTTGCAAATCTAAAGTCTGCCGCAATGCCTCTAAATAAATTTCGGTAAAGCTTTCTGGCGGTGGATCGATAAGTGCGGTTTTATCAGCTTCAATTAAATAGCAATTGGAGGTAGTACCTCTTTCAAGTGCATATTCAATTTCAAACCGCAGACGTGACCAACTACGTGCTTTGATCGCCTTAGTATTTGTAGCAATTGGTAAAACTTGTACGTCGCGTGGCTTGGAATTGGTCATAGCTGTTAAAAGTTGGCGAATTGGGAATTGGGCATTGGGCATTGGGCATTGGGCATTGGGCATTGGGCATTGGGAATTGGGAATTGGGAATTGGGCATTGGGGAAGATAAGGGGGATAAGGGAGACAGGGAAAATAACTCATTCCCTATGTCCCATGCCCCATGCCCCATGCCCTATGCCCCATGCCCAATCTTTAGTAGTAATTACCTACTTTGCGATGGCGAACGGCTGTCAATCCATCGTTTTTGGAGACACGACCTTCTTGGACGGTGCAGTATAAAATCCAGTGGTCGCTGCATTCCATGCTGCTCTGTATTTCACATTCCATGTATGCCAGAGCATCAGTTAGAATTGGGGAACCGTTTTTCGCGGTTTGAGTTTTCACCCCAGCAAATCGGTCAGCACCGGGATGCAAGCGCTTGAGAAAGTGTTTCTTGAGTTCTTGATAATTGCCTTCTTCCAAAACGTTGAGGACGAAGCGATCGCCTATTTGCATTAAGGAATCAATGGCGCGGTCTTTAGCAACGGCAATTGTCAATCCTAAGGGTTGCAAACTCGCTTGCGTTACCCAGGATGCCAGCATTGCACTTGAGGCATTATCTTTTTTAGTGGTGACTATATACAGTCCACTGCTAATCCGACCTAATGCCTTTTCCATGTTGACATCAAGGGACTTGATTTGCTTGATGTTGCGATCGCGCACCAGCAATTGTCCGATGTCTTTACCCGCTTCTTCACACAACTGGAATGTAGATGCGGTGGGAGCCTCTTTAATCCGAATGGGTGGGAAAGCTTCTTTGATGCCAGAGTCAAGAAATTGTCTGCGGAGTGTATCAATGGGTTCATCATCCCCACCGTAACATTCAAACAGCCCAATAAATTGCTTGTTCTTGGCGACAGCTAGCACCGAACTGATACTAGCTTGGGCGGCGGCGGAAGTAGTCGGGGGCATACCAATAATGATGCCAGATGCTCTCCCAGCTAGTTCTTGAATTTCTTGGCTCTCAGCAGTACTCAGATCCAGTACTTCTACCCCAATGCCAGTTTTCAGTATACCTTCGGCAATTGCGTGACCGAGGCGTTCGCCATAGCCGTAATCTGAGACAAAAAACAAGCCAACTGTTGTTTCTGCTTTAGCTTGTTTTTGGCTCCAATTTTCGTAGCACCCGGTTAGAACATCTAAATGGTGGTATAATAATGGGCCATGACCGTTGGCGATAATATTAATCTTTCCAAGATCACCCATCCGCTTCATCGCATTCAGCAGCGAACGAGCGTTAGGGCCCATCAAGCAATCGTAGTAAAATCTAAAATCAGCTTCGATCGCTTCTAAATCTTCGTCGAAGGTGCGATCGTCACAAAAATGCATCCCAAAAGCATCACAGGTGTAGAGAATTTGGGTTTTGCGGTCAAAGCTAAAGATTGTATCCGGCCAGTGCAGGTTAGGCGCACTCACGAATTCCATTTCGTGACCTTTACCGATATCTATGCGATCGCCGGTTTTTACAACCCTCTTTGAGAAAGGATCGTGAACTAAGCCTTCTAAAAACTGAAGCGCAACTTTTGATGCTAAAACGGTAGCTCTAGGAGCTAACTGAAGAACATCTTCTACTAAGCCGCTATGGTCTGGCTCTGTGTGGCTGACAATTATGTAATCAATTGTTTTGGGGTTGACAAGACCTTTTAGAGTCTCTAAATACAGATCGCGAAACTTCTGGTGAGAAGTATCAATCAAAACTGTTTGTTCACCCCTAATTAGATATGAATTGTAGGTTGTGCCGTTTTGCAGTCCGAATTCGATATCGAAGCGATCGCGGTCCCAATCAAGAGAGCGAATCGCCGTTGTGTTAGGGGCAATTTCTACAGTTTGTATAGTTAGCCGATGTTGAACGTTCTCTGCGTGGGCGTAGCCGGTCGTAGACATCGCTACCATTATTCGTCTCCAAGCGCAAATTAACAGGTTTTTCTTCTGCCCCCATTGTCCCTATTATTTTTTTTTTAAGTTGTAATGAATATCAGTTTTTGAAAAATTTAACTTGTATCAATTATTGCTGTTTTTTAGCAAAAATTATGACTCAAAAAATATACTAAATATTAATTTATTCCTCAGGATTTACTGAGTATTTGATTTTGCTATTTATTTGATTTTATCCTAATTCAAAAAGACCATACTTATTATATTAAAAATTTAAATAACATATCCAGAACTTTTATTGTAACCTTTTTTTTGACATGAGGTATGAATGCTAAGGAAATAACAGGGTTCACAAACATATTTTATAATTGTGGTATAAAATATTGAGATGTCGCAAAATCGAGGTATTAATAGAATAGATTTAAATATCAATCATCTATCAATCATCAAAAGTTACTTTTTTATAAAACCCTTTTTTATTAAGTAGGAAAGGTAGGAAAAGTAGGAAAGGTAGGAAAAGTAGGAAAGGTAGGAAAAGTAATAAAAACTTTATCTCCGTTTTCATCGCGCATCAAATAACCTGTTAGCACTGTTTTTTATAATGGATATATAATATATTTTTGTCTCAACCAAGAATATTGTCATGTGAAATATAAACTTTATGTAAAGCCGAGAAAACAAATATTTGTATGGAGATAATGAAGACAAATTTCCATAGATGACGAGGATAAAAAGAAACTAGGCTTGTATATCTTTTCCTGGCTATTCAAATGTAAACTAGCTTACAAATCATTTTTAAAGTTTCGATAAATCTCCGTAAGCATACGAATAATCTAATAAATTTAATGATACAGTCCTTGATTATGGGCTTTAAACATTAATCAGGACAACGCCAATAAATTCTTATTGTCATAGCTGAAAGCTACAGCTTCTGACTATCTAAGAAATTTGCCTATACATGTTAATGGTGTCATTTATGATGTACTTAACTTTTTATAAAAATCCATTCTCGATGATAAATTGCAAACAATGATTACGTGTTCACAAGCCAATACTTCTCGCGTAGCAGCCTTTTAGACGCCGACATCCTTAATGCTTATAGTTCAGCTTTTAAAACGTGCTATTAAATACGTAAGCAATTAAGTATATAGGCGTGAATAGACATAAAAAAATGGCAAAAATTGACTGACTGTGTAAAAGGTTATTGTTTATGGGATGCCGATTAAAAGTCTTTCTAACTGACGAACAAAAGCTGACTTTAGAAGAGTTAAGAAAAGCCAAAGATGTTCCACAACGTACCAAGGATCGTGCTCAAGTTTTACTGCTGAATACTCGTGGCTTAAAAAATGAGCAAATTGCTAAAGGCTTGAACTGGGCGATTTCAACAGTACGTCAAACCCTTCATCGCTGGGAAAAGATGGGTTTAGCAGGTCTTTGGGATGCTCCTGGTCGAGGAGGAAAACCCCGATATTCGGAATCAGACTTGGCTTATTTAGAAAATTGTTTAGCTCAAGAGTCACAGACTTATAACTCTAAACAATTAGCAAATAAACTGGCATCTGAGCGTCAAGTCAACTTGAGTGCAGATCGATTACGACGGGTACTTAAAAAAAGGGGAAGGAGGTTTGGAAGCGCACGCAAACAACCCCAAGAACAGAATAATTAATAGGACTTACCACGAGTTACGGAATAACGAACCGCAGAGGCGCAGAGAAGCCAGTGCGCCCTTGCGGTTCCCCGACTTGAAGCAACTGGCGCGACACGGAGAAATCAGAGTTTGAGAGATATTTTGCGTAAGTCCTAATTAACATGAGTTCGATAAACCTCTCCCTGTCTTGAACTTTTATTCAAGTCTGTCCCTCTCCCCCGTCGGAGCTACGGTGTATACACAAGTCCTAAAATCCTTGCCTGGTGAGATACAAGCTTTATTGGGCAAGGTTTTGAGTTAAATCTTGCTGATTATCAATAGTGTCAGATAGATTATAGCGGTTCTCGGTTGAGTCCAACACACTTTGGTAACATTTGACTAGCGTGTATTAATCAGATTTTTATGAAAGCTTACGACCAAGACCTGCGTCAAAAAATTATTGATGCTTTTCGGAATCGAGAAGGTTCATATCGAAAGCTGGCAAAACGCTTTCATGTAAGTCTCAGTTTTATACAAACGTTACTAGGACGCTATTTAGACACAGGAAGTATAGAACCATTACCCTATAAAAGTGGTAATCCACCCAAAATAAGAGAGGAACATTATCCAGTTTTACAAAAATTGGTAGAAGAGAATAATGATAGCACTCTGGAAGAATTATGCGTACAAATGGAGTTGAAAACTCAGGTAAAAATTAGTCGCTCAGGAATGAGTAAAACGTTACAAAAGCTCAAATTGACCCGAAAAAAAAACCTTACACGCAGCGGAGCAGGATACGGATAGAGTAAAAAAATTGAGACAAGAGTTTTGGGAAATTATTCGTACATTTGACTTGAATAATTTGGTTTTTGTTGATGAATCTGGGGTGAATATAGCTATGACCAGACTGTATGCTAGGGCGTTAAAGGGGAAAAGAGCACATGGCTCTCGTCCAGATAAACGGGGTAAAAATGTAACTATAGTTGGAGCGATCGCAATGCGTGGAATTGTTGCGGCAATGAGTTTTAAGGGTGGAAATGATAAAAATGCATTTGAAACTTATATTAACCAAGTTTTAGTGCCTAATTTATGGGAGGGAGCTTGTGTAGTAATGGATAATTTTAGCTCTCACAAAGTCGCAGGTATCAAAGAAGCTATTGAATCTGCTGGTGCCCATCTCATTTATTTATCACCCTACTCACCAGACTTTTCTCCAATCGAGAACTTTTGGTCAAAAGTTAAAGAATTTTTACGTTCACAAGAAACGAGAACTTACCCCGATTTAGATAAAGCTATTACAGATGCTTTAGAAACTATTAATTTAAGTGATATTGTTGGTTGGTTTAAACATTGTGGCTATTGTATTGCACCCAACTGAGAACCGCTATATTGATAGAGGTATAACGGAAAATCAAAGGTTTTAAAAATAATTTTCCGTTCTTTTCTGTCCATTTGATTCCCAACTCGACTTGTGTATACACGGTAGCCCGTCGGAGAGGGACACTTTTGCGTAATAAACAGGAGTCAGAATACAGAATTCAGAATTGATGAATACTCTACCCATAAAGCAATACGGTTTAGTTAAGGTTAAAAACTAAATCGGCGTAGGTTGGGTTGAGGAACGAAACCTAACATTATCAAGCCTTTGTTAGGTAAAGCTTATGCTCAACCCAACCTACTATTCTTCTTAACCCAAGCGTATTGACCCATAAAGGGATAGAGTTTTAATGCGAAAATTTTTAATGCTAGTTTCGCCCACCCAACGGCTTGCTCAGGGCATCGTCAGGAGCGAAAGCGCGTAGCAAGACGAAGTACGGTTTTAAACCAATATTTAGACGCTCTCTACTAGACGCGCAAGGGACGCGGACTGGTTGGTGCAGCCTCTTCAAGAGTTGAGCCTGCGCCAGCGAGTCGTACAAAATTCATACTGAATTCTGACCTGAGGCGCAGCGTCTCCGGCTTTGCTCCTAAGTTCTGAATTCTTCTTATAAAACAAAATCCACCTAAACATTAAAGTGTTTGGCGGACTAGTTAGTTATTTTTAGTGGATCCGAGCAGAGTCGAACTGCTGTCCAAATTGGGTATTAACCCCCCGCTCATTCACAGGTTTAGCCTTTCTGATCCTCAAGGCGGGAATCGTTCATTATCCCGAACGTAGGATGCTCTGATTTAATCTTAGCTAGCAAGCCAACCAGAGAACGCTTACTAGAGCATCCGTTGGGGTTTGGTCTTCAGTCCTTAACGGAGTCAAACTAAAGACGCTCGAACCTGTAAGAGGTGTTTAGGCAGCTACTTGAGCTTCCCGACGAGCAAATCTAACGATGTTATTCGCATTTACTTTTTTTTCGAGCCTTTGATTTCCGAGAGGAGACTCACTCTCGACCTGAATCACAGAGCAGCGTTCGCCAACCTGTCGAAACCGTGACGGACCCATGCGCTTCATAATCTAATTATAATACGCGGTTTTGAAAATGTGTTATCGGGCAAAAAATTTTTGGTTCATGTCAGTACTACTGAGAAACACATGGTATCTTTATAGGAACTTGGCTCTAGACCATCAGTATAGTTGGCGCATAGGGTGATGTCTTTGTAGCCGTTTTCCCGTAAACACATCATAAATTCGTCGCGTCCAAACCCCCGTATGCCGTTAATGTCATCTATCAAAGTCTCAAATACTAAAAATAGCCAATTGCTAATCTTAAAATAATTAGCAATTGGCTATATATTACAACGCACTACAAATAAATAATTAGCTATACCCTAAGTTAGTGCTTCAGCACCACCAACAACTTCTAGGAGTTCCTGGGTAATTGCAGCTTGTCGGGCTTTGTTGTAAGACAGGGTGAGGGTGTTAATCAATTCACCAGCATTTTCACTAGCATTACTCATGGCTGTCATCCGGGCTGCTAGTTCACTAGCCGCCGATTCTTGCAGCGCTCGCAATAGCTGGTTACTCAGATACAGGGGCAACAAAGAATCGAGAATCTGCACTGGATCTTGCTCGAAAATCATGTCAGGAGCCAACGTGCGGACTTGGTTAGTCACTTTCTCCCGCTCGACTTCAAATTTACCACCACGGGTTGTCAAGCGGAAGATTTCGTCATCGCCTGCTTCTAGTCCTTGCGGATCGAGGGGCAGTAAGGTTTGTATCACAGGACGGGAGCTAACCAAGGAAAGGAATCTGGTGTAGATTAATTCGATGCGGTCAACTTCTTCCGAAAGGAACAAGGAAAGTAGTTGGTCGGCAATCTGATTGGCTTCTGCTGCGGTGGGAATTTGCTCTAAGCCGCTATAGGTAGCATCAATAGGCTGATCTCGGCGTTGAAAGTACTGCGTAGCTTTGCGTCCGACTAACACAAATTGATAGTTTAAACCTTCTGCCTTGATTTCTTTGGCGCGGTTTTCTGCACGACGGATAACGTTATTATTGTAGCCGCCGCATAGACCGCGATCGCCTGAAATTACCAATAGCCCGACTGACTTAACTTCTCTTTTTCTCAGCAGTGGCAGGTTTGCTTCTTCAAACCGCAGGCGGCTTTGCAAACCATACAATACTTGTGCCAAGCGATCGGCAAAGGGGCGAGTCGCTAGCACTTGTTCTTGCGCCCGGCGCACTCTAGCTGCCGCTACGAGGCGCATGGCTTCTGTGATTTTTTTGGTGTTTTTGACCGACTGAATGCGATCGCGTATTGCTTTTAGATTGGCCATATTCTTGAGTTAGGAGTTAGGAGTAGAGACGCGATTAATCGCGTCTGTACAGGAGTTAGGAGTTAAGAGCTAGGAGTATTTCATTAACTTTTAACTCTTAACTCTTCACTCCTCACTTTAATTACGCTGCTGCTTTGAAGGTCTTTTTGTATTCGGTAAGTGCTTCCTTCAAGGCAGCTTCTTCTGCATCACCTAGTGCTTTGGAGGCTCTTACTCCTTCGGCATACTGGGTTTTACCAGTCTTTAAGTACTCCCGCAGACCTTGAGTAAAGGTTGTGACTTTATCTACAGGAACGTCATCTAAGTAACCATTGATACCAGCATACAAAATTGCTACTTGCTCGTATACTGAAAGTGGCGAATTTTGTGGCTGCTTGAGAAGTTCGCGTAACCGTTGACCCCGTGCCAACTGGTCTTGAGTGGCTTTATCCAAGTCAGAAGCAAATTGAGCGAAGGCTTGCAGGTCGTCAAATTGGGCTAGTTCCAATTTAATCTTACCGGCAACTTTTTTCATTGCCTTGGTTTGAGCCGCAGAACCCACGCGGGATACAGAAATACCTGGGTTTACAGCCGGACGGATACCAGCGTTGAACAAGTCAGAAGATAGGAATATCTGACCATCGGTAATGGAAATTACGTTGGTGGGGATGTATGCTGAAACGTCACCAGCTTGGGTTTCGATGATTGGTAGGGCGGTCATACTGCCTTTACCTAATTCATCACTCAGCTTGGCGGCTCTTTCTAGCAAGCGGGAGTGAATGTAGAATACATCTCCAGGGTAAGCTTCGCGTCCGGGTGGACGACGCAGCAGTAGTGACATTTGGCGATAAGCTTGGGCTTGCTTGGAGAGATCATCATAAATTACCAGGGTAGCTTTGCCTTTGTACATAAAGTACTCAGCAATAGTTGCGCCTGTGTAAGGAGCTAGGTATTGTAGTGTTGCTGGTTCACTGGCACTAGCTGCGACAACGATGGTGTAATCCATCGCGCCTTTTTCTTGCAATGTCTGCACCACGTTAGCAACGGTGGAAGCCTTTTGACCGATCGCAACGTAAACACAAATTACATCTTCTTCTTTTTGGTTGATGATTGTGTCGATTGCGATCGCAGTTTTACCGGTTTGGCGATCGCCAATAATCAATTCCCGTTGACCACGACCGATGGGAATCATTGAGTCAATAGCTGTGATACCCGTTTGCATGGGTTCGTGTACTGACCGACGAGCAATGATACCGGGTGCTGGAGATTCAATCAAACGGCTGTCTGAAGTCTTGATGTCTCCCTTACCATCAATGGGACGACCCAATGCGTCTACAACTCGTCCAATTAAGGCTTCTCCTACGGGTACTTGGGCAATTCTACCAGTAGCAGTTACAGAACTACCTTCTTGAATTTCCAGCCCTTCACCCATTAGCACCGCGCCCACATTGTCTTCTTCTAAGTTTTGGGCGATGCCAATTGTACCATCTTCAAATTCCAAAAGTTCCCCAGACATAGCCTTTTCCAGACCATAAATCCGGGCAATACCGTCACCTACTTGTAGGACAGTACCAACGTTAGCAACTTTGACCTCTTGATCGTATTGCTCGATTTGTTGTTGGATAATGCTGCTAATTTCGTCAGGTCTAATTGATATGCTCATGTGTCTATCTTGTTTGCTTTGGAGACGGAAAAATTAGTTCAGTTAGGAGTTAAGAGTTAGGAGTGATGAGTTAAAAATGCAAAAATTACAAGTTAAAAGTCAAAATAAATTACTATTTACTTAACTCCTAACAGACGCGATTAATCGCGTCTCTCCACCTCCTGTACAGACGCGATTAATCGCGTCTCTCTAACTCCTAACTTTCTAGCTATTAGTTAAGCGCAATGAAAGGCGACGCAACTGACCCCGGATACTGGCATCAATTACTTGCGAACCTACTTTAATGATCACACCACCAATTAACTCACTGTCTACCTTGGTTTCTAGTTCTACCTGGCGAGCATTACTGATGGCAATGACCTTTTGGATGATTGCCTGCTGTTGAGCTTCTGTGAGGGGAACGGCTGAAATTACTTCCGCTAATACGGTTTGATTCAGCTGCCGCAACAGCGCCAGATATTGTTGAAAAATCGATTCCAAGAATGCAATGCGGCGTTTGTCTACTAATATCAACAAAAAGTTACGTAAGTAGGGGTTAGAGCCTTCACCGAGTATTTGTTTGATGAGAGCTTTTTTGTTCTCAGCCTGAATAAACGGGTTGCTGAAGAAATTGTGTAGCTGTTTGTCTCCTCTAAGCAGTCCCAGGAAAGTACGCGCATCTTCCCCGAACTCTTCTGTCAAATTTTTCGATTGCGCTATTGACAAAAGTGCCTGTGCGTAAGGTTGGGCTACTTCGGCTGCCGCTACCTGACTTGTCATACATTGCCTCCCAGTTGTGCGATGCTGCGGTCAATTAAACTTTGTTGAGCATCGTCGGCAATCCCGCCTTTGAGTTGCGATTCGACTTTTTGCAATGCTAGTGTAGCAACTCGTTGCCGTAGTTGAGCGATCGCTCGCTCTGTTTCGGTGTTTAAATCTGCTGCTGCTGTTTGTTTCAAGCGTTCTACGTCTTGCACTGCCTTCGCCAACAAGGCTTCTTTCGCCTTTTGGGCATTTTCTTGGGCAGATTGGCGGATGCGTTCTGCCTCTGCCTGAGATTGCTTCAACTGCTCTTGCGCTTGGGAAAGCGCAGTTGAAGCCTCTTTTAAGCGCCCTTCTGCTTCCTGAATTGCGGTGGCAATATTGGATTGTCGCTCGTTCAGGATATTGCTTAAAACTTTACGTCCGAAGTAGAATAATATGCCAACCAGAATCGTTAGATTGATCAGATTGGTTTCAAAAATGTCTAGGTTTAGACCGAAACCACCTTCTCCTGCGCCTTCTGCCAATTCAGAGTGAACAGCGTTCGCTTCTGCGGCAAGTAATAAGAATGTCCCCATGATACCCATTTACAAGTGCGCTGCTCGCTTGCTAATACGTTGTATTTTTCCCAAGGGAAGGAAATTTAAGTATCTTTTCCCCGTAAGGAAATTAAGTATCTTTCCCCCGAAGGGAAAAAGTGCCTTTATTTGACACTTAAATTTTGCGCTCTGGACTAGGGCCCAGTTGCGCGTATGCTTTCACAGAACCAGTCTAGTTAGCTTATCTAACTGGAGTTGGCCCCAATAGTTTTTCTAGAATCTGCCTGCTTAGAGCATCAACTTGTTGCTCTAAGGTGCGAAAAGCTTCTTGCTTTTGTTGTTCTATTTCAACAGAAGCTTGTTCTCGTTGAGACTGAGCTTCCTTTTGGGCTTCAGCAATTTTTTCGGCAGTAATTTTCTTAGCTTCAAGTTGAGCTGCTTCTACGGTAGCTTGCGATTGTCTGCGAGCGTCTGCGAGTTGTTGCTCATATTCGGTAGCCAAGCGCTCGGCTTTAGCCAAGCTCTCCCGCGCCTCAAGGGTATTCGTTCGGATATAATTATCGCGATCGTCTAGTACCTTGGTCAGTGGCTTATAAAAAATTGCATTCAACAAAGCTGCTAATAGCAGGAATTGCAATGCCATGAAGGGCAAGGTAGCATCGAAATCAAACATTTCTCTCCTCTTTGGCTGGAGTAGCAGTTTTCATGGCTAGCAACGTCATCCAACCTTTCATATTTTAGAGACCCATAGCCAACAAGGGTCAAGTAATTTTGGATTTTAGATTGGCAATTTGGGATTTTAGAGCAGGCATCGCTCAGAGGCATGTACCGAAAACTCTTGATAATCCAAGTTGCGCTGGAAGCGCACCAAAGGTGCGACCCAAAATCTAAAATTGATAATCAATTACATCAGAACGACTAAATTCCCCAAATATTTTGTTTGATTGTAGAGGCGTGATGATTCACGTCTCCACACTCACAAAAATTTTCAGATATTAGCCGAAAGGATTAGCAAACAGCAATACCAGGGCAATTACTAGACCATAAATAGTCAAGGATTCCATGAATGCCAAGGTTAATAGCAGAGTACCGCGAATTTTACCTTCTGCTTCAGGTTGACGAGCAATACCTTCTACTGCTTGTCCAGCAGCATTTCCTTGACCAATACCAGGGCCAATTGCAGCTAAACCAATCGCTAAAGCAGCAGCGAGAACTGAAGCAGCCTGAACTAATGGATCCATGTTGATTTTCCTTGCTTTGATTACAAAACTAACAGACATTACGTTAACAATTAGAAACGTGGTTTTCACGCTGCACATGAGTTCTTTGATCGCGCTTTGCGATGTTTTGAGCGAATATGCTCTTGGAACTGTGCTATCAACTGAGAAGTTTAATGCTCCTCATGTTCATCTCCGCCATGCCCCTCCATTGCCTCATGAATGTATGCTCCGGCTAAGGTGGCAAAAACCAGGGCTTGAATGGCACTGGTAAATAAACCCAAGGCCATCACAGGCAGAGGTACAAATAGAGGAACTAGCAGCACCAGCACCGCTACTACCAATTCATCCGCCAAAATATTACCAAATAGCCGGAAGCTTAGGGAGAGGGGCTTGGTGAAATCTTCTAGGATTGCGATCGGCAATAAAACAGGTGTTGGCTCTATATATTTCTTAAAGTAGCCTAAACCCCGTTTGCTAAAACCTGCGTAAAAGTACGCTAAGGAGGTCAGCAATGCCAATGCAACAGTCGTATTGATGTCATTGGTGGGAGCTGCCAATTCGCCCGAAGGTAGCCTGATGAGCTTCCAGGGAATTAGTGCGCCTGACCAGTTCGATACGAAAATAAACAAGAACAGTGTGCCAATAAATGGCACCCAAGGGCGGTACTCTTTCTCACCAAGTTGGTTTTTTGCCAAATCACGAATAAATTCTAAGGCATATTCCATCAAATTCTGGATGCCCTTGGGAATTCTTTGTGCGTTGCGAGTAGCAGCTATTGAAGCCACTACTAGAATACTAATCACAAACCATGAGGTGAGAAAAACTTGCCCATGAATTTTAAGATTGCCCAACTGCCAATAGAAATGATGTCCTACTTCTAATGCGGCGAGGGGAAAAGAATTAAAGGCGTTTAAGACACTAAGCATTTGCATTCTTCAAGCATTTTCCCCAACGAGCGAGGATGGGATTACTATCTTTGTGAGCCTAACTTTTTAAGAATCAGGAATGAACGCAATTTGCACCATATAGACGAGGAGCGTGGCTTTGTAAGTTAGAAATCCCAAAAAAATGGGCAGAATCTGTAGCTCACGCCATTGAGTTGCCACGATCATTACTCCAATAAAGAGAGCAAAACGAGTTTTGCTCAGACTGGTTTTCTGACTACCGAGCTGCTCAACGTCTCTAGCCAACATTTTTAAGTAAACCACACCTGTACACGCCCCAATTAAATAATTTAGGGCAATGTTTAAGGAATAAAAAATCCACACAGAGATAAAAATAACCCCCGTCAAGACAAGCGTGATTACCAACAATCGCTGGAAGAGTTCATGGAACTCTTGCATGGAGTTACCTGATTCTGTGTCTCCAGAACCAGTTTTAGCATCTTGTTGCGTTGTCGGAGTGGGCGCAATTGATTCGTCTGACAAGCTCACGGGACTTGAAACCAGTACAGTTAAATATGATGACTGCACATTCAGTCAGCTGAATCATATCACGATCCGGTAACAATACTTTAGGAAAAAACAATTAACTTCTTGTCAACATCAGGCAGTCAGTAAAATCGCGCTCACAGAAGCGAGAGAGCGGCTGATCATGTGAGGGAGTGTGTAGGCGAATAATCAATAAATACTGCCTAAAAATTCAAAATTTCTTCCAATTCCAGTTTTTTTGAGTGAATAATTATCCTCCAAAGTTTGAAGTAAGTTGGTGTCAATAGAATCAACTGGTGCTTGAGGAGCGTATGAACGTACCGCAAATCAGAAATCGTAAAGTAGCGGCAAGTCATTAAAGATCGCACCACTGCTGAATTCCAGAAAGCTCCAACTTTTGGGATGTACAATACCCTAGTTTCTTAGGCACTTTCTTAATTTACATTAATTTGCTAAAAGTGGTGATGGGCGATCGCTCATCACTACGAGTATAAATTGACGAATATTAACCCAGTATCGAAATCCAGTGTAATTAAGCAGGTGTCAATAAAATTAGCTGCTGCTGAAGAAGCGTTCTTACCCCATCTAATCCCAGTTGCCCACCTGCCAAAATCTCCGCAACTGTTGAATTTGCATCACACTTTTGCATAAACTCAAACTCTGGTACAGATAAATTAACAATCTGGTAATCGTAATTAAAGAAACATTGACTGGGAAATCCTTCAATACAAGGATTAAGTTCGGGAATCGCTGCCAATAGGGCGTTATCGTCTGACCAATCAGCTTTGATAAGGGGAGGACGACCGAGGAAAAACTCGTAATGAGTTACTTCTGGATCTAGTAATTCTATCAGGCGGTAAAGCTGGCGATCGCTCAATTCTTTTGCCCGTTCTACTAACTCTGGTGCTTTGCCTAAAAGTCTCTCCAAATCCCAGAAACTCGGATTCGAGAAACCAATAAACTCCAATCCCGAAGCATCTATTAATTCAAACAGCGTCTCTATGTTGTAGTCAATTTCCTGGGGATGAACGTACATATCCGCAAAGTTTTCATCCTTGTGGTTTTCTAATGACCAACGTTGTTTATCGTATTTGACAATTCGGTTATTTTCTGGTAGAGAAGCGAATATTTGTCGTCCGACATGGACGCCATCGCGGTAGTCGCCTTTTTTGTCACCTTGGAGAAGTGCGATCGCTTTTTGCATGAGTTGAATTTCCCAGCGTCCCAACTCCCCATAGACAAAAATGTGCATTAAGCCGCCTGGGGCTAACTTCTTGGTCAAAGCTTGAATACCACGAATTGGATCGGAGGTATGATGCAAAACACCAACACAGTTAATTAAATCAAACTCACCCGGTAACTGTTCCACATCAAACAAGCTGAGGTGATGAAATTCAACGCGGGTAGCCCCTGAACGCTGACAACGCTCTTTTGCTACAGCTAAAGCGCCAGTACTGAGGTCAATTCCCACAACAGAAGCTTGAGGATTGAGGTGAACCAAGTACTCTGTACTCACACCAGTACCGCAACCTGCATCTAAAATCCGAATATCTTGCCTTTGGGGTTTTTGACCGGTGCAGAAGTTATGAGCAGCTAGCCAATTCCAGCGCCAGTTGTAACCTGGAGGTGGTTCATCCAACAAAGCTTCTGGCGGAAAGGGGTAGGTATTGTAGAGTTTGGCAACAGCAGCACTAACAGTTTGGGAATCGGACATGATGAGGAATAACGCAGCATTTCTGAGTTTAGCGGATAGTGGATGATTAGAGCCTATTTATAAAGTAAATATTAAGTAAAGTATGTTACGGCTGAGTAATTTGAGGGTTTGAGAAAGTCTAATTTAGCCGTAACGCACCATATTTCCAGGTGCCTCTGGCGCTGCTTTAACGCACCCGGCAATTTAAGGTTTACCTTATAAATGGTCTCTTAGGGCAAAGATTACTATTGTTTATTTCCTGCTATTTATCCAACAGCAAAGTCAGTAAATTGGCGTTTATAAGGAGCGTGAAATCCTAATACAATATCTTCTTTAGGTACACCAGCAGCAATTAATTCATTAGCGATGCCAATTTCTGTACCATCTCTTTGTATCCAAATTTTTTTGTCTTTGATATCAACATGAATGATGACTCCATAAATTCTCCGTTGTTCTTTCCAGCCAATATTTAAAACTTGATAATGATGGCGTTCTGCGTCAAACAACAATTGAACCTCTGTGCCATTAGCCACGTCATTAGCGGAATGGTTACTTAAAATATCCTGAATGATTTGAGAGTAATTTATTCCTTCCATAAAACAATTTCCTGGCTTAAGGAATTAAATATTAAAAGTTTAATTTGATATTCTTTTAAAGAATCTTGAATAAATTGACGTGAAAAAAAGTCTTGGTATGTATCTTGGCTAATAGATAGATATAAAATGCGTTCTGGTTCTTCTTTTTTTAATGCTAGCCGATAATTCAGGGTTTGACCTAAAGCGAGATGAAATTCCGTTACTCCAGATGCACCTACAAAGGATTTAATTTCTACAGCTATTTTTTGACCTTGTTTTTGTGCTGCTAATACTCTTTCTGCTCCTAAATCCACAAAAAATTCAATATCATCAACTTTTAGATGCAGTGGATCATGGGTAATCATCCAACCATCTTTTTCTAAAGCAGTGCGGACAGATTGATGAAATATATCTTTAGATGGCATAATAAAATTAATATTTAATAACAATATAAATATTTTGGCTCATAAATTAATGTTGATTAATTCAGGGGTCTATCTTACTCTAATTAAAGTTTACCTAAATCAAATTATTGATCAATATGTCTGGCATTTATTTATACAATGTTATTGTTTCTAGTCTAACTCAACCAGGGTTTAAATATACCCCTAATGATTTACAACCAATCAGAATTCCATTTACGCTGTGAGTGGGGCCCACAAGGAGTTGCTCAACTTGCTCCTATCAGTGATGTAATTGTAATAGTTGACATTCTATCTTTTTCTACCTGCGTAGAAATTGCCACCAACAACGGCGCGATAATTTTTCCCTACGCAATGAGAGATGAATCTGTCATAGATTATGCCAAGTCAGTACAAGCAGAGTTAGCAAGTCATAGACAACGTTGGACTACAACTGGATATTCTCTCTCGCCAAAATCGGTGACTCAGATTCCTACTGGAACTAGACTAGTTTTACCTTCACCTAATGGTTCTTTTCTGACTTTACATACAGGGAATACACCAACTTTGGCTGGTTGCTTGCGAAATTGCCAAGCTGTAGCACAGTTTGCTCAAAAGTATGGTTATAAAATCGCTGTGATTCCTGCTGGTGAAAGGTGGAAAAAAGATGGTAGCCTCCGCCCTGCATTTGAAGATTTAATTGGTGCTGGGGCAATTCTCAGTTATTTAGATGGCAGTCTATCACCAGAAGCCGAAGTGGCTGTGACAACATTTCAAGCTTTCCAGCAGGATTTACTGGGGTACTTGAAAAAATGCAGTTCGGGTAAAGAGTTGATTGAAAAAGGTTTTGAGTCAGATGTTGAACTGTCCGCCGCTTACAACGTTAGTAATTGCGTGCCTTTGTTTACTGATAATGCTTATGTAGATTCCAGGCTACAGGCTTAAGAGACTTCCAAATAAAAAATATCCCAAAACTGACACAAAAATCCTCTCTATTTCTTCTCTCTGTGTTCTCTGCGTCTCTGTGGTTAGTTTATTTCTTGAAAATCCTTAATTAAACGTCGCACTGATTGGTTTGGCAATATTTGGCATTATCTATAAACTCTTGCAACTTATTCAAGGGAATTATCTGCAATGATGACCCACCCTGTACCTCAGCAGCGATGTAAGCAAACTTTTGTCCGCGATAATACTGATCACGTCCAACTTTGGTGATAGATCGGGATTTCTGGAAGTCATTAGCAATATTAGAATTATAAATATTTTGTAACAGTTTCACTGCATTGGCATTTTTTGTGGTGAATTTGAGGCGATCGCTACCACTAACGGTTATACCTTCTTTAGTCACTATCCCATTTTGAGAAGTGACATCCGCATAAAAGTATAAATTTCCCTTTGTACCGTCGTAGCCGTGGGCTTCGCTGTTGTATCTCAGAGTTGGTAGTTGAGGTCTGGTCTTTGCCCACCTCACAACGGTACTGATATTTTGCTCTGGAAGCGCATTTGCAGGAGTGACAGCCAAAATAACTGCGATCGCGGACAGGGTAGCATTAAATAAATAGTTAAATTTAGAACTTTTATGCATCGTATTTTCCGGTTTAAGAATGCTAATAGCAAATGCTTAAACCACCACAAAATAAGAATTATTTCCAGGTTACGTTATTTATTAATATTCATTTGCCAGTAGCAAAAACAACTTAACATCGACTAATGACTACTGTCCACCGACATTGCTGTAAGCAATTTGCTTTCAACTAAAATTTTGTATAAGTTGTAATAATCGTAGGGTGGACACTGCCACAAACATCAAAATAGAGGTTTTCGGCATCAGTAGACCATGCCTACCCTATTACATAGTTACAAAACTTAGATTTTGTCTCAGCCAAACAAGAGTATGTACTCTTAAGACTGGATGTATCTAAGCTACAGGTTCTACACAGTTCTTAATAAACCAGCTTTGAGAACGCAAAACGTTCTAATCTAAAAGCTAACCGGGTTAATTTACTGGCAGTTTTGCAGGCAGTACTCTCAAGCTTATAAAGCACAGACACACCGATGTGTCAAGCCTCAAAGCGACCCAGACTTAACACATAAATGATTATGATGGGAGTTTTAGAAATCCGATGAGTGTTAAGGCAAGTGGTGGAAGCTCAGTTGCGCGTCCGCAACTATATCAAACCCTAGCTGTAGCGACAATTACCCAAGCCGAGCAGCAAGACCGCTTTTTGGGAAGTGGTGAATTAGATGAACTGGCAAGCTATTTTGCGTCTGGTGCAAAGCGTCTAGAAATTTCCCAGACGCTGACGGATAATGCCGAGATTATTGTATCTCGCGCTGCCAACCGGATTTTTGTCGGTGGTTCGCCAATGGCTTTTTTAGAAAAGCCCAGAGAAATAGAAATAGTACCTGTTAGTGCTGGTGCGAATGTTCAGCAAGGGATGCAACTGGGAACTGTAACCTACGTTGAAAGTCGTGGTGGGTTCCTAGAAAATTTACGATCAATATTTAACTCATCCCCCAGTGGCCCGACACCTCCGGGTTTCAGACCAATTAACATTGCTCGATATGGGCCAAGTAACATGGCCAAGAGCTTGCGGGATTTATCCTGGTTCTTGCGCTACGCTACCTATGCGATCGTTGCTGGCGACCCCAACATCATAGCGGTGAACACACGGGGTTTGCGGGAAATAATTGAAAATGCCTGCTCTGGTGAAGCAACGCTAGTAGCTTTGCAAGAAATCAAAGCCGGGTCACTTTCCTTTTTCCGCAAGGATGCTGAGGCTACAGAGATTGTGTCTCAGTACATGGATGTTTTGCTAACAGAATTCAAAGCAGCCACACCTTCAAATAAAGTCCGCCAACGCCCTTCTAGCGACCAGCAAGGGTTGGAACTGCCGCAAATTTACTTTAATGCCTCAGAACGGCGTCCCAAGTTTGTAATGAAAACTGGGTTGTCAAGTAGCGAAAAAAATGAGGTCGTGAAAGCGACCTATCGGCAAATCTTTGAGCGCGATATTACCCGTGCTTATAGCTTGTCTATATCTGACCTAGAATCTAAGGTGAAAAATGGCGACATCTCCGTAAAGGAATTTGTCCGTCGTCTAGCTAAATCTCCCCTTTACCAAAAACAGTTTTACCAGCCTTTTATTAACAGCCGAGTCATCGAACTGGCTTTCCGTCACATTTTGGGACGGGGGCCAAGTAGCCGTGAAGAAGTACAAAAATACTTTTCGATTATTTCTAACGGTGGTCTGCCAGCCTTAGTAGATGCCTTAGTAGATTCTGCTGAATACGGCGACTATTTTGGCGAAGAGACAGTACCCTACCTCCGGGGTCTTGGTCAAGAAGCACAAGAATGTCGCAACTGGGGGCCGCAGCAAGACCTGTTCAACTACAGTGCGCCTTTCCGCAAGATACCTCAGTTTATTACCACATTTGCTGCTTACGAACAACCACTACCAGACCAACATCCTTACGGTTCTGGTAATGACCCCTTGGAAATTCAATTTGGGGCGATTTTCCCGAAAGAAACTCGCAACCCCAGCACCCGTCCGGCTCCTTTTGGCAAGGATACCAAGCGCATCCTGATTCACCAAGGGGCAGGGATTAATAACCAAAATAGCAATCCTAACGCGCGGGGTGAAGCTCCTGGTACTCTTGGCCCCAAGGTGTTCAAGTTAGATCAACTGCCTGGTACTATTGGTAGAAAAGCAGCCAAAGGTTCTAGCGTCAGATTCTCTGAAAGCTCCACGCAAGCACTGATTAAAGCTGCTTACCTGCAAGTTTTCGGTCGTGATCTTTACGAAGGTCAGCGCCCAAAGGTATTGGAAATCAAGCTGGAAAACGGCGACATCTCTGTACGGGAGTTTATCCGTGCTTTGGCTAAGTCAGATGTATTCCGCAATCTGTACTGGTCATCGCTCTATGTTTGTAAAGCGATCGAGTATATTCACCGTCGCTTGTTGGGTCGTCCTACTTATGGTCGTCAAGAAATCAACAAGTACTTTGACATTGCTGCTAAACAGGGCTTTTACGCGGTGGTTGATGCCATTATTAACAGCGTAGAATACAGCGAAGCATTTGGTGAAGATACAATTCCTTACGAACGGTATCTAACTCCAGGTGGTGTATCAGGGCGACAATTGCGCGTTGGTAGTATTCGTGAAGATGTTGCGGCGAAAGTTCAGAAGGAAGTAACGCCGAGCTTTGTGACACTGGGTACAGTCACAGAAAATCGGTCAGAACCAGATATTCAGTTCCGCATTAACCAAGGCGTCAGCAAGCAACGCGAACAAACCAAAATCTTCAAGTTAGTGGCGAATACCAGTGACAAAGTTGCTGTAAAAACTTTGATCAGCGCTGCGTATCGTCAGATTTTTGAACGGGATATTGCACCCTATATCGCCAAAAACGAATTTACAAAATGGGAAAGCAAGCTGGGTAACGGCGAAATTAGTGTGAAGGAATTTATTGAAGGTTTGGGTTACTCGAACCTCTACCTGAAAGAGTTCTACACACCTTACCCCAACACCAAAGTGATTGAGTTGGGAACCAAACACTTCTTGGGACGTGCGCCACTAGACCAAGCAGAAATCCGCAAGTATAACCAGATTTTGGCTACTCAAGGTATTCGTGCCTTTATTGCTGCTTTAGTAAATAGTGTGGAATATAACGAGGTATTTGGTGAGGATACGGTGCCTTACCGTCGCTTCCCGACCCTACCTGCGGCAAACTTCCCGAATACAGAGAAGCTGTATAACCAGCTTACCAAGCAAAACGATGAGGTAGTTGTACCGAGCTTCAAGCCAGTGCAAGCCCGCGTTGGAGCTAGCGATACGCCGCTTTTGACACAGGCGATCGCAGATATAGCAACGCAAACAAATGGTCAGCTCTCATTTGCTGAACTGGGTCGTTCCTACAACGATGGGAACGGACAATCTGTGGAAGTGAGTGTGCGTAAACATGCACGTATTTACCGTCTAACTGAAACCACAAACCAAGCCGAAAGACAACAGGCAATTAACGCCATTTACTGTCAAGTGTTGGATGTATTTAGCGGTGAAGTGCCTGATAATTTCCGCCGTACTGACCTAGAGGGCAAACTCCAGAATGGTGAAATTTCCGTGCGGGAGTTTGTGCGTCAACTAGCTAGTTCCGAAATCTATCGCCAACGCTTCTTATCACCTTATCCTCATGCCAAGGTGATTGAGTTCCTCTTCCGTCACTTGTTGGGGCGTACACCCGCAGATCAGGAAGAAATTCGCCAGTATAACAATCTGCTAGCTGATAGTGGTTTGTCGGCTGCTGTAGAAGCAATAATCGATAGCCCAGAATATAGCCGCTACTTCGGTGAAGATGTTGTACCTTATAACCGCTTCTCAATAGGGAATAGGGAATAGGGAACAGGGAATAGGGAATAGGGAACAGATTATTTCCTGTCCCCTGCCCCCTGCTCCCTTCCCCCAATCCCCAATCCCCAGTCCCCAGCGATGCACTGAGCAAGTCGTTGTGTCCCCAGTCCCCAGCGATGCACTGAGCAAGTCGTTGTGTCCCCAGTCCCCAGCGATGCACTGAGCAAGTCGTTGTGTCCCCTGCCCCCTGCCCCCTTCGTAACCTTTCGTAATATTGCTCTCAGATTACAGCTAAAACCCGAAATTCTGAAAAACAATATTACAAAGTGTTAAGAGCAGTAATGAATGCTCAACAGAATGCCGGAAAATGTTTTGCGGAAGGTAACTGAGTTTCAAGGCTTGTTTACTTGTGTTGACTCAAGAAAACTCGTAATTCATTAGCCGTAACAGTTATTAAACTGTTGTATCTAAAAGAACGAGAAAAGAAACTCAGTGAACCGAATTTAAAGTCGCACTAGTTTAATCAAATCCTGGTTTCATTCGTATTTGGAGGAATCCATTAATGAGTATCGTCACGAAAGCTATCGTGAATGCTGACGCAGAAGCTCGCTACCTCAGCCCTGGTGAATTGGATCGGATCAAATCCTTTGTTGCTAGTGGTGAGCGCCGTGTGCGGATTGCTCAAGTTTTGACAGAAAATCGTGAACGCCTGGTTAAACAAGCTGGCGATCAACTGTTCCAAAAGCGTCCTGATGTTGTGTCTCCTGGTGGTAACGCTTACGGTCAAGAATTGACTGCGACTTGTCTGCGTGACCTAGATTATTACCTCCGCCTCGTTACCTACGGTATCGTTGCTGGTGATGTTACCCCCATCGAAGAAATTGGTGTTATCGGTGCCCGTGAACTGTACAAGTCCTTGGGAACTCCTATCGATGGTGTTGCTGAAGGTATCCGTGGACTGAAGAATGTAGCTAGTACATTGCTGTCTGGTGATGATGCTGCTGAAGCTGGTACTTACTTCGACTACTTAGTTGGTGCCCTGCTATAGGGTGATGCTGTTTCTCTGGCGAAACACAAGTATTGCAATACGGTTGGAAATAAGGAATTAACAACATGGCTCAAGACGCAATTACCGCTGTAATTAACTCCGCAGACGTTCAAGGTAAATACCTAGACTCTTCTGCTTTACAGAAGCTAAAAGGCTATTTCTCTACTGGCGAACTGCGAGTACGTGCTGCTAGCACCATCAGCGCTAACGCTGCTGCGATCGTTAAAGAAGCTGTAGCAAAATCTTTGCTATACTCTGACATCACCCGTCCCGGTGGCAACATGTATACCACCCGCCGCTATGCTGCTTGCATCCGTGATTTGGACTACTACCTCCGTTATGCCACCTATGCTATGTTAGCTGGCGATCCTTCCATTTTGGATGAGCGTGTATTAAATGGCTTGAAGGAAACCTACAACTCTTTAGGAGTTCCTGTTGGTGCTACCGTGCAAGCTATCCAAGCAATCAAGGAAGTAACCGCTAGCTTGGTTGGTTCTGATGCTGGTAAGGAAATGGGTGTTTACTTAGACTATATCTCTTCTGGCTTAAGCTAAGAACTAGTTTGCGCTTAAGAATTTAGGTGCGACTTTATTAAGGTCTGGAAATCAGCCGTGAGTGCTAGAACGTTATATTGCTTATCTTGGTAAATTATCACTGATGAGTGTTGGTGGTCTAGTATTGATGTTTGATTTCCAGCCTTTGAATGATTAAAAGATTTGCACTCAAGATTTTGAGATAAAAAAAGTTTTCACAAAATTTACAGGAGATTTTCAAAACATGGCCCGTTTGTTTAAAATTACTGCTCTAGTTCCCAGCCAAACCAGAATTCGTACTCAACGCGAACTCCAAAATACTTACTTCACTAAGCTAGTTCCTTATGAAAACTGGTTCCGTGAACAGCAACGCATTCAAAAAGCAGGTGGCACAATCATCAAGGTAGAACTAGCAACTGGTAAGCAAGGCGCTAATACTGGCTTGATTTAATTGCTGTAGATAAAACATTATTTTAGAGAATTTGTAAGAGGTCAGTAAAGACCTCTTTTTTGTGGCTAGGATTTTTGAAAATCAAAAGTTAAACATGCTCAACAAGCAAATGCGTACGCTCAACAAGCAAATGCGTACGCTCAACAAGCAAATGCGTACGCTCAACAAGCAAATGCGTACGCTCAACAAGCAAATGCGTACGCTCAACAAGTAAATGCGTACGCTCAACAAGCAAATGCGTACGCTCAACAAGCAAATGCGTACGCTCAACAAGTAAATGCGTACGCTCAACAACGTGAGTTCGACGGATAGAAAACGGCAAAAAGCTTGCTAGATATGAAACATGAGAAACTAGACAGGTGTTGCGATCGCTAAAATTGATTGAGAATGAGCAAAAAAGGCACAAAAAAACGCCGAGAC
>NZ_JAIVFQ010000048.1 GCF_020829495.1 Nostoc favosum CHAB5714 | reverse complement strand
AAGTACCTCAACACGACTTTGAAGTACCTCAACACGACTTTGAAGTACCTCAACACGACTTTGAAGTACCTCAACACGACTTTGAAGTACCTCAACACGACTTTGAAGTACCTCAACACGACTTTGAGGTATCTGTTGCTTATATAGCAGTCCTAAATCATTCGTGAGAATTTGAGATCGTTTTAACCCCCCTGTAGTCCCCCCTTGGTAAGCTACGGTGTATAAACAAGTCGAATTACCCCCCTTAATCCCCCCGATATATTGGGGGGAAACAAGAAATCCAGTTCCCTCCCCTTTCTAAGGGGAGGGTTAGGGTGGGGTAAAACCCAGATTTATCAGCTACTTCCGACTTGTGTGTACACTGTAGCCAAGGCATCGGGGGGACGGCTTAGACATTGAAATCAAAAGTGCGATGCCTGCTCTGGGCTACGCCATCGCCTGATATCATATTACGTCTTGATAGGTAAACGAGAAATTGTCCATAAGATGAGCAGGAAGATTAAGTAAATTACGCCAACTAGCCCAAACTCAATCAGAGGAATATAGGTTACTTCGTAAATTCTGCCCAAGCCGCGTTCAGTCAATCCATAAACGGCCATTACACTCACTAAAAAGGCTCCGTAGATAGTACGTTTAGTCAAGATATTCACAGGTAGACCGTGGAGTTGAGTGAGTACTAAAATGCCAAGAAAACCAAAGAGAAATGTTGGCCACTTGCTTTGTCCTAACATCAAAGATACAACTAAACTATGTAAAACCACCGTAATTTCCAAAGTGAATGTCCACCAACGATTTACATGGCTGCGGTTAAATATCAACGACGATTGGAGCAGAAGCAAGAACATATAGAGAAAACCAATCAAGTGCCCCAAAGTCGCTTCCATTGGATGATACCAAAAGGTGTAGATAGCGGCAAAGGAGAAAAAGTAGCCGTGGTACAGCTTGATAATTTGCAAAAACTGTTGATGGAATGGAACAGAATTGCCAAAAAACAAACCGCGTCGAGGCGTTTCCAAAATTAGTACGAAGACTAGTAGCAGGACAACCGCACCTTGAGAAGCCCAAATTGAGGTATCTTGAGCTAGAGCATCGTACCAAATATAGGTCTGGAGGAAGTGTAAAGCGATGAATACACCATTAATAGCAAGCATGAGGTAATTAATTGGGTGCAAGGCTGATTTGTATTTCAACTGCGATCGCTGCGCCCACCAGATACACCCCCAAATGCTAAACTGATGCCCAAGGTACATACCCCAAGCCGTCGCTCGACTCCAAAAGGTTGGTTGGGGAAGCTTCCAGTAATACCAGTTTAATCCTTGGTCAGGAAGTTTAGTGATGCTTGCAGGAATGCTCCCACCTACCCAAATTGCATAAGTGAGAAGGATGCTTACAAAGATGCCTAAAAACAATACTCGGCGACCTGTCATATTAATTCGTAATTCGTAATTCGTAATAAAAAGGGGGGAATAATTTTCTCAAAGTTCTCCAATTTATCGGAGGATCTAAAGTTTTAGATACATCAGCCATCAATACGCTTGGGTTAAGCCCAAAAAATAAAAATGTGTAGGTTGGGTTGAGGGACGAAACCCAACATTTTCGGCCATTTGTTGGGTAACACTAAAGTTCAACCCAACCTACAATTATCCTTAACCCAAGCGTATTGCATCAGCCATGACTTTTAAAAGATCCTCTAAGACCTAGATTGTAAGGCTAGACGTTCTGTCTTTTGTTCAGATGCGCTTGTAGTCACTCGCAAACTAAGAGTCAAAGCTACCAGCATTACTAAAGAGCCGCTTAAAAAAGGAGCAGAACTCCCAAATTTCATAAAACTAACCCCTGCCCATATTGGCCCACCGATGCGTGCCAACGCAGAGCAAGAACTAGCAATACCTAATATTTGTCCTTGTTCTTCTGGGGCTGTCATTTGGGAAATCAGGCTGTTCAATATTGGTTGGCTAAGACTAATTCCCCATGCTACAAACGTGGTAGCAACCAACACTAAAATTAAGCTTTGTGAAAAGCCAATTAGCAGTAATCCTAAACCTAATCCTAATATCCCCAAAATCAGTAACTTGATTTCACCGAAGTATTTCTTGAGGAATCCGATGAGTCCTCCTTGAATGATTGTGCTGACAATTCCCATGAAGGCAAAAAGATAACTAGTTTGTTGAGGGCCCCAGTTTAATTGCTGCTTTGACCATAAAGCCAATGTAGAGTCCATAGCTGCAACAGCAAAGGTAACAAAAAAGTAGATGCCAACAAGCAAGCCAAACTGTGGACGTTGTGACAGCTGTAGCAAATTCAGCCGTCGCTGACGGTGGCGATGAACTTGAATTTTAGCTTTAGTCTCAGAATTTAGAGATTCTGGAAGTAACATCAAAGCACAAAGCAATGCTAATAAAGATAATCCGGCTGCGAACAACGAGGGTAGATGAAAGTTAGCATTGTTCGGATCAGACCCGATCAGAAGACCGCCAATAGCTGGGCCGAGAATGAAGCCAAGACCAAAAGCTGCTCCGATTATGCCCATGCCACGAGATCGATTAGCTGGCGTGGTAATATCTGCTATGTACGCCTGAGCAGTACTAATATTCCCTGCCATAATCCCGGCAAGACTACGAGCAATAAACAAAATCCATAATGAGTTGGCAAAGCCTAACCCTGCGTATGCAATTACAGAACCTAATAAAGTAAGTAATAAAATCGGACGACGACCGTAGCGATCGCTAAACTTGCCCCATAATGGTGCAAATAAGAACTGCATTAAAGAATAAATAGCTACAAGTAGTGTCGCTTCATTAGGTTTTGCGCCGAATTGTTCAGCATACAAAGGCAGTATCGGCAGGATAATTCCAAAGCCGAGCAAGTCTATAAATACAGTCAAAAATAAGACGAATATAGCCCTGCTATTATTTTTACTCTCCATAGTGCAATTCACTTTTATCAAAATATGTGTAATATCGATTACCAGAGCTTAAGACTCAAGTCTGACCAAGCCTGATTTGATGCAGCTTCTTAGAGAATTGGTATAACTTGGATTAATTTTATGGACATTAGGGAATGCTTGATAATCAAGAGCAATTAAACGCAACCAGTAATCATCTTAAGCAATATGATTGAATTTGAGTGTGGTTGAGCAAAATAGCATGGAACAAACCCACTATAAAAATCAAGCCAATAATACTACTAATAAAAGCAACTATGACTTCGTGCTTCCGTATAGCTTTTTGTATCTTAACGTCTATGATGTGTTCTAATTCTTTGTATGACATTGACTTTAATATTGCTAAAAATAAAAATTATGTTGAGCTTACGTTTGACAGAAGTTTGAGTATGCTCGAAACCTCGAATTTATTCAATGACGAATTATTTCGACGCTCGCTGTGGGAGTGTCAAAATAATTCCTCAGTGATAATACTCGCCTCTGGCGAACAATAAGCTAAGTAATTGTTTACTACAATCACTCTTAGGCGATTTCCGGAAAATAAATTATTTGATATAGGATTTTTATTTGATTGCGTAAAAAAACTCGCCCTCTACTTGAAAAGTCTGATTTCCTACTCCCTGCCTAACGAAAAAGCAAGTTTGCGTACCCCTACGACAATCTTGCTAGCCAGAGCGTCTCGTAGAGAGCGTTTTCCAAACCACCCAATTCAGAGATTTTGGTGTGGGCTGCTGTACCCTCTTCAATTACGAATTAGGTAGCTTGCTTCTCGCTGGAGGTGAGTATTACGAATTAGCAATTATTTGGCCAAGAGCGTTGGCGTAGTTTTAAAACAGCACCTGAAATACCAAAAGCTAATATCGCTAAGGTAAAACTTGGTTCAGGAGCTGCAACAATACTTACCTTATTAATAGCCAAGCCGTATTGTGGAGCAGAACTGCTAAAAACGAGTCGTGAGATGTTTGGAGTGTCACTACGAACCCCCAAGAAGACTGCTGAGTTATCTAATGCTAGCGACGAAGTACTGAGAACTGAGAAACTACCCAACAAGTTATTGCTGCTATCAAAAGCGTTGATAAAAGTTTCAACTTCTAAATTACTAATATCTACAGCTATCTGAGTACCAGCGCCATAAACAGGCTGGGCAAAACTAATGCTCAAAGGGCCTCCGTTACCCTGAGTACGAGGATCAGGAGAACCAGGAGGAAGAGGTTGAAATCCTGTTGGGTTTATACCTCCGAAGAGAATAAAGTCTCCTTGGGCGAAGTTAGTCCGAATGCCAGGTGGAGGTAACGTTTGAAAGATAAACGGTGGAGTAATCTGAGGATTATTAGTTGGAGTTATATTTACATCTAAGCCTAAACCACCTTGGGATGTTGCTAAAAAAGAGTTAGGTAAAAAAACAGAAAAGTCAGGCGCAGAGGGATTGAATACTTTACCTAAACTTCCCCAATCAACTTCATCATTACCTCCTAAAAGAGCGCGTTCATTTACTAAAAACGTAGCTGCTTGAACTGGTAATGAAAGAACCGTTATTATGGCTGTAATTGCTGGTAAATACTTAACAGATAACTTAAATAACTGATTGATCGTAAATGCCACAAGGTTTACTCCTTAATTTTGTAGAATAATATCATCAAAATGGAATAATTCAACACCCAGGATGAGGCAGTGCGTTGCTCTGATCGAGAGAGTTAAAGCAACTGTTGTGTTCAATGGTTAGGTTGCAAAAAAATTTTGAGGTCTAGCTGCTGGTAGCTGATATAATTCATACTTTGATCAGCCCAACCTATTTTTTTTGCAACCTAACTTTTACCCTGATAACAAACTGCAAAAAGCTTTAACTTATGATGGAGTTGGGAATTTTAGGAATTTTACACCAACTGAATACTCACATTGGATGAGAGATTTTCAACGAAGGCAAATTGATTTCCTAAGAAAGACAACTTCCCGCTAGAGGTGTCGTATAAAAAGTCGCTACTATTAGTAGTACCAAACCCTACTTTAGAAACTTGGATTACGTCGCCCTGAGCAAAATTGTAATCTTTGATGATGTCAAGACCCTCCTTAGCAGTGTTGAAGATAAACTTATCTGCACCAAAGCCACCTGTGAGAACATCGTTACCTTCTCCACCGATGATGGTGTCATTACCTAAGCCACCGATGATGGTGTCATTGCCTAAGCCACCGACTAATCGGTTATCTTGGCTATCCCCAGTAATGCTGTCACTTTCATTTGTACCGATCAGATTGTCAAAGTTCACTACATTGAATGTTAATGTTCCCAAACCAGGAACGTTACTGGCAGAGATCGTTTGGGCTTCTAGGTTAGCGGTGGCAGATACGCCAGACAAAGATTGAGACGCATCTATGGTATTGTCGGCAACACTAGCATCAGCAATAACTGTTTCTACTTTAAAGACTTGATCTGTTCCAAATCCATCAGCTTTGATAATTGTCCCTACACCTGAGAGGGTGATGGCTTTACCTAGTTTGCTGTAGTCTGCTTTATCAAAGCCATCCCCGCCATTGATGCTGTCGTTACCGCGACTGCCATTGAAGGTGTCATCGCCTGCACCACCTATCAACGTGTCATTGCCCAGTCCACCATCAATCACGTCATTGCCACCTCTACCATCAATTAGGTCATCACCAGCCAGACCAGTTAATTGATTATTTTGACTATCGCCCTTAATGCTGTCAGCCTCATTTGTGCCAACGACATTGGCAATGTTGGCTATTTTGAATGTTAATGTTCCCAAACCAGGAACATTATTGACAGAGATAGTTTGGGCTTCTAGGTCAGCGGTGATAGATACCCCAGACAAAGATTGAGACACATCGATGGTGTTATTAGCATCTTCACCATCGATTACGTTATTTTCCTGCTCAAGGAAGATATTACCATTGTCTCCATCAAAAATATTACCACTATTGATTACGTTGTTTCCCTGGTTAAGCAAGATATTGCCATTGCTTCCATCAAAAATATTACCACTATTGATTACGTTGTTTCCCTGGTTAAGCAAGATATTGCCATTGCTTCCATCAAAAATATTACCACCAACGATGGAGACAGAATTTTCAGGAGTTAGAACCGTGAGCATAATATATACCTTTGTAGTTTTACAGATCAAATGTATTTGACCGTTGTAATACTTGCATGATAAAAGCCCTTAAATTATAAAATTCTGATGAAATCATCTTAAACATAATTAATGTTCTTTTATATATCTGATCAACGAAAGATGCATAGGGATTTAAATTTCCCAAAAATGCGTTCTTACATCGAAAATCTTGAGAATTAATAACATTAGGGATTATATACTTTAGGCTTTACGCATTGACAATAAATATCAAATATGGATTAAGGTTAAAAACCATATCTTTCGTAAGGGCTAAGCATTGCTGTGCCCCTACAGCATGGTCTATTTGCGATCGCAGATAATTCAGAAAAGCCTGAAAACTTCCTATGCATTTGTATAGTACCTAAGTCACGCGCTTGTCTTATTTACGACACACTGCGCAAAGAAAGACACCCAAAGGGGTACGCCAACGTCTTCTGGTGCATCTGCTCGCATCTCAGACTTATTTGCCTAATTTCGGATACATTACCGCAAATGCGCTGATACTTTGTTTTCGCCTCTTCATAAAATCCGCAAAAACACCGTTACGCTATTTGAACTTGTGATCAAAACTTAGAGCATCCAGTTTATTAGGGCGTGTTTATGACCAACCCTGTAAAGACGGTTATCCAAGTCAATCTGGAGATGGCTCTAGAAGTAGCTCAAGAATTGGAGCAAGCTCCATACACTCAACTCGGTGCTTATTGTTTGGAGATTTTGCGGGAGATAGGATGTGCTGGTACTGAACTCCCACTTAACTTACAAACTCGCAATCAGCAGCTAAACTTTATCACAGGCTTTGCGTCTTATGCTTTTGGAGAGGTACAAAATGTATAAAGCATTAATTGAAGATATATTTTCTGATCCAGAAGAGGCAGAAGAAACTATTCCTGCTACAGATAAAGATTTGTTAATTTTAACAGAAAAATTTTTAGGATTTGAAATTCCTTCAAAGGTTTTCTTACAAGCTATAGCCATTGCTGATTACGATGGTGCAGCTGCTTTCCGCTACGTTAATAATTATTTGACTACTCTCAAAAATAAAAATAAGCGTAAGCATAAGAAATTACTTGTGTTAGGTGCTTCAACTAAATACGACAATAATTGATGTGTTTCTTTACAAGCTAACCCTGAACCAATCCGATTTAGATAAGATAATTTGTATAGCCGATGTAGAGACTTTGCATTACAACGTCTCTACACACATTTGTCCCACACCGACAAGAAAGAAGAATTAGAATTTATCTAGAAGCTAGTGGTGGGATCTCTATTAAATCAAGCATTTTTATGTGTGTGCTAATTACAAATTAGTATTAATCTTTTTTAAGACACACTTGTTCATAACTTTTACCAGCAATATCCCAAGTGAATTCTGTTTCTACCAGTTGTCTGCCGTTGTGAGACAATTGTGAACGCTGATGTGGATGCTCAAATAGTTGACTAATAGCGGTGACGTACTCTGCCGGTTTGTTTGCTCGTAATGCCCGTAATGGATGACTAGCACCATCTACGGCTAATCCTTCTAAGCCGCGATCGCTAGCCACTATAGGTACACCAGATGCCATTGCCTCTAAAGTTTTATTTTTAATGCCAAACCCAGTCCGCATCGGTACAACGCAGATGGTGGCTTGATGTAAATATTTTACCATCGAAGGCACACGCCCAATCACATTAATTCCTGGTTTTTGCTCAAGTGCTAAAACTTCTGACACCGGATGAGAACCGACAATATCGAAAGTTGTATCAGGATACAATTTTTGGATTTCTGGCAAAACTTCGTTGCTGAAAAAGCAGACAGCATCAATGTTTGCCAAATTATCCATTGCACCAATGAAAATTAAATTGTGTCCACCTGGATCGGTGGTACGGTTGGGGAAAGAAACTAAATCTACACCATTGGGAATAACTGTAATTTCACTATTGGGGTTAAACTCTTGTAGTTGAATTTTATCTTCTTCTGTTGTCGCAACAATTGCCGAAAATTTAGCACAGTAGCTTTGCTCATAACGCCGCAAAAGTGGCAGATTAATTTTGTCTCTGAGAGAATTTTCGGAAATGCCCGTTGATAGTTGGTTGCGACAAGTAGCGTAAACTGAACTATGAATATTAACTATAGTTTTTAGTTGTTTGGGAAAATGCGAACGTACATAAATTTCATTGACGCTATGTTCGCAGGTAATTACATCGCATTTCCCCGCTTCCACCCAGTTATCAACCCATGTTTGCATCTCAACTGAGTAGCGGTTGAGTACGCTTGGTGGTGTTCCCTGTTGCAAAAATTTACTAAATCGCTGTATTTTATTCAATATTCCGGTGGTTGCAGAATCTGGCGGGCGTTCAAAAATGGCTAGATGATCCACACAATCGCGTAATTCTGCTACTTCTGCGTCTGTAACATCGCCCTCGCGTTGAGTCACCAGGGTAATACTATGGCGTTGACTAAGGTATTTAAGTAAATTAAATGTCCTGACTTGGGTTCCCCCGCGCGTTGGTGGGTAGGGAAAGGTGGAAGAGAGCATTAAGATGTTCATATAAGTGATGAATCAAATGTGATATATACAGCATCACCTCATTGGAGATGTATGTCATTACTTGATATGAATAGACCTCTCTCCTTAAAGGAGCTACGGTGTACACACAAGTTCTGTCCCCATACGTTTCAACTCTTTTACCCACATTTTTGTCAGAGTTAAACTGTCACACTTACTGACATCCCGCCCAGAACTAAAGTTCAGGGCTAATAGCTTAAGTCCACTTAAGTGGACTGAATAATCAATTTAGTCCACTTAAGTGGACTTCAGCTATGAGACTCGGAATTCATTCCGAGGCGGGATAGAAACGCAGTGCGAGATATTAATAAAGATATGGCTGCGACAAGACTTGTGTGTACACCGTAGCCTAAAACGAGAGAGGCTTTGATGCTACTCCGCTTCCCTTGCAGGCAAGGAAGGGGCTGGGGGTTGGGTATTTTTTTATAGTTTACTCAACTGAAAATCTCTGTATGCAAGAGGTCTATTGCATTCAACCGATAATCACTAAAGATCACAGCATAATCAAACCTAGTCTGACACCCACAGCAACAGCCTCAGTGCGGCTGGAGACACTGAGCTTTTGAAAAATGGATGAGAGATGAAATTTGACGGTATGCTCTGAAATGTGCAAGCTTTTAGCGATCGCTTTATTCCCCATCCCAGAACCAAGCATACCTAAAACCTCTATCTCGCGTGGTGTCAAGGTTTGTACAGGATTCGCCACCACTTTCTCCCGGATAGACAGTAATTCTACAGCATCCGGGTGCAGCACCACCAAACCAAAAGCGATCGCTTCCACAGCAGCAACAATTTCTGATTCTGTGCTAGTACTGGGCAATATCCCCCGGATACCAGAACGTAACCCCGTCTCTAAGTCGATACTGTCGAGTTCCTCAACAATGACGATCATTCCTAATGGGTATTGCTGTTCTTGAATAACCAGCAATTTTTCCCACACCGATTGTTGAACATTGCCACTCAAATCTACCAGCACCACATCTGGTTGTAATTGCCCAACTTCCCTTGCCAATATATCCAAATCGGATGCACTACCTACAACCGTCAGCCGAGGATTGGTAGTTACCACAGCTGATAACCCTGCCCGTACTACAGGGGAAGTGGCAACTACCATCACTCGGATCATGTCGCCTCCACAGCAGTTTTACCAGCTTGCACCTCAACATAAATCACGAATTGCTTCCCACCGCGTAGGAGTTGTAGCGGTACAGATCCTTTACTGTCATACAGATATTTAGTTAAATCATTGATGCTAGTGAATAATCGCCCCGAAACTCCAATTAAAACATCGCCGATTTGTACACCAGCAGTTTCTGCAGCACTGTTAGGTAAAATTGACAACACTAATAAACCCAAGCTACGCCTACTTAAAAGCACAGGTTGCAGTGTAACTCCCAGTTGCGGACGACTATTTCCCTGTAAAAAACGCTCAACGGTGTTGCTGGGAACTGCCACAGCCAAACCATTAACAATCATCGTATTAATTCCCACAACAAGGCCTTGACAGTCGGCAAGTGGCCCCCCAGAGTTTCCAGGATACAGCTGCAAATCAGCCATAACAGCTCGTGGATTATTTGCATAGATAATTCCAGTTGTCACAGCACCACTGTCAGCAAAGGGATTACCCACCGCCAAAACTAATTCACCCACTCGTAGCGCCTCAGAATTACCAATGGTTGCAGCAGTTAAATTAGTGGCGACAATTTTCAGTGCTGCTAAATCCTGCTGTGGATCAAATTGTGTCCGCACCGCATCAAATACCCTTCCGTCTGCCAATTCCACAGTTGCGCGGTTGCTGGTTGCGACATGGGCATTAGTAATAATTAGTCCGTCAGATTGCCAAATTACACCGGAACCGACTCCCAGAGAGCCGCTTTTCACTTTGACAGTGCGATCGCGTAGTTTAGCAGCTACCTCTGTTAATTCAGTAGCGATGTTAGTTAATGTTGTGTTTGCCATGTTATACAATTTTTCCCCATGTCAAAATAGAATCTGTTGGCTGACAATAGTTTTTAGTCGAAGTTTCGAGTTCAGAAGCTCAACGTTCGAGTAAAAAGGTGGAAGTTCCGAGTTCAGAAGCTGAACGTCCGAGTAAAAAGGTGGAAGTTCCGAGTTCAGAAGCTCAACGTTCGAGCAAAAAGGCTGAAGTTCCGAGTTCAGAAGCTCAACGTTCGAGTAAAAAGGTCGAAGTTTCGAGTTCAGAAGCTCAACGTTCGAGTTCCAAGCTCGGCCTCCCAACTTCCAAATTACGAATTACGAATTACGAATTACGAATTACAAAGGTCGTTCGCCAACTGCGATCGCTAACTCAACTAACACTCCACCCCGGACAACTTGCACATTGACAGTTTTACCAATGCGATCGCTACTATTGAGCAACGCCAGTACATCACCTGTATCACCCACAGTTACGCCATCGAACGTTACCAAAACATCGCCAAGCAGCACACCTGCATTGTCAGCAGGCCCAGAAGACTCAACATTAACGACAATTACCCCAGTTGCAGAAGTTAAATTGAGAGCAGTTTTTAGGTTATTTGGTAAGCGTACAGGTTGCATTCCCACACCCAAGTAGCCTTTTGAAATGCGTCCTTTTGCTACTAATTGGTTAACCACGCGATCGACTGTAGCAGTGGGAATAGTCAGAGCAGTACCACGTCGCCCCGATGTATTCATGCCTACAACAAAACCAGCAGCATCTACGAGCGGCCCACCTGCAAAACCAGAGTAAAGGGTGATGTCTGGGCGGATGAATTGGTCAATATTCCCGCCATTCATACTCCGCCAAGCACCGCTAACCACACTCACCGCACCCATCGCCGCCCTTAAGTCACCTTCGCTACCTCTTGCCAGTCCTAACACGAGATGACCAACTTTGAGCGTTTTAGCATCGCCAACTTTTGCCACAGGAATTTCTAGATTTTCTAGTTTAAAAACAGCGATATCAGTGCTAGAGTCATGACCAATGAGTGTTACTGGTGCAGTACTACCATTTGATAAAGTGATGGTGATGTCGTCATAGCGCTGGAGTGACTCATCAGAGGTAACAATGATGCCATTACGCCAGTGAATACCACTTGGGGAAACACGATTACCCGCATTTACCGCAACCACAGCACTTCCAGCTTGTTCTACGGTGTCAGCTAAATTGTTGGATAAAGCCAGTAATGAAGACATAAGATTTTTCTGCAAACGTTCTTAGATGTTCATATCGTCCCGTTTTATCAACCCAGATGGCATCGGAAAAATGGGGAGAATTCATCCTAGAAAAATGGCTAGGATTTATATAGCAATCCTGAATCATTGGTGAGGAAAAAGCTCCGTGACTTCTCAAATAATTCGCGGTTCTGCGGGTTGCAATTCTCACAAATCAAATAGGATTGCTCAATACCAGCATTTTTTCAATCTTCTGCTTCGTTGCCATCCCGCCTTGGAATAAATTCCGAGGCTAATAGCTAAACTCCTCTCAGCTACGAAAATGCCAATTATGTGCTTTAGGGAAAGACGCAGAAAGCTTATTATCTTTTTCTGGAAAAGTGGATTTAATTCCAACAGAATCTAGCCCAGCCGGAATTGTAGCTGAATTAGCGAAACTTCCGCAAATTCACGAGAAGAAAGTACTGATACCTGCTCCAGAAGTTGTTGGTTTGCCTGAGCCTGATATTGTACCTAATTTGATTACGGATTTGCAGCAATTGGGCATAGAAGTAACTCGCGTACCCACATATATTACACAGGGCTTAAACACAAGTATCTACAGTATTGAATTAAATCTGATTCGTCAAGGAATGATCGATGTAATTGCCTTTAGTAGCACGGCGGAAGTAGAAAGCTTTTTAACAATGGTCAACTCCCAAAGCGATTATGAAAACTGTATAATTGCATGTTTCGGCCCTTATACAACTGCTAATGCACGAAAGTTGGGTGTGAATGTTTCCATCGTGGCTAAGGATTATAGTTCATTTGAGGGATTTGCTGAAGCGATGTCTACGACGGGCTACGCCTACGCAAGATTTTTTCCTGTGTAAATTTGGTCTGAAGCTTTTGGTACATGTAAACTAGCCCCACTAATCGCTTGAGAATCTAAAACAGTCAACCACAATCAACTCTAGACTAGCAGCACATAAACCCGTAGTATCGAATATGGAGTTTATATGAGTTAGGAATTGTTACATGGCAACTTATAAGGTTACATTACGTACCCCAGACGGCGAAAAAGTAATTGACGTTCCTGATGATGAGTACATTCTAGAGATCGCTAACGAGGAATATGAGCTTGATTTGCCCTATTCTTGTAACGCTGGTTCTTGCTCTACCTGCACCGGTAAGCTGATTTCAGGTACAGTTGACCAATCAGATCAGAACTTCTTAGACAACGATCAAATGGACGAAGGATTTGTCCTCACCTGCGTTGCCAAGCCCACTTCTGATTGCGTCATCGAAACCGAGCAAGAAGAAGCGCTTAATGGTTAACTAAGAAATATGGATTTAATAAAGAGCAAGTTTCGTAGGGTGCGTTAAAATATTCCTCCTAGCGCACCTAAAATCTGAGGTGGTGTATAACACACTGTAAAAGATTTAAAATTTTGCACTTTCCTAATAAATCTGTATAGGCTGAGTAATTCACGCAAAAAAGCGCTCCCCTTTTGGAGAGCGCTTTTTATTTAGTTTAATAGATAGCGAGCAGATATAAAGCTGAAATTAGCCAGATGATGCTAGATTAACTTTGACAACTTTATTCTTTTCTTCTTCAGCTTTGGGTAGCGTCAGGTTCAAGATGCCATCTTTATAATCTGCCGTAACATTGGTATTTTGAATCCGAGCAGGTAAAGGAATTACACGTTGGAATTTACCATAGTGGAATTCGCTTTTGATTACACCTTTATCTTCAGATTTTGCTTCAGACTTCCGCTCACCGCTCAGGTATACAGCTTTTTCTGTAACTTGCAAATCCAAGTCTTTAGCTTCAATTCCCGGAAGTTCTAGCAACAGAAGAATTGCATCTTCAGTTTCTTTTAACTCAGCAGCCGGAACTCTGGATAAACCTCTATCCAAAAATGCAGTTGGCAAAGTATCTTCATCAAATAAGCGATTGATTTGACGTTGTATGGTGTTAAATTCTTGCCAGGGGTTCAAACGTACTAATGTCATATCTCTACCTCGGATAATCACTATCTTTATTGCCTAAGTAATTGAGGATTTGATTCCTTGCTTTGTTCTTATAGTATTTAAAAATAAAAGTGGGGTAAATTCGGTTTTTATCACCTGAGTGATGATGATTCCCGATCCAGAAACTACGTGAAGGGACAAGACCGCGCTGGCTCCCCTTAAAAAAGGGGAAACCGGAATCAAAGTCCCCCAATTTATCGGGGAGCCACTGCGGTCTTGGGGTCTCCCCAAGTGAAGCAAGTGGCGTGCATTTAGAGGGATCTAAAACTTTTGATACCGACAAGAGGACTTTTCAAACATCTTCTTAAAGCTTGCAACGCTAGCGTATCCTACAAATTTTTAGTAGATTCATGCGAATAATGATAATAATTCGACCTGTTTTATTTTTTTATTTGGATAAGATAATAAGAGATTCCTCACAAACTGCTGATAACAGATATGTCAACAAGTTGGATTTACCTTATCGCCGCAATCCTCTTTGAAGTTTCAGGCACAACTTGCATGAAGTTATCGCAAGGATTTACTAAAATAGGCCCTTCCATATTAATAGCTGTCTTTTATGGACTTTGTTTTACTTTTTTGACCCTTGCTCTCAAGAAACTTGAAGTGAGTGTAGCTTATTCTGTTTGGGCTGGATTAGGAACTGTCTTAATTGCTATTATTGGTATTCTTTGGTTTCGTGAATCTGTCACACTTATCAAACTCATTTCCATCGCCTTAATAATCATGGGGGTTATTGGCATAAATGCAAGTGGGGGATAGAAATTAGGCGGCTCATCTATCATCAGGTTTACCAATCCAATAACGCAGGTAGTGATTTTTTTACAAGAGACAAATAACGAGTTATTTCTCGATTAAGACTTACGCATCAAGTACGAAATGTAGGGGCAATACCCTGCGGGAAGCCGCTTTGTGTCTACATGAATTGCCCCTACAATAAATCAAGACTTTCACTGGCTTTTTGCGTAAGTCCTATCGATAATCCTGCATTATTACCATTGGCATCATTAACGCAGACAAATATGTAATATCATGTCCGCCAAATTACCCATAATAAAAGAACCCCACCCCCAACCCCTCCCCTCTCGAAGAGCGGGGAGTAATATCATGTCCGCATAATTAGTTATGCTAACCACAGTCATTACACCCCACCCCCAACCCCTCCCCGCAAGCAGGAGGGGAGACAAAGCGACGATTGTCGGGGTGGGGTTCTTAGGGTTTAATAAGTAATCAAGCGGACATAATATAAAAGCTGCGCTTTGGCTCTTTGGGGTTTTGGGTATTATGCTTAATTGCCCGGACATCATATAAATCAATTAGCCATCTCCTGTAACTGATTCTAGTTCTGGAGACAGCAAATGTGTGTCTCTGAATGTTGAGGCAGGCAAGTACACTGTAAATTGAGTCCCTCTGCCTACCTGACTGTAAACATTGGCAAAACCACCGTGATTTTTAATGATACTCAACGCCGTGGAAAGTCCTAAACCTGTACCTTTGCCTACCTCTTTGGTAGTGAAAAATGGTTCAAAAATTCGTTGCTGGACTTCCGCCGACATCCCCATGCCGGTATCCGTCACCACGATCGCAATATAAGAACCCACTTTAGCATCAATATTTATCTGGGCAGAATGTTCACCAATCACCAGATTTTCCGCCGCAATTCTCAATATACCGCCATTGGGCATAGCATCGCGGGCATTAACTACTAAATTTATCAACACCTGATGTAGTTGAGTTGCGTCTCCACGGACATACCACAGATTTTTAGGGATATCTGTTTGGCAAATGATGGATTTGGGGAATGTTTGAGTGATAATTTGCTCAATTTCTGCCATCAAAGGCTGAATTTGGACAATTGTCTGTTTACCTTCGATGCCCCGTGCAAAAGATAACACTTGCTTGAGCAAATTAGCGCCGCGTTTAACATTATTTTCTAAAGTTTGCAGTATTTGTTGACTCTGCGAATCGGGCAATTTCTTCTGCAATATTTGAACTGACATTAAAATTGGAGATAGTATATTGTTCAGGTCATGGACTATACCGCCAGCTAATGTACCGATACTCTCCAAACGTTGCGATCGCAGAAGTTGAGCTTCCAGTTGTTTCTGCTGCGTAATCTCGGTGTTCACACTCAAAATGGATTTAGGTTGTCCATTATCATCTCGGATCAGTATCCACCGACTTTCAACGATAATTACTTTCCCTTCCCTTGTCAGTTGATGCAACTCACCCCGCCACTCACCCGTATTCATCACCCTCAAGTAAGCATCTTCTAGCTGTGGTGAAATGTCTTTATACAAAAGTTGCAAAACATTCTTACCGACAATTTCCTCGCTCTTCCAGCCGTACAGACGTTCAGCACCTTGATTCCAAAACAATATTTGGTTGTGGATATTTCGCACCAGAATCGCATCACTTGATACATCCAGCAGCAACCCTTGTTCACGGATTTTCTGTTCTGCCTGTTTTTGCTGGGTTATATCTCGCATCAGTGCCAAATGGATGAACGTGCCATCAGATTCAGATTCGTTACCTAGTGGTACGGCATGAGTTTCCATGTAGCGACGAGTACCTTTAAATCCCACGATTTCAAACTCCAAAGTCCCCTTATTACCTTGGCAGACACTTTTATGCAAGTTGGCAAAGGCTGCTCTATAATCTGGTACAATTACGGCATCAATTGGTTTACCAATCAATACATCAGCACTTTCCACTTCCATTATTGCCAGCCCATAGGCATTAATTTCTAAAAGGGTTCCATCCCTGGCAATTAACTGGATGCATTCTGGTTCTGCATCTATCATGGCTCGTAAACGATTTTCGCTTTGGCGTAAAGCCAGTTCCGTCTGCTGAAGTTGCCTGATATAACGCCACAACAAGTCATAGAGCAGCACCACCAGCACTAAATCCACAACAGCAGCGATAAAAAATGTAACTATTGCCTTTTGGGAACTTGCTTGCGACTGCTGCATTCCCTGCTGTAATAAATTTTGCTCTACCTCTAAAGAGTCGTGAATAAGCTGTTGGATTTCTTTGCCGGGTTGCTTGTTTTTGTCAGATAAGATTCGCTGCCGAACTGCTTCAAATCCCTGGTTTTGTCTGAGGGAAATCTCTTGTTGCAGGATGTTGAGCCTGTTGCTAATTTTCGGCTCCAGCAAAGAAATCCACTGCCGCTTTTGATGGTTATCAGCAGTTAAATTGCTGAGAATCTGAATATTCCTATTAGTTTGTTGATAAGCTGCAAGATAGGTTTTTAGCTCATCTGCATCTGCTGTAATTAGGTAATTACGTTGTGCAGTTTCAGTGTCTTTGAGCGTAGATTGGATACTTTCAAGTTGAGTAACCACTTTATAGGAGGATGTCACCCATTGCTGGTTGTGAATCAGCTTAACAGTGTTGCTATATGAGACTACAGCATTAGTAAATACAACTGCCAATGCTAGGATGAATATTGCTTTCAGCTTTTGGACTCGATACCCTTTTTTGATCATGCGATCGCCCTTCCTGCCGCAGATGCCCTCCATCAGTTAAAATTAAACATTAAAAACAAATACTGAGAATATTTTAATGATTGTGACAGCACGGGTAACAAAATACAATCTCTTCAAGTTGTAAATATCTGGATTTTTTAGGATGATTATTTATACATAATAGTCAGAAATAAATCCGCTAATCTTTAATATAAATTCATTTCTAGCAGTAGTATAGCCAATGCAGTTCGGATCAGATAAGTTGCCTATCCATAATGTTTGTAGAGACGCTACATTGCAACGCCTCTATGTTCGGAATTGTAATTAAGCGCACAGTAGCCGTAAATCCAAAACAAAACCAGGTAATATATCTTCTCCAGACAAGTTAGTACCGCAAGCCGGAAGTCACGCATTCACGCATTCACGCATAATTATATTCCGAGCTTCTTGCACCATTTGAAATGATATGTTTATCTTTGCGCCCGATGTACTAGGTAGTTCTAAAATCAGCTTGACATGATTCCAGTAATATGTTAATAATTATAGTTTGTGGAAACTTTACTTCTTAATTTAAGCTCTTGGCTAACGTCATTGTCATAGGTGCCCAATGGGGCGATGAAGGAAAAGGTAAAATAACTGACTTACTCAGCCGTTCCGCAGATGTTGTGGTTCGTTACCAAGGGGGCGTCAATGCTGGCCACACAATTGTAGTTAAAGGTCAGACCTTTAAGCTGCACTTGATTCCTTCTGGTATTTTGTATCCAAATACCGATTGCATTATCGGCTGTGGAACAGTCATCGATCCACAGATTTTGATTGCAGAACTCGACCAATTAAAAGAACTAAATATTTCCACTGACCACCTGCTGATATCTGAGACAGCCCACGTAACAATGCCTTATCATCGCTTGATTGACCAGGCATCGGAAGAACGACGGGGAAGCCATAAGATCGGCACAACAGGTCGGGGCATTGGGCCGACTTATGCTGATAAATCTGAACGTACAGGCATTCGGGTTTTAGACTTGATGAACCCGGATGGACTACGTGAGCAGTTGGAGTGGACGATTAATTATAAAAACGTCATTTTAGAAAAGCTTTACAACTTGCCGCCTCTAGATGCACAAGAGGTGATTGAACAGTATTTGGGATATGCAGAACGGTTGCGCCCTTACGTTATTGATACATCGTTAAAAATATACGATGCGATTCAGCGACGGCGGAATATTTTGTTTGAAGGCGCACAAGGTACGCTCCTTGACTTAGATCATGGAACTTATCCTTATGTCACCTCCTCTAATCCTGTGGCCGGGGGGGCTTGCGTTGGTACAGGGGTAGGGCCGACAATGATTGACCGAGTAATTGGAGTGTCGAAAGCCTATACGACACGGGTGGGAGAAGGGCCATTTCCCACCGAATTGGATGGAGAATTGGGAGAAATGTTGTGCTCGCGCGGTGCCGAATTTGGCACAACTACCGGACGCAAACGGCGCTGCGGCTGGTTTGATGCCGTCATCGGTCGCTATGCCGTGCGGATAAACGGCATGGATTGTATGGCTCTCACTAAACTAGATGTCCTCGATGAATTAGAGGAAATCCAAGTTTGTGTCGCATATAACATAGATGGCCAACGCAGCGAACACTTCCCCACAAGTTCTCGTCAATTTGCTAGATGTCGCCCCATCTACAAAACCTTACCAGGATGGAAAGTGTCAACAACCGACTGCCGCACCCTGGAAGACTTGCCACCGCAAGCACTGGACTATCTAAAATTCCTCGCTGAATTAATGGAAGTCCCGATCGCGATCGTCTCACTAGGAGCAAGCCGCGATCAAACCATAATCGTAGAAGACCCCATCCACGGGCCCAAACGTGCTTTATTGCAGGCCGACGGCACACCTGCAACCTTGCTCAGTGCGTAGGGAATGGGAGATGAGGGAGATGAGGGAGATGAGGGAGACGCGGGGACACGGGGACGCAAAGACGCAAAGAATAATCAATGCCCAATGCCCAATGCCCAATGCCCAATGCCCAATGCCCAATGCCCAATGACAAATGACTAATGACTAATGACTAATGACAAAGGACAACTTCTATGGCTATTACAGTCGAATCTCAAAAACGTCCAGAAGGGAGCAAGCCAAGAGCTTTGCGCCGTGCTGGACTGATACCTGCCAATTTGTATGGTCATAAGGGTACAGAATCCATTTCTTTGACCATTGAAGCCAAAACTGTTGAGCGTTTGCTCAAAAGAGCTTCCGTCAATAACACCTTGATTGAGTTGAATATTGCTGATGTACCTTGGCGCGGCAAAACCCTGCTGCGGGAACTTCAGATCCATCCAGCCAAAGGTACGCCTTACCACCTCAGCTTTTTCGCAGTTGCAGGCCACGGCGACACAACTGTAGAAGTTCGGTTGCGTTTTGTGGGAACTGCTGTTGGTGTTAAACAAGAGGGTGGCGTGTTAGACACCGTAATCTCTGAATTACAAGTGAGTTGTGCGCCAGAAAACATCCCAGATGTCATCGAAATCGATGTCTCTAATCTGCAAATTGGAGACAGCTTGAGTATTAGTGATATAGCCTTTCCTGAAGGTGTAACACCTCTAGCGGAATCAGAGCGACTTGTTGTGAGCGTTTTGCCACCACAAATTAGCGCTGAAGATGCTGGGACAGAAACTGAAGCAGCTTCTTAAGCTAGGTAAACTGTGTAATAATTTTTGATGACACCAGGGGGAAACTCCTGGTTTTTTTGTATTTAGAAAACAGTAGGTTGGGTTGAGGAACGAAACCCAACATTTTCGGTGGTTTGTTGGGTTTAACTTCGTTCAACCCAACCTACGCAGTTTATGGTTTTTGACTCACCATGATAGCGGTGCGTTATGGCTTTAGCCTAACGCACTTAATTACGAATTACTTTAACGTGCATCCCCAATCAGCACAAATGGCGACCAATAATAAGGATGGCGATGGTCTTTAATTAGCTTCAACTTAGCTTGTTGCAAAGCTTCCCCTTTCGTCATCCCCTGCTTGAGATTTTGATAAAAATCAACCATCAATTGCTGAGTTGCTTCATCATCAACCGCCCACAAACTTGCCATCACAGCTTTAGCACCAGCACGCTCAAATATATAAGCAACTCCTGCAATTCCTACGCTATTAAAATTAGTGACTACAGCAGTTTGACAGGCACTGAGAGTAATCAGTTGTGTGCCTTGTAGTCCTAAAAGAGCAGCATTGGCAATGTCTAAGGGGTTGTCAGCAAATAGTAATCTATTATTTTTTAAATCCACTTTTTTGCAGTCTTCAGTTTGAAAACAGCCGTGAGTTGCTAAATGCAAAAAGTCAAAGCGTAATGCTTGGGATCTAAACTTTTCTAGGGTAGCTTCATTGTGAATATAAACTTCACTATCTGGCAGTATTTCCTTAATCTGTCTGACTTCCGCCTCTGCACCTGGGAGATTTTGCGGGTCACGAGGTACTGGATTACCAAATGCTAAAACAGCTTGTGGTTTGCGGGGTATGGCATTTTGCACATTTGGAGATTTTAGGGAATTATTGGAAATGCGAGTGAGATAGTTGACAGGATATTTCTCGATCAGAAATTGGCCGGTTTTACTGTCGTAAAGAGTCTCAAAAGGTAAATGGCGCAGTTGACCAGTAGCAATAATACTTAGTTCTTTGGGTGATAAAGCTTGAATTTTGTCTTCGATGGGACGAATGAGAATATCATAGAGTTTGTCACCTGTTTCAGTGAAGTCAGCATCACCATCGTTTTGTACCTGTTTTAGGTAATCGGTAATAAGTTTATTAAATTCAGTGGTATTAATAGATTTTTTAATAACACTCAATTGACCTTTTGTAAAAATAAAAATTGCGACGTTATTAGGCATATTTATCACATTAGTCAGCAAGACAGGTTGAACTACAACCGTTCCTGCGGGTATGGAGGATGTCAGGTTTTTAATATCTGCGGGTGTAGTTTCAAATAGTTCTGCCACTTCAGGAAAACGGCGAGAGATATTTTCGGCTTCTGAATAAACTCGTGCTTCTAATTGCCGAATTTGTTGAGTTAATGCTTCAGAAAACTTTTCTTGCAGTTGTTGTCGCAGGGATTCCAATTGTTGATTTTTTTTACTCCAGTTATCAAGAGCTTTCTGTGCTTCTGGGTTGGTAACTTTGGCATTAATGAGACGAGTATAATCAGCAAGGTCGGCTGTGGTGAATAGGTTAACCCATTCAAAGGCTTGAGCGTATTTTTTTTGATTAATAAGGACATCGACTAAAGCAGTAGCATATACATCCTTTTCCTGTAAAAACTTTTGGCGATTTTCCCGTTGCAAACTCCGGCGCATTTCTAAGCTGATTTGGAGAGATTGCTTCAAATTAGTAATGGCTTGGGTTGGTCGATTTGTACTTTGGAATAGTACACCAATATTACCCAAGGTGAGAGCTTCAACAGAGCGATCGCCCACAGCACGCCTAAGGGGCAGAGCTTGGTTGTAAAAATCGAGTGCTTTTTACTTTTCTCCTAAAGCGTCGTAGACTCGACCGATGTTATTGAGTGTAGTCGCAACACCAGAGCGATCGCCCACAGCACGCCAAAGGGGCAGAGCTTGGTTGTAAAATTCGAGTGCTTTTTGCTTTTCTCCTAAATCAAAGTAGACTCGACCGATGTTATTGAGTGTAGTCGCAACACCAGAGCGATCGCCCACAGCCCGCCAAAGGGGCAGAGCTTGGTTGTAAAAATCGAGTGCTTTTTGCTTTTCTCCTAAAGCGTCGTAGACTCCACCGATGTTATTGAGTGTGCTAGCCTCACCAGAGCGATCGCCCACAGCCCGAATAAGGGGCAGAGCTTGGTTGAGGTAATCGAGTGCTTTTTGCTTTTCTCCTAAATCGGAGTAGACTAGACCGATGTTATTGAGTGTAGTCGCAACACCTGTGCGATCGCCCACAGCCCGCCAAAGGGGCAGAGCTTGGTTGTAAAAATCGAGTGCTTTTTGCTTTTGTCCTAAAGCGTTGTAGACTGCACCGATGTTATTGAGTGTGCCAGCCTCACCAGAGCGATCGCCCACAGCCCGAATAAGGGGCAGAGCTTGGTTGTAAAAATCGAGTGCTTTTTGCTTTTCTCCTAAATCGGAGTAGACTAGACCGATGTTATTGAGTGTAGTCGCAACACCTGTGCGATCGCCCACAGCACGTCTTAGGGGCAGAGCTTGGTTGTAAAAATCGAGTGCTTTTTGCTTTTCTCCTAAATCAAAGTAGACTGCACCAATGTTATTGAGTGTAGTCGCCTCACCTGTGCGATCGCCCACAGCACGTTTTAGGGGCAGAGCTTGGTTGTAAAAATCGAGTGCTTTTTGCTTTTCTCCTAAATCGGAGTAGACTGCACCGATGTTATTGAGTGTAGTCGCAACACCAGAGCGATCGCCCACAGCACGTTTTAGGAGCAGAGCTTGGTTGTAAAAATCGAGTGCTTTTTGCTTTTCTCCTAAATCGGAGTAGACTCCACCGATGTTATTGAGGGTGGCGGCTTCACCAGAGCGATCGCCCACAGCACGTCTTAGAGGCAGAGCTTGGTTGTAAAAATCGAGTGCTTTTTGCTTTTCTCCTAAATCGTCGTAGACTTTACCGATGTTATTGAGTGTAGCCGCAACACCAGAGCGATCGCCCACAGCACGTTTTAGGGGCAGAGCTTGGTTGTAAAAATCGAGTGCTTTTTGCTTTTCTCCTAAAGCGTCGTAGTTAAACCCAAGCCCAACCAGTGCAGTTCCTTCTAGTTTTTGGTCTTTGAGTTGTCGTGCAATGGTTAAAGCCTGCTGTAATATTTGTATTGCCTGTTGGTGTTCCTGTTGTTGTGTCAGTTTTCTCCCTTGCTCTAGCAGTCTTTCTGCTTCTTGCGCTTGGGAGTTTTGAGTTTGTCCCCAGGTGGGTTGAGCCATTAGCATTACTGTTAAAGGCGTTAGATAAACGCCCACAGCCAAAAGACTGGTGAGAATTTTTTTCATAGAATAGCGCAGAGGTAGCTGTTTTCAATTAGGTCTAGAAGCTGTCGTTACCAACATCGTGATCTTTGTGATGAACATTGCAATGTTTCTTATTAATATCGTGATGTTTGTGATGAACATTGCAATGTTTCTTATTAATATCGTGATGTTTGTGATGAACATTGCAATGTTTCTTATTAATATCGTGATGTTTGTGATGAACATCGTGATATTTGTTATTAACATCGCAATGTTCCTTATTAATATTGCGATGTTTGTTATTAACCAGAAGTGTCTGTCGTTAAGAACGTCAAAATGGTTAGGGGTATAGATGTACGCCCCTAGAGATGAAATAATTGACGCTCAATAAGGTTTTGTCAGAATAGTGACCGTTCGTTGTTGCGAATTGAACTGGATTTCATCTACCACATATTGCCGATTTCTAGCCACTGATTGAATACCCTGCAACTGTGCTGTGGAAACTACAGGTGGTTTCAGTTTCACCACTGCTTGACCTTGAGTAGAATTTTTTACAGTAAAATTATTTATAGGTATACCACTCCAAGTTACAGCCTTACCTGTAGGACGTTCTCCCCCACCCCGGATAATTGGACTTCTATTACTTCTGTAAGCCAATGCCTCTTTCTTGAAAACTACTCTTGCAATTTGGCTCAGAGGAATCGTGGTAGTTTTGTCATTACGCTGAATTGATAGTGCTTGCCCTTGGGCATCAATTCCTATTACTCGACCACTGCTTGACTCACCCTTTTTAAAGAAGACCTCTGCTAACTCTGGTAACGCTACTGCAAGTTCTAATTCATCCGCTTTGATTTGTGTCTGTGTTAACAAGAAATTTCCTGTCTTAACATCCTGGCTAATTACAGTTTGGATGTTTCCTGCTAGCGCTGCTGCCATTACTAGGATTGCCACAACCCATCCCTGGAAAAAAGCTTTCATGGCTTTAACAGTATATTTGACTATTTTAACTTTCTCATTAAACTTCCAAAGCGGATACCAAATTTACGTAAAATTACTAAAAGAAACTGATTATTCACCTGTAGTTTTGTAGGGTGTGTTATGCCGTAGGCTAACGCACCATCCGAAATTTTCGGTGCGTTACGCTTCGCGGTAAGCTGTTCCACAAATAACCTTGCATATATTGGGCGGGCGAGACGCCATACGTGTCAACTTAACGTAAAAGTCATGTCCCGCAAGGAACTGAAGTTCCTTGCTAATAGCAAAAGTCATCTGAAGATGACTAAATATACCCAAAATCTTTAGTCTACTTCAGTAGACTTTAGCTGAAAGCCAAAGAACTTCAGTTCAGGGCGGGTGAGTCAGCCAACAGTTAAGCCATTTCTAGCTTAAGTTGACACCAATGGCGAGACGCCCACCCCACAATAAATGTACAATTTCAGATTATGCAAACTAGATGTGGTTTAGCTTAACGCACCCTACATTCTACATTCCCCTCATCTCCCCCATCTCCCATATGACCCAAGCCCCAAACCCCAACCAAGAAACCAATATTTTAGGTAAATTCACCAGTGTACTTGGCTTGCTGGGTGCGGCGCTTTTCTTTGCAGGCTGGATTTACCGTTGGTCATATTTCTACTTTTTTCAACTAGAAGTCAATACCCTCGATTTACCTGCACAGTCTTTTTTAATAGTTCCCCTGCAAATATTTCTCGGAGATGGCTGGGCAATATGCAAAAGTGCGATCGCTTTTTTTGTCGCTGCGATGCCTACGGCGGCAAGCTACGCTATTCAGGCAACGTTATGGTTAATTAAGATTATCAGTGATACAGTTGTCTCTGCAAGTCAATTACTATTGAGTCGCATCATCTCTGCTACCCAACACAAACGCTCATGGACAGCTAAACAGCTTAAATCTTTGGCTGAATTTAGTTCTGGGCAACTGCGCTCAGTTGATTTTCTGCGATCGCTAGTCAATGAGATAGTCATAGTATCCTGGGTATTAATTGTGATATTTTGGTTAGCTCGTTGGCAAGGCATTGCAGATGCACAACGAGACGCTGGTCAAAAATCCACTTTGCCTGTTGTAGCTTTAATTACACCTGAAGAAAAGTTTGCTGTGGGACGCAAACTTGATGATATATTTGCAGATCCATCTTTAAAAGGTTATCGCATTATTGGCGTTGGCGTAGCCCGCCGGAGGCATCGAGGTCTATTCAATGACTTGCGAGGCAGAGAAGATAATGATATTAGCAATCCACAGCAGCCGAGAGTCTGGCGCTTACTCTTAGAACGTGGCGGCTGGATTTATTTATTTAGAGCATTACCCCCTCAGGCAAAACCTGATGAGATCCCATCGGTGTTGGCAATTCAAGAAAGTGACAAGGGACATGTCATTATTCGCAGTCCAGAAGCTTCCAAAACGAGTTCTCCTTGATATGCTGATATCTTGCACCATTCTCAATTGACCAATGACCAATGACGGTCTTCACGGAAAATAGCGCAATATGTAAGCGCATTAGCTTATCAGCACTCAATTGGTAAACTGTGTAATAATTTTTGATGACACCAGGGGGAAACTCCTGGTTTTTTTGTATTTGAACCGCAGAGGCGCAGAGAGCGCAGAGGACAGAGATGACAGAAGCAACTCTTCCAGCTTTAATTCAGCAAATGTTGCAGCCTGAATTTTATCCCCATTCGGTAACAGAACCTATTCAATTAATTCAAACCCACATTTCTTATGTGCTGCTGACTGGGGATTACGTCTATAAGGTGAAAAAACCGATGAATTTTGGTTTTTTGGACTTTTCTACCTTAGAGAAGCGGCAGCATTTTTGTCAGGAAGAGTTACGGTTAAATCAACGGGGAGCAGGTGAACTGTATTTAGAAGTTTTGCCCATAACTTTGTTAGGGGAGCAATACCAGTTAGGGGGAACGGTCGAGGCTGTAGAATACGTGCTGAAGATGCGCCAGTTTCCGCAAGAGTCGCTATTAAGTACACTTTTTGAGCAGGGTAAGTTAAATGAGACGCACCTAGATGAGTTAGGACGGGTGGTGGCTCAATATCATGCCGAAGCACAAACGAATGATTATATTCGCAGTTTTGGTGAAGTGCCAAAAGTCCGGGCTGCATTTGATGAGAATTATCAGCAAACTGAAAAGTATATTGGTGGCCCCCAAACACAGGCGCAATTTACAGAAACAAAGCAATATACAGATAAGTTTTTTACCGAACGTCCAGAATTATTCGCTAGCAGAATTCACAACAACTATATTCGTGAATGTCACGGAGATTTACACCTAAGAAATATTGCGCTGTGGCACGATAAAATTTTGCTGTTCGATTGCATTGAGTTTAATGAACCGTTTCGCTTTGTCGATGTGATGTACGATGTGGCATTCACGGTGATGGATTTGGAAGCGCGACAGCGTAAAGACTTGGGTAATGCGTTTTTGAATGCCTATATAGAGCAAACTGGAGACTGGGAAGGCTTACAGGTGCTACCCTTGTATTTAAGCCGTCAGGCTTATGTTCGTGCGAAGGTAACTTCATTTTTGCTAGATGATCCGAGTGTACCCGCGACGGTAAAGGAAGAAGCGACAAAAACTGCTGCTGAGTATTACAAACAGGCTTGGGACTACACTAAACCAAAGCTGGGAGAAGTAATTTTGATGTCGGGGTTGTCGGGTTCTGGTAAAAGTACCACAGCAAGGCATTTAGCGCGTCAAATGGGAGCGATTCACCTGCGTTCTGATGCGGTGCGGAAACATTTAGGGGGAATTTCCCTGTGGGAAAAAGGCGGCGATGATTTGTATACCCCTGAGATGACCGAAAAAACCTACACACGGCTGTTGGAATTGGGAATTATCCTAGCTAAACAGGGTTTTTCGGTGATTTTGGATGCCAAGTACGATCGCCAGCAGTTGCGGCAAGAAGCGATCGCTCAAGCTACAAAGCACCAACTTTCCCTTCAGATTATCCAATGCACAGCACCGCTAGAAGTTATAAAAGAGCGTTTGAACAACCGCACTGGTGATATCGCTGATGCCACCGCCGATTTATTAGCCTCACAAATCAAACAAGCTGAACCTTTCACTGAAGAGGAACAACCTTACGTAAAGATTTTGGATACAACCCAACCACAGCAGGCACAATTAAAATAATTCGTAATTCGTAATTCGTAATTCGTAATTCGTAATTTGTAATTGAATCGAAAATTAGGAGTTACGTTAGCGTAGCGTTAGCGAGTCAGACGATCCTACGGACGCTCGTTCCTCTCTACGAGACGCACTCGCGTTCGCTACCGCAACGCTTACGCTAACCCAACGCTTACCAGCGTCATTAGTAATTAGTTAATAGCCTTTTTTTACTTTATGGCAGACAAAAAGAGCGACCTTTTTAGTATTTCTCCCAGCTTTTTTTCTCAGTTGTTATTTGGGGCATTTTTAATATTTATATTAATAATGACCGGTTCCTCACCAGCCCTGAGCATCTTCTTAGGAATCATGGGCGGTTTCATCCTCAGCTGGATCACAAATGTAACTGATAATAGCCCCCAGGCGTCAACTGTCGCCTCCTCTGATGGTGTCGATACAGGGCTAAAATACTGGTTATTTTTCATGCTTGGCTTTGTATATTTGGGGTATCCAGCACCCATGAGTGTCTTGCTAGGTGGAATAGGCGCTTTAGCTGGAGGCTGGATTACTGCTTGGTGGGGAAGTAAGGAAGAAACTAGAACTCAGTTGCAAGTTGAAGAATCAGAAGAGGGCGAAATTGAACCAACGAACGACAGGATCAACAAACGGCAAACAAGAAGAACCGCCCGTCGTTACCGTCGCACCCCTGGAAGTACTATCAATTTCAGGTTTTGGGAAAAGTAATACCCCTCTTCTGTCACTCTCCGAAAAGTTTTGCCATTTCTGAAATCTAGAGCTTTTGTATACGAAGCGATGGCTTTGCCTGCCGCAGGCATCGCAAGATTTTTTTCTAATAACAAATACAATAACCAAGTTTTTGTAATAGGATAGCTTGTATTGATTGACTGATAAAGCTTCTAGAGATTGCCCTCCCGGAAAGTGACAGAAGAGGGATAAGCTGTTAGGCATAAAACTAGTACATTTACCTGATGACTGTTGACCGTTGACTGATGACCGATAACCGTCAACCGTCAACCGTCAACTGTCAACGATTATAAATATTAATTGGTGAGGAAAGAGGAAACTTCATGAATGCAGAAATCTCCACAGCTTGGGACAAGGTTCAAAGCATGATTAACGGGTTCATAGCTTTGCTACCGAACATTGTCTTAGCGTTAATTGTCTTCATCTTCTTTTTGTTTATTTCTAGCAGAATTAAGGCACTAGTTAAGCGGTTAACTCGCAACCGTCGCTCCGCCCGTAATCTGGGATTAGTACTAGGAAGGTTAGCCCAAGGGCTAACAATTTTGATTGGGTTGTTTATCGCCCTTTCCATTGTGATTCCTACATTTCAAGCCGGTGATTTGGTGCAACTATTGGGAATTAGCGGTGTTGCAATTGGTTTTGCCTTCCGTGATATTTTGCAAAATTTCTTAGCTGGGATTTTAATTCTGCTGACTGAACCTTTCCAAATTGATGACCAAATTGTTTTTAAAGGCTTTGAGGGAACTGTTGAAAATATCGAGACACGGGCAACAACAATTAGAACCTATGACGGTCGGCGGATTGTGATTCCTAACTCGGAATTATTTATCAATTCTGTCACGGTGAATACTGCCTTTGAAAACCGCCGATTAGAGTACGATGTGGGCATTGGCTACGGCGACGACATTGACGTTGCCAAGCAGTTAATGCTAGACGCAATGCATAGTGTAAATGAAGTTTTAAAAGATCCGGCTCCTGATGTACTGGTAATGGAACTTGCCGAAAGCACTGTTAACATCCGTGTGCGTTGGTGGGTTCATCCACCACGACGGGCAGATAATCTTATTTCGCGGGATAAAGTGATTACTGCAATTAAGAAAACACTCGTTGCAAACGGCATTGATTTGCCTTTCCCAACTCAACAAATTCTATTTCATGACCAGACAGAAGAGACAGATGGAAACCGCTTTCGTCAGCGTGAAGGTTGGCCATCTGGTAAAGGTGAAGTACCAAAACCCCGCCGTATCAGCGATTCGCTTAGATTAGTTGCTCAAGAGCGCTTCTCAGAAGATGGTAACAGCAAGGTAAATTCTCAAATCAACGAAAAATGAGAAATGTCAAGGTAAGCAAGCTTTGGGATCAACTCCACTCCAGCTACTGGTTCATACCAGCAGTTATGGCGGTGATAGCTACTGTTTTAGCTTTCACAATGCTTTATCTTGACCGCACAAGCAAGGTAGAAATTGATTATTGGTGGGTTTACAATGGTGGAGCAGATGGGGCGCGATCGCTGTTAGGATCGGTTGCAGGTTCGATGATTAGCGTTGCTGCTACAGCCTTTTCAATTACAATTGTGGCACTTCAGTTGGCGGCTTCCAATTTTGGGCCGCGGCTTCTGCGTAATTTTATGCACGATACGGGTAATCAAATTGTACTTGGCACATTTATTAGTACATTTATTTACTGCTTGCTCGTACTGCGGACAATTCATGGAGAGGGAGATGGATACGAAAAGTATGTGCCACAACTTGCGGTTACAGTCGGCACTTTACTCGCAATTATTAGCATTGGTGTTTTGATTTATTTTATCCATCATGCTTCAACCATAATTCAGGCATCTAATGTAATCCAAAATGTTAGTGCAGATTTACATTCAGCAATTGAAAGGCTATTCCCCAAAAAAATTGGGCGTAATGAACCAGAAGATAGCCTTGGAGTTGAAGAAATCCCGATGTTTTTTGAGGAGGAAGCTCTACCAATTCGAGCTAGTGGAACTGGTTATTTACAAGCAATTGATGATGAAGAATTGATGAAAATTGCTTGTAAGCATAATTTGCTAATACGCCTTAAGGTTAAACCGGGAAAATTTTTGGTTCAAGGTAGCGATTTAGTCTTGCTTTTTCCTGGAGAGAGAGTGAATCTAAAACTTGCAAAAAAAATTAACGATGCCTTTATTCTGGGTAAAGAACGTACAGAGCAACAGGATATAGAATTTCCAATTGATCAATTAGTAGAAATTGCTTTGCGTGCCATTTCCCCTGGAATAAATGATCCATTTACTGCAATTCGCTGTATTGACCGAATTAGCGCAGGGCTGTGCCACTTAGCTCAAAGAGATTTCCCTTCGCCTTACCGCTACGATAACAATAACAAGTTGCGCTTCATTGCCGAAGGAGCAGATTTTAAAGGATTGGTTGACCGTGCTTTTAACCAAATTCGGCAGTATGGAAAGTCGGATGCAGGAGTAACTATTCGTTTGTTAGAAGCTATAGCTGTAATTGCTACTTACACCAACAATTCTAAATATCAAGCAAGCCTGCGCCATCATGCTGACATGATTTTACAAGATAGCCGTGAGGGACTTTCTCAAGAACAAGACTACAAAGATGTAGAAGAGAGGTATTACCAGGTTATTAAAAATATAAATAATGATGATACTAATAAAAGTTGGGATTAACCAGAAAAATTAAGAGGCTGGGGGCTGGAAAAGAATTATTTTAATCTTAATCCTTAATCTCTGTTCCCCATTCCCCAATATGTTTTTATATCTCTCCAAATTACTGCCACTATTTTTTTATCCACTAGGATTAGCCTGCGTGAGTTTGGTAGTAGCATTAGTAACATTATGGAAACGACCGCGCACTGCGGCGATCGCAATTGCCTTTGCTTTGACTTTATTGCTATTTTGTAGTAATGCTTGGATCGCTAAATCATTAGTGCGATCGCTAGAATGGCAAAATCTTCCACCCGCCCAAATACCAGTTGCAGAAGCGATTGTGGTTTTGGGTGGCGCAACCAAATCAGCTTTTCCCCCCAGACCTACCGTCGATTTGAGTGAATCAGGCGAACGCGTAATTTATGCCGCACAACTGTATCGCCAAAAAAGAGCGCCCATAATCATTCTTAGCGGGGGGCGTATCGATTGGCGTGGTAGTGGTTCCTCAGAGTCGGCAGATATGGCAACGATATTGACATCTATTGGTATTCCATATGAGGCAATTATCCAAGAACCTGAATCTCTAAATACTTATCAAAATGCTGTAAATGTCCGCAAAATTTTGGAGTCTCGTGGCATTAATCAGGTATTATTAGTTACTTCTGCTATGCACATGCCGCGATCGCTTAAGATTTTCCAACGTCAAGGAATTAATGCCATTCCTGCACCCACTGACTTTATTGTTAGTGAGGGTGAACTGCAAGAACTCGGCAACACTCCCAAAGCCGCTATACTGAATTTATTACCTGATACAGACAACTTGCACCAATTTACCAGCGCTTTAAAAGAGTACATTGGTTCTTTAGTTTATCGTTTACGCGGTTGGCTCTAATAAAGTTAGGAGTTATGAGTTAGGAGTTGTTAATTATGAGTTATGAGTTGTTAATTATGAAATGTAGTAATTGCCTAAACTTCTAACTTCTAACTCCCAACTCCCAACTCCCAACTCCCAACTCCCAACTCCTAACTCCTAACTCCTAACTCCTAACTTTATTAACTTTATGTCTAAAAATTTACCTTATATTATGCCATCCCCTCAACCCCAAGTTGAGGAAGCATTTGCCGCTTACCAAACAACCCATCAGTTTTACCACGAAGTTCGTTCACGGTCAGAGTTTCAGCGTTATTGTGAATGGTATTATACTACAGCAGAACAGAACCGCCAAGAGCTTAAAAGAATGCGCGGCGAACTGAATATTTTTCAGTGGTTTCGCCGCCGATAAGTGATTTAGATGACTTCTAACTCACTTTCACGTAAGTGGGCTTTAAACTTTTTACTAAACTGGACTAAAATCGGCAAATTAGCGCTTACGGGTCTGTCTCGCCATTGGGTGGCAATACCTACTACATCGCCTTCAGTGCCTTTGATGTCAAAAGGCTGATTCCGATGTTCAGGATGATGATACACTACTACCGAATCTTTAACGCGGACGCGATCGCCAACTTTCATAACAACATTTACACCTAGCATTTTCTTTTCCACAAGTATCTGCTACAAAATATATGATTAAATCGCTTTAAATTTGATTTAATCAGCTATTTCTTGACGCTTCATCGGGGTGCAACGGTGCATTTAACCCTCTGCGTCCAGGCACGTTTTAGCAATCCGTGCATACTTTTTTAAGTTTTTTGCCGCGTTAATACCTATCGCTCTTACCCTCTGTGTTTACCCCAAAAGTAGGGAAATGAAAGGAAATAAGCCGACATCAGATGTGCTTAGTACTGTGGCACGAGATATAACCTTTTTATCTTCACTCTCAGATGTTCCCCAGGTCAACTCTCTCACTAATTTTCGTGCATAGCAGACGCGCTACTATTATCGAATACACGCGCGACCTTACTTCCATTCCTCTCTCTGTTGGTGTCAGCCTGCTGTTAGGCAAGCAAAGAGGGCTTGGAATCTTACTCCCCTTCCCTATAAGGGAAGCCAGGGTGGTTTCATACAAAGAAAGAAAAAACTTTGTGCAGTTGGTTGGAGAGGGTGCGTTGTGCTTGAGGAATGTAAATGTCTGAAAATCGTATTCAGAACCCGGAACCCAAACCAAAAGCTTTATAGTTCTGCCTCCAAATGACAAATGACAAATGATTAATCTGCAATCAACTCTACTGCATCTCGTCCATCGCAATTTTGTAAGTAAACTTTGACAATTTCTTCTTTAGCAGTAGGTAACTTTTTGCCAATAAAATCTGGGTGGATTGGTAATTCTCGATGGCCTCTATCTACCAATACAGCTAAACGAATCACCTCTGGTCTACCGTAGTCGTTGACTGCGTTCAAAGCAGCACGAATCGTCCGTCCTTTGAAAATCACATCATCCACCAGTACAACCGTTTTCCCCGTAAGGTCAAAAGGAATTTCGCTTTTCGCTGGAGTCCGCAATCCAATTTTGTCAAGGTCATCTCGATAAAATGTAATGTCCAAAGCGCCGACTGACACGGCTACACCTTCCAGGGTCTCAATCTGACGCGCCAACAATTCGGCTAATAACGCACCTCTGGTATAAATACCAAGAAGCACCAGTTGAGACAAATCACGCGTCCTTTCCACAATTTGAGAGGCAAGGCGAGTTAAGGTACGACGAATTTCTTCGGATGAGAGAATTTCAACTATTTTGGCAGACATAGTGAGTGATAAGTTAGGAGTGATGAGTTAGGAGTTAGGAGTTTTTATTCTTAACTCCTGTACAGACGCGATTAATCGCGTCTCCTAACTTTATATTTATCATTACCTATTTGGAAATATTAAGAATATTGCGATCGCTATCCCTAACCATACCAAAAAACAATATCGGGTCAACTGCAAAGCATTCTGAATAGAAGTTGCACTAATGGGATAAATAGCGTCTCCTAGCAGTGGTTTGTACTTAGCTACCCCGCGATACCAATTTGTACCCCCCATTTGTACACCCAAAAAAGCAGCATAGGCGCACTCACTCCAGCCAGAATTAGGACTAGGATCGTTTATTGCATCCCGACGACAAATTCGCCAAACATGCATCGGTTTACCCGATAACAGCGCCAAAGTCACGACTGTTAACCGACAAGGTAGCCAAGTCAAACAATCTTCCAACCGCGCACAGAACCATCCCAAATAAGTATAGGGTGCTTCTCGATAGCCCACCATTGAATCAAGGGTACTGCTGGCTTTATATGCTAAAGCCAAAGGAGTTGGCCCCACAACTGGCACAAAGACACCAACAATTGCATAAAAAAGCGGAGCCATCACCCCATCAGTGGCATTTTCTGCAACCGTTTCTAAAACGGCTCGGGAAATTTCTGCTTGTGAGAGGTTTTGGGTATCTCGACCAACGTAATTACTTAAAATCTTCCGAGCTTTCTCCAAATCTCCTGCTGTTAAAGGTTCTAAAACAGCTAATGCTGCGGCTCGTAAACTTCTGCCAGCAAAACAACTAGCCAAAAGAATGCTATCTATTGCAATTCCCAACAAGGGATGAAGCAATTTGGCACTTTGAATAATCAAAAAGCCAACAAGTCCACTACCAATTATCAGGATAATACCTAGTAAAATTCCAGCTAGGCGTTGCGTTAGAGAATTTTGACACAATTGGAGAGAAAATTTGGTCAGGCGAGAAATTACCCACCCCATAACTTGCACTGGATGAGGCCAATTCCAAGGATCGCCAATTAAGTAATCTAAAAGTGCAGCAATAATTAAGATATAGATGCTATTGGTCATAAGTTACGAGTCAAAGGTCAATATTTGGACTATTGACCGGAGGCGGAGCGTCTCCGGCTCCGCTTTTGACTAAACCACAAAACTAGCTTCTTCTCCAAGGGCAGCTTGCCAGCTACGAGCATCATAATAAAGGTCTGCCAAAGTAATACTGTACAAAGCTTCTTTGAGCTTTTGGTTGAGTCTCTGCCATAGGCTAAATGTTACCCAATCTTCAGCTTGTGTAGGTGCTGGGGTGTGATGGGGTAAATGGCTAGTCTCGCCAACAGCTTCTAAAATTTGTCCTATAGATATTTGTGCAGGCTCTCTTGCCAATTGATATCCGCCGATGCTACCACGAATTGATTTAACTATTGACGCACGACGCATTTCTATTAGTAGTTTTTCGAGGTAAGGAGCTGGGATATCTTGGCGTTTAGCGATCGCTCTGGCAGATACAGGCCCATATTTTGGCTGTAAACTCAAATCTAGCAACGCCTTTACACTATAGTGTCCTCTGGTAGTTAGTTTCATTTTGGCAAGCTTTGTTATTTGTCCTTAGTTACTTGTCATTTGGAAATGCCAATGACTAAGGATCAGTTTTGCTTATCATTGCGTGACTCAGTTATCATCCTCAGCAACTAGACAAATTTTTGAGCATTAGTTTAGAAAACTTCAAACTTGTATATAGTCTAGCAGTGATTCACTAACTATATCTATATATATAGTTATCAGCATTGCCAGCATTCTCTAAAATAGATTGTCTTGGCAATATTGGTAATCGGATAACAATTGTGCATCTGAGTGTAATATACTTGGCTAGGTTGAGATAAAAACTAAAGGATTATGTTCCTGTTAGCTCAACGTCAGCTAAAATAAAATCGATTCCAACACTTCAAACATTCATTTTCGACCTAAGTTGATGCCTAAACAGAAAAAAATTGAACCCCTGCTTGGTGAAGAACTGCTCAAAAAAGTCAAAGAACTAGAGAGCGAGAGCAAAGAAGACAAAGCCAAAAAGTGCGGCTACTATACCGTTACCAAAAATGGTATAGAGCGCGTCAATATGATGAAGTTCTTAAATGCCCTAATTGATGCCGAAGGCATTCAGTTGGACAGTACACCCAGTGCTAATGGGCGTGGTGGACGTAGTGCTAGCTATAGAATTAGTGTGCAATCGAATGGTAACTTACTTATAGGTTCAGCTTATACAAAACAGATGAATCTGAAACCAGGAGATGAGTTTCTGATCACTTTAGGCAAAAAGCACATTCGTCTGAAACAGGTAGACCCAGAAGATCGGGAAGATGATGAAGTCATAGACGCTACAGCTTAATAAATGGTCATTAGTCAATTGTCATTTGTCCTTTGTGAAAACCAATGACCAATGACCAATGACCAATGACTAATGACTAATGACTATATCTGTGGTCGGTAAGAGTGGTAAATAGTGGCGAAGTGCTTTGCGCGTAACTGCTAAATTGCAGGTTAACGCAATTTGCTCTCTTTCTAGTAAACCCAAAATGCGATCGGGTTTGTCTCGTGCTACCACTGGTAATTGATGCAAACCTCGAAGACTCATGCGGTCTAAAGCCTCAGATAATAGTTCATCTTGCCATGCATAAAGGATTTCAGTAGTACAAATGTCTATGAGAGTTTGATTGGATAAATTATCTGGAATTTCAGTTGCCGAATTTGAGTAAGTTTGCCAAAGAGCAAGGGCACGGTTAATATCTTCCAGAGAAAGTATACCAATTAATTGCTCTGCTTCATCAATTACTAAAGCACTGCGGATGCGATCGCGGATCATTTCCACAGCTGCATCTAACACTCCAAGAGTTGCAGGTAACTTTTTTGGGCAGGGATACATGGCATCTTCTACCAAAATTTGCTGCACAATTTCCGCTTGTTCATCTTTCAATTCAGAAAGACCAATTTGTTGTAAGTTAGAGTTAGAGTTAAAAGTTGGTTTAATTCTTTCCACTAGCCAAACACTCAAACCCACAGCTGCCATCAACGGTAAAACAATGCGATAGTCGCGGGTTAATTCAAACAGCATTAAAATAGACGTTAACGGCGCTCTAACACTACCAGCCAGTACTGCTGCCATTCCTACCATTGCGTAAGCTGGGGGAGCCGCCATCTGATCGGAAATAGCCGGAAATGCTACAGCCAAAATTTTGGCGTAAGCTGATCCAAAAGAAGCACCTAAAAACATTGCTGGTGCAAACAAACCGCCGATGAAACCACTACCCGTACTAATTGCAGTCATCAATAACTTTACTACCAACAGCACCACCAACAGGTAGAGTGGAAACTCCACATCCTGAAGCATTGCTTCTACAGTTTCATAACCGACGCCCAGAATTTGCGGGAAGTGCAAAGCAACTGCGCCAATCATCACACCGCCAATAATTGGATGAATCGGCTCAGGAATTCGTCCCAAAAAGGTAAAACCTGGAACTTTCCCAGCAAAGCAAGCTTTTGCTCCCCGAATTGATTCTGTATAAGTGACAGAAACTAGGCTGGCCCCTAAACCCAAGCCAAGGTAAAGGGGTAATTCTAAGGGACTGCGAACTTGGTAAACAGGTAAATCAAAAGCAGGTTGTGCCCCCAAACCAATTTGGGCAATTAATGCTGCTACCACTGCCGCTAACAGCACCACACTCACAGCAGAAGTAGCAAAAGATGTTGCACCCATCACCACTTCTAGGGCAAAAAATACTCCAGCGATGGGAGCATTAAATCCAGCCGCAAGTCCAGCCGCCGCGCCAGCACCTAAAAGCAAACGTTGTCGTTCTTGAGATACATTCAGAATCACAGAGAACAACATCCCAAAATTTGCGCCAATTTCTACACTCGGCCCCTCTGGGCCCAAAGAAGCACCGCTCCCCAAAGAAACAGATGCAGCCAGCATTTTCGTAACTGGTCGTAGTGGTTGCCTAATCTCTGTTCCCTGAGAAGCGGCGATAAGAGATGAAAGTCCAGGGCCAAAATCTTGAGTGCGCCAGCGCATCAAGCCAACGATTAATCCGCCAAGGGTGGGAACGCAGGCTAAAGTCCAAGCACCCCAGACGCCAATTTGACCCATTAAATTTTCCAGCATCAACTGGTGAATCAACTGGATTAAATAGTGAAAAGTGACTATACCCATACCCGTACCACCGCCAATGAGCATGGCTAAAAACAAGACAACGGTTTCTGGGGATGGTTGAAAACGATTAATTAGTTGGGCTAAACGAGCGGAAGGTGTAGGAAAGGCAGGTTGTTCCGTTACCTTCCTCAGTTGAGTGGGAGGCAGGAGAGTCATTGAGAGGCGGGGTAAATGTAAGAAAAAATTTAAATTTTTATCTGTTACTTATCATTGTGAGCCATTATTTAGCAACCAGACAAGTAGACTTTATTTGCTTGATTTACAAAGATTTAGTAAAAAATGTCATTGTGCAAAATTTTGTGGGGAGAATAGTTAAATGGGAGACAATTATTATTTAAGGGTCAGCGATGCCTAGGTTGGACGTAGCTACGGCTAGTGTGGTGCAAGTGAGCGCCAACGCTATTTTTTCTAGAGACAAAAAGTTTTTGTGGGCTGGGTGGACGCACCCGCAAACAAAAACTTGGAGTCATCCTTGCCTAAATCTAGCTATACTCGTGTTGCGACCATTGAGCCATCCTTGGTAGTAATACAATATATGTATGATTTATGGCTGATGTCAGACCATACTTGGAAGTCTGCTAAGTATCGATCGGAATTCAGTATAGCTATTGTTATAGAGCGAGTAAATGGACTAGGCGGACGAGGTAAATGAATATACACACCTTTGATAATCATTATGTTACTTGCCCAATTTGCCAAAGAAATGCTACGCCCAAACCAATTAAAACGCGCATGGGCTTGTTTTGCTGTCCCTATTGCCAGGAACGGCTAGTAGTTTGTCAAAGCGGTCATTATGTCCGCGATCCATTTACTTGGAGACAATTAATGGTTGCTTCGTCGCTACGTCGTCAAAGCCGACCTTTAGCTAGGATTATCAGAGATTTTGTCTTGCTGAAGCGTCCTATGGTGGCCTTGGCTGTAGGAAGTGCCATTTTCTTTAGTGCGATCGCCTTAACTCAACAAAGGACAAACTACGATGATCACCAAGGGGTTCCCACAACAGAGAAAGTAAATAAACCAGGAAACAACTCTCAGTAAATGGATTACTTTGGTATAAATCAAATATTACTTTGATTTTTGCAATATATTATAACTAAATACTTCTATGAAACCGTGTCTTATTCACCCCAAATAGGACACGGTTTTACATTATGTTCGGTTAAATGTCTTTGACGCTTGAACTAGCGATCGCATGAGATACTGGAAACACCGCTATCTATGATAACCTCAAGCAGCCTAAGACCAAACTGCGATCGTTAAAAGGTTTAGAACAGGTGTTTGATGAGATGGAAAACTGATATGGTATATCAACTAATTGTTCTTCATTTGGCAAATCAAATGCCCTCTCGCTGGTATCTTCCCACTTGATGGGATGACATCTGAGCTTACTGCTACGATTTACTAATAACTCTTGAGCCGTTAGGCTAGATAGAGCTTTTAACCGATCAAGCAAGGTCAGCCAGTAGATTACTTCTTTTTCCCTACAAGAAAACTTGCTGCGATCGTCTTGATAATATTTAAACGAAAAGCTGATGCCTTGAAGTGGCTTCAGCTTTGTTGGTCTAATACCTGATGTGCCCTCTTTGGTAATTTCAGTCTTCTTAATCCTTTTCTTCGGCACGAGATCCGTAGTACTCCTTCATCCACTGTTTCTGAATAATTTCGTTAGAAGGTTCATCAGGTGGTACATTTCCTCTAGCCAAATTCCAGGGTGCTTCGGCATGAGTCATCTGTTCTAGTTCATAAGCATCGCAGGCAAAGTACTCTTGTGCAACCTCATCTAGAAACTCTTGAACCTTTTGGGGTAATTCCGGGTTAGCATCCTCTAAAATTGGTTGCCATCCAAAAAGCTTATACTTCTGGTACAACGCAGGTATCACAGGCCCATGTATCCAGGCTTGAAAATCCTCTTGGAATAGAGGAGTGTCATAGAGTGCAAGATGCCAAGCCTGAGCATAGTACACAAGCTTTTGCAGCTTTAGATTACTGATACAAGAGCCTGTTTCATTTGCTAACCAAATAAAGTAATCTGCTACTTTAAAACATGACAACACTACAACCACCCCCTTCAATCTGCTAGATAATAGCTAGCCTTCATTCGTTCTCATACATCAGCTTACAGAGTTATCACAGCAAGAGCTAGGAAGAATTTATCTACTTCTTATAGTTTAATGTCTTAAGTTGGGTTGACGCTTGAAATAATCTTGCTAAAAAACGGGAAGACTATGGTTACTCTCTAATGGGGAAATTTCCATGAAAGTCCTCAACAGCAAAATGCTCAAAAAATCTCTGCTTAACTGTTTGATTTTGCCTTTTTCTCTAGTGCCCTGGCTGTGTGTGGGAACGCTTTTTGATTCCCATGCCAATGCTTTACCCGGGCAAAGTACAGAGGAAGTAGGCACTTGGATTAAAGCACATCCCACACTCCGCCCCAGGATTGGGGAGCAATTATTTGTGCAAAAGACTGATACTGCTGCTCAACGATTCACTTTTCAAGCGTCGGTATTGCCTCCCGGTAGGGTGGAGTTTTCCAAAGACCGTAGCAGAATTCGCAGTGAGCGCATTTCTATGTATGATGCCATTAACGGCATGACATTTGCGCGTCTTCAGGAATCTTTGCGGGTAATTTATGGCTTAGAGATTTATCAAGACTACGATCGCGCCCAAGTCGTGTATCAGTATCCTAACGAAAAGGTAGTTAACTCGGCGCGTCTTGCCAAAACTCCAATTCGGGAAGCTTTAAAGGGAGAATTACGAGTAGGCGATCGCTATGTATACTGGGTGGAAATTGCCCAACCCAAAACTGGCAAAGCTTTTACCGGTCAAATGACGATTTTACTCAAAACTGACCTAGACAAGTTAGAAAGTGAACTGCAAATTCGGTAATGGGCATTGGGCATTAGTCATTAGTCATTAGTCATTAGTCATTAGTCATTAATTATTCTTCCCCTGCCTCCCCTGCTCCCCCTGCTCTCTCATCCCTTCTCGTTTAAAGATTACTGAATTGGTGTTCTACTTTCCCAACCCTATAGGAGCGAGGGTTTGCCATGTACCCGAAAAGATACTTTCAGATGCTAAGGAAATTCGTAGCAAATCTTCTTTCAGTAGTGGCGGCCAATCAACCCCGGCTTTACGCCCTGCCGCAAATAGCTGCTGCGCCTTAATGCTTAACTGATAAAGGGTCAAAGCCAGCTCTCGGTCTAGGCTCTTTGCATCTTTAAGGGCTTCAAACACCACTTTCAATGCCAACAAAATTGAGGTGATCTGACCGGGTACCGGTGGTTTCCCCTGTTTCATACGCGTCAACAGCGCATCTGGGTTTTCCTCGGTTGTGATTGTCTGATCTATGAGGAGTTTCCGAGCTGTTTCGTAATTCATGTAGCCAGTTTAGCGTACATTTTGCTTGAGCAGGAATACTTAATTAAAAACTCATCAAACTGGCTTTTGGTTATTTATAGCAATCTCTTATGATTTGTGAAAAGATAAACTTGGGGAAAATCAGGGGGGATTTGCGATGCTCTATACTTTTGCAGATAGACTGAATATAATATCTTTGAAAAATACGTCCCGCTTAGAATCAGAAAGCTATATGATATCACCAAATTTACTAGAAATTGAGCGCTCCGTCCGTGCCTTGTCTGTGGAAGAACAACTTTGGCTACTAGAAAGTATTGCTCGACAAATCCGAGAAAGCGAGTATACAAAAGATAAATTGGCTGATGCCAAAAATTCGGAAGAACAACTGGAAGTGATGGTTCATGAGGCAAAGATTCCAATAGAAATTGCTGCTATAACTGATGAGTTTGCAATTTCAGAAATTCTTTGATATGGAAAAGTAGAAATTATAAGTTTGCCAGATTTAAAAAGTCAAATATCAGCTTTTATATATCTCTCGTTCCCCTGCTCTGACTGGGAATGCTTAATGGGGGGCTGTCGCCTCTTAACTTGCGGCAGAAGTCAGAGGTACGAGAGGCTGCGCCAACGCTCGCAATGACTGTAATTAATTTTGCGTAGTTACTTACCATAGATAATTTCTGTATCTAGTACGCCACGGCGGAAATAGAGCAACCATTTAAAATTCCTAAAAAGCCCATGACTTTTGACTTTTGCCTTGCGGTACTAGTCTTTTAGATTGACTTTTGTTTCATTTGTCTTTACGATTCAACCCCACTATGGTATATCAATGGGGTAAATACGCTCCTATGATGTTGCTAATTAATAAAGCAATAGGGACGATCGCGCAAAACCACTTATCAAGGGTGCTCATTACATTGTTTGAAGTTATGTAGCCTTTTGATTACGGCCTATCAACCACTGCGGTAAACTATGCGTTGATTATGATTCTTTCGCAGAGAAGAACACTCGAAAGGAGCGGTTTTTTCAATGTCTCATTCCGTAAAAATCTACGATACCTGCATTGGCTGCACCCAATGCGTCCGCGCTTGCCCTACTGATGTACTAGAGATGGTTCCTTGGGATGGCTGTAAAGCTGCTCAAATTGCCTCTTCACCCCGTACAGAAGACTGCGTGGGCTGTAAGCGCTGCGAAACCGCTTGTCCCACCGACTTTTTGAGCATCCGGGTTTACCTGGGCGCTGAAACAACTCGCAGTATGGGTCTGGCTTACTAAAAAGCTCAGTGCTAAGTCACCGAACTTCTGATCGCAATGCAGGTCTACTGCCCAACCGTTCTTTCAGAACTGTTGCCTTGTGTTCCTTGGACACAAGGGAGAGGCGCAAGCCTTTGCTTTGCTCAGAGTTCTCGCTGAGTTCTGGGTCTTGAGTCCTGAGGCAAAAGAAGTAAATCAAAAAAACAATTTCTTGATTCTTCACTCAGCACTCAGAACTCAGACCTCAGTGTTCAAAACTTTTAAAGTTTCTTAATAGAAAACATCTTTAGCAATACCTAGTGGTAGAGGGAGTAATTTACTCCCTTTTTTCTTTGCAAAACGTCGAGTTTGTGCTAAGAACTATACTGGATTTAATCATCCTGAAAAAAAGTGGTGTGAACAATGTGCGGAATCGTTGGATATATAGGCACTCAAGCGGCGACAGACATTTTATTGGCTGGGCTGGAAAAACTAGAGTACAGGGGCTACGATTCGGCTGGAATCGCCACTGTTTGGGAAGGTGAGGTTAATTGTGTGCGGGCAAAGGGCAAACTGCATAACCTGCGTTCTAAACTGGAACAAATAGAAACCCCTGCCCAGATTGGTATTGGTCACACACGCTGGGCAACTCATGGTAAACCAGAAGAGTACAACGCCCATCCCCACATGGATACGGCAAAGCGAGTGGCGGTGGTGCAAAATGGCATTATCGAAAATTACCGCGAGTTACGCGAGGAACTCAAAGGAAAAGGACACCAGTTTCTTTCTGAAACCGATACAGAAGTAATTCCCCATCTCATAGCCGAATTTTTAAAGAATCTTCCCCCCTCATCTCCCTTATCTTCCTCATCCCCCTTCTTAGAGGCAATTCGCCAAGCCGTTAACCACTTGCACGGGGCGTTTGCACTTGCAGTTATTTCTGCTGACTACCCCGATGAATTGATTGTTGTCCGCCAGCAAGCGCCTTTGGTAATTGGTTTTGGGCAAGGGGAGTTCTTTTGTGCATCTGACACGCCTGCGATCGTTGCCTACACCCGTGCAGTGCTACCTTTGGAAAATGGCGAAATTGCCCGCCTCACTCCTTTGGGCGTTGAGATTTACAATTTTGCTGGCGACAGGTTGAAAAAACAACCCCGGCTGCTCAACTTTAATCCTGCAATGGTAGAAAAGCAGGGATTCAAACACTTCATGCTCAAAGAAATCCATGAGCAACCAGGGGTAGTAAGAGCGAGTTTAGACGCTTATTTTAATCCAGTCGAATCTACCGAATCACCAATCAACCTTGGTTTACCTGCGGATTTATACACTGATTTAGAACAAATTCAGATCGTCGCCTGTGGTACAAGTTGGCACGCAGCATTAATCGGAAAATATTTACTCGAACAACTAGCAGGAATTTCAACTCAGGTACATTACGCTTCTGAGTATCGCTATGCACCATCACCCGTAACGGCTAACACGTTGATCGTTGGTGTTACCCAATCAGGTGAAACTGCCGATACCCTAGCAGCTTTGGCGATGGAAAAAGAACGTCGCCAAGGGAAAGAACCTAAATATCAAGCGCGACTACTGGGCATTACCAATCGCCCCGAAAGCAGCCTTGGTCATCTAGTGCCGCATATCATCAGTACTCTAGCGGGAATTGAAATTGGGGTAGCGGCGACAAAAACTTTTACCGCCCAACTGATGGCGTTTTATGCTTTGGCATTGGATTTAGCAGCTTTTCGTCAGACAGTTTCAAAAGATATTTTAGAGAAAATTATTAATGGGTTGCGGCAAATTCCTAAAGAAATTGAGGCAACTTTAGAAAGTCAGGAACGTTTAACCGAACAGCTAGCCCACGAATTCGCCGAAACTCAAGATTTCATTTTTATAGGTAGAGGAATTAACTTTCCTATTGCTTTGGAAGGGGCGTTGAAATTAAAAGAAATCAGCTACATTCACGCCGAAGGGTATCCGGCTGGAGAGATGAAACATGGCCCGATCGCACTTTTAGATGCGAAAGTACCAGTAGTTGCGATCGCAATACCTGGTAGTGTGTACGAAAAAGTTATTTCCAATGCCCAAGAAGCCAAAGCCAGAGATTCTCGGTTAATTGGCGTGACTCCCGTCAACGATGGCGAAGCTGGGGAAATCTTTAACGATCTTCTTCCTGTCTCTCATGTGGAAGAATTACTTTCTCCGATTCTGACAGTAGTTCCTTTGCAACTATTGGCTTATCATATTGCCGCCCGTCGCGGTTTGGATGTCGATCAGCCAAGAAATTTGGCCAAGTCTGTAACTGTGGAATAGTCTATTAATAGAGGTAGTAGCGTCTGTGCGCTACTACAAGCCAATGTGTTTATGATTTTTTGAGGACTACCTCAAAAAAACCCTTTATTTAAATGTTGCACGATGACACAGACAACTACAGAGCGTTTATACTCTTTTGAAGAATATCTCGCTTATAACGATGGTACTGATAGCCGTTATGAATTGGTGGATGGGAAACTAGAACGCATGAATCCACCAACTTTTAGACATTTACTGCTCGCTAAATTCCTTGAACAGACATTTGACACAGAAATCAATCGCTTGAGTTTACCTTGGCTATGCTTTAGAGAGGCGGGGGTAAGAACCGGATGGCGAAAGTCAAGATTACCTGATGTTTATGTTGTAAAGGCTGAACAGGTGATGGAATTCCTTGATGAGTCTGCTGTTTGTCAGTCTGCGCCGATATTAGTAGTGGAAGTTGTCAGTCTTGATTCGGTTAAACGCGATTATCGCCACAAACGTTCTGAATATGCAGCGTTGGAGATTCCTGAATATTGGATTGTAGACCCAATCAAGTCAAAAATTACGATTTTATTGTTGGAAGATGGATTGTACGAGGAAAAAGAGTTTAGCGGGAGTCAGCAAATTGTGTCTGCAACTTTCCCGGAAATTGCACTTACAGTTGAACAAGTGTTAGCTGTGGGTAATGTTGGTTAGGAAACAATACAGTTCAGATAAGCCCAAAACCCTATGTAGAGACGCGATTTATCGCGTCTTGAAAGACCAATTATCTATACCAATAACCCTTAACCCAAGCTAGAAAATACCGATGCTTAGGTTAAGCTGCGCCTACGCAATACCTCGTAGTGTTTACGAAAAAGTTATTTTAGTCGATCAGCCAAGGAATTCGACAAGTGAGGATATTACATTATCTCACGATAGCCGTTCGCGCTAGCCTCTCCAAAGGAGAAGGCTTAAGCTTCGCTTATCGCAATCGTTTTCTCAGCCACCAAACCATAAAACTAACAATAATTCCAACTATTAAACTCGCACTTAAAGGATAGTTGCAAAAAAAGTCAACTTTCTTAAAAATATCTTTACAATCTTTTGCCGTCTCTCTTACCAGAGATACGGTTGCTATACCAGCACCCGCAACAGCCACAAGCTCTTGGAAGTTACGCTCTCGTTCAGATTTTTCGACTTCTATGCGACTGCGAGTAGCGTTAATTGTATCTTCTAAAAGTTGCAAGCCAAGCTGCATATTTTCGATATCTTTGGTAATTTGTGGTAAATATTTTTTGTTGGCTAGTTCGCTAAATTTTTCTAAAAAATCTAACTGATTATTTTGACCTGCTTTTTCTTTAATCAAAGCCAAGCGTATTTGATAATTAGATAAATTAATTTCAATAATTTGTTTTTGGAAAGAGAGGTTGAGTAAGTCGATTGTGTATTGCTGGAGAATGTTATCAACGTTATTTAAAATTTTGCGAGAAGTTGTAATATTCTGCTTTTCTTGCCGAGAATTACTTTGATTGGTAATTTTTCTATTTTCTTCAATCTGTTTATAATGATTGAGCAGAGATTCTTTGACTAAACGACTTTGCCAATAAGCCCACGAAATCTTACTTCGATAACAAAATAACCCCATCCAATCTTTATAAAATTCCGCAGCTTTTTCTGCGCTCTCTCGATGAGGATAAATAGAAATAATCACATGATGTTCGTGATTATTTGAATGAGTGGTTACTTTTTCTCGACTCTGATTTATATTTCCTGAGCGCCCTACTTCAAAAACTTTTCCACCTAAAAAATTACCTTTTTCTGGTTGCCAATAAGTATCTTTAAATAAAGCATAATAGCAATCTTTGGCAATATCTTCAGGATTTTGAGACGAGTTTTCTGGTAGCCAACCAGAAAGCAACCAGGTTTTTCCAATTGTTGCCAGTTCTTTATTTAGTTTTTGTTCGATTTCAGTTTTTAAGATTGCAAAAGACTTAGCTGGTTGAGTTTCGGTTTGATTATTAATAGAAGAATCAATTTGTAAGCCATAAGTGTCATTTAATCTAACAGCATAATAGTATCCTTCTAAAGTTTTATTCTGGGAAATAAAGTTAATTTGAGTAGGATGGGTAATCTCTAAATACTCGGTTTCAATGTCAGGATCGTTAAATTGAGTATCAGAAGGTAATTGATCTAAAAAAGCTGCTTTGTTTTTTTGTGTTTCTGCATCAGTTGTGTTTAAAGAAGTTTTTAAAGCATATAAAAACAAATCGAGTGTAGGATAGATTAAATCGCTCATCACAAGGGAAAAACTAATTTGATTGATTGGATTGAGATAAAAATTGTTTCCATTTTTCTAAAAATGTGGCTTGTTTAACTGTTTCTTCTGGTTGAGAAGAACTACCAACAATGACTACAACATTATTGAGTTGGGTTTCGTAGCCTGTGGCTTCATTTTTTGGTTTAAAGCCTCTAGTTATTGGAGCCTTTTCAGGAGTATTGAGTCTACTAATTTCTGCCTCAGTAGGAAGTAAATCACCAGGAATTTCTTCGAGATTATCTAATTGAGATTTATAAAATTGATAAGACTGATTTAAGTCAGGATTAGGGGTAATTATTTCTAATAAACGTCCTTTAATATAGTCTTCCCAAGCTTTGGGTTGGGTGTCTAATTGCTTGGCAACTTCTTTTAAATTATGTTTCTCTTGTTCTCCAAGGGCGGTTTTTAAGTCTTGAAGCGCCAAGAGAAAAGCGATGATAGTATTGTCAGCCTTTGTATTCATAGGTTTTTATACCAAACTCACTACGACTAGTATATAGCGGTTCTCGGTTGAGTGAAGTATAAGAACCCCACCCCCAACCCCCTCCCCGCTCTTCGAGAGGGGGCTAAGATGTCATTAAGAAAGGCTATAAACATAATTTAAGTGAGATGATTACAGCAGATATTTGATGTTCCGTTTTGATTTTTTATGTCTAGAAAGAATATTTTAGTAAAGAAAATGTTGTTTTTTATACTTTAAAATTTGGTAAATTAATGTAGTTTATTGCACGGTATTGTAGTGATTTTTGGTATAAATTAAAGAATGCTGTGAATTATGGATTGAAGCTGTGGACAGATTTTGGCTACATTTCAACAAAAAGTTCTAATGGTTAGTTAGGTAGGGCAAATGGCATCGGAATGGGCTGCTCAAGTTATTGGAATTAATTATTACCCAGAGTACACCACCCTAAAGCCGCTAACAGCAGCAGCAGAGGATGCTGAGAAAATTGCCGAACAATTAGAACAATACGGTTATAGACCTTTTCGCGCTCAGTGTTTACCTACAACTTTAAACCAAAAGGGAGAAAGTAAAATCGATCGCCAAGGGGCGGTAAAGGTGCAAGAATTGAGAGAAGCGATCGCTAATCTTTTCAATCCTCCTCGTCCTAACCCCACCCCAGAAACAGCGTTATTCTTCTTTTCAGGACATGGGTGGTGCAAAACTGTGGCGGGTAAAGAAGAAGTATTTCTAGCTACCAGTGATGTCCTACCTGATGCAGAAGTTTATGGTATTCCCTTAAGTTGGTTGGGTGAGCAGTTGCAAAGAAGTCAGGCTAAACGAGTCGTTGTTTGGCTAGATTGCTGCTATAGCGGTGAATTGTTGAACTTTATTCCCACAGATAAAGACTACTGTTTAATTACTGCAACCCGTTCCTACGAAACTGGATTAGAAATTCCCCACACGCAGGGGTTGTTGACGCAGGCGTTACTCGCAGGATTGAACCCAGAAAATGACGCAGATGGGATTATCAATAGCCACAAATTGGCAGATTTCATTATCAGCCGAATGCCGAATACAGTCCAGCGTCCGTTAATTGCCAATTCTCTACGAGCAATTCTACTGACAACTAAGTTTTCGCAAAAAAGCTTTCAGGATAAGTGTCCTTATCGTTCTCTGTCGTATTTTAGCGAGACAAAGGAAGATGCTGAGGTTTTTTATGGGCGGAGTGCGCTGACTCAGGAGTTGATTAAACAGGTAAGAGATAAGCATCGCCTAATTGCTGTGTTAGGAGGTTCCGGTAGTGGAAAATCATCGATGTTACGGGCTGGGTTACTCTACCAGCTGAAGCTAGGACAAGAAATTCCAGGAAGCGATCGCTGGACTTATATTACTCCGTTTACGCCTAAAGAATCTCCTGTTAACAGTTTACAGGAGGCTTTTGCAATCTCCTTGCCTAATCTTTTGCTTCCAGGGACAACATCAACCCCACCCCCAACCCCTCCCCGTTCACGGGGAGGGGAGCGTTTGCGTAAGCAAATGCGGGGTGGGGTTCCGACTGTATTGCAACGAAGTGAGAACCGCTATATTGCCTATGTTATCGGCGAGGAGTTAAAAGCATTAAACACACCAGTCATCTTGATTATCGACCAGTTTGAAGAATGCTTTACTATGTGCGATGACAGCCAGCGCCAAGAATTCTTTGACTGTTTGCGGGAATTAATTGACTGTACAGATAACCTCTATATTTTCATTGGGATGCGATCGGATTTTCGGGGGAGATGGCGAGAATATCCCGAATTTGCAGGTAGAATCCATAAACCTTACATCAACATCGAACACCTCAACCGTCAGGAAATTGAAGAAGCCATTACTAAACCCGCTGATTGGGTTGGATTAGGCATAGACGGCAGGTTAAAACAGCAACTAATTAATGATGTTGAGGATTATCCCGGAAGTTTGCCCTTGCTGCAATATACGTTGACTGAATTGTGGCGTGAGTCGAGAAATCAAGGCGATGACGTTCTCAGCCTCAAAACTTATGAGGATTTAGGCGGGGTTGAAGGAACGCTACAAAAACGCGCCGATGCAGTCTACGAAATTCTTTCATCAACAGAAAAAACTGTGGCGCGGCGGATTTTTCTAGAATTGACGCAAATCGGAGAAACCACAGATGTCAGGCGGCGCGTGCGTTTACGCGAATTGGTTAATTCCCATCATTCCCTGGAACTTTTGCAACAGGTGAGCGAGAAGTTAGCCGATAAAGATGCACGATTAATTACAAAGACGGATGAGCAAGATTCACAGGATGTAATTTTAGATGTTGTCCACGAAGCCTTAATCCGCCACTGGCAAATGTTGCGGGATTGGAAAGAGGAATATAAGGTGGGGATAGCCATTGAGCGACAGATTGAAGCGGAAGCCCAAGAATGGGAGAAGAATGAGAAAAAGCCAGGGTTTCTTAGAAAAGATGACAGATTAGCAGTAGCAGAGGCATATTTAACTAGATTTGGCGATTGGCAAATGCTGAATGGTATAGCCGAGGAGTACATTCAGGAGAGTCAAGGATTGCGAAATCGGCTTGAGCGAGAAGAGAAAGAACGCCAACAAGAAAAGTTGGCAGCAGCACGGCGGCAAAATCGAGTTGTCACCATGTTTAGTATTGGGTTAGCTGGATTTGCCGTCTTTGCTGGGTATCAATGGAGGCAAGCAGAAATTAATCAAATTAGAGCTTTTAGAGAATCATCAGAAGCATTTTTGGTTTCAAATCAAGATTTAGATGCCTTAATCAACAGTCTACAAGCGGCAATAAAACTCAATCAATCACCACTTTTAGTCCCAATGGTCAATTATTGGCTACAGCCGGAGATGGCAACACAGTCCGCCTGTGGAACTTGCAAGGTCAACAATTGGTAAAATTGAAAGGGCAAATTGAATCTTTTGAGGATCTAATTCAACGGGGTTGTAATTGGGTGCGGGATTATTTGAAGAATAATCCAGAGGTTGAGAAGAGCAATAAGGATCTGTGCAACGGCATTGGCAACTGATAAATAAAGCTTTATATAGCAATTTACTGAGGCTGTGATACAAGGTTAAAGCATTTTACTTAGTCTGCAAACCCACATTACAATCAAATCTCAATGTGACCGATCGCACTCTCTGCGATGGCATTGGTACTAAGAGCAATTAGCTTTGCAGCCAGAAATCAATTACTGCTACTGCGATGCCTGCGGTGGTCACTGAGCTTTGTCGAAGTGCGGGCGTAGCCATCGCGTTTTGGCTTTGACTGGGGAGCGATCGTCACCCCGCAAGCTTGCTTCCTGTAGGCTAGAAGAAGTTTTTATGATGCGCGGTGACAAAATGGCGATCGCACGCATCCACAGAACTAGAGAATTTGAGGCATTGTTGCTATATTCCATAACAATCTTTAAGGTAACGGAAGAATTTTTGCTATGATATCTAAGCTCATAAACAATGTGAATGTAAAACTTTAAGAAAGCAATGAAAAAGGTGACACTAACGGAATTAAGTAATAATATTGAACGTCTACTAGATGAGGTACTAGAAACAGGTATTCCACTAGAAATTAACAAAAATGGCAAGTTATTAAAAATTGTTCCTCTAGAAAAAAAAGATAAGCTTCAAAATTTGACATTTAAATCTGATGCTATTCAAGGAAATCCAGATGATTTAGTTAATATCAGTTGGGAACAGGAGATTAATATTGATTTATCTTGACACTCATGTAGTAGCATGGCTCTATGCTGGCTTGACAGATAAATTAACTGATATTGCTAAAACTTTAATTAATGATAATGACGTTTATATTTCGCCAATTGTGAGATTAGAGTTACAGTACTTATATGAAATAAAACGTCTTAAAGATAAACCAGATGTGATTATTCTTAATCTGTCCGAGCAAATTGGTTTAAAGATATGTAATCAAAACTTTAATGATATTATCAGTACTAGCTTAACTATTACTTGGACTCGCGATCCTTTTGATCGGATTATTACGGCCAATGCTCTATTAAATAATAATATATTACTGAGCAAAGATGAAAATATTCTGAATAACTATCTGTATGCAAAATGGCGTGATTAAAAGTTACATTAATCGCCAAAATATAACGCAATGCACAACAGCAATGACTGCGGTGGGCTGCGCCTACGCAAATTTTATTTACATTTTCATGATGCGCCGTTACAACATAACGATGCCTGCGGCGGGCTGCGCCTACGCACTCTCTGCGATGGCATTGGTACTAAGAGCAATTAGCTTTGCAGGCAAAAATCAATTACTGCTACTGCAATGCCTGCGGTGGTCACTGAGCTTTGTCGAAGTGCGAGCGTAGCCATCGCACTTTTGGGATTCCGGGGCAATCGCTTGCAAAAATCAAACAATGCACTTCTTAAAACAGGCGATAAAATTCATGTAGGAGGTAAGCTATATGTTAAAAACAATTCAAGGAATTTATAAAAACGGCAAAATTGAATTAGCTGAAACACCAGAGGGGATCACTGAAAGTTTAGTGTTCGTCACCTTTCTAGAAACTAAACCCAGCCAATGGCCAGAAATAATCATGCAACATCCAGGTGTAACAGAAAGTATTATCTTTGAATCATATCGAGATGAACTGATACCACCGAACGAAATAGAACTTTAATTATGTATGGGCTATCTACTGGATACTTGCGTCATTAGTGATTTTGTCAAAGGAGAAGAAAACACCCTCAAGCGAATAAAATTAATCTCTCCTACTGAAATTTTTGTTTCATCTCTAACAGTTATGGAGATTAAATATGGATTAGCTATAAACCCACAACGCGCTGTTAAAATCCAATCAATTATTGAAATATTATTAGGTTCAATTACTATTTTAGCTTTTGATTCAAAAGAAGCAGAACAAGCAGCCCACATCAGAAGCTTTCTTAAATTAGCTGGTTCACCTATTGGTGCTTACGATGTACTTATAGCAGCCACCGCAGTAATCAATAATCACATTGTGGTGACATCCAATGTCCGAGAATTTCAAAGAGTACCGAACTTGCAAATCGAAAATTGGCGTTCTGTGTGAATAGCTGACTCTTTTCTTAACTTATCCTCGGTAAGCTTCTCCAGCTTCTCCAGCTTGCCTAAATGTATCAATCTTAAAGTGAAATGGTATTACCTTAAGAGTAGCAGCTTCCGCCTCGACGTTTCCGTGTTTCGCGTAGCCTGTAGCAGCTTCCGCCTTAAGAGTAGCAGCTTCCGCCTCGACGTTTCCGTGTTACGCGCAGTCTGTAGCAGCTTCCGCCTTAAGAGTAGGAACTTCCGCCTCGACGTTTCCGTGTTACGCGCAGTCTGTAGCAGCTTCCGCCTCGACGTTTCCGTGTTACGCGCAGTCTGTAGCAGCTTCCGCCAAGACGTTATGAGAAACAGACTTGTGTTACAGCATCTTCTCTTAAATGGAATACGCTTTTGGGGCACAGCAGTGCTGTGCCCCTACAATAAATGTGATTTTAATTGGCAAAAAATGTTGTAAGGTACTTAAATTTTAGGCTTTTTTAGAAAAATCAACAATTTCACGTATGACAACTTCTTCAACAATTGTCCATTATAGAGTTATCAGTAATTTAGAAAGTGAGTATTAATTATGGCAAGGTCAAAACGCAACTCACGTACTCTTGGCAAAGCTGAAGTACGTTTAGCAAGCATTAAATCTATTAGTCCAACTCTCGATGTCGGAGAGAGCTTAACAGTAAAAGATTATACTGAAAAAATCGAAAGCCTCCGAAAATCTCTAGAAGCATACAATACCACCCTCTCTACTATTGATGTCTTACTAACCCAGATCGTTGAAAATGAACAAGATTTGGCAGACTATTCTGAGAAAATTTTGCGTGGTATTGCTTATAAATATGGTAATAATAGCCATGAGTATCAGATGGCTGGAGGTATTCGTAAAAGCGATGTCTACGACGGGCTACGCCTACGCAAGCGTGCTGTGCGTCAAAGCATGGTTTTGTCGAAGTAATACCATTTTGGTTGGATTGCTGTCTGCGTCTAGGTTTGTCAATCCATCGAGGCTTTGTGTGGGGCGCGATGTCTACGACGGGCTGCGCCTACGCATTCTAAATGCAAAGCTGAATCAACAGCTTGAGTTTGCGAGGGATGCGATCCAATAACGCGATGTGCAACTTAATATTTTGACCTCACTTCCATTCCTCTCTCCTAAAAGGAGAGAGGCTTTGAATTTTCCCCCTTCCCTCATAGGGAAGGGGGTTGGGGGGTTAGGTTCGAGTAAAAGTTGCACACGGCGTCAATACGGTTCAGATAAGCTTTTATTCTCCCCCCCCTGCATCCCCTGCTCAAGAACAGCCTGCCTCAACGGATAAATTTCTTAACCCAAGCGTATTGGGATGCGATCGCCATTGAATCTTGTAGCAAATAGTTCCAAACCCTGTACAACTTTTTTAAACTTCTACACCTTGCTTCGTTGCTATCCCGCCTCGGAATAAATTCCAAGGCTTATAGCTAAAGTCCTCTAAAGCGGACTGAGCATATAATTTTAGTCCACGCTTAGTGGACTTCGGCTATCAGCCTTGCACTTCAGTGCAGGGCGGGATGTCGGTTAGCACGATATGACTATTACAAAAGTGTGAGTAATCCTACTGAGTTAAGAACGCCGTACATTCAAGCAACACCATTCTTTTCGTTTCCACAGGGTAGCAACAACCCAACCATTTTCTTCTAAGGCGTCAGCAACAGCTTTAGATTGTTCTAGTAAAATACCACTGAAGATTGCCCAAGTCTCAGGTTTAGCGATCGCACTCATTTCTGGAACCAATTCAATAATTACATGAGCCAAAATATTGCAAACGATCCCATCTACTGGTTTCTCAACTAGTTTTGTCAAAACGTCTACACTTCCTAGTGCAGGTAGTAAACGTTCTGGACTAATATCGTTTAAGGCACCATTACTAATAGTTGATTGCACTGCTAAAGGGTCATTATCTACTGCATAGACTTTCTCTGCTCCCAGTAGCAGCGCCCCAATGGAAAGGATACCAGAACCACAGCCAATATCCGCAATTACCAGATGTTCATGTTTGCCACTATTACCCACAAACGACTGAGAAACTCCACTTAGCCGCATTTCCAGGGATTCCAAACATAGTTGAGTGGTGGCATGATTGCCCGTACCAAATGCTACACCAGGGTCAAGACGAATCACTAACCGTTCGGTTGTTTCTGGTAATGGTAGCCAGGCGGGGTTGATTAGGAAGCGATCGCCTATTTCCTGCGGATGCCAATATTGTTTCCAGCTAGTCGCCCAATCTTCCTCATCAATTAATTGCCATTGCAGTGAGGGAGATGAAACTCCTACACAGAGAGCATCTTGACGCAGCCACAGCGATAGCGCTGCTAAATCTAGCAGCTGCGTTTGAATTGTCGATAAATAAGCCCTGACTAAAGATGAATTTCCTTTGTTTTCACTAGCTGTGCCACGACAGCCAAAATTTTCCAGTCGCCAAAAGATCGAATCTTCTAGGTCTGGCTCACATAAAATCTGTAATTCCCACCAGGTGTTTGCCATCTTTTAGTGCTGAGTTTAACAGAGTTAGGAGTTAGGAGTTAGGAGTTAGGAGTAGCCCTGTCAAGGTGACTTTTTTGCAGTCGCTAAAAGTTTGGCAGTGGAAACATGTGGATGCTGAGGGTCATACTTTGGAGGATCTTTCTTCTTCTTTGGAGCACGGGTATGTTTGAGAAAAGA
>NZ_JAIVFQ010000047.1 GCF_020829495.1 Nostoc favosum CHAB5714 | reverse complement strand
CTATCGCTAACGCTACGCTATCGCTAACGCTACGCTATCGCTAACGCTACGCTATCGCTAACGCTACGCTATCGCTAACGCTACGCTATCGCTAACGCTACGCTATCGCTAACGCTACGCTATCGCTAACGCTACGCTATCGCTTTGCGCGTCGCTAACGTAATTCGTAATTAAAGGTACAGAGCAACTAACTAAAGTTTATGGAGACAAATAAATTTATTCCTTATTTCAGAGCAAGCGACTTCAGTCGTGGGGTAATAATTACGAATTACGTAAGCGACGCGCAAAGCGAGTCATCGAGCGTCATTATAAATTACGAATTATTTTGACTCCTGCCCAAACTGTAAGTGGCTGTCCAACTTGTTTATATAACAAGCTTTCTAAAATCACACCATTATTGTTGGCGGTAAGAGTTTTATTCGGCTGACGCAGAGATTCATAAAAACCGTTGTACCAGCCATCTTTAGATTTAAGGTTAGCTTGGACGAAATCAAATAACTGGCTGGTGTAAGTAGTATTGTAAAGCACATGCCAGCCGATCGCAGCTTTGGCACTGAGGAACCGCAAATCGTTGTGTTTTTCTCTGGTATCTGCGATGGTTGCCCAAGGTTCTCCGTTGACAAACAAGCTGCTGTAAACAAAGTATGGGGGGCGATCTAAGTTGTCTTCTGTAACAGCAGTTAATTGTTTTGTTACTTCATAACGCGCTGCTTGAGCAGCTAAAATCCGATCAGCGTATGCTTTAGGCAAAGCTTGAAACCCAGTTTCCATACCATCTAAGATATAAAGTTCGCTAAGAACGTAGTTATTGGCTCCAGAGTTTTTAAAGTCACGGCGATCGTAAGGAACTCCCTGTCCGTAAAGATCAACAAAGGCAGCATGGGATTGATAATCCAAAGCTTTTGTAACATCCAAGCCCCAAAGCTTCAGACCATAAGCTGCATAATTCTCATAGCCCAAGCGACCTTCTTGGTTGTACTGTTCTTTGCCTTTGATAACGGCAGTACCGTACATTTGTCCATTTTTGGTCAGACGCTTGACTTGCCAACGTTGCCAAATTGCTTCTGTTTCTAGCCGCATCTCTGGATATTTTGCCCCGACAATCTTCAGCCAGATTGCCATCCGACCTAAATCTATGGCTGACCAACCAATTTCTTCGCGTTTTTCTAGTTGACCATAATTAACGGGTACGAGGGTTTTTGCATTGTAGACTTTGTTGGGTAGCTCCCCTTTGTATAAAGGCATAGATGCCAGTGTCTTCAACATTTTGCTCATTTTGGCATCAAATTCACCTGCAGGCACGATATTGAGTTCTCTAGCACTAACCAAAGCTGCGATCGCTGCTGTCTGATCCCACATACTGACAGAGGCAAAGCCATCAACGGAATTGACTAAACCAGTTTCATTGTTCCAGTTGTGCTGGAAGTATGACCAAGCCTAACGGGCAGTTGTCGTTTCCTCTGGGGTCAGTTTTCCAACTCTAGGAGCAATGTATGGAATTATTGCTACTGTTAGTTGGTTCTTAGGAATGGGTTGACCTGGCAAAACTACGGATTTCGCATCAAGGCTGGCAACTATTTCAGCTTCTTTAGCAGAAGATACAGGGGGTTGGGGTTTCTGCGGTTGCCGTGCAGCAGTTTGGGATGTTGATATTTCAGGTTTTTCTATAGAAGTCTTGGAAACTTGCTTAGACCAAACATTTAAAATTGCGATCGCTATTAGACCGGTAACTACTCCTCCGACAGAAGCTAGTATGGATAAACTCTTAGATGGCGGTTGAAAATCAGAACTCATACTGATTAAAGCCTTATCTTGTAGGTTAGCGTTTTGCGTATTTTCACCAAATACATTCTTCCCAATTTTGAAATCTAACTAACACCCAGAAGTTCACCTGACTAGTACAATAAAATAGTCACGCACCCGATCTCTGGAGTTCTAGCAGTGGGATTATTTGATGATTTAAGTCGGTTTCTAGAAAACCGTTTAGAAGAATTCTTGCGTAACAATCCACATTTGGAGTTAGAGGCGCTGCTAGAACAGCTGCGTGAGCAAGAGGAAGGCACATTAAAGCTGATCGCAGATTTACGAATACAAGAGAAGCGATCGCAAGAAGAAATTCTGTCCACCGCTCAAGAAATTCAGCGTTGGCATATCCGTATTCAAAAAGCCAAAAACGCTGGCAGAGAGGATTTGGCAAGTGCGGCGGGTGAGCGAGAAGCAGCCCTGTTGCGCGAAGGAAATCAGCGCTGGGGACACATGCAAGGGCTGAAAGAACGCATTAACCAATCTCAGGAACTACTGCGAAAAATTCAGCAACGGCGACAGGAAGTGCAAGCTAAAGCTGCCGTTGCACAGACAGCCCGTGCTAAAGCGCAAACCCAGCAGCGTTTTGAAACCAGTGGCTGGTCAAATAAAACTAGCAGTTATTCTAGTGGGTTTGATGACTTAGAAGAGAAGTTCCGTAGCTGGGAAACTCAGGATGAGTTAGAACAAATGAAGCGGAATTTAGGAAAATAGTCATTAGTCATTAGTCTAAGAGATAGCACGCCCACTCAACGGCTTGCTCAGGGCATTGGTTGGGGCGAGGTATGTACCAAAAACTCTTTATCAAATGAGAAATGCTGATTTTGCCGTTAGTTCTTAACTTTAGTTGTGAACCAGACTACTTTAGACGCGTTTGCCCTTAGCACTAGCCCTTTCAAGGTGGGTAACAATTTTGGTCAATAAATTCCTCTTTAAGCTCTTTACTCTGTGTTGCGCCAGTTGCTTCAAGTCGGGAAACCCGCCCAACGCACTGGCTTCTCTGCGCCTCTGCGGTTAAATCAATCACTTTTAAACCGCAGAGGCGCACAGAGCGCTGAGAAAAAACAATCTTATTTTACGAGTCACCTTGAAAGGGGTACCCTTAGCACTTACGCACTGTACAAATGCATCGTGATGTGAATTAAGGATCTTGAGGAAGTTTTCAGGCTTTTCTTAATTATCCTGCGATGGTCAATAGACCATGCTGTAGGGGCACAGCAATGCTGTGCCCTTAGGGACTTCCAAATAAAAAAATATTCAATTATTTATTTGGAAGTCCCTAAACTCTCTTGGGTAGCTGTGGCTCACTAGATTTATTACTATATTTTGCCCAAGTTGGCACAATTACCCCTAAATATGTATGGTGTTATTTACCTGACTCATTGTTAAAGAAAGAATGAATTACGATATTTCGCACAAACGAAACCTTCACCGATTTGATCCTGTTGCGTATCTAGTTATTGAAAAATTTCGTCTTTCTCCTCTAACTTTTGGACTGTTGGCAGCAGTTACCGCTACTGTAGTTTATCTGTTTACTGCATGGATAACTGATACGCTGTGGTCTAAGCAAGGGCAGATGGGGTTGCTTCGAGACTGGATTCCCTGGTTACTAGGACTTTTCATCAATCCAGTAACATTGGGATATTACTTGTGGAGTTTTCAAGCAATCGATAAAGTAATTCAAGAGCTTGAAACATCTGACGTATTAGAAACTGACCAATCAGAGATTGATCAATTTGTTATTAACCTCTATTCAAAAAAATGGCGCAAGCTTTCAGCACTTGCCAGCGCTATCTTTTTCAGCACTATTGTTTTTATAACTCGACCAAGATTAGAAAATAGTTGGACTAGCTCTAGTCTTCTAGCAACTTTGACTATTACGATTGCCACATTTGCAGTCGTATATATGGGTAGTATGCTTGTCCTCAATCTTATTACAAATATTTGGATTTTCTACCGGATCTTCGGAAAGAAGAATCTTGATATTAATCCTCTTCATCCCGATCGCTGTGGCGGTCTTCGATGTCTAAGTGATTATTCACTTCAAACTGCCTATCTAGTTGGTGTATTAGGTATCTTGATTGGCGTGATTGAGTATCAGGTGATTACACAAGGTATCGAAAAAGAATTGTGGTTTGTTCATCTGGTAATTCCACTATATATTTTGCTATCAATGGGATGTTTTTTTGGGCCATTGCTGGCAGCACATAGCGGCATGAAAAGAGCTAAAGAAGAGTCTTTACATAAAATTGCTCGACAGTTCCGAGCAGAGTATTCAGGGATTTATACTAGTCTGGCTGAAGAGACAGAAGCTTTCAAGAAGAAATCTGAAAAAATTCAGCAGCTACGTGCCTTATACACTATGACTGATGAGTTGCCAGTTTGGCCCTTCGATGTCAAAACTTTCCGCCGATATCTCCTAACTGTGCCTACTCCTCTTATTGGTAGTTTAATTGGTATAGTTCAAAAATTGTTGATAAATCTACTCAAGCAACAGGGTATCAAACTTGGCTAGTTAAAGGCGTTATCAAATAAAACTCAAATTTGTTTGTCTAGGGACTTCCAAAGATTAAAGGAGGCAGGAGGTAAGTAAGTCGGTGCAAATAAATTGAACTATGTGTTTTGTAATGTAAAATTATTTAAATCGAGTTTGTAGTAAAGACTTTAGTCATAAAAGAAGGACTAAAGTCCTTACTACAAACCTTTAATTATTTACGCCGTTTTACTTAGTGACAAGATTAGTGATGCTATGACGACCAACTTAAACTTGGTTGAACTTACCAGAGTAAAGCTCATCAGACACTTCTTTGAGTTTTGGTTCAACTACTGTCAAATGTTGCTCCAAAATTGCCAAATTGCGAATATTAGACTTATAGAAAGCATCAAATAAATCACCCACTAAAGGCACAGTACCAACGACTGTTTCCAAACCAACATTAAAAATCATTTTGGCTAAATCTTGACGTGGAATGCCAAAACGGGTAGCTAAGAATATGATGTAAGCTGAAAACGCTGTACTGATTAAATCACCAGCACCTGGAACCAAACCGATAATTGGGTCTATTCCAATGTGAAAACCTGTTAGAGGGATGCGTATAGATGTATCCATCAGACGGCTGAGTTTGCGGATGCGGTTGAGAGTAGCAAGGCGTTTGGCAGCGTCCATAATTTCTGATATTTACACTACTCTTAAGTTGCACTATTTTTAGTTCTTTGTCCTGTACCGTCAGAAAGAAAAAGGGCGTTGCAGAACATTGGGATGAATTGGGGGAGGCAGGGGAGGATGAGGGAGCAGGGGGAGCAGGGGAAGCAGGGGAAGTAGGGGGGAATAGCTTTTCTTTCTTTGTGTTGTTTGAGGCTACGGCGTGGCTTTTGGTCTAATATAGTTGCTGATATATGTAGGTATGTCAATTTGAGGATGCAAGCCTGAATCGGCAATGGGTTTTGCCACATTCAATTGCAAGGGAATTTCCCCAGCCCATACTGGTAGTTCATAATCAGAGACATCATCATTAGGCCCACCCATGCGAACTTTAGCTGAAGCTTCAACTAGAGGTAGAGATAGCACTAGCGTTCCAGCTAATTCACTGCGATTAGGCGATCGCACTTGTTGCCAACGTCCAGGTATAACATGTTCGTAAATGCTTTCAAAGCAGCTAATTTTTGCTTTGAATCCTGTACAAGCGTAGCCGTACCAAATACTACCACCGAGCGATAATTCATTGAATGATGAAAAGCCGATCGCGCCAGTACCAAACCATCAAGTAAAGTTACTGTGACGCAGAGATCGTTGAAGCAGGAATCACGCGACTTTGAGTCGTGTGAGGTTCAAAAGTTCCCCATAGACTTGTGGCGCAAACTACTATTTCGCCATTGCCGTTCTCACCCAAGTGTGCTTGATTATACTAATGACTCAATGGGATATCAACCACTACGGCAGGCGATCGCTTCTTATCTTTCTCGTTCCAGGGCAGTAAAATGTACTCCTAAACAAATCATCATTATTGGTGGTTCCCAGCAAGGACTTGACCTGATCGCACGCCTGCTAATTGACAAAGGTGACTTGATTGCTGTGGAAGAACCAGGTTATTTAGGAGCGCAACGAGCTTTTTTGTCCCAAGGAGCTTGTTTATTTCCTATATCTGTAGATAAATCAGGTTTGGAGGTTACTAACCTGACAACAACCTCCAACATTAAACTTATTTACGTCACTCCCTCCCATCAATTTCCTACAGGGGCGGTGCTATCCTTAGAGCGCAGGTTAAAATTATTAAATTGGGCGCAGCAATCAGGAGCGATAATTATTGAAGATGACTATGATAGCGAATATCGTTATAGTGGTCATCCTATCCCAGCCTTACAAGGATTAGATCAGGGCAATTCAGTTATTTATATCGGCACATTTTCCAAGGTACTTTTTCCGGCTCTGCGTCTGGGTTATTTAGTATTACCAGATAATTTAGTGCATATATTTACCCATGCTAAATGGTTAACAGATCGTCAGTGTAGTTTATTAGAACAGCACGCCCTTACAGATTTTATTGGCGAAGGACATCTAGAACGTCATATCCGACAAATGCGATCGCTTTACAATCAAAGGCGGCAAATTTTGGTGCAGTCTTTAATTTCCCAGTTCGGTGATAGAGTCCAGATTCTGGGGGATAACGCTGGAATGCATCTGATGGTCAAAATAGATACAGATATGAGTGATGAAGTAATAGTCCAGAATGCTGCCCAGCTTGGGTTAGGTATTAGCGCAGCCCATCCCTACTACTTAAATAATAGCCCTGGTAGTGAATTTATTTTGGGTTACGCTGAATTAAATGAGCAGCAAATTCAGGAAGGAGTACGCCGATTAGCTGAGGTAATTTTGGGTGCTTAAGCTAATGTCAGTAAAACAGTTTAGAATCCGAGCAGCACACTGGCTACCCTAAACTATTTTTATTTTTGATTGACAAATTACCTCTGATACTTCCTATTTTAAAAATATTTTGTATTGCTAATAACAAACTTTGTTATTTATTTAATATTAAAAATTTTAGATATTCTTATTTATGCAGATTACCTATGAGATTGCTTCCGAAAAATTTGTTCAAGCCCCAAGCTTGATTTTGTGCCGCTTCACAAATAATTAATATTAGTACAATTATCAAACAAGTAAATTCTAGAAATTGTATTGAATTTACTACTCAGGATTTATTTTTCTGATAAGGTTTAGTAAAGCCAAGTTTTACCTCTTCTTTGTATTACTACTACCACATCGTAAGAATACCTAAGTTTTTGATTAGCCATCAAGGAGGAGAAAATATCAAAAATCTTGTGGTATTCAAAGATAACTGTGTAATTAAATACACTTTTCTATTCGCTATTTTGTGTTATTGCCACAGTATTTACCAAATGTTTTCCATGAGAACTGAGGCAGAGAGGATAATATGTTTGTAGACATTTTAGCTAGCCTGCAACGGTTATTTGTCGGTTACATTCCAGCCGTTGTCTTGGGTAGTTTTATCGGATATTTCATAGGGATTAATAACATGATTTATCAGCTATTTAGGCTGATATTTCAGATACCACATAGTATCCCTCCTATAGCTTTGCTACCTATTGCCCTAATAGCATTTCAAGAGAGCGAATCAGCTGCTATTATAGTAGTTTTTTTGGGAACTCTCTGGACGATGATTATTAATACGGCAATAGGGATGCGGCATTTTCATAGACAGAACAAGAACTTTAGAGTAGCTATATTTCATCTATTTCACGCCTTAAAAGTTAGCATTTGGGTAGCTTGGTTTATAGTTATTGCTACAGAAATGTTAATCGGGCCAAAAGGACTTGGCTTTACCCTCTGGGATGCTTATAAAGCTGGCAATGCCGATTACATCATCCAGGTGATTCTCTACATCGGTATCATTGGGTTTTTGCTAGATCAATTACTAGATTTCGCAGCCTATATTCTCTCGCAAATGGTTTCAGATGGGAAAAAATCTTCCTAAATTTTATCTAAGCTTGCGGATTGCACCCTGCCAGCTAATAGTTTGCTTCGCAGAACGTATTCCCAAAGAACGAGTTGCTACGACTTCAATATTAACGTTGACACCAGGGCGTAAAGCTTCGTCAGGAATTTTGAGCTTGCCCAAAGCTAGAGTAAAACGGTTGTAGTCACGAGTCACAAGTTCGCCCTAGAATATCACCTTCATATTCAGTTTTGTAGCCAGAAAAACCGTGCAAGCTATCCTGTGCGCGGAATTTTACGCGAAACTGAGTATTAATAGCATCAGACTTTGCTGCCAAATCGACTATTTTTAAGTTGAGGTTTTGTCCTGCATCAGCAAACTCTGCCACAGCTAACCGGGTAACATCTTTTTTGGGAATGGCATGGTTAACAGTAAATGTTGTCAAGTTAGCCTCACTTTTGGTGCTACCCTCAACCCATAAGTCCTCAGGAAAAGTAACTTCTACTTGTTTGCTGTCAGTGAAATTTAGTGTTACAGCTTGATTGCCAAAGCTGGTAATGGGTTGTCTTTCTTGCCAAACTATTTGAAAAGCCTGTTCTAGACGCTGTTCAAACTCACGGTAATTATCAGCGATCGCAGAACCAGGCGCAAGTAGAGAAGTTGCCCCTTTGCGTTGATTCCATTTATTCTTCGAGAGGTTGAACTGTTTGTTTGCCAGTTCCGAAATTGCTAGCTGCACAGTTGGAGTATCAGCTGCCAAAGGTTCCTTGCTATTGACAATACTCAAAGTTCCTAAGCGCCCTTGGCTACCATCGCTACCATCGCTGCCATCTTGCCCATCGTTACCGTCGCTACATCGATAAACCTTGTCAGTACACTTATAATCAGGGCTACCAGGAGTTCCCTTACAGGTTTTCACTTCCCATCTCCGTCTGTGACACTTGCAACCCTCAGTACCGTTGCCACCTCTACCACCGCGCCCGCTTTTCCCACCATTTGCCCGAACAGAAACGTTCCGTAAGTCTGCCAAATTGCTGTAATACACTGTGAGGAAACCACCATTTCCCCCATCTCCTCCTTTGCCACCGTTACCGCCACTACCACCATTTGGTGCATTTATGTCGTGGCTGACGCGTAGGCGTAGCCCGCCGTAGGCATCGCGTTGATAACCACAGTCCGGTTGATCACCATGTTCTCCGTCTTCCCCGTCTTCACCATCTTTACCCGACAAGTCAAGATTAACGGGTGAACCATTGACAAAAATATTTTGGTTTTCACCACTGCCACCATCTCTACCCGATCGCCCATCGCTTCCTGTGCGTCCATCTCTGCCATAATTTCTGGCTACTTTATAGTATTCGTCAGAGGCAACGGCGGGACATAAAACTGAACCAAAGACAGCAAGCTTCTGACTGATTACCAATTTTGGGCTGCTGTGCGATGGGTTATTAGGAAACACCTCATCCCACAGAGCACTTACTGATTCAGCATCAGATTCTTGATATGGTCTGATATTCATCTACATCTCTAAATCAAAGGACTTGCCTTTGCACATTGTTTGTGAAATACTACTCTATAAACTACGGTAAATCGGGAAAGTTTAAGTACTATTTACAAAACTTACCATAAAACATTTCGTCCTCAAAGCAATTACAGGCTAATCCCTTAGATGACAAACACAGAAATTCGCACCGCTCAAGTTAAAGTTCCTAACGATGATTTGCAAATTGATGCTCACTTAGCTGAACCAGCACAAAAGGGAACCTTCCCAGCCGTTATCGTGATTCAGGAAATCTTTGGCGTCAATATTCACATTCGGGAAGTTGCTGAGAAATTTGCCAAAGAGGGTTATGTGGCGATGTCTTCGACGGGCTACGCCTACGCACCGACTTTATTTAAACGCACCGCTCCCGGTTTCGAGGGTGGATACACCCCTGAAGATGTCCAGCAAGGAAGAGGGTATAAGGAGCAGACAACAGCAGATGAAATATTGAGTGATATTAAAGCTGCGATCGCCCAGCCACGAGTTAACATTTTCCAACGTTTTTCACTATTTCTATTACCTGGATTATTAACAATCTCAACAACTTTAATCAGTTGCTCAGTCCAAACCCCAAACTCAGAAAATCAAGCCACTGGTTTGAAAACCAAAGTTGTCCGAATGGGATATCAAAGTTCTGGGGATATTGTCAGACTAAAAGGATTGATAGAAAAGCGTCTACAGCCTTTAGGTGTTTCCGTCGAATGGGCGCAATTTGCCGCAGGGCCACAACTGATGGAAGCTATGAATGTGGGTAGGGTTGATATTGGCTCTGTAGGCGAAACTCCCCCGATATTTGCCCAAGCGGCTGGGACATCTTTAGTTTATGTTGCAAGTAGCAAACCCAGCACTGGTAAAGGAAGCGGAATTATAGTTCAAAATAATTCAACAATTCGCACGTTGGCCGACCTCAAAGGCAAAAAAGTAGTGTTTCAAAAGGGTTCTGCTTCCCATTACTTATTAATAAAAGCTTTGGAAGAGGCTGGTTTGAAATATAGTGATGTTCAAGCCATTAGTCTCCCACCTTCAGAAGCCCGTGATGCTTTTATTCAAGGAAAAATTGATGCCTGGGTAACTTGGGACCCTTATTTAGCCGTGGCACAAAAAAAGGCAAATGCTCGTGTTTTGAGAGATGCTAGTGGCATTTCTACTCAGGGCGGATATTACATGGCGGCGCGAAAGTTTGCCACAGAAAATCCGAAATTAGTGCGATTAGTTCTTGAAGAGATAGATAACACAGGTCAATGGGCTGAGAAAAACCGAGCAGAAGTTGTAAAACTTACTATTCCTCACCTCAAAATTGATGAAGATATTTTAACAACAATGGTTGAAAGGCGAACTTCTGGCTTAAGACCAATTACGCCAGAAATCATGGAAAATCAACAGAAGATAGCTGATTTGTTTGCCAAAGAAAAAGTTATTCCTAAAGCAATTAGTATCAAGGAAGCGATGCTGACTAATGAACAATATGCAGCCATTACACCAGAAACTATCAGTCAGAAATAGCGCTAGGAGATAGGAACATGGAAGTTTTTTGGTATTTACCTACACAGGGAGACGAGCGTTATTTAGGTACTACAATTGGTAGGCGACCAGCCACTTATCCCTATATGCAGCAAATAGCTCAAGCTGTCGATAAATTGGGCTATGGTGGGATGTTGATTGGTACTGGACAAAAACAGGATACCTGGATTGTAGCTACTTCGTTAATTTCAGTTACGGAACGCTTGCGGTTTCTTGTAGCCTTCCGTCCAGCAATTATGTCGCCTTCTTTAGCTGTTAGAATGGCTGCTACTTTTGACCAGATTTCTAATGGTCGAATTATTCTGAATGTTGTCACTGGTGGCGACACAAAAGAACTTGCTAAAGATGGAATTTTCTTAGATCACGATCAGCGTTATGAACTCACAGATGAGTTTTTGACAATTTGGCGATCGCTTATGCAAGGTGAAGAAGTAACCTATAGTGGTCGTCATCTGAAAGTTCAAGGGGCAAAACTCCAATTTCCTCCCATACAAAAGCCTTACCCCACCTTATATTTTGGTGGTTCTTCAGATGCTGCGCTCCAAGTTGCTGCTAAACATATTGATGTGTATTTAACTTGGGGTGAACCACCAGATCAAGTTGCCCAAAAGATTGTAAAGGTACGCCGATTAGCAGCAGAACAAGGTAGAACAGTCCGCTTTGGAATTCGGATGCACGTTATAGTACGTGAAACTACGCAAAAAGCTTGGGATGCAGCTAATGAACTGATTCAGTATGTCGATGATGAAACCATAGCTGCTGCACATCGGCGGTTTGCTGAATCTGAATCAGAAGGACAACGCCGCATGGCCCAACTGCATAAGGGTAATCGCCAAAACTTAGAAATTAGCCCCAACTTATGGGCAGGTGTTGGCTTAGTGCGAGGGGGTGCTGGGACTGCCTTAGTCGGAGATGCAGAGACAGTTGCAGCGCGAATGCTGGAATATGCCGATTTAGGAATTGATACCTTCGTTTTCTCAGGGTATCCCCATCTCGAAGAAGCCTATCGAGTCGCTGAATTAGTGTTTCCGCACTTGCCACTGCAAACTCCTGCGATTGCATTACCGCAGCAGGTTGCAAGTACATTCAGTGAATTTGTTACCAAAACAGATTTACTCAGACCACAGCCTGTATAAGCAATTCGTAATTCATATCATGTCCGCATAATTAGTTATGATTCCCACAGTCATTCCACCCCACCCCGCCAAAGCTACGCTTTGTCTCCCCTAAGAGCAAGCGGGGAGGGGATTAAGGGGTGGGGTTCTTCGGGTTTAATAAGTAATCAAGCGGACATGATATCACACATTCAAAATTCAAAAAAGCATGAGTACGAAAAAACCTCAACTTAGACTAGGTGCATTCTTGCCAAGCACTGGCCATCATGTTGCGTCATGGCGACACCCCGAAGCGCAGGCTGATGGCGGTTTGAACTTTCAACATTATAAAAGGCTGGCACAGACGGCGGAACGGGGCAAATTTGACATGATCTTCTTTGCCGACGGCGTGGCTGTGCGAGACCGCAATCAAGGAGCCGACGTTTTGAGCCGCAATGGTAAACTCGTCCACTTTGAACCTCTCACCCTGTTGTCGGCTCTGTCTGTGGTGACGGAAAACATTGGTTTGACGGCAACAGTATCGACTACATACAACGAGCCTTATCACCTCGCCCGTAAGTTTGCATCACTAGATTATCTCAGCGGCGGTCGTGCCGGTTGGAATCTCGTGACTTCTGCCACCGAAGCTGAAGCGCTGAACTTCAATCAGGAAAAGCACATGGAGCATACGCTACGTTATGAGCGTGCCAAAGAGTTTGTGGATGTTGTCACCAAGCTCTGGGATAGTTGGGAGGATGATGCTTTCTTACATGATAAAGAGTCGGGTATTTACTTCGATCCAAATAAACTCCACGTTCCCAACCACAAAGGCGAGCATTTTTCAGTGCGCGGCCCGCTAAATGTGGCGCGTCCCATCCAGGGTTATCCAGTGATCATTCAAGCTGGGTCTTCCGAGGATGGTAAGGATCTTGCTGCACAAACGGCGGAGGTAATTTTCACTGCCCAGCAGACTCTGGCAGAAGCTCAGGCGTTTTATACAGATGTGAAGGGGAGACTGGTTCAATACGGACGCTCACCTGACCATCTTAAGATTATGCCTGGTGTATTCCCAGTCATCGGCAAAACTGAGCAAGAAGCTAAGGATAAATTCGATCAGATTCAGGAGTTGATCGATCCGGTAGTCGGCTTAAATTTGCTTGGCTCAATGATCGGTGGATTTGACCTGTCCGGCTATCCATTGGACGGGCCGTTGCCGGATTTACCAGAGACTAACGGCGGTAAAAGCCGTCAGCAACTTTTGACTGACCTGGCTCGTAGAGAGAATTTAACGATTCGACAACTGTATTTATGGATAGCTGGAGCGCGTGGGCATCGTCAAATTTTGGGCACACCAGAACAGATTGCCGATCAATTAGAAGATTGGTTTGTCAATGGCGGGGCAGATGGCTTTAATATCATGCCGCCTTGGTTGCCCGGAGGATTGGATGAGTTTGTTGACTTGGTAATTCCTGAATTGCAACGTCGCGGTCTGTTCCGCACAGAGTATGAAGCACGAACCCTGCGCGAAAATCTCGGTTTACCTCGTCCGGTAAATCAGTTTAGCAAAGTTGCTACTCGTGAAGCTGCGATCGCCTAATTTTTTATCAAGCCACTTTTGCAGCAAAAAGGCTCAAGCATTCCTGCCTGAGCCACAACTAAATTCAATTTATAGATTAGCTTTAAGAGCTATATCTCTAAATCTTAGTAACGATTGCCGAAACTATTGTTTCCCCGATTTCCACCAAAGGAACCTCTGTCTTCTCTGGGTTTAGCCTTGTTCACTTTCAGGTCACGTCCCATCCACTCAGCACCATCAAGAGCTTCAATGGCAGCTGTTTCTTCAGCATCTGTGCCCATTTCCACAAAACCAAAGCCGCGCATACGACCTGTCTCACGGTCGGTAGGTAGCTGAACCCGCTTTACAGAACCATATTCTGCAAACACAGAATTCAAACCTTCTTCTGTAACTTCGTAAGAAAGATTGCCTACATAAACTGACATAAATTGTCTCCCAAATCATAGATGTGTGGAGTTTTAGATTTCGGAGAAAAGTCTGTGAATACCAAAAGGAAAAAGCCTGTCAATAATAAAAACAAACGCGGTCGCCGAATTAATTCTCACTTCCCATTATGACATAGCAAGCTAAATAATTACTGGGAGTTGATAAAATTGTTATAAAAAGTAATGTAAAATTCATCCCTAAGTACGTGGACATAATTAAATAATTCGTAATTCGTAATTCGTAATTCGTAATTAATAGGACTTACGCAAAAACCCTCTCAAACTCTCATTCCTCCGTGACCTCTGCGCCGCGCCAGTTGCTTCAAGTCGGGGAACCGCAAGGGCGCACTGGCTTCTCTGTGGTTCGTTTTCCGTTACCCGTGCGTAAGTCCTATTAAGTTTTGTAATGGGGATTTAACCCCAACACAAAACAAAATTTTTATTGAACCGGGGGACTTAAACCCACGGACAGGAGTTAAACGTAAAAAAAAGACTTCCGTATTTTTTGCTTGTTCGCTCACAGGTTGCCAATAAACCTGCTTCTACATCTGCCACTTTGAGAATTAGCGTATCGTTCAAATCGAAAATGATACTTTCTTGAGCTTGTAATTTGCTTATGTCTGCAAATATGTTACAGTGCCTGTGGATATGGTGGTAAAACCTTGTGATAAAGTAATGCCAAGATCCTTTTTGGGCTAAAAATTAATCAAGCAAACTCAACATACTCAATAATGCTTCCATCAGGATGCATTGCTCGCATATTGACTCCAGTGGGAACTTTGTTAGGTTCGGCCAGAATCACTGCACCCTGCTGAATAAGTGCTTCTCGAAAATCATTGAGTGAGTCAACGAGAAATGTTGCGTGTGTACTCTTGAATGAAGAGAGTGCTTCTGCCGAACCAGCAATTAAAAGAATAGAACCTACACCTGCGAGTTCCAACTCAGCCTCGGAATATTGAAACCACAACCAACATTTTTCTGTAAACAGGTTTTCATAGAAGGCGATCGCCTCATCCAAATCTATCGGACTAAGATAGACTCTAGTTAGTACTTTAAGAATTTGCATTGCAAACTGTCTGTTAGGCAGCTAGTGGATTTTATTGTGCTTGCTCGGCAATCATAGTTAAGTAAGATTAATCAATAAATAGCCTATCTTCAATTTAAAAAAGGTTTTCAACTTTCTGTTCACCTAGCTCTAGATAACGTTGTTCGCTGTAAATCAAAATACATTTCATTTTTACTCCTTTAGCCCCACATCAGTCATCTGTATAGTTATTACAAATATATATACATGATCAAGCATCAGTACAGAACTTAAGGAGTGTGTCATGGAAAATAGTCAGATGAAGCTTCCTCATACCATGTTGAATTGATGTCTCCATTAGAAAAAATACGTCTGATACTCCTATAGCATTTAGTTGATACTGAATCAGTGAGGCATAGTGTGAATTACGAATTTTTTAAACCTTTCTTCCATGTGCATAGATAAAATAGTTATCTGTCACCTTTACCTCAGCCTGAAAGCCTGTTATTTTAAGCTTGTCTTGAAGTTCATCAGGCTGATAAAAAATTTTGACAATTTTAAATTCTTGACCATCATTTAACTTACGGGTTTTATATATGTTTCCCTCGTCTTCCAGGATATGATTGTTAGCCGTGGATGTCGGTTCAAAGCGAGAGTCAATGATAAATACTTGTCCACTAATGCGAACAGATTGATAGACTTTCGTCAAAAATGAATCGAGTAATTTCGGCGGCACATGAGAGAGCCAAAAGGCAAAGAAAACTAAATCATATTCAGTGTCAGGTTCCCATGAAAATAAATCGATTAGGTGATATTCAACACTCGGTGAATTTAACTTCGAGCGATTAATTGCAATCACTTCTTCAGAGGCATCGATCGCAGTAATTTTTTTACCGATACTTAAAAGCTCCTCTGTCCAGATACCTGTACCAGATGCTAACTCTAAAATATCATCCACTACGCCAATTTGGTGTAATGTATTTTTGATAACAGCTACTTCATCAAACCAACGTTGGTTGTTTTGGGCACTGCGATCGTAGCGTCCTTTCCTATAGAACCACTCATCATATTCGTTGGCTCTAGCGCGATAGTACTCAATTTGTTGTTCAAGAATATTATCTGTCATCGTGTGCTTTTTCATTTGATTGAGTTTAGATTTGATGTTGCTATAACTTTTAGGGAAAATTTTTCTTCAGCGAATAAACTTGCATTTCAGCTTTAATTATGTGATATTTTTATCATTCCATAATCATACGGTAAATCAATAAGCTTGCCGGAGTTATACCGTAAGTTTGCTGAAGTGTGATATTAATTTACCCCTGAAAGCAGAGTGATGATGTTGACTAAGTTCTTTCCAACCCGACTGTTGGGTATGGCTTTTGCCTTCCTGCAAAGGTTCCAACAACGAAGAATCCGCACTTTTTCTCTACTGTTTGCAGTGGGACTTAGTTTAACTCTGGCTGTCTCTGCTTGTTCTCCAAGCGCAAGCGACAACTCTGGCACACCGCAGACAACCCAAGCACCGAGTCCAGCAACTAGCAATACCACAGTTCGCATAGGCTACCAGAAAGCGTCAACTGTGCTCTATGCGCTGAAGGCGAGAGGGGAATTAGAGAAAGCCTTTGCAGCTTCAGGATCTTCCGTAACTTGGGCGGAATTTCCGGCTGGCCCCCCACTCCTAGAGGCATTGAATGCAGGCAGCATTGATTTTGGCTATACCGGAGAATCACCACCTATATTTGCTCAAGCTGGGGGTATTCCTTTGGTTTATGTTGCCTACGATCCTTGGAGTCCCAAGGCTGAAGCCATTCTAGTGCCCAAGGATTCACCTATTAAAAGTGTGGCTGAACTCAAGGGCAAAAAAGTTGCTTTTGCCAAAGGTTCTAATGCTAACTACCTATTGGTGAAAGCACTGGAAAAAGCAGGGGTACAGTACAGTGACATCCAACAAGTAACTCTCACTCCCGCCGATGCTCGTGCTGTTTTTGAGAGAAAAAACGTTGATGCTTGGGCAATTTGGGACCCTTACTTAGCCGCAGCAGAAGCAGCAACAGGCGCACGCACTTTAATAAACGCGACGGGATTAGCTCCCAATCGTGGTTATTATCTGGCTGCAAAATCTTTTGTTGATGCCAAGCCAGATGCCTTGAAAAGAGTTCTCGATCAGGTGAAGAAAGTTAGTGAATGGGCAAAGAATAATCCTAGTGAAGTTGCTAAATTTCTTTCCCCAGCTTTGGGTATAGATGCTCCTGTGTTGGAAATCGCAGAAAAGCGACGTGAGTATGATATACTTCCGCTCACAGATGAAGTGATTACGAAACAACAAGAGGTTGCAGATACCTTCTACAAGATTAAATTGATCCCAAAAGAAATCAAAGTTAAGGAAATTGTTTGGCAAGGCAAATTGAATAAATAGACGAGTCGCAATATGAAAGAGTGGTACAAGGACGATCTCGCATATATCCATGATGTCGGTTATAGTAATTACGCTCTCAAATCTGCTCCCGGCATTATAGAAATCCTGCATCGGAGCGAAATCCGGGATGGGCTAGTGGTAGATTTGGGGTGTGGAAGTGGATTATCAGCGCAAGAACTCACGAAGGCTAATTATCGTGTTCTCGGAATTGATATCTCTCAGTCAATGATTGAAATCGCTCGCAAAAGAGTGCCAGATGCAGAGTTCCGAGTCGAATCATTTTTCAAAGCTGAAATTTCACCGTGTCATGCCGTAATATCGATCAGTGAATGCTTTAATTACTTGTTTGATCCAGATCCCCATCTTCAAACGCTGGTTGATCTGTTTGACCGCATATACAACGCTTTAGCTTCTGGAGGTGTCTTAATTTTCGACATTGCAGAGCCAGGACAGATTGCACCGGGAATTACAACTAAGGGATTCAATGAAGGAGAGGATTGGATAGTACTTGTTGAAAAAAAGGAGGATCAAAAGGAGAGGATACTTACCCGTAGAATTATCACCTTTCGTAAAGTGGGAGAACACTACAGGCGGGATGATGAAGTACACTATCAGCAGTTATATGAAGCGACAGATATTGCAGAAAAACTTCGTCAAGTTGGTTTCCAAGTTGAGATTGTGCGTAGTTATGGTGAGTATAATCTGCCCAAAGCTCATGCTGCATTCATTGCCCATAAATCTGTATGAGACTACAACAAAATATGCGCGATTTTAGTAAGAAAATAAAACGAAAAGAATTACAGATTTTATTGTAAAGATGTAAAACGAATAATATAAATAGTAAAATATATATGATTTTAGCATACATTTGCGCTGAATGGCTGGGGGTTAAATAATTCGTAATTCGTAATACTTCGGCTACGCTCAGTACAAGTTCGTAATGGGCTTCTCTTCGAGACGCTAAACGCGAACGCCCCGCTGCGAAGACAGTAAATTTTGTTTTGTAATGGGGATTTAACCCCAACACAAAACAAAATTTTTATTGAACCGGGGGACTTAAACCCACGGAACTGGTTAAATATTATAGCTTCTGGTTGTAATAAACTAGAAAATTATTCATCACTGATTAACTCTAAAATTTATTATGTCTTTTTTAGATAATAAAAACCGATTTTTAAGTAAGTTTAATAGCCGACATTCAAATGCTAACCAGTTAAGCTGGCTAATGATATCTAGCATCTTTTTATTTATAGGAACTCGTGGTGGTGTGGCGCAAGTCAGAACAGCACCTAAGACTGGATTCACACTGCAACTTTTACATACTTCCGACCAAGAAGCAGGTGTTCCGGCGCTGAAGGATGTACCAAACTTTTCTGCGGTGTTGAATGCACTCAAAAATCAGGATGCAAATCGTGACGGCAAGCCTGATTATCCTAATACCTTAATCCTTTCATCTGGAGATGCCTATATTCCCAGCCCTTTTTTATTTGCAAGTGACACAGTTTTTGGTGGACAGGGAAGAGGAGATATTTTAATTTTAAATGCTCTAGGTTTTGGTGCGATCGCATTTGGCAATCACGAATTTGACTTAGGTACGGGTCTTGTTGCTGACTTAATCCGACCTAAAGAAGATTACCCAGGTACAAAGTTTCCCTATCTCAGTACAAATCTAGACTTCAGCACTGATAAAGACCTGGCAAACTTAGTTACTGCTGATGGACAAGAAGCAAGTAAAATTCCTAATAAGATTGTGCGTAACACCATTATTACCCTCAATGGCGAAAAAATTGCTGTAGTTGGGGCGACAACTCCCACACTGCGGACTATTTCCTCTCCCGGTGGTGTGACTGTGTTGCCTAAAGAATTTAATGACCGTGATGCCGCAGACATCGCCGCCTTAGCTGCTGAAATTCAAACTTCTGTTGATACACTGCTGACAAAAAACCCAAAGATTAATAAAGTCATTCTGTTGGCGCACATGCAGCAAATTGCGATTGAGCAAAAGTTAGCAGGATTACTCAAGGGAGTAGATATTATTGTTGCTGGTGGTTCCAATACCTTATTAGCCGACAAAACAGACCGTCTGCGAGTGGGTGATAAATCTGCTGGAACTTACCCAATCCTCAAAAAAGCAGCAGATGGTAATCCGATAGCCGTAGTTAATACTGATGGAAACTATCGCTATGTTGGTCGTCTAGTAGTTAACTTTGATGCCAATGGAGTGATTATTCCGTTTAGTATTGACTCCAAAATCAGTGGTGCTTATGCTACTGATTCCAAAGGTGTAGCTGCTGTAGGTGCGAAACCTGACCCGAAAGTTGTCGCCATTACAGAGGCACTTAAAAAAGTAATTATTGCCCAAGATGGTCAGATTTTCGGGAAAACCAACGTTTTCCTCAACGGCTGGCGGGGTGATGTCCGCACACAAGAAACCAATTTAGGGAATTTGACAGCCGAAGCTAATTTAGCGATCGCCAAGCGATATGATCCTAAAACTGTCATTTCTATCAAAAATGGTGGTGGTATCCGTGACAATATCGGTATCTATACCTTTCCCGCAGGTTCGACTCGCTCACAGGATGTTATCAAACTGCCACCTCAAGCAAATCCTGTGGCAGGTAAGAAAGCAAAAGAAATTTCCCAACTTGATATCACAAATGCTCTGCGTTTCAACAACGGCTTGACTTTAGTTACTCTGAATGCTGGGGAATTACTGGCGGTGATTGAACACAGTGTAGCAGCGATCGCACCCGGTGCTACCCCTGGCAGTTTTCCCCAAGTAGCGGGATTAGTCTTTAGCTTTGACCCAGATTTGCCAGCCGGGAAGCGTGTCAAGTCCCTTGCTATCAAAGATGGAAAAGGCAAAATTATTGATGTCGTGGTTAAAAATGCAGAGTTAGTGGGTGACTCTAATCGGGTCTTCCGCACTGTTACCCTTAACTTTCTCGCAACTGGTGGTGATGGCTATCCTTTTGCCAAAAGAGAACGGGTTGATTTGACAAGATGCTGATAAAAGCAAACGCACAGGTTTAGCCACCTTTGCTGCTGATGGTTCGGAGCAAGATGCATTAGCAGAATATCTGGCTGCTAACTTTAAGCAGATTCCATTTGCTCAAGGGGATGTGCCACCCGACAAAGATACTCGCATTCAAAATCTCAAATTGCGTAAAGATGTGGTGTTATCAATACAATTCATGAAGTGCCAAGATATCAAGCGGGTTTGTTGCCTTCTTCCTAATCAACAGCTAGCTTCTTACTCTAATCTTCTGGACACCTACAAACAGGAATTTGGTAATCAACTAGTTTCTTGGGCACCAATCGCAGATTTCCATCTCTGTGATTTAGAAACCCTCACACAGAAAATACTTCCTTTCTTAATAGAAGCAGATAAACAAAATGAGAAAGTCGTTGTACATTGCTCTGGTGGAATTGGACGTACTGGACATGTGTTAGCGGCATGGCTAGTTAGTGTCCGAGGATTATCAAATCAAGCTGCAATAGCTGCTGTCAAAAAAACAGGTAGAAATCCTTATGAAGCTGCAATGACTGCTGTGTTTAGAGGTAGAAATCCCTTGAAAGTTGTAAAAGAACTTGACGTGCTTCTCAATGATTGCCGTCTCGCAGTGAATAAAATATTTTGATGCTATTATCGCTGTTTAATCAGTCTATTGACGAGGTAAATTATATGGCAATGGTTCTAGATAAAGTAGTTCCTTTTGGAAGGTCAATGGATGAATATATAAAAATATTCAATTTAACAAATGCAGATTTAAATAAAAGAATTGTTGGGATTGGGGATGGCCCGGCAAGCTTTAATGCAGAAATGACACGTCAGGGTAAAAGTGTAGTTTCTGTTGATCCACTCTACCAATTTTCCGGTGATGAGATATTGCAAAGATTTAATGAAGTGGTAGATAACATCATTAACCAAGTCAAGGCTACATCGAATGATTGGGTATGGAGCTATCATAAATCTCCAGATGATTTGCGACACAATCGAGTGAAAGTTATTCAAGAATTTCTGTCTGATTATGAAATTGGTAAAAAGTCCAATAGATACACAGTCGGTGAATTGCCAAAGTTAGCATTTAAAAATCAAGAATTTGACATAGCCCTTTGTTCACATCTATTGTTTTTATATTCAGACCATCTCAATTACGATTTTCACCTAAATTCTGTAGGTGAGATGCTGCGTATTGCTAAAGAAGTCCGAATATTTCCCCTCATAACTTTAATGTGGAAACATTCACAACATTTAGATGAAATAGTAAAATATTACATTTCAAGGGGTTACAAGATAGATATTGAAACGGTTGAATACGAACTACAGCCTGGTGGAAACCAGATGTTGAAGATAACCAGAGATATTATATAATTCGTATTCATAGAGAATTGGTATAACCATTACCGTGGAATCTCATAACCATCCGGTGTATAGGATTATTAGACATATTATTCGGCAAACATTTCAGCTAAGGTATCTAAAACTGCTTTTTGTTTATCAGAGTCAATCTGACCTAGCTTTTTGACTAATCGAGTTTTGTCAACTGTACGAATTTGATCTAGAACGATTTGCCCATCCTTGCCCTGAAACTGACAAGCAACACGAGTCGGATAAGACTGTCCTTTAGTTGTCATCGGAGCAACAATAACCGTGGCAATATATTTATTCATCTCATCTGGTGAAATTACTACACAGGGTCTTGTCTTCTGAATCTCACTGCCAATCGTTGGGTCGAGGTTAACCAAAAACACATCAAATCGATTGACTACCACTCCCACTCTAGATGCTCCCACTCTGTAGTTACGCCATCATCGAGCAGTGCATCGTCGTGTTGCTTTGCCATTGTTGCAAATGCTTCCTCCCACCCCTTACGCGATTGAGAAGCAGCACGGACAATTAGGTGACAATCTTGAATTTCAATTTCCACCTCTTCACCAATACCACTTTGTTCCAGCAGAAGTTTAGGAATGCGGATACCTTGAGAATTCCCGATTTTAACAATACGGGTTCTAATTGCTGTCCCCATGAGGATACTTATCCTTGATTGTAATTACATTGTGATTACTAATCAGGCTTTTGTCAAGAAGCGCTCAATTTTTCAATAATTTTTAATGCGATCGCTCTTAAAATTACCAGATGCGATGTCTACGACGGGCTATGACGCTCGCGGACTCGCTAACGCTTCGCTATCGCAATACGGTTCAGTTAAGCAAATTTATCTGTTAAGGCAGGCAGGGGGAGCAGGGGAGGCAGAGGAAGCAGGGGGAGAAAAAAAGCTTAACTGAACTGTATTGGGCGACAGCCCCCCAAATAGGCATTCCCAGCCTAAGACTGGGAAGGAGGAAAAAAATATAAAATTAACTGTGCTTTTAATCCTTTGTAGAACTAATTGGTTTTTGACCAAAGGGGATATTCTTTTTACCTTCAGGAGAAGCACCTCCAAGGCTGCGGAAATACAGTCCTCCAATAGTGAGTAAAAATGCCACATATCCCACTGCTTGCACAAGATAGAGATTGTCTCTGTAACCAAATAAAGATTTGAGGATAATGCCAGGAAACTGTTCGTCAGGCAAGATTGTGGAAGTATTTGAAACTATTGGCCCCAAAATACAGGAATGGACTTTTGTAAAACGTTCGTAATAGAAACAAAGGCTTTCTGTGGCGCGACTGCTAAGGGCAAGGTTAGCTACAGCGTCATCAAAATGTTTCAAAGCTGAAACTACTAACCCAGCAACAATTAACACTAATAAAATGCCCATTACTTGGAAAAACTGACGGATGTTAATTTTGACACCCCATTTAAATAGCAGCACCCCAATGGCAGATGCCGTTACCAAACCACCAATAGCACCCAATGCTGGCATTAATCCCTGTTGAAAATTAGCAGCAACGAACAGAACAGTTTCAAAGCCTTCTCGGACAACGGCAATTAAAATTAAAGTAAAAACACCCCAACCAGCATTTGAGTTTTGTGTCAGTGCTTGTGTAACTGCTCCCTCAACTGTAGCTTTCATGAATCTGGCTTGTTTAGTCATCCAGATTAGCATCCAACTGAGCATTGCGATCGCTAACACACTAAACACACCCTCCAACGCTGGCTCAACTACGGTGGTGTATTGAGGGTTCGCTGCTCCCAGTATTTGAATTATCCAACTGAATAGCACGCCTATTAAGGCACTGACGACAATACCAACGCCGACACCAGCATATACCCAAGAGTTGAGTCGGGATTGTTTAGCTTTTTTCAGTAAAGCTAGCACAATACCAACAACAAGGGCAGCTTCCACTCCTTCTCGGAGCGTTATTACAAAAGTAGGTAGAGCAGTACTAAAATCCATCTTTTATCCTTTGTCTTTTCTCCTTTGCCATTAGTCATTTGTCCTTTGAATTTGACTAATAGACCTCTTGCAAAAGTCGAACATCCACCCGAAAATAAATTTTCGGGCTAATAGCTCAAGTCGGTTTAAACCGACTAATAACAATCATTTTAGTCCGTTTAAACGGACTTTTGCTATTAGCCTGGGACTTGAGTCCCTGGCGGATCAAGGATTTTCGCAAGAGGTTTAATGACTAATGACCAATGACTAATGACTATTAACTAAAATCGCGTAGCATCTTTTTCAGTTCGAGATTATGCATCTCTTCTTGCCCAATCATACCGCGAGCGAATTCTTCAAGATAAATGCTGGCATTAGTAACAGTATCGAGCAGATTTTTATACAGATCCAATGCCTTTTTTTCGTGGGATAAGCTTTCTTCCAAGATATCCTTGACTTTATGCTGGTAGGTTTCTTCCATTGGGGCAATTTTCAGGGAGGGATGCCCATCTAACCCGGTGAGAATTTCTCCCACTTGTTCGGCATGAAGTAAAGATTCACTTGCCTGTGCTTTGAAAAAGGCCACAATTGGAATACGGTTAGGGCCAGTCACCATCAAAGAATAATGTGTATAACGCACTACCCCTGCTAGTTCAAATTCCATGATGGCGTTCAGCAGGTCAATGGTCTTTTTATGGTCAAGTTCTTGCATCAGTTGTTAGTTCAAGTAACGAATTTTAATGAGTTAGGAGTTAGGAGTTGGTAGTTAGGAGTTAGGAGTGAGGAGTTGGTAGTTAGGAGTTAGTAGATCGGGATTCATAACTCCTAGCTCTTAACTTATAATTCATAACTCCTAACTCTTAACTCTTAACTCCTAACTCCTAACTCCTAACTCCTAACTATTTTAAACTCCTTATCATATACTTCCCATTAAAACAATGTGTTATCGCTGTGCTTGGGTATTAGATTTGTCAGCCACTTTTTGAGAGTTTTCCTCAATGGTTTTCACTAGCTTGGTAACATCACTAGGAGTTTTGACTGCTTTTGCTGGTGGGATGGCAGAAGGCCAAACTTTTATCAGTTCAGCGAAACTAGTATCGATCGCTTTGTGTGCTTCGGGATCTGCTTGAGCTACTTGACTAGAAATTCCTTTGTATAAATCATTGGCGTAAACCACAAAACCACGGGAGTCTTGATACTCAATTGGCGCGGTTATTTTACCATCTGCGATCGCAGCGCCATATTCGGAGTTGGCTGAATCTAGCAATTCGTTAATTACCTGTAGCACAAATCCTGGTTTTGAGCGTTGATCTGCTGGCAAAGCTGCGATCGCTCCATCAACTGCTTCTACCGAAGAAGTAAAATTAGTTTTAACCTTGCTATCCTTCGGGCTAGATTTCACTAAATCTTGCAAACCTACCAATGTTGTCTTAAATTCTTTGACTTTGCGCTCATTAAGTTGATCTTCTACATCAACGTAAATTTCTTCAACTGGATGTCCAATATGAGGTTCTGCCTGTTTCGGCTGATTCTTATCCAGCAGTTCTTGTGCTACCAAAAGATGCCCTTTCATTAAGCCTAATTTAGACATATAGTCAACATCTTTTGCTTCGCCCGTGAGTGCCACTTCTTGAACACCAACCTGGTCTTTAATTTGGTCGAACTGCTCTTGAGTAATTACTTTTTTAGTAACTAAATCTTCTGGGCTACCATAAGGACGACTTGCCTGGATTTTGTTCGATAAAGCCGGAACACCTAGTTTTGCTTCAAATTTATCTAATTCTGACAATATAGCAGTGTTAATGTTAATTTTTTCTTTGCCACCGTGACCACTGTGACTGTTACTACTTACTGCCTCTGTAGCTGGAGGGCTAGCAACTGGTGCTGATGGATTTTCTGCGGTTGGTGTACCACTACAGGAACTCAAGGTAACTATTAAGGCTGCTGCTGCTGTTAAACAGATATAACGAACTTTTATCATCTTTGCTCCTCGCACAACTAAAAAAGGTATTAATTGAAACATTTCAAACTACTACTAGAAGCTAGTTTGTTTGACACATTGTCATAGATTTTACTGTCTCATGTAATGAGATTTTTTATCAACTATTTACCTAAAACTTTAATAAATTAATTAGGAATTACTAATAATATTGTCAGGACTTATTAACAGAATTTTGAGAGCTACTCTGGGCAAGTACTTCAAATTGACCCATGCAACCGTTTTCTGCGATCGCATCCTGATGGGGATGGAACATATACTTACCTGGGTAGCGAAAAGCAAATTCCAAGATGTGCCTTTCTGCGACACCCATCGTAATCACATCAGTTTTCTCGCTAGGAGTCATACTCATGCCATTGCGATAGACATCAAAAAAGTTGGCATGGAGATGAAACGTCACCGCCGGATCGTATTCAATGATGTTGAGAACATACAGCCGAATCAACTGATCTTTGTAAATGCGAATCGGGTTATGCATGTAATAGTGGGGCAGACCGTTGAAGGCGTAATAATCATTATGGCTATCATCATTCACGTCATATCCACCCATCACCAGTACGATTTCATCAGCCGGCGGACGGGGAGTAGGTGGATCGATGATGAACATGCCGTACAGTCCCTTGGCAATGTGGCGGGTGACTGGTTCAATATGGCAGTGGTATAAGTGAACGCCATAAGGTTCAGCATCAAATTCATAAATTGTGGCACTACCATTGCTGATTGGGCGAACACCATCCATTTCCGCCGGATGAACGCCATGAAAATGTAAAGAGTGAGAATGTCCCGCCTTGTTGAGAAATAGTACCCGGATGCGATCGCCCTGTTTTGCCCGTAGCGTTGGCCCTGGTATGCGACCGTTTAAATCCCAGATGTTGTAAGAGACAGCACTATTGAGTTTTATTATGGAAGTACCCGCAGTTAACTGAAATTCCCGGATAGTCCGCCCATTTTCTTGCTTTACCGTCCCATAGTCAAAATCCCTTAACATCTTCATCGGGTTAGTAACGTCGTCTGGTGCTGACCTATTGAATGGTGGCACTTTGACCATTGACTTACTTTGTAGATTTAGCATCTGCCAAAGTCCAGCTGCACCAGTCACTCCAGCACCTGCTAGTCCCAGCTGCAATAATTGACGGCGGCTCCAAGGTTTTCCGTTACCTAGAGCGAAGTTGTTGGGCATGACATTTTGTTACGGTTAGCGCCAAAAAAGAATTGCAAAAGATTTTCAATTGCTTTTAAATATTAGAGGAATTAATAATTATTGTCAATAATTTTATAGCGCCTCAAAACAGCTAGTTAAGTTGCTAAATCTAGAGAAAGCTAGAATCAGTCCCTGAAAAGTATAGCCAATTTTTTTTAATTTTAACAGTATTTATACGTTTGCTTTATGTATAAATCATATTTAAAGAAAACTAACTGTTTCATGCCTATTCCTGATATGCTTATTGCTTCAGCAGTATTTTAAGTACAAACAATGAGTATAATTGCACCTTTAATATAATAACTGTTGCTAATCTGTGGCGTATTTAATTGGCTTAGAGATAACATAAATTGCATTTCAAGGAATTTTGGATGCTTGGCAACATGACCAATTTTAAATTTTAACTAGTTCCGTGGGTTTAAGTCCCCATTACAAAACTTAATTACGAATTACGTTAGCGACGCGCAAAGCGATAGCGCAGCGTTAGCGAGGAACGAGCGTCGGAACGAGCGTCATTACGAATTACGAATTATTTAATCTGTTACCTTCGTGTTATCAGCTTTGAAAATGCCGTCATTCAAATCCATGTGTCATTCTTTTGTTATTTGTATGGACTTTATGTGGAGATTTATGCTTCATGATGAGCCGATCTTCAAAGGATAGTATAGTATTCACTAAAGCCCAATTACTCAATACATTTGATACACACTTGTCAAAGACAAAGTTGATCGTATATCTTTTTGCAATCAAGCAGCATAATTCCCTTTGATTGATGAATTACCCAAATTTATTATAGGAGTTCAAAAATGACTACTTTTTCTCATATTTCAGTATTTCAGAAGACCGCAGGTATTACTTTATCCAAGCCGATGCAGGTAACACTCTATATGCTGCTATCTTCTTTAGTTATCTGGACTGTGTTGTTCTCTACCTATCCTGCGGCTCATAACACAGCACACTCAGCGCGTCACCACACATTAGGCGTTCCATGTCACTAAATTATCATAATCCCAAGATTTTTTAGGTGCATGAAGCTTTGCTAGGTAACATAACAAAGTTATGACGCTAAAATAGCGCGGATTTCATGCCAGTGTTTTTGCTTGGATATAACTTTTAGGTTTTGTAGAGATGGTTTCTTTGACATCTCTACATCACCTGAACTTTATTTAAGATGATGTCTGATTTATGACTAATTCTTTGACTGGAATTATTTTACTTAGTAATAATCTGAAGTAATTCTCATCCACTGTTATTAAGGTTTAAGTTGCAAAAAGTGCATTAGTTTCACCTTTACCGTAAGTTTTTATGAAAAAATATCGATTTTTTGGAGTTATCAGCGCTGTTTGCGTCACTTTATCAGTTCTTTTTTCCTTTGTGGGAAGTTCCCAAATTCCTACATCTAGAGTGCTACTCTCCACCAATCCACCTTTAGAACGTATTCTCCCCTTTGAAGCAGAGGCAGAAAAACCACAATCTCCCGTTACCCTGACGTTACAAGCTGTTGATGCTGCGGGTAAATCGTTAGAAAATACCAAAATTAGCTTACAAATTCTGACGCCTAATCGGAATCCTTGGTTAACAACAGATTTCCCCATTGTTGAGGGAACAAAATTGCTGCAAATGGATGCCGCTGCACCTGATGGTAAGCTAGAAATTCAGCAGATGTTACCCATCCGTGGTAATTATCAATTGCGGGTGAATGTGTCACCTTTGGTAGCAAATGCTTTTGCTCCATATCAGCAAACTTTAAATCTGAATGTCCGGGAAAATCCAATTAAATATAAATATTTTGTTGTTATTGCAGCTATTTTACTATCACTTGGATTATTGGGTGGTTGGGTTATTGGCGGACAAGAAGAACTACAACAAGGAGAAATTGCACCACAGTCAGTCCGCCTTTTATTAAGTGCATTAACAGTGGTGGCTATAGTAACCCTATTAGTTATCAACATTAGTGCAGAAGTTGCCGAAGCTCATGGCAGCGAACACCACTCAACTAGTACCGAAGCTATCGCACCATCATCTCAAAAATCTCAGGGATTGGAAATTAACCTTGAGGGAGATAAAAACGCAACTGTAGGAAAACTTGCGAATTTAGCGCTACAAGTGAAAGATAGCGCAACCGCACAACCTATCAGGGATGTAGCGTTGCAGGTGAAAGCGATCGCCACAGAACATAATTTAACAGTCTTTGACTACAAAGGTATTCCCGACGAACAAGGGAAGTTAACATGGCTAGAACAATTTTTTGATGGTTCACCCCACAAAATCGAGGTGGAAGCAACTCCTCTACCAGGATCTAGCCGTCAATTTGCACCAATGAAGGTAGCACAAGAAGTTGAAGTTGAAGCGATCGCACCACCAATTTATATCCGATTGATTGGTTTATTCTACTTTACAGCCTTTGTCGGCATTGGTATGGCGATTGGATTGTTAATACAGCACCGACGAACACCACAAGCAGGGGGAAATTAGTAATACAGCAGATTTCAAGTTGGTGAGGTACACAAGCTAAGTCTGTTATCCAGGTATAAAGCGTGTTTTACTCCTGAATTCTGTATTCTCAATTCTGAATTCTGCTGTATCAGTCTTTTAGTGAGAATTGCAGCCAATATAACAATATGCATTAAGTAATATCATGTCCGCATAATTAGTTATACTAACCACAGTCATTATATCAAGTTCGGATAATTACCCATAATAAAATAACCCCACCCCCAACCCCTCCCGAAGAGCGGGGAGGGGAGACAAAGCGACGATTGTCGGGGTGGGGTTCTTCGGGTTTAATAAGCAATCAAGCGGACATGATATAAATGGGTAAGAAGAAATCAAACTACATTACGCAATGTCAAATAAATTGGATTGGCTTGTAGTAAGCGGCTTTGTCCCTTACTACAAACTCCCTTAATTGCTATATTATTTTTAATTAAAAGCTGATCTATATGATTGCAACGGTTTTGGAATTGATTAATTCTAAACATCTAAACAACTGCTTTATAAACTCTGTTACTTGACTTCATGAAACCTCAATCTACGGTATAGTTAAATATCTATGATAAACAGACAATCATTAATTGCGAAATATTTTCCTCCTATTGGGCTACGATTTTTAATTATTATTTTGTTAATATTAGGGATATTTTTTCGCTTCGCCTATCTAGATCGAAAAGTCTACTGGCATGATGAAGCTTATACCTCATTAAGAATTTCTGGTTACACTAAGACAGAATTTGTTCAGCAAGTGTTTAATGGGCGTGTGTTTGCTGTTGGAGATATACAAAAATATCAACAGCCTAATTCTGAAAAAGGTTTAATCAATACAATCAACTCTTTGGCGGTGGAAGATGCCCAGCATCCTCCACTTTATTACGTGATGCTTAGATTATGGATGCAGTTTTTTGGCAATTCAGTAGCGACTACGAGAAGCTTGTCAGCCATAATTAGCTTAATAGCCTTTCCTTGCATTTATTGGCTGTGCTTAGAATTATTTCAGTCACCCATAACAGCATGGATAAGCGTAGCTTTTCTAACAGTCTCGCCCTTCAATGTGCTGTACGCCCAAGAGGCAAGGGAGTTGAGTTTGTGGATGGTGACTACTTTGCTAGGGAGTGCTGTACTGCTGCGAGCAATAAGACTGGGTAGCAAGCACCTTTGGGGGATTTATGCAGTAACAGTGGCACTAGGATTGTACACCTTTTTGTTTTCTGCGTTGGTAGCGATCGCCCACGCTATTTATGTATTTGCCATTGAAAGCTTTCGATTCACCAAAACGGTTAAAGCTTATCTAATAGCAACTAGTGTCGGGTTTTTAGCTTTCGTTCCTTGGATTTTAACTGTTATTAATAGCTTGTCTGAAATTCACCGCACAACAACCAGCGCTCAAGCCAGGCAATCTGTGTCAGCTTTGGTTTCTGGTTGGATTAGCAATATTAGCTATTTATTTGCTGATTTTTGGCGCTACGAACCATTTTTTCCAGATTTGAATTTGCCAGTTTTGCGCTGGGGTCGATTTTTAATTCCCTTACTACTAATCTTGGTAATATACTCATTCTTATTTCTTTATCGTCAAGCAGGAACACGAGTTTGGTTATTTGTTTTTATCTTAAGTGGAGTACCTGCTTTAGCTCTCATATTGCCTGATTTGATTATTGGAGGTAAGGTCAGCCTGCGAGCTAGATATGTCATTCCGTCTTATGTAGGCGTTCAGCTAGCTGTTGCTTACTTGCTGGCGGGTCAAATTATTTCTTCTAAGTTAATAGCCCGCAAATTTTGGCAATTAGTAATGGTAGTAGTAATTTCCAGTGGAGTTGTATCTTGTGCCGTCAGTTCTCAAGCCGAGACATGGTGGAATAAAAGCAGCCATGCCAATCCTCAAATAGCTCGCATCATCAATAAAGCTAATAAGCCACTATTAATTAGTAGTAATTATTCTCTAAATATTGGGGATATAATGTCTCTAATTAATCTGTTAGATACTCAAGTGCAGATGCAATTGGTAATTGAACCAAGTATGCCAAATATTCCTGACAGTTTCAGTGAGGTATTTTTTTATAATCCTTCTAAAGAATTGAGATATGAGCTTGAGAATAAATACAAACTAGTCGAGGTTTTCCAGTATAGTAGGCTGTGGCGGCTAGAACAGAAAAGCAGCTAAATTTTATATGACTGAGATTCTTCTGAGCTTGGTGTATTTATTAAGTAGAATTTTATTATTTCCAAGAGCATAAAATTAAGATTTACTCAGAAGTTAAGAAAGTAATGCTGACAAAAATTACTGTTGAAAAAATTCTTGACCGTGCCTTGATGGGATACGACTTATCCCTCGAAGAGGGAGTGGTGTTGTTACAACAAACTGACCCGGAGGCGATCGCAGCTATACGTGCTACATCCGATACACTCCGCCACACTCAAGCAGGCGATACGGTTACTTATGTAATTAATCGTAATATCAACTTTACTAATATTTGTGAGCAGCACTGTAGTTTTTGTGCTTTCCGTCGAGATGATGGTGATGTTGGTGCATACTGGTTAGATTCGGCGCAAATTTTGGAAAAAGCGACAGATGCAGTGCAACGGGGTGCGACGGAAATCTGTATGCAGGGCGGATTAAATCCACAAGCACAGATAAATGGTAAATCTTTGCCCTATTATCTCAAGGTTGTAGAAACCATCAAACAGGAATTTCCCCAGATACATTTACATGCTTTTTCTCCCCAAGAAGTGGAATTTATCGCCAGACTTGACGGACTTGGGTATGCTGATGTCATTGCTGCTTTGCGCGATGCTGGTGTTGGCTCAATGCCGGGAACAGCAGCTGAAGTGTTAGACGATGAAGTAAGGCGGATATTGTGTCCAGAGAAGATTAACACAGCCACTTGGCTAGAAATTGTCAGCACCGCTCACAAATTAGGCTTGCATACCACCAGCACCATGTTATCTGGACATATTGAAACCCACGAACAGCAAATCGGGCATTTAGAAAAATTGCGATCGCTCCAAAAAACCGCCATTAATCAGGGATATCCAGCAAGGATCACAGAGTTTATTTTATTACCCTTCGTTGGGCAAGAAGCGCCCAAACCCTTACGTCGCCGTGTCGGACGCGATCAACCAGTTTTGAGTGATGCACTGCTGCTAGGCGCTGTGGCGCGGATTTACTTAGGTAATTGGATTCCTAACCATCAGCAGAGTTGGGTAAAACTGGGGCTTGCAGGTGCAACGGAAGCCTTAGTTTGGGGTTGTAACGATATCGGTGGCACATTGATGGAGGAGCATATTACCACAATGGCAGGTGCTTTGGGTGGTACGTGTATGGAAGTGGAAACCTTGGAAGGTGCGATCGCTTCTTTAGGAAGACCTTACCAACAACGCAATACTTTTTATCAAAAAGTCATTAGTCATTAGTCATTAGTCATTGGGCATTGGGCATTGGGCATTGGGCATTGATTATTCGCCTTGTCTCCCTCATCTCCCTCATCTCCCTCATCCTCCCCTGCTCCCCCACTCCCCACTCCCCACTCCCCACTCCCCATTCCCCAAGTTACCAATCCAAGATACGATGGACGTTGATTTACGTATTCTTTTACTTAATGCATATGAAGCGCTATTGGTCGCGTTTGCTTGCGCTGGTTTTGGTTGTATCTATCGGCTTAATGGGCTGTTCTGGCAGTCCAGATAGTTTGACTGGGGATTATCGCCAAGACACCTTAGCTGTGGTCAATGTTATGAGACAAGCTCTGGATATATCACAAGATTCACCAGAAAAAGCAGCAGTTCAAGCAGAAGCACGTCAAAAAATTAATGACTTTTCAGCTCGCTATCAGCGAGTTAACTCTGTTTCTGGTCTTGGCTCCTTTACAACCATGCGAACAGCCCTCAACTCCCTGGCTGGACACTACAGTTCTTACCCAAATCGTGCCGTACCCGAAAAACTCAAAAATCGTTTAGAGAAGGAGTTACAGCAGGTAGAAGTAGCACTGAAGCGTGGCGGTTAATTCTTAACTATTGCCTACTCCATCATCAAGAGTCGATACTTTTGACTCTTGATTATTTTATCAACTTGATATAAATCAGAGTTTTAAATTTTCAACTAAACTGATTGACACTTTTCTAGCTAAAAGTCTGCTCAAAGTTCAACTTAGGGACTTCCAAATTAAAAAACATCCAAAAATCTTATACAACAATCCTCTCTCATCTTCCTTTCTTTGCGCTCTCTGCGCCTCTGTGGTTCGTCTTCTTAGATAATTTATTTTTTAGAAATCCCTTACTTCGTCTCCATCCAATTTTCACCCACACGCGCATCCACCAGCAACGGCACACTCAACTGGACTGCGTTTTCCATCACCGACTTAATTTGTGGTTGTAATTCTTCCCATTCATGAGGGGGAATTTCAAACACTAATTCATCGTGAACTTGCAACAACAAACGCGCCTGATAGTTCTTCAAAACCTCATGCAATCTCACCATTGCAATTTTGATAATATCAGCATTGGAACCTTGAATTGGTGCATTAGCAGCAGAGCGTAGTAAACCTGCATCATAAGCACCCAAATTTTTCAATTTACTCAGATCAATATCTTCTGGGTTGCTGCCTTTTAATTTGCGTAAACTGTTATTAGTAAAGTCAAAATAACGACGGCGACCGAAAATAGTTTCTACATAACCAAGAGCGATCGCTTCTTTTTTCACTCGCTCCAAATATGCAAATACTTTCGGATACCGTTCATTAAACCGCTTAATGAACTCATTGGCAACGGTCTTATCTATCCCAGTTGAGCGCGAAAACCTTAGAGAACCCATTCCATAAATCACGCCAAAATTGATAGTTTTTGCTATCCCTCGTTCTTCTGAGGTTATATTTTCTTTTTCAAACACTAACCGCGCCGTAACAGTGTGAACATCTTCATTTTGCTGATATGCTTGTACTAATATCGGCTCTTGACTCAAATGAGCCAAAATCCGCAATTCAATTTGTGAGTAATCAGCAGCCACCATTAACCAACCCGATTCTGGCAAAAACGCCTTCCGAATTTGGCGACTAAAAGCTGTACGAATGGGGATATTTTGCAAATTCGGATTAGAAGAAGATAACCTACCAGTTGATGTTGCTGCTTGATTAAAATCAGTATGCACTCGCTGTGTCTCTGGACGCACCAATGCAGGTAATGCATCAACATAAGTAGACTTTAATTTAGATAGAGTACGATACTCAATTATCGCCTCAACAAATCCAGTGTTATCATCTTCTTGAAGTCTTTCCAGCGTTGCTGCATCTGTAGAGAAGCCCGTTTGAATTTTACGAGAATGTCTAGTGCTTAACCCCAACTTTTCAAACAAAATTTGGCTCAATTGCTTCGGAGAACCCAAGTTAAAATTTTCCCCAGCTATTTCAGTTGCTTCCTCTTTCAACCTGGCTAACTCAGTTTCTAAATGCTGCGAAAGTTCTTGTAAATAAGCCGAATTAATACGGACACCCGTGTATTCCATTTCGGCTAAAACCGCTTCTAGTGGCTGTTCCACTTCCACTAATAGCTTAGACAAAGTTGGAATTTTATCCAGTTCTTCACGCAATTTCGGCACTAAGCCAAAGGTAGAATAAGCATCCATACCGCAGTAATCTGCTACGGCAGGAATATCTATATCAGCGATGGTTTTGCCTTTAGGAACTAAATCCAAATAACTTTTTGCTATCAATCCCAAATATCGCTGCGACAAATCCATCAAATTATGACTTGAATCGGGATTTAGAATGTAACTTGCCAGCATGGGATCAAACACTACTCCCGCCAAATTAATTCCTTGACACTTTAGAACTAAGCGGTCAAATTTGGCATTTTGCAGAGCTTTGGGATAATCAGCACTTTCGAGAATTGGGCGTAAAGTTTCTAGCACCAAATCTTTATGCAAATTTTCCCCAGTTTTGTGCCCCACAGGAATATAAGCTACTTCATCTGGTTCCGTTCCCCAACAGCAACCAATTCCTACTAACTCAGCATCTCTTGGTTCTAAATCGGTGGTTTCAGTGTCCCAAGCAACGGGAGTTTCTGGGTTAGTGAATTTTTGCAAAAGTTTCACCAACTCAGTTAATTTTGCTTCAGTGTTGATGATGCGTGGTGTAATTGGGGAAGTAGATTGTTGTGTAACTGCGGCTGTATCACTAGCACTGAAAAACCACAAATCATTATCTTCATCATCCCTTAATTCTGAGTTAGTATTGGGATTGATTGCCTCTGTTTTGGCTTCTTGTTTGTCTTGAAATTTGCCACCAAAACGTTGCTGTAAGTCGTTGATTTTGCCTAAAAAAGACTTGAATTCTAATTTTTCTAAAATTGGTGATAAGACGTTTGTATCAAACCCTTTTAACTTGCAATTTTCTAAATCAAATTCTATAGCAACATCTAAAACTATGGTTGCCAAATAGCGAGACTTTTCAGCATCTTCTTTACCCGTTGCCAGTTTTTTCTGAGTTGCGCCTTTAATTTCATCTAAGGCAGCATAAATATTATCAAGTGAACCATAAGTATTTAACAGCTGCACTGCTGTCTTTTCGCCAATTCCCTTGACACCAGGAATATTATCTGATTTATCACCACAAAGAGCTTTAAAATCGACAATTTGTGAAGGTAAAACGCCCATCTTCTCTTTGACTTGTTCTGCTTCAAATTCCGTGATGCTATTTGTAGAGCGTTTTAGGGCATCTGGACTAAAATTCAGAACAGTGATTTCTTTGTCAGAGTCGATCAATTGAAATAAATCGCGATCGCCAGTGAGAATCTTCACCCTATACCCAGCAGCAGTTACTTGCTGTGCTAAGGTTCCCAAAACATCATCTGCCTCGTAACCAGGGGCAGTGAAAATTGGTAGATTGAAGCCATTGAGCAACTCATGCAGGTTTGCTAAGTCGGGAATGAAGTCTTCTGGCGTTTCTTTGCGATCAGCTTTATAAGTATCGTCAGCTTCGTGGCGAAAAGTGGCCTCACCCAAATCAAAAGCGATCGCCATTGCTTGGGGCTGTTGTGTTGCCATTACCTCCAGCAGGCACTTAACAAAACCAAAACATATACTGGTAGGAATCCCCGTTTTGGTACGCAGTCCTCCATCTCGCCCTTTGGCGAAAGCAAAGTATGAACGATAAGCCAGGGAGTGTCCATCTACGAGGATGAACGTGGGGCGTGTTGCAGTTACAGAAGTGATTTCAGACATAGCCCTATTTTAGCCAGAAGCTTTGTCACATAGTTAGCAATTTCAGATGCTAATGCAGTTTGGCTTTGGCGATAATAGCGCAGTTTTTACGTAGCAATTCTTCACAAGTATAATTATAAACTACATAACGTCTACGCATTTGCAGCTTTAGTACGGAAGCCGAGTAGAACCAACTTTTGGCAGGCATAAGTACGTCAGTAGAAAGAAACATTCGCCACATAATTACCCTTATATAAAGCCTACAAAGCTTCTTCACCTTAACAAAACTTTATATAAACCCACACAAAGGTATATTTATCGAAGAATTTGAACATGGAAAATTTACACTAGTTTACGTGTATTTATCCAGCCTATAACCCAAATTTCAGAGTTAAAAATAAGTTAGCAATCCTGTAATAATTCGTTTCAGAAAAGCATCTTCCATCATGACAACAAAACTATTCAACACTCTAGCTGCTGCCGCAACTTTGGCAGGAATTGTTGCAACTTCTGGAGTAGCTAATGCAGCTTCTCTCTCGTACACTAGTTCCACTAATTACGAGTTTACAGATATCATTGATGCACCTTTGAGCATTCAAAAATTTAACTCATCTCTCGGCACACTCCAAGGTGTAAAGATAGAATTTACTGGTGACATACTTGGTAATGCAGGTTTTGAAAATAGAAGTCCAACCCAAAGTAAAGCCACAGTAAATCTTGGCAGTCAATTGAGCTTACAACTAAATAATCAGTTATTATTGGGACTGAATCCACAATATACTTCCAGTTACCAAGTTGCCAGATACGATAACATCACTGATTATGGTGGCACATCTGGAAAGACTCTTTCTAACTTAACTGCCACACAATCTGGTATCCAGACTTTCACTGATACGCAATTATTGCAGTCTTTAATTGGTAATGGCAATATAGACTTTTTGTTCTCAGCTATAGCCGACTCACTAGTTACAGGATCGGGCAATATGAGATCCTATATTGATACTTATGCCAAAGCAAGTATCACAGTAACTTATGACTATGAAGAGGCTAAATCAGTACCTGAACCCTCCACCACACTTGGAGTTGGTTTAATTGCTGGGCTTTGTCTGTTGTCACAACGCAAAAAAAGCTGGCTCAAGGTGTCCAATTCATAAACTTTATTGAAGAGGTAGGTTTTTTCCATACTATCTATCAGTGAGACTATCTAATCTAATTTAAATGAAAATCCCCGATTTTTTCGAGAATCGGGTTTTTTTGTTGCGACTATTAGCCAAAGTTTTTAACAATTTAATTGTGTTATTCCATTTTCAAAAATCCATGCAACATAATGAATCGGGTGTAGAAGCGTACAACTGTATGCCCCTAATCAAGCATCCTCACTGTAGGAAAATTGTGTTGACTAGAGAACCCAATTTTTTCTACTACTCACCACAGGCTGCTAGAGCCTGTTAACCTCTTACTGGAACTTAAAATCTAGGAAATTATGCAGAAAGCATCTGCCACACATTTGGCATTGACTGATAATCAGGCTGTTGCAAAAGACATTAAGCTATTAGTTTTGGATATAGATGGCACGATCGCCGGACACTCTAACACCATCAGCGAACCTGTAAAGCAAGCTATTGTTGCAGCGCAAGCACGAGGAATTCAAGTGGCGATCGCTACAGGTAGGATGTATCGTTCAGCCTTGCGCTTTCACCAAGATATCGGCTCTACCCTACCATTAATGGCCTATCAAGGAGCCTGGATTCAAGATCCGATCACCCGAAAAATTCATCGCCATTGGGCTGTTTCCAGGGAAATCGCCTACCAGTTACTCGATTATTTTGAACAGCCTGAGTTGCGATCGCTCCTATCTGTCCACTTCTACATCAATGATCAACTATACGTCCGTGAATTAACCAGAGAAACCAAAATTTATGCAGAACGTTCTGATATTACCCCGATTCCTGTGGGTGATTTGCGCCAAGCCTTAACGAATGAACCAACAAAAATTCTCGCTTTGTGTGATGACACTGATGTGATCGACAAGCTATTGGGAAATTTGCGCCGTCAGTACACACCTGCTGAACTTTATCTCACAACATCTGTTGCTACCTTCTTTGAAGCAACTAACGCCTCTGTGAATAAGGGAACTGCTGTGCGTTACCTAGCCGAAGAATTACTGGGATTACAGTTGGCCAACGTCATGGCGATTGGCGATAACTTCAATGATGTGGAAATGCTGGAGTATGTTGGACTTGGCGTAGCTATGGGCAACGCACCAGCAGGAGTGCAAGCGATCGCACAGTGGGTAGCTCCTAGCGTAGAGCAAGACGGAGCAGCAGTAGCAATTGAAAAGTTTTTGCTGTAATGAGGGCACTTTTTCAAACCCAACCCATATAAATCAGAAAGGACACCGACGACTGGCCGTGTTTCGTCTCGGTGTCCTAGCTGGTTCGCTCCTCACACACCTGTTAATGTAGCTGAGGTGATGCATTGAGTCAATAGATATATAAAAGTTTTTATTTTTGCCTAAGCAACATTACCGATTTATAACTCCAAGGGCGCAAAAACACCCAAGTTTTCCTCTAGCACAAATCTTAATACTGACCCAGTAGCCATAAGCAATCCGAGTCTGGCTTGGGCTAACTCTGGTGAGGTAGTTTTCACCTCACCCCAAATCCGGCAATTAGACCAAAACTTTTCAAAAGCTTGGCTCAAACTCAGCGCTACTTTTTTCCATTTCACAGAACCCTTAACATCAGCGCACTCTATGTTGTCTACCACTTGTATTAACTCACCAATTAGACGACGCTCATCTGGGTGATTTAGCCGCAGTGTTCCGTCACAATTAAGCCAAGGTAAAGGGTTAGGAGAGATAACACTCCAAAAAGCTGGACTAGTATTTGGAACTGGTTCTCTAAGTTTAATTAATCCCTCTCGATGAGCCAGAAGCACTAGCGAACAGCAGCGTGCATGGGCATATTGAACAGTAAACAAATTGGGCATTGGGCATTGGGCATTGGGCATTGGGCATTGGTTATTCGCCTTGTCTCCCTCATCCTCCCCTGCCTCCCCTGCTCCCTCATCTCCCCCACTCCCCTCTACGAGACTTTGTAACCAAGTCGCTAAGGTTGAGTGAGTTAATTCAAAATGTATCAAACCAGGGGGAACTATTTGGATGCTAAAAACGTCGCCACAAATCCCTGATATATCTGAGGCGATCGCACTGGCAAGCTCCATCGCTTTTCGATTCTGAGATTTTGATAGTCCCAGAGACACATTTGAGGTGTATAAAATTATATGATCATCTCTACCTTTATGTAGATGAATTTTTTCATTTTTTATGCACCTATTTTCCGCTTTATAAGTATTAATGCTTAGTGATTTTATTAAATAACTGTACACTAACTGTTTGATTGACGTATAGTTGCTAACTTGTAATTTATAATGCACGTAATATTATTTAAATCATCATGTAAGATATATTTGTTACTTTTCTGTCATCTATCTTGCGGTATAAATTTAATTTAGATAAAGAAAAATGAGAAGAGGATAAAATTTGATGAATAATCGATGAATAGTAAGTAAACTTTACTACCATCATTGTACAGTAGGAAGTATAACAAAAGAGTAGAGAGTAATTTGCTTTCTATTCTTTGTATTGGCTGGCGCTGTTAGGCGTTAAGCCTGCCTCGCCAACACAAAGACACTCCTTGCACCCTTTTATTTACGTCTTTGTCTTCAGCCGAACGCTCTTTGTTACCTATGCAATCTCCATCCTCCTTTTCTGAGGCATCACGGCCTTTTTTAACTTGGCAACGCATTCTTGACTGGGCTCAAGAACACTATCGCTGCCGTACCTTTAGCAAAGATGAGCGCATTCCAGCCCGGCCTGGATTGCTATATTTGGTGCAAAGGGGTGCGATCCGTATGGTAGGAACCGCCCAAGTTAGTGCGACTGCCAGCCAGCTAACGTCTCGACGAATTAACAGAACCCCAGAAGAAGCGTTCTTGGGTTTTGTGGGAGCGGGACAGCCATTTGAAATTGTTGCTCAATCACCATTTACACTCCAGTCTTACGCCCATGTTGACCAAACTGCGGTGTTGTGGATGTACTGGCACGATTTAGACAACTGGCCTCACTTCCGGCGCGAAGTTATGGATGCCTTTAGGTATCAGCACCAGCGTAAGCTACTGTGGCTGAGTGCCTTGGGACAACGCCGCACAATTGACCGACTCTTAGGATTTCTCACATTGTTAATTGAGGAATATGGAGAGCCAGCAATGAGCGACACTGATCCTGATGTGATTCGCGGTTATTGTCTGCCCTTCCCCCTTACCCATGCCCAAATTGGTAGTGCGATTGGTTCCACTCGTGTTACCGTCACCCGCTTGATGGGTAAGCTGCGTCAACGTGGCTTAATCCTGACTCAAGGCGATAATCTCATTTGCTTGCCAGCAGAGTCGATTAATAGAGCTGGTTAAAGCACAGTTCAGAGCGGCGATTTCCGCCACTCTGTCTTGAGTGCGATGGGCTACGCCCCGCCGGAGACGATCGCAAGAGTCAGCGAATTTTGACAAACCCAGCTTGGCTAATCAGTTCCTGTCCCTGCTCAGTCAGCAGTAAGTTGGCGTAAGCGACACCTGCTTGCTGCTCAGTCTGACCATTCTGTTTGACCACCACAAACAGATTGCGGGTAATCGGGTATTTTCCTGATTGGAAAGCCTCAATGTTCAATTTGTTTCGTTTACCAGGACATTCGGACGGGAGGACAGATGGTTCTTGGTATGGAGCAATGTATTGCCCTTGCGTTCGCCCCAACGGCAAGGCTTTGATTGAGCATTGAGGAATCACCTCTGGGGCAGAAGCGTAGTAGATGCTACCAGGACTACCAGCCAATTTTTGCAAGGCTTGGGTGGTTGTGGAGATAAATTCCACATTGGAACTAAAAGGTTGACCACCCAAGATATCTTGCAGAAAAAGTTCGACCGTACCGCCATCAGCAATGCGGCGGGAATAGGGCTTAATCGGGATATTGGGGCCACCCACCTGGCTCCAATTATTGATTTTGCCTGTGTAAATTGACTTTAACTGGTCTACCGTTAGTCCTGAGATATTCAGGTTGGGGTTAACTGCGACTGCTAAACCATCAATTGCCACAGGAATTTGTTTTAAAGTGAACCCACGCTGCTGGGCACGGCTTAACTCTGGATCTAGAACTGGTCGAGAGGACTGGGCAAAGGCTAGTTGACCGTCTATTAGAGATTGAATGCCAGTACCAGAACCAGGAGATGCATTACTAGGTTCTACATAGCGCAGCCGAAGTTCTGGCCGCGCCGCTTGAATTGCTGGATCAACTACCAGCCGAATCGGTGCCCAAGATGTACTGCCACCGTAATTGAATAATCCTGTAGGAACATCCTGTACTGAAGTGAAAGTATTGCCACTAGGCTGTTCTGATGCAGCTTGGGGCGTTTTGGTGTTAGCAGAATTAATTGTATTTAGGTTAACACCAGACTTTTTAGTAAACCACCAAAAACCGCCAGCTATTAGCCCGACGGTGATTAGGATGGATAATACAAGAATAGTTGTTTCATTTTTTTGGGACATAGTATAATTACCCGCGCGTCCATTCAATATAAGTGCTTGACTTGATAGGTGCTTGCTACTTGAGATTGTATTTGGAGGACGGGGGTTTTGTTGGCGAATTCTGACAAATCCTAACTTCTGACTACTTTAGAAGCGAAGGTATAATAATTTCACCTGGATTATTCGTCTCTTTTCTCAAGGCTTGAGTGTTTGTGAAGAGAAGTTGCTAGTAGTCTGTCAAGTTTAAATTGATGGGTAAGCAAGTTCGTAGTCAGGACTTTAGTCCTAATTTTCTAAGCACTAAAGTGCTTACTACAAACCATCAAAACTAGCTTGACACACTACTAGTTGACACTAAGATTTTTGCCCATAAAACTCAATTTCTCATGTTGAGAGTTTTTTTAGGTTAACTATTGGTTAATTTTTAATTTTTTATTGCTGATTATCGGACTGGTTCAAAGTCATAACCCGTGCGAGAACGGGAACCAGGAACAATTTTTACAAGTTGGACTGGCGCATTGCGATCGCCTGATGCTAAAAACCGAATTGTACCAGAAGCGCCGGTGGCAGAAAAGTCAGAGGATAAGAGTGCTTGTTGGACTCCAGAACGTGTGGGGTTGCGTCCTAAAGCCGCAATTAGAGCAACAGTGGCATCATAGCTGAGGGCACTTCGCCAACTCACATCACCGCCCCATAACTGCCGGGATTTCTGAGGAAAATCTGACTTAGGATCGCCCTCAATATGCCAGGGAACTGCCAATACCATCCCCACAGCTTGTTCTCTGCCAATTTCTAAAGTTTTAGTGGTGTAAACATCATCTCCCGCCAGCAGAGTTAACTTTTTCTGGTTAATCTGAATTACTTGCAGCGCTTTATCGAGAGTTTCAGTGTTAGCAGCTAACATCAACACTTCTGCACCTTGCTTAGTTGCTTGTTCTATACTTTTAGCCGCACTAAAATCCACCTGAGACAAATCAAATTCGCTAGATACTTGTCCACCCTCTAGGGAAACAGATGAGACAAACTCCGACTTTAAAGACTGGCTATAGTTACTCTGAGAATTAAAGAAAACCACTGCATTTTTTTTCTGCAAGGTTCTCACCATATAGTTGGCTAAACTTCTAGCAGCCATAAAATCACTGGGAACCGTGCGAAAAACGTAGCGGCTAAAGTTAGAAATTTTTACAGATGTACTGGTAGGGGAAATTGCTACAAGTTGTCCAGAAGTATAAATAGTACCTGCGGCTAAAGTGGAATCGCTAGTATTCGGCCCAACTACACCTAATACTTCTGAATTGCTGACTAGGTTAGAAGCGATTTGCTTGGCTATTTCTGGATTGTCATCGTCGTTAGCTATCCCCACCCTCAACGGCACTCCCTTGACTCCCCCAGAGGTGTTAATTTCATTTTGGGCTTGGGCGATGCCACGTAAAATTTCTAAAGAAGCATTGGGGTCAGTGCCGAATGGTACAGAAGCCACAATTGTGTAGCTCTTGGAAGAACCGATACGGGCATTGTTAAGAAAGATTAATGCTTCTGGATCGTTACGGTTGAGTTTTAGGGCAGCTGTGAAATTAGCGATCGCTTTATTATAACTTTTAGCCGCGATCGCCTGTACTCCTTCTTTTTTAACTGGAGAAATTTCACCCAAAGTAAAGGATTTTTCACCAAAACTAATCCGGTCTTGTACGGATGGATTGCTGCCTGCTTCCGAACCTGGAATGATGGTATTATTATCAATTTTGACCCCAGAGCCTTTAGTAAACCACCAAAATCCACCGCCAACTATGCCAACTGTCAGCAGCAGGGCCAAAGCTAAAATTGTGGTTTCATTCTTTTGCGACATGAACTAATTTAAATAAATAAAAAATGTTTATTATTTGATTATTTAGCTAAATCTAACCGCTTTGATCATTTAATTCTGACAAATCCAGCTTTTTCGATCAGTTCTTGACTCTGAGGTGTCAGCAGCCAATTTGCATAAGCAACACCTGCTTGCTGATCTGTTTGACCATTCTGTTTAACTATTACAAATAAATTGCGGGTAATTGCATAGTCTCCACTACGAAACGCTTGATTATTCAACTGATTACGCTTACTGGGACATTCAGATTGAGGTACAAAGGGTTCTTGGTAGGGTGGCACAAATTGACCGCTTGTTCGCCCTAGCGGTAGGGACTTAATTGTACACTGGGGTACAACCTCTGGGGCAGAAGCATAGTAAATTGCGCCACTATTCACCGCTACTTTTCGTACTGCTTCTGTGGTCGTGCCAATATAACTAACGTTGGCACCAAATTTTTCTTTATTTAAAACATTTTCGACAAAGAACTCCACTGTACCCCCAGCTTCTTGACTGCGAGAGTAGACTGTAATTGGTAAATTTGGGCCACCCACCTGTTGCCAATTAGTAATCTTGCCAGTGTAGATGTCTTTGAGTTGGGCGACAGTTAAACCAGGGATATTCAGATTGTGGTTAACTGCGATCGCAATTCCATCAATCGCAACCGGAATTTCTTTCAAACTAAATCCTTTTTGTTTAGCTTCGGCATTTTCTTCAGCTTTAACTGAGCGAGAAGATTGAGAAAAAGCTAGTTGATTATCTATCAACATCCGAATACCAGTTGCAGATCCTGCTTGACCTGAAGGAGGTTGAGTATAGCGTAAAGTAAATTGAGGGCACAGGCTTTCTAATACGGAGTCTACGTCTTTACGGATGGGTGCCCAGCTTGTGCTACCACCATAGTTGAATGTTCCCTGTGGGAGATTTGGCACGTTACATCTGTTGTTGACAAACTGCTTTGTGGAATTATCTGTGTTGCTACTCCCCGAAGGTTTAGCAACAGTTCCATTTAGTTGTGCCCACCGTTCCATAAAAAACCATAAGCCACCAAAGATTAAACCAATGGTGATGACAACGGCTAAGAAAAGACTAAGTGTTTCATTTTTTTGAGACATAGGTGGCTGTTAGCAGCAATTTTTAAAGTATTAGAGATAATAATTTATAAATAAGTCGAAATACGGCTGTTAGGGAAATCGCTACTAAACCTGCTCCAACTGCTAAAAAAACTACTACTTGAATGCCAAGCCCCCCTTGTAAAAAGGGCAGAAAAAAAATAATCGCAAAACTAATTGTTGGAATAATTAATAAATCGAACTTTTCAATCCACCGCCTGGTTTGGGCAAATATCAGTATCCCCAAAATTACACATGCAACAGTGAAACTAACTATTGGTAATTTTACTAGACTGAAGAGAGCGATCGCTATCAATGCCCCTTCAAATCCACTAAATGCCGCCCCACCCAACAATTCCACTGTCGAGAACGCTGGTTGAGTTGGTGAACGGCGGGGGACGACGGGACTAGAACTGGGTGGTTGTGGCGGAAGTGTTACAGAAGGCGAATTAAGTTGTGTAGAAGCCTGAGCCGCCTGTGAGTTCAGTGCATCTAAAACCTCTTGGGCTGACTGGAAGCGCTGATTGGCAGCAGGTAGCAGCATCTTATCTAAAATGTCAGCAAGGCGAGGGCTGACAGTCACTTGGGTTCGCCATTTCCACTGGTTGCTATAGGCATCAAATAATTGAATTGCTTCTTGATTTGTCAACAAAGTAATAAGAGTCACAGCCAAAGCGTATAAATCCGTAGATGGAAACACTTGACCCCCAGCCATCTGCTCTGGCGGTGCAAATCCCATAGAATAAATTCCTGTGGAAGAAGCAGCAGAACCAAGTGCAACATTTGTTACTTGCTTAACTGCGCCAAAATCTAGTAGAAAAAGTTTCCCATCACGACGGCGCATGATGTTAGAGGGTTTAATATCTCTGTGGATAATGCCTCTATGATGGACAAACTTTAGCACCTTCAGGATTTCTTGCAGCACCTCCAACACTTGTTGCTCAGAAAATTTGCCTTGTTGAACTAATTCTTCCTCTAAGTTTTGCCCATCAATGTATTCTTGTACCAAGTAAAAAAACTGGTCTTGCTGTCCTGGTTGCAAACCATTAACTATCACTGGGAAGAAAGCAAACAAGTCAGGGATTTGCTCGTGATCGTTACCAAGTTGTGATAAAACTTCTGCCTCTCTCTCAAACATCAACTGTGCTTGTTGCAGTTGATTTAAGGTTAAATTTCCCGCAGGTTGAAACTGCTTAACTACGCATTGACGCATTCCCGGTATTCGGCGATCGCGTGCCAAAAAGGCTGCTCCAAATCCCCCCCTTCCCAGTAGCTTCACGGGGACATATCGACCATCTAGCAGCAATGGCATACCACAGGTAGTACAGTACTTCTGCTGCGTTGTTTTCAGCGTCGTAATATCATCTAAATCGGCAAAATAGTTTTGTGGGCGTGGGCAACGTGGACGAGTACAGTAAACTTCCATTTTCGTGATTAGTCATTAGTCAAAATAATTCGTAATTGATAATGCGTAATGACGCTCTCTACGAGACGCTAAAAGCGAACGCGGACACGAGAAAGCGCGTCGCTAACGTAATTCATTCAGGTTACATAGAAACTAAACTTCTTTCTCAAGAACAGGAAACTTTTTTACTGATGTCAAATTCTTAGCTTGCCTAAGCTAGGCTACGGGAAAAGCTATGAAATAATCATTACGAATTACGAATTACGAATTACAAATTATTTGCTCATTGGTCATTTACAAAGAACATCGGACAAATGACATAGACGCCCTAAGGGTAGGACTAATCAAAAGATTTTAGTCTTCGGCGGCAGAGGTGGACGTCGCTATATCCAATGTAGTTATCACTATGCTTTTTTGTGCCAATGTTAACACATCTTGACTCCATCCAGGATTAGCAAACTGGGGCAAAATTTCCCGACTAAAAGCTTCTGCGGCCTTGGATCTATAGCGATTAGGATTAAAAATCAGCCACAGTGTCCGTTTGACGACGACGCCTTCAATGGGGGTACGGTGCAGAACACCCATTTGTAATTCTTTAGCGATCGCACTAGTTGAAACAAAGGCAGCCCCTAAACCAGATTGCACAGCATTTTTAATTGCTTCAATGGAATTTAATTCCATTTCAACTTTAAAACGTCTGGTATCAATTTCACAGCGTGCTAGCACTTGGTCAATTACTTTGCGGATAGTCGATTGGGAATCTAGGGCAATGAATTGTAATTTGTATAGGTCTTCTTTTTGGATTTTTTCCAGTTTGGTAAAGGGATGAAAGACAGGTAGAATGAGCGCTAGTTCGTCTTCAGCGTAAGAAACAACTTCCAAAGATTCTGATAGTTCACCGGGAATTTCACCGCCGATAATTGCCAAATCAACCTGTCCGTTAGCGACACTCCAAGCAGTCCGCCGGGTAGAGTGGACGTGTAATTGCACTGCCACATCTGGATATTTTTGTCGGAACATACCGATCATTCTAGGCAAAAGATAAGTGCCAGTGGTTTGAGAAGCACCGACAATTAAAGTACCGCCTTGGAGATTTTGTAAATCCTCGATCGCGCGGCAGGTTTCCTGACACAGACTGAGGATTTTTTCACCGTAACTTAGGAGTAGATGCCCTGCTTCGGTTAATTGGGCGCGTCGTCCTCCCCGATCGAATAGGGGGACATCTAGCTGCCGTTCGAGATTTTGCACTTGCAAGCTGACGGCAGGTTGGGAGACGTAAAGACTATCAGCGGCACGCTTGAAGCTTCCTTCTTGTGCGATCGCTTTGAGTATACGTAACTGATCTAAAGTGAAAGGAAGGTCAGACATAAGGCTCAAACCACAAACTTTGAAAGGAGCGGATGCACACAACAAATCAGGTTTGGCAGCAATTAGCCAGTTATGATTTGTTGCATATTAAACTTGAAACCTTGACTCGAAAAAGACAGTAGCACAACATCTTGACTAAAGTCTCCCTTTGAATACTTTGTGGTATTGGTTGTACTGAGTTCCATTTTCTTTAAATTATTTCACCCGTGTATATGCTGTTGATTTCTTGGTTGACACCCAGTCATTTTGTCATGCTGGGGCTACAAATAGTTTTTGCGATCGCTCACAGTGGAGGCGCTGCTTTGCGTCCTTGGGCAGAAAAATATATTGGCCCAAGGCTTTATCGCGTTCTCTTTGCATTAGTTAGCCTACCTTTGGCTGTCATATTAATTATTTACTTTTTTGGGCATCGCTATGATGGTTTGCAACTTTGGCAGGTACAAGGAGTACCTGGAGTGCGAGAATTTGTTTGGCTGTTGTCAGCTATCTCGTTTTTATTTTTATATCCTGCTACCTTCAATCTACTAGAAATTGCTGCCATTCAAAAGCCCCAAGTTCATCTCTACGAAACAGGAATTATTCGGATTACCCGTCATCCCCAGATGGTAGGACAAATAATTTGGTGTGTTGCCCATACTCTGTGGCTGGGTACTACCTTTACCCTTGTGACTTCCATTGGATTGGTGTTGCATCACTTGTTTGGAGTTTGGCACGGCGATCGTCGTCTAAGCGATCGCTATGGGGAAGCCTTTGAAATTGCCAAACAACGGACTTCTATTATTCCCTTTAAAGCAATTATCGACGGGCGTCAATCTATCAAATGGCAGGAATTTATTCGCCCTTCCTATTTGGGAGTTGCCATTTTCATAGTTTTGCTTTGGTTATCGCACCCTCTGTTGCTGGAAGCAACTAGTAAGATAAGATGGGAAATCTAGGCGATCCCCAGTGTCAGCATAAAATCCAAAATAGATGAGGATTTCAGCTTATCAATTGCCCTAAATCAATGTAGGATAAGTTCAAACATCTATCGATGGGGGTGGTCTGAGTCGAGTTAAGATTTTAAATTGGTAGTTGTTGGTCAGTTGCTTTTCCTTGGGAAAAAATCGCAGATTCAGTCAGATCCCCAGGTGGCCACGGCAATCAGGAGCCTAACGTCCAAAAAAGCCAGCGCGAATTCCACGGTGGCTTTTTTGTCAGAGACACATCAACGCGCTCAATTTTTGCTTAATTATTTTGTGTCCTGAGATTTGGTTCCTGAAAGCATCTATCGGCAGTTACTGACTTGCCAATCTTTCACTTCAATGCTGATAGGTAGTTTAATATAAAAACCTTATAATCCAAGAGGCGTCATGGTATTGTCGGTTAGTGAGCGGACATTTACTCAAGAAGTTTTAGAATCTCCTATTCCTGTTTTAGTTAATTTTGAAGCACCTTGGTGTGGCTTGTGTCGGATTATCCACCCACTGTTATTGCAATTTCAAGCCCAATGCGGGGAAGAAATTAAATTAGTTGGGGTTAACGCCGATCAAAATTTTAAATTGTCAACTACTTATAGGCTCAAATCACTACCCACTTTGCTATTGATTGAAAATGGCACTATTCGCCATCGCTTGGAATGCTTTCGCGGTAGAGAAGATTTACGTCTAGCTTTAGAAGAGATTCAAGCTAAGTACAGCAGTTGCCCGAAAATTTACAAGAGTTCAAAAACAGTGGACTTAGAATGTCGGTCAGCCTGATGGATATAGGGCATAGGGCATGGGGCATAGGGCATAGGGCTAATGACCAATGACCAATGACCAATGACCAATGACTAATAACCAAATCTAAAACCATGCTTAACACCCCACCCAACTCAGTCTTGGGTGGGTTATTTTATCCTAAAGGGTGTGTGTCACAATTATTAACAGTTCCGACACGCTAATTAAGAATTCTAAAAGTAGGCGTCAGTGATGGAAGTAATCTATCAGTATGCCTGGCTGATTCCGGTGTTCCCTCTTCTTGGGGCAATGCTGGTCGGTCTAGGGTTAATCTCGTTGAATCAGGTGACAAACCGCCTCCGCCAGCTTAACGCTGTGGTGATTATCTCCATGATGGGAGCAGCTATGGGGCTGTCGCTTGCCTTGCTATGGAGTCAAATTCAAGGACATGCGCCTTATATTCGCACCTTTGAGTGGGCGGCAGCAGGTAATTTTCACCTGAGCATGGGCTACACTATTGACCACCTGACAGCCCTAATGCTGGTGATTGTAACAACGGTAGCGTTGTTAGTCATGGTTTACACCGATGGCTACATGGCTCACGATCCCGGTTACGTGAGGTTTTACGCCTATCTCAGTTTGTTTGGCTCTTCAATGTTAGGTCTGGTGGTCAGCCCCAACCTAGTACAGATTTATATATTCTGGGAACTGGTCGGGATGTGTTCCTACTTGCTGGTCGGTTTTTGGTACGATCGCAAGTCAGCAGCAGATGCCGCTCAAAAAGCGTTTGTGACCAACCGCGTCGGCGACTTTGGTCTATTACTCGGCATTTTGGGGCTGTTCTGGGCAACAGGAAGCTTTGATTTTAATATCATGGGCGATCGCCTCGCCCAACTTGTCGAATCAGGTACTATCAGCAATTTTCTCGCTGTCCTGTTTGCGATTTTAGTTTTCTTAGGCCCAGTTGCAAAATCAGCCCAATTCCCCCTCCACGTCTGGCTACCAGATGCGATGGAAGGCCCCACCCCCATTTCTGCCTTGATTCACGCGGCAACAATGGTGGCGGCAGGTGTTTTCCTTATTGCCCGGATGTACCCAGTATTTGAAGACGTTCCAGCCGCAATGAATGTCATTGCCTTTACTGGGGCGTTTACGGCGTTTTTGGGGGCAACCATTGCCATTACCCAAAACGACATCAAAAAGGGCTTGGCTTACTCCACCATTTCCCAACTTGGTTACATGGTGATGGCAATGGGAATAGGTTCCTACAGTGCTGGACTATTCCACCTGATGACCCACGCCTATTTCAAGGCGATGCTGTTCTTGGGTTCAGGTTCCGTAATTCACGGTATGGAAGGTGTCGTTGGACACGACCCAGCCTTAGCCCAAGATATGCGCTTGATGGGTGGACTGCGGAAGTATATGCCCGTCACAGCAACTACTTTCTTAATTGGTTGCTTGGCAATTTCTGGTATTCCACCCTTTGCTGGTTTCTGGTCAAAAGATGAAATTCTGGGTAAGGCTTTTGAGGCTAACCCATTTCTCTGGTTTATCGGCTGGCTAACTGCCGGGATTACGGCTTTCTATATGTTTAGAATGTATTTCTCGACATTTGAAGGCAAATTCCGGGGTAATGACGAGAAAATCAAGGAAAAACTCAAGAAGGCTGCGGCGACAATTGTCCTGGAATTAGAGTCAGAAGAACCAGTCCCGAATTTTGGGCCTGGGGCGATGAAGAAAGGAGAATTGGCGGCAACTAGTCAGCAGCATGATTCCCATGACTCCCACGGGCATCACAGCGACTCCCCCCACGAATCGCCGTGGACAATGACGCTGCCGTTGGCACTGTTGGCTGTGCCTTCGATTTTGATTGGTTTGGTGGGAACTCCCTACGCCAATTATTTTGAAGAGTTTATCTTTCCTCCTAGCGAAACCCTTTCCGAAGTTATAGAAAAGGCTTCCGAGTTCAATCCAACGGAATTCTACATCATGGCGGGTGCCTCAGTCGGAATTTCTTTGATTGCGATTACCCTGGCTTCGCTGATGTATTTGCGCCGTAAAATTGACCCGGGTGCGATCGCTGCTCAAATCAAACCACTTTATGAGTTATCCCTCAACAAGTGGTACTTTGATGACATTTACCATCGGTTTTTTGTCCTCGGCTTGCGTCGCCTAGCTAGACAAGTTATGGAAGTAGACTTCCGCGTTGTAGATGGTGCTGTTAACCTCACAGGCTTTTTCACCCTTGTTAGCGGTGAAGGTCTGAAGTACCTAGAAAACGGTCGCGCTCAATTCTATGCCTTGATTGTATTTGGGGCGGTTTTGGGCTTAGTGATTGTTTTTGGTGTTACCTGATTTTAATAGGGGTGGGCGGATGTCCGCCCCTAAATTATTTCTTGAATAATGAAGTTAGTCTTATTAAGATTCATCCCAAAAAATTGGTTGCAGACTTTATAACTTACCATAATCCGATAGAACAGAATAAGAAAAAAATATATATATAGAATAATCTTTTTGCGCCGTAACCCACCATTAATTATCAATACTCATGGTGGGTTACGCTATCGCTAACCCACCCTACAAATTAATATAAGCCCAAGATTTAGCAAAATAATAAATTTATCACTAATTAAAATTTAAAAAAATAATTAATGTATTGTCAAAATCTAGTTTTATTTGCATCTTCAATCTCTTCTAAGCTCACATCTGCCTGATCCGATTTTGCATAAATGAGTAGAAGTAAGACGCATTCAGGTGAGACAACTTGATAAATCACTCGATATCCACCACTTTTACCCGTCGGGATATCACTGTTTTTTGCTCTAACTTTAAAAACAGTCAAGTCTATCCCAGAGATTTGATCGCCGATAAAATTTCCAGCCTCTAGCTGATCGATAACGGGTTGAATGTCAATTTGAATTTGCCGATAGCGTTGAGTCAGAGTTTTGAGACGGCGTTTGAAGGGAAGTGTAAAACGAACTTCTGCCATAAATCTAGGCTTCGATATCGTCCCAAAGCTCTGAAACTGGGAAAGTTTGTCCTGCTGCTGCTTGTCGCACGGACTCTTGCAGATCGGCTAACATTTGTGCTTTTGGCTCTTGTTCATCAATCCAAGCTAAACCACTGACGTTATCAGAATTTATGGAACTTATAAGCTGTTGCCAAAGTTCTACAGGGACGAGTACATCTGTTGTTTCTCCATTTACGTTGGTGACATAACGAATCTGACTTTCAATTTGTGGGATTATCATTATGGTTATTTATTTTGTCATGCTTTTTTGCACTGAATCGCTTTTTTCAACAACCACGCATACAGCATCGTGTATTTTTAGCGATAGGTTGGGCTACGCGTAGACGCGGAGCGGCTTGTCGTAGACATCGCACCCCTAAACTATAATTTTAGCGGCTTTTTTAGGGTAAATTTTTGACTTGACTGGGAGTATCACAACGCACATTCCGCACCCGCAACTGTCAAAAAAGACTCCCAAGAGAAAAAATAGGGGATTGCCAATTTAATTAAATCAACCTAACGAGGAAGACGAAATCCTCAAAAAGCTGTTAGTTAATAACTAGTGACTTTTTGCCAAACATGATTTTGATAGCAGACGAATTGTGATGAATACAGCTAATTTTCCGTGGCTGACGACGATTATTCTGTTGCCGATAGCCGCTTCACTACTGATTCCCATCATCCCAGATAAAGAAGGCAAAACAGTGCGCTGGTACTCCCTTATCGTAGGGCTGATAGATTTTGCACTAATTGTTTATGCTTTTTATACTGGGTATGATTTCTCCAATCCAGATTTGCAGTTGGTCGAAAGTTACCCCTGGGTACCCCAACTAGATTTGAATTGGTCAGTAGGGGCAGATGGCTTATCCATGCCCCTAATTATTTTGACTGGATTCATTACCACGCTGGCGATTTTAGCAGCTTGGCCTGTTACCTTCAAGCCGAAGCTATTTTACTTCTTGATTTTGGCGATGTATGGCGGTCAGATTGCCGTGTTCGCTGTCCAGGATATGCTGTTATTTTTCCTGGTGTGGGAACTGGAACTGGTGCCGATATACTTTCTGCTGTCGATTTGGGGAGGCAAAAGGCGGCAATATGCAGCGACCAAATTCATTTTATACACTGCTGGCGGTTCGCTGTTTATTTTGCTGTCTGCCCTGACAATGGGATTTTACGGCGATACGGTGACGTTTGACATGCGATCGCTCGCCTTAAAAGACTTCGCCCTCAATTTCCAACTTGCCGTCTATGCTGGCTTCCTGATTGCCTACGCCGTCAAGTTGCCGATTATTCCCTTGCACACCTGGCTACCTGATGCCCACGGTGAAGCTACAGCGCCCGTACACATGTTATTGGCAGGTATTCTCCTGAAAATGGGCGGTTACGCCTTAATTCGGATGAATGCCCAAATGCTCCCCGATGCCCACGCTCTTTTTGCACCAGTGTTGGTGGTTTTGGGGGTAGTTAATATCATCTACGCTGCCTTGACATCCTTTGCCCAGCGCAACCTCAAGCGAAAAATTGCCTACTCCTCAATTTCCCACATGGGCTTTGTGATGATTGGTATTGCCTCCTTCACCGATTTGGGATTGAGTGGGGCAGTGTTACAAATGGTTTCCCACGGATTAATTGGGGCGAGTTTGTTCTTCCTGGTTGGCGCAACTTACGATCGCACACACACCCTGATGTTGGATGAAATGGGCGGTGTTGCTAAGAGAATGCCGAAGATTTTCGCCATGTTCACCACCTGTTCGATGGCTTCTTTGGCACTGCCAGGGATGAGCGGTTTCGTGGCAGAATTAATGGTATTTGTTGGCTTTGCTACTAGCGATGCTTATAGCTCTACCTTCAAAGTCATTGTGGTATTCTTGATGGCAGTGGGAGTAATTTTAACTCCGATTTATCTGCTGTCGATGCTGCGAGAAATTTTCTACGGAGAAGAGAACAAGGAATTAGTTTCTCACCAAGCTTTGATAGATGCCGAACCCCGTGAAGTATTTATCATTGCCTGTTTGTTAATTCCAATTATTGGTATTGGTTTCTATCCAAAATTGCTGACTCAGATGTATGACGCCACAACTGTACAATTGACGGCAAGATTGCGTGATTCCGTGCCGACATTAGCACAGCAAAAAGAAGAAACACTCAAGGTTTCTTTGAGTGCGCCCCAAATCGCTGATTAAGTTGCGATCGCTAGTTTAGTTTAAAGATTTTTTGCTTTGAGGGCAGGTACAAAACCTGCCCTTTTTTGATGTACATTGCTTAGAGGCAATCCAATACTGCGTAGCTTTTGCCTAAAAAATAAAAATGTGTAGGTTGGGTTGAGGAACGAAACCCAACAAACCCTGCTAAATGTTGGGTAACGTTCAATAGCTCTTTGTTGAAATTCTTTATCTAGAAATTCGTAGGGACGTTCCCAATCAATTAATGCAGAAGTTTCTGGAAAAAAGAAATGCATTGCTTGGGGAAAATAAGCTTCTATAATTTCTTTCCAAGGGCTATCAAAATCCAGGGTAAGCTCATCTAATTTGGTATAGGGTGAGCTTGACAAATTAAGTAAGATAAGCATAAACAAAGGCGGAAAAAATGCACTTGACTTAAGAACAAGATCAATGAGAAGACTTCAATACTGTTGT
>NZ_JAIVFQ010000046.1 GCF_020829495.1 Nostoc favosum CHAB5714 | reverse complement strand
ACCGTCGAACTAAGATTTCCGGAGCGCAGTGGAAGCGAGAAAATGTACCTCAAGTCCTAGCCCATCGCTGTGCCTACCTCAATGGATTATTGTCGGTTTGAGCCACTTCAAAAACTGGGATGCTCCCTTGTTCAATTCCTCTATCACCAAGCAAAAGCAGCAGTCAAAGAGGCTGCAATGCCTGTAATTAAAGCGAACGAATTCCAAATTAGTAAAGCCAAATCTCAACGCAAAGTAGCGGCTGATCTCGTTGACATGGAGGACTTATGAAACAACTAACAGGTTTTATTCCCATCGCAGCATTACCACCATCTACTGCGGCTTCTGCTAAACAACAACTGCTGGAAACAATTGAATGGCTCCAATCTGAGGGAGCGGCAACTGAAACTAATCTTAAATTACTGACTGCAATTGTTGAGTCTATTCTTTGGTCTGAAGAATCATATACCCGATTTTTACAGTGTGGGTTTGATGCAGCAATTGAGTTATTTGATATCAGTTCTCAGAACTGGGAGTTTGAAGAATCAACGTCATCACCTTATAATCTCAGAAATTGGGATGAGTACGAGCAGCTACAACAAACACGGGCATTGTTGTCAACAACCCAGCACCGTCACTAAGTAAGGTAAAAAATGGGGACTTAAAATGCAGCCCTTGGTGAGCCGATTCAGTATAGGAATAGTCGCAAAATTACTCTTGGTTCTCGGATTATTCCTGCTGTAATTGTTGCACTACTTCTACTGATAAACCAGTAACCCGAGCTATCACATCGACGCTAATTCCCTCAGCTAATAAGTTAATAGCAATTTTACGGGCTTTTTCATCGCTACCTTCGGTCTTGATTGATTGATAAACCACTGACTCTTGCATAACATCCTTCCTGAATAAACGCGCAATTACTTCTTGCTCTAATACTAACCCAGCCAGAATTGCACAGGCGGCAGCAATATTACTTTGAGTTCGCCTTTCAGGAATTTTATCAATAGTTTCGGCCGCTTGTTGCAGTGTAGCAACCTTGTTGTCAGTCGCACTTAATACAGCAAATGGTAATAACCCTGGGCTTCTCAAAAAATTTGAAGGAGGCTGCTCCCACAATCGAATCACTGAAAACTCATGTCGTAAACTTTCAGTAGTAAAAGTAGTTTGATACACCTTCTCTGATTCAGTTTTGGCTAAATAAATTACCACTTGGTGCATTCGTTTATTGGGAAAACGGCGATATACCCTCAAACGGTAATCAGCCATCCGAAACGGCATATCGTCATCGGGTTTAGTCTGAAATTCAATGTGGAGAACAACTTCATCTGATTGCAACAAGATTAAAGCATCAGCACGAATAGGTTCTAAAGACAATTCTGTAGGACTTAATTTGGTTAAAGTAATCGGTTCTCCTAATAGCCAAGTGGCGAAATCGGGAGAATACATTTCAGCGATAAATTTGCAAGTGTTATCAAACATAAACCAAGTTTATCAAAGGATAAGGCACTTTCAGCATTAAAGTCACAACTCACCAGATGTACTTCCATATCAGGCTGTTCATCCAAGGATTAAAAATGGCTAATCTTCCACTAATTAATTCAATTGTCAAAGTCATTAAAGCACTGACAGAAAAAGACCCAAGGTTAGGGCAAACAGGTACAGTAATCCAGTATTCAGCACACGGCATGGTTTGCGTTCATTTTCCAGATATGCCACCTAGTCAAGGAATTTTTTTCAATTCACATCATTTACAAATCATAGAATCATAGTCAAGATTATGCCGAGAAAATCCACTCATCCCGCCCCTGCTGACCATTCCTCATTGTGCCTACAGTATCTCCGTCGTTGTGGGGGTAGCGCTCGATTGTGTCATATCAACTTCAGTCTGTCAGTGATTCAAACCTTGGTCAATCAAAGAAAGGTAAAGATTAGCAATACTGGTGCAGGGTTTTTTATTGAATTGGAGGATTCCAAATGACTAATCACAAACAAGTTGTTTACCAATCTCAATTAAACCACAAGAGTAAAATGGTTCCTCGTCGTCGTACTAAGAGAAGATTCAACCCCAGGATTTTCATTGATCACACCATAGAAACAACTGCAATTATCTCTCTGCTCTTGACTGGCTTTTCAGGAGTAGGGGCAATGGGGTGTTGGGGGCTGGAGATTATTGAGACAAATGCTAATCCCAACATCATCATCTCCGGGTGGCAGCAGCAGAAGAGTATTTGCTTGGGTGCAATGGTGGTCAGTTTTTCTGCCTTCTTAGGGACTTCTTTAGTCGGAGCAAGTTTGAGTATTCAACGAGATAAATTTTAGGGAGGGAAACAACAATGGAAATCAAATTAACTACATCAGAGATTCGGACTATCTTGCAAGGATGTCAATATACGTTGCGGCTTGTCGGGAGCAGTAAGGATTATCGCAGGCTTCAATCGTCCTCCTTCCTTTTCTACATCGAATGATGTGGTGCTAAACGATGCGTTCAATGTTTTAGGAGAAGTAGTAGAGGCAATTGATCAGGTGGAGCAATTTAATCGACAAGGAGAATCAAGTCATGGAGCGGTTAAACAGAGGAAGAATTCATAGAGTTCAGGCACTCAGTGATTCCGGTTCTGTACGTGATATTTCCAAAACTCGCTGTAACCAATATGAAGTTTCAAGAGATGCAGATTGCTTCTGTTCGGCATCCGACCAAATGTTCTCCCAATTGAATAGCCATCGAGTCAACAAGCGACCTAAGTCAACCAACTCTGCTGCTCTATCAATGTCCTCTGCTTTCACCATATCTGGTACAGTCCACTCGATAAAGTATCGACTTTCTTTGACCAGAGTCAGCATCAATTCCTGGGACGAGCCTTGAGTCCACAAAAACTGAATTTGCTCAAGGTGTGCAGCTAGATGATGTAAACGGGTAGTCACATCATCTTGTATAAAAATTTGTTGTCTCGGTGTCAATTCGATCATAAATTTCCCAGGAATTCGATAATGATTTGAGCGACCCCTTCTCTAATATTAGAGTCCAATATCTCCATTGACTTATTTTGCCGGGGGCGGAGATTGACAATTGATTCAAAAATCATCTTTTGAGTTACAGGCATCAAGCTTGCTGCCCAGATAGTTTCTTGCCGACTACCATCACCCAAAAGAGCCTGTTCGCAGTCATAGTGTAAATCACCACCACCAACTAGTACCCGACGTTCGATATCGACTGCGGTTTTGATGTAGAACTTGTGCTGTTGCAGCATTTGTTCAAGTTGCTCCGGGGTAGCGCGTTCGCGTAACAGCAAAATCATTTAAATCATAACCTCTATCAGGGAAAGGCATTCTAATTATGGAACGGAATCAAGCACAAGTAATTGCTGTAGGTCTGACTAGCACATTAGCGGCCATATCTATCGGGTATTTAGGAGTGCAAATATGAAGGCAGAAATACAATGTACACGATTACTACAGCCATGTTAGGGCTGGGGACTGGAGGATCTATGGGTCAGATTTTGGTAGAGAAAAGGCAGCAGCGAGTAGTACAAACACAGTCAAAACAAAGATAGGAGCAATCGCATGGAAACTTCAAAAGTTGTGACTATTCCTAATTATTGGACATCACCCAAATATTCATTCGGGCAGAGAAGCAAGCAGGGAGTGATTGTTGGGATTCAGTATTATCCACCCAATAATCTATTGACTGGCTTGTGTAACGAATCTTGGCGTTATGCTCTCCTAGATAAAAACGATTTTTCCGAAGTGTCACATCTTGAAGAGGAGAAAATTCATCTGGTTACACCAAGCGAATTATGTGCTGAACTTCAAGCTGAGATTGAAGCGTATCAGCGTAAAATACTAATTCTCAAGCACCAGTTGGGGGCAATATCCAATGGTTAAGTCGGTGTCCACGTACTAATAAGTACCTCTAATAATAGATGACTTGATTAGAGTTAGAGCCGACTTTTCACGGAATACGGAAAAGTCAAAGTCAGAAGGATATTGCTCAACTTTTTACAAAAGACGGCGATTCATCCCATTCCTTCAATATGGGATGAATCGCCGTTCGCCGTAAGGGTCAATAGTCAATAGTATCGAGTATACGAAAATCGTGAAAGATGTACTAATAATTAATAACTTACGCCACGGCTTCAAGTCGTGGCGTAAGTTACCAAGCTACTGGTTCGCCAAGATGGAAAAACCCACCACTGGGGCCATCATTTGGCAATATCGCTAATTCAACACCAGTTTTCGCACCTGATGCGATGTCCATCATTGCACCTTCACCACCTAATTCCGTTTTTACCCAACCCGGATGAGCGCTATTAATTTTCACCGGAGTATTGCGTAACTCATGAGCTAAATGAATCGTGAATGAGTTAACAGCTGCCTTGGAAGCATCATAAGCAAATGGTTTGGAATCATAGATGAATGAATTGGGGTCGGCATGAAGTGTTAACGAGCCTTCAATACTCGACATATTTACAATTCGACCGCTAGGGCTATTCAATATTAACGGCAATGCTCGTTGAGTTAATTCCACTAATCCAAAAAAGTTTGTGTTAAATGTCTGTCGAATAATCTCTACAGAAACAGAACTAGCATTACTGGTTAACCAGTCACCATCTAAAAACACACCCGCGTTATTGATCAAGACATCAAGCCTACCAAAAGAATCACTAATCTGTTGAACGGCAGATTCAATTTGAGTACTATCAGTGATATCCAGGGCAATTGGGTGAGCTATTATTCCTTCCTTCTCTAAATTACTTGCTGCTGTTTTAGCTGCATCTAAGTTTCGGGCTGCTATCAGAATTGTCAATCCATGTTGTCCGAGTTGGCGACTCATTTCCAGCCCCAGACCTTTATTTGCACCAGTAATGAAAGCTACTTTGTTCTTTAGTTCGTCCTGCGCCATGATTAAGCACTCCTGTGTAGTGATGAATTTAGATCACATTTCAGAACAAGATGTTTAAGCTGAGTTTAAATACTGGGTTAATCCTCTCACAAAGTTTAAACGTTGAGAACCTAGAAGAAAGGCTAGGTTAAACAGCACACGCTTGTTGGCAAAACAAAAAAGTAATTCAAATAGGATTATTGCGATGAGCTTGACTATGCGGAAATTTTTTCACCAACAGCTTGATGTATAATTTCTTTCTTTAACGAATCTGCTGCAACTGCTGCAATGGTTTCCCAATCTTCTTGTTTTAACAACACCCCAAGCAGTTCACGCAGTATCTCTCGATTAGAAATGAATTCTTCGCCATAAAATTCATCATCTTCCAGAGTAGCAAGTATGTATTCTCTTACCTCTGGTGTCGGCAATCTAAATTTTTCAAGTATCCTTTCTCTTGCAGCAATGACTGCAATTTTCGTAGCTGTCCCTAAATTCCAATTATTCAGCAGTAACCGCACTTCTCTATTTAGAGAAATACGCAACGTCGTGAAGCGTCCCCAAAGTTCTAGATTGCCCATTAAGGAACCAAATGCTGACCCCCAATCTAATCCAGCCCCAATGTTACCACCAACTTTATCTTCAGCTTCAACACCTTTTCGCAACCATTCTTCATCAAATAATAAACCCATTGGATTTACTGCATTTTCTTGATTAAAGACGCTTTGACTGTAATTAGGTTCTTCCTGACTCATTAACTTCACCTCGCTACCTATTCAGAAGAATGACGAACTCCATACTCAAAGTTCTCCACAGGTGTACATGGCATCTGGCGCACCAACGGCTGCTGTTAAAATTATCAACCGCTTGAGTGCTGTCCAGTGTCACCAGGTTCACAGATTAACCATGCTATCGGCTTTCCTCTGTTTCAATAACTTATACAAAAGATTACACTTTTTCATCTGGGCAATGGGATTATGAAAAAAAATGCCAAGGAAATATAATTTTTTCGATTAGTTTATGCCCAAAGAAATATTCCCTTCATCATTTGAGTGTGATTGTGGCTATCAACTTCATTTTTTCGAGAACACAATTAAGGAAATGAAGTTGATGAGTAAACAGAAAAAAACTCTCCTTTCTGATGGAGCAGATCCAAAACACACTATTGTATTTGAGCATGGGTTGATGGTCGATATCCAATGCCCTAAACAAAGGAAGAAGAAAAACTTGCAAAATAAAAAATAGAAAGCTTGGGAAATAAATTTCAGCATCAGTCATGAAAAGCTTGTAGGGATAGGGTGTAGGGAATCCCACACTTAAAAGCAGGTGTTCTGTGAGCATCAGAGGCTGTCGATCCCACTTCAGAAAAAAGCCCCAAAAACGGAGTTTTTTTCATCCCTATTTTTTTTCGTCAACCCTGCCACTTCCTTTGTGACACCCATCTTGTATAGCTTTGAGTGCTTTCAAGTGACACCAAGTTCATAATTTAACTATGCCGCTTTTTGTGACATTCCTTTAATAGCAAGGGTTCTAGAGTTTTACTTCATCTTGCCGCTTTCTGTGACATCTATACACAGTAAGGCTTTTAGATGTCACGGCAGACCTTGCTGCTTTTTTGTGCCGCTTTGTGATCCGATGCGACAGTAAAATATAGTTAATCAAAATTCAGGCGGATCAACCAAAAAAACACCTTAGTTGCAATCCCTAAACTCTTGGTAATTCCCCATTTTGTCTCTATTTAGATATGGTATTAATTAATGCTCATCCGTGCTGATACCCAAATTCCTTTTCCACGCTCCCTGGTTTATGCTACCTATCGGGACAAACTAGTTGAGCTAGTTCCTTATATGCCAAACGTGCGCCAGATCACACTTTTATCCCGTAGTGAAGCAGGCAGTAATGTTTCTAGTGTCAATGAATGGCACGGTGGGAGTGAAATTCCAGCAGCAGCAAGAGTTTTGCTCAGTGAAGATATGCTCTCTTGGACAGAATATAATATCTGGAATCAGACAGACTTTACACTTGAATGGCGTATTGAAACTCACGCTTTCACAGAAGCAGTCAAGTGTTATGGCAAAAATCGCTTTCTGGAAGATGGCAATAATACAGTAATTGAAAGCCGTGGTGAACTAGTGATTGACCCGAAAAAAATCAAGGGAGTACCATTCTTTCTCACAAGTACAATTGCTCATGTAGTCGAAGATTTTTTAGGGAAAAGTATACAACCAAACCTCGTAGCCATGAGCGCGGGAGTGCGCCAGTATCTAGAGCAAAATCCATTAGATTGACATAGATTGACATGCAGCAAGTCAATCTAATGGCAAATATTCTTACCTAAAATATGTTCACAAGCTGTTTTCACCCAAGCAAGACTGTATGCTTCTTCAATATTTTAGACTTCTTGGCATTTGTGGGAACTGGGGTTGGGGGAAGAGGAAAAGGTTTTGTATTGTCCCCTTCCCCTTTAACCAAAACCTTTTCCCCAAGAGTGCAAAAAGCACTTTTGCAAGAGGTCTTTTGCATATTTTGTTGCTCCCTTTACTTCGACAATGCCCAGGTTTAACCTGGGCGCGAAAATTACTCTTCTTCTCCCTGATTAGCAACGTCGGGGGAATTTTTCTCTCTCAAGCGCTTGTTAATCATTCTCTTGTTACTGCGTTCGACATAAACGCCAAAACCGTTTTCCCAAAATACACGGTGCAGTTCTGATAATTTCCAACCCTCAAAGTCGGCCAGTTCTTCTGCTTCTGAAAATAGTGCTGTTGGCACGTAAAGTTCAATTCTGGTCATTCCCTGTGCTTTCGTTCTAGGCATTGTTGCATCCATAGTTAATCACCCAAATTATCAAATGAGATTGGTTATGGGACAAGAACCCTACAAATAAATCAACACTCCCTAATTCTTATATGATATGTAGCTATTATAGATATATATGGGTGTAGTATGGTATAAGAAACTAAATAATCCCGCAAAAAGTGAAAAAGCACTTTGTGCAGGGAGCAATAAACTATGCGGGAAAAACCACGCCACTTGAAGTTATTGCTCTAAACCTCAAGTGAAGGAGCAGGCGTGCTTTTGCCCACGACCTAACAGTGCGTCTCTTGGAGAAGGGCGAGGTTTGTACCTTTCAAGAAGCTAAGTGCCTCTTGTCAAAACTAAAATTTTTCGACTCGGCTGTAATGCACCGAGGTTTACTCAAGGCAGAATCAGTAACAGAAGGAGTGACATGAGTTTACTTGAATTCTTGTGTAAATGGGCTAGGGGAGATAGCAGTGAAGAGTGCAGATTAAAAGCAATGCTATGCGGTTTTTTTGAACGTGACCCTAGAACGATAAGAAACTGGATGAGCCGAACACCAAAATATGTGAAATGGGTGCTAGAGAAAATTGATCAGGAATGGGAGGAATCGGGACAAATAAACTACTCGATTTTTTTTAAAAACTAACGGAAATTTTTGTCACTAGTTTGTCATCAAAATGCATTGCCCGTCTTTGGCGGGTTTTTTAGTATGTATTTAACAAGCGTAACATTGTTGCACTTAACTGAAAGTAAAAAGCGGTCGCTGCCCTGTGAAAGTTAGCCAACCGCTTTTTACCTCGATAAGTCCCATCTGGAAAGAGAATTATGGCACAAAATAACGGATTTTATGCTATTAGAGACAGTCTATTTAACGATAACCATCAGTTTAATCTGAATGCAAAAAAAACAATATTCTCCTATTATAAAAGCCTTAAATATGGATTAAAAATAAACTATTATGCAAATATATTGCTAGTAAAGTTAATACTAATATATCCAAGTTAATTATTGGAATTTATTAGTATCTAGACTCAAATTTTACCAAAATTTAGTAATATCAGTTTGCAAAAAAGGGCTTTCTTACTAAGATTAGTTGATTGAGGTGATTGCAACATTGCAGTAATGTAACAACCATGTTGCAAGCATCAATGTTGCAAGCACTTGCAACATTGCACAGCAAATATCGAGCGCCAGCGAACAAAAGAATGTTAAAAACAGTTGTTTTGACGATATTTTTTACTTTTATATGGAGATGTCAGAGTTCTGATGCAACAATATTGCAAGGGCAGATGAAACAATGAATCAGGACAATTTACATGATATCTTGGCTTCCATAGGAAAAGATCCAAAAATCAATGATGCCTTTTTGGACAATTTGTTATCAAGAAAAGAGTGGAGTAAGATTCTGGAAATTAACCGTATAACTCTTTGGAGATGGGAGGTAAATATTATAAATAAAATTCCTCCGTTAAAAGCCAGCTATTACGAAACAGGAAAAGGCTGCCGAAGTAACTACCTTGACGGATATCAAAGGTTTTTATCAGCAACTATATTTTTTTTAATGAAGGGCAAGAAGTACGAAGAAGTTAAAAGACTTCTAATTGCAAATTTCATGCATCTACGTCGCAAAGATTTTGAACAATGGAGGAAGCAACAATAATGTTTACCAGAAAACAAGTAATCGAATATTTCAGCGATCGCTACAGCGATGTACAAGTGATAGAAGCACTGCGAATCATGCGTGACCACGGGGCAGAGGTTGACCCTGAAGGCGATGAGTTTAGCCCAGACATCACAGAAGAGTTAGAGAAAGTATTTGAACTGGCTGGTGCAGCAATTCATAACCATTTGCACCTGCCAGCATCAGAACAAGAAGCATCAGCAATTCAACAAGCAACCAACATGGCGGCTAGTGTTATCCCAAACATCAATCATCAGATGATGGCGGGAATGATTCGAGTGGTGATGAATGGCGCGGTAGCCCAAGCCAATGCAATAGCAACATTAGAAGCAAAGGTATTTCAGAGGGCGTTAGATCATAGCAGAGGTGCAGTTGCTAACTCTTTCCTTGAGCAAACACAGTACAGCACCCAATACCTGACTTTTCACGGCATGTGGAAAAGGCCATTTTGAGGGTTTTCCAAACCCTGATTTTTCCGTTAGCTATTTTCATTAACTTAAAGCTATTGACAATTAGGCTGTAGAAAAAGTCACGTTTTTTCGAGGCTTGAAGACTTCCCGTGAAAAGTCAGATCTCTTGATTGCGGCTGATTTTTGTACCGACTGTATTCCCTGCTGTTTTCTCCGACACCAAATATTTGCGGAAATAGTTAGTCCATAAGTGTTGGAGAAAATCTTCAGCGAATTCGTCAAATGGCAGAATCCATTTATAGTCTTTATCCAAAAATACCCGATAGGACGCAATTATCGGTAATGCCAGGTCAGTTGGCGCACCAAACCCAAAAGAGTACTTGCTGTCAGGCAATAACGTAGTTTTACGTATATCTATTGAGGCTAAATCGTTGCTACCCTTTCTTCTGGGGCTGCTGATATGGTCTTGAATTATTTCATAGAGTCTTTGCTCTATCCACAGAGCTTGAGAGAGCAGAGGTAGTAAAGCGGTTAACCGTTCCCTTTCTGCGTCTGTAATGTTATTTGGAAGACTCATCCCTACTGGGTGTTTGGTTCGTTTATTACCGTCGGGATTATATTTATTTCTATCGAGGCAGTAAAGCAGTTTCAGCAAATGGGTGACATTGCACTGAGCGTTTCTGGGAGCGCCGCTTTGGTTTTGGTAATAGGCAATGCGGAATTTCCGATCTTCTGCTCTTTCTAACTGGGCTAAATACTGCTTGATAAATTTGTAGTCACCTCTGGCGTTGACTTTTGAGCGAGAATCTACTGGCGTCGTAGTATTACTTGCCAGGGCTATGTCTTTGGCTGATTCTTCAGTCAGTCCGATGTGGATCGTAATTTTTACCCTGGCTTGGGTTAAATCGTATTTGTAATTTTTCGCTTGCTCAAAAGCTAAAACTGTGTGGCCACCGTTAATAATCCCATCGCTACCGCCCTCGTTAGCTTCTAAAATTTCCAGTTCGAGTTCGGTTTTATTTCTGTTGGGCTTAACTTTATTGGCTGACAGAACGATTCCACTGTGGCGAGAGAAGAATTTTGCAGGTTCGGTGGTCAACGAGTCGAAGATTTGTCTGTAGGTTGCGCTTTTGCGGTTGGGTTCCCGGATGTTGGGTTCTAGGGGAAGGTCTATAGGGAAGCTGTCTACGTGGGCGGTGGCGATGATGCAATTGGGGTTGGCTTGAAAATAGTTATCTATCTTTATATTCCAAGTCTTGGGCATACTTTCTAAGCAATGTCAGGGGAATTTCTATGTTAACTAAAACCTTGACCCTGATATTGCTTTCTTGACACGCCTGAAAAGCTGAAATTCACAGCATCATTATGCTTAATTTGTGCAGTGCCTAAATCCTAGCTTAGATAAAGAGTACTTAAACTCTTCAGATTTAAGCACTCTCCTTATGGAAAGCTATTTTCAGCTATAAACAACAGCTTAGTTGCTGTATTTGTCTATAAAAACTAACTTAAGATAGACTATTATTCATACTTAAGTTAGTTGCAAAAAGGGCTAATGTAGAAAAACCTCTAGAACATTTATAACTAAGCTTGATCAGTTAATTTCGCTTAAAACGTATTTATACTCATTCTCGTAACGAGAATGGCTGCTTTACTAATATTCAAAAGCGCAAGCGTACAGTACTATGACTACCACCAAGATTCATTCAGTTGTCTGTATTCACTCTCGTGTTTTAACGGTATTTTACACTCCATGCAAATGCTGGCAGTTTCGGATTGTTAGCCCAGATGGCACGGTATTCGGTGACTATCCGATTTACTATAGCGCTGAGGCAGCAGCAAAAGCTGGGCGTGATTCGATTTATCAAAACCATTGAAGTGTTTAATTCATTCAGTGGCAATCCCAGTCGGAAAAGCACTTTCATCGTACCAGCAGGAGAGCCATCACCCCTAGTCTTGGATACACTTAGAAAGATTCCTTGACTCAGGATTAATGACAAGTAATATTTTTGGATGAAAATCAAGTTTCTAAGTTAAAAGCCCTGGATTTTACCAGGGCTTTATTGTATATGCCGTTTACTAAATGTCAGCTAAAAAAAGTTGCCAGCCCTTTCTATACACATAATCAGCGTTGAATCACTTTCAGCTACTACTGCTGTTGAAATTTTGTCTATTCAGGAGCTTTTTTCATAATGCGCTGGTAGGTGTAGTATCAATATTTGTCGGATTTTGGAAGAAAAGGGAAAGGAAAACCCCTTAAACTTACCCTAGATGAATTGCTAATTGGCATTTTGTACTTCTTGAATTGGCAGAGACCGAATTAATTCCCGGATTACATCGGTTGCTGGTCTGCCAGTCATTGAGCAGTATTTTTCCAGCTTCTCTGCTTCACTTGATGTCAGATTGATTGTAAGTCGTTTAGCAGCCCATTTTTTATTCATAATATTAGACAAGTTAGATTTCGCAACTACTTCTCTAATATCAATCACTTAATCTGTTACTACATGGGTATCAATAATGACTTTTAATTTAAGAGATGATGAAGTAAACTAATATGTTTCTCTAAATAATAGTGAAAATGTAAAGTCTATTTTAGAATATGAAGTTTCAGTCTTTTAAAAAGAGTATTTATTAAGACAATATCAAGAAAGTATAAGACATTTTAATACAAAATAGGTACTCTGATCAAGTAAGTTTTTACCGTTTCTTAAAAAAGCATCGCATCGGCAGCATTTTGTTTTGATATACATCAGTAGCCTAAGCTAAGAAGCTTACCGAGGCACAAGAGTAAAGTATTCTTTAAATTTAAACCCGTTGATTTGACTTCTGCACGCCCGTATACGTTACGCCGATAGTAAAGGCTGGGTAGCCGAGCGTAGACACTGGTTGTACTAGCGATCGCTTATTTAAACGGTAGCAAGCCCATCGAAATAGCTTGGGTAAAATTTTATAATGAAGCTTTGAAATAGGATCACTCTCCCACTGCTCATTATCTTACACTTGCTATCTTTATATGTAATTGTGCAGCATTGTTCATATAAGTTGGATGCTAAAAAGAATCGACCACATTTACCTGTCAGTATCTAATTTTTCTCAATCTGAGACATTCTACGACTTGGTAATGCGAGAACTCGGACAACACAAGGGCGATAAAGTTATTGCCCAAGAACCACACGCTCATTACTTCGGCCCGCAATTTCAGTTAACGATTCGACCTGCAAGGTCAGCACAAAAACACGATCCCTATGCTCCTGGTTTGCATCATCTCTGCTTTCAGGTAGAGACAATGACTGACGTAGACTTATGCTTTGAGAAACTCAGATCAGTGGGAATCAATGTTAGCCAACCCAAACGATATCCTGAATATCATCCTGACTATTACGCAATATTTTTTGATGATCCAGACGGAATCAGACTGGAAATCGTCGCCAAAACACCTGCTCGTCAAGCATTGGAGTTGCGATGGGACGAATTGAAAGAATTTCTTAATCCTCTGCAAACATTGCCTAATACTGAGTTTCATAACGCCTAATAAAGTTTAGCCCCTACCATTGCCCATACTGTCTGAAGAACAGCAATTGCTACAGCTTTGCAGTGATTGGATTACTAGCGCTAAAGCAATTCATCTATGGTGCTACTTTTTCTTTAAACTGCAACAAACAGAAAATTCAGGCACTTTGGTTGCTGGAATAGTCATTGGTTCATTGGTTTTGGGATTACACCCCTCGCTCTTAAAAGCGATCGCGCCGCTCGAATCACCCAAACCCATCAAGTAGTTAGCCATTATATGCGTATACTAAAAATTCAGTGCCTTCATAGATGAACTCTGCCATCTTGCACATACCCATCTTTTGATGTGCCTGAAGTGATGCTTTGTTGTTTGCCTTAATGAACAGTATCCCTTCCCGCTCTGGTAAAAAATCTTTCAACTTGGTGAACATTACCCCAGCAATACCTTGCCCACGCATAGTTTCATCAACACAGATGGGGCCATATAAGTAAGCATCTTTTGTACCAGCGTAGGCTTGTAACATCACCTTTACTATTGGTAAATTAGCAGTTGCCTTTGACCAACTGAGTAAGAATCCTACAACTTGCCCATCTTTGCGGGCTACAACGCTCGGCATTTTAGATATGGTCATCATCACTGCCTCTGGCTCAAGATGACCTAACAACATACCACCATGTTCTGGGTCATTGGCTTGGGACAACTTGACAATTCCAGCAACATCGCTGAGGCTGGCACGAGCAATCACGACATCATTGAGACACATACTTGATTGAAATAAGTTAGTTGGAGAAACCTCACAACCAAAGAATTTTCTTTAATTTTATAAGAATAATAGAGCAGAGTAGATCAGAGATGTTGGATTAAATAGCTTTTAACACTCATGTTTGCTTATAGCACTATTTACAATTTTGTCCGGCTCTAAGGCAGCCGATTTCTCAGTCAAATCAAATTCAGCACTTTCGGGAAGGATTGCTGGATAATGACCTTCGCTGGCAGCATCTGCCACTTCTTTTTTTAGTAACTCTGCCCCACCCACAGCTGCTGTACTAATAGCTACCCCTTGGAGAAAACTACGCCGTGAGGTCTTCTTCCTACCTTTTGATGTCATGGAGTAACTCTCCCTACATATTGCGCTTATTACAGCATTTCACAAATGGGGGTGCAATTTAACTGCATTCTAAAATAGATAGCACTTGAACAACCTTGCCTCTTTTGACAACCAATTTACAGACAAGCCTAAGTAAAAAATTTTTCTGATTACTGGAAAAACAACTTAGCAAATGCCCAAGAGAGCATTGTGTTTTTTGACAGAGAGCTGCAAAGTTTTACTTAATAACTTAGTCTGAAAATTGATAAACACAGATATTAATGATTGTCCTCACCGCAAAGAGTTCTCTTTGTTTTAAAAGAACCTACGCCCTTGGACGGTTACATTTCATTCAGGTCTACCCAAAGTTTTTAATGTCAAAAGTTTTACGATTTCTTTGTCAGAAATTTTCTGCTTTGGCCGAAACCACTTGAGACTAAAGACTGATTTCTCAATTTATCGACACCAGTAATATTAGAAATTAGGTGTATTTTTTGGGATATAAAATAACATATTTTTCAATTGTTACCATGTCCAATAGTGTTTTAACTCAAGAGGGTTCTCAACAACAAGTAATATCCCTAACTAGAGTAGTACAAAAGGACTCTCCCGGTGGACTAGATGTTTTATCAAGGAGGGGAAATCCCACCTAGAAATTTGCCAGGGTAAGACATAATTTTCGCCTCAAGAAATAAAAATTTTCCACTACCGAATTTTTCAAATGGTTGAAGTCAACTTTAATGTTTGGGGTAACGGTTCTATCAACCGTTCTGGGCATATTACTTCTGATGCACCGACTTATGTCGTTATTCATGGTTATCAAAACACTGGTGGCAATGCAGGTAATAACTACAAAGCTGTTGATTGGATGGAAAATATAGCCCAAACCATTCGGCAACGTGAGTCAAATGCTAATATCATTCTGGTAGATTGGGAAGAAGGAGCTAGTTCCTTGTGGTATTCCACTTCCGCCGCCAGAACGCGCGATGTCGCCAGTCAGCTGGCTACCTACTTAGTAAATAATGGTGTAGATCCGACTTACACCAATCTGATCGGACATAGTTTGGGAGCGCACATTGCTGGATTCACTGGCTCAACCTACCGTGAATCTACAGGGCGTTCTCTTACTCAAATAATAGGTTTAGATCCAGCAGGACCTGAGTTTGAAGGCAAAGCAGCAAGCGAACGCTTAGATCCGAGCGACGCCAATCGCGTTGTATCTATTCATACTAGTGAAACTTTAGGCTATGATGCTCGCTTGGCTACCCTGGATGTCTATGCCAACTGGAACGATCTATTTCAGCCTGGACAGTGGAATTTTGCTGGTAATCATGGTTATGCCAATATTCTCTATACAGAATTACTCCAAGGCAATAGCTTTACCCAGTCCAACGGTATTCTCCTGAACTTGAATACAGTAGTCAATGCTGAATTTACTTCAAATACAACTTAAAATTCTTTATCAAGTTTTAGACTTGCACTACTCAAAGTTTTTTATTTTTCGCACCCAATCCCATCTCCATCTTTGTCAAAACCATTCGGGTCAGGTGGCAAGACTCTAAACCTTCTTTGCGTGATATCTCGGCAATTCAAATCGGGTGAATTTTTGGTCAGACAAAAATCTGGGTAAGAGGGATCACAGTTATTCTGTTGCTGCGGTTGGATCGGTTGTGAAGTTGTCTTTTGGGTAGCTCTGTGGCGGAAGTCCCAAGGCATTACAGGATTGGCCTGACTCCAAAATGCTAGACGCTGTTGTTTGGCATAGCTCTCACCCTGCAACAAACTATCTCTAGACTCTGGACAGTTTTTGCGATATTGGAGATAAACTACAGCCTGTCCCTCTTGCACCATGTTGACATTGACACTGCGATTCTCGACAAACACCTCTGCTGCTCTCCCACAGCAGCCCACGCAAGGGAACTGCCTTTGACCACAAGGATTAACACCCAACCGAAAAAAGCGATGTTTGGCAACAAGCTGCTTTGCGCCTACGCGTAATGGTAAGGATTTAATTACTGATTGCTAAACTCCAGTACAAATTGGAAAGATTAAAGTCAACCGTTGTCCAAACCTAACTTTGACATCGGGTATCTGGCTGAAATGCTTCTCCATGAGCTTTCATCCCAATGAGGAATTAATAACAATTTTTTGATAGAGTGATGCTTTGTCGAACGTTAGGAATCTCCATGTCGTCCCAGGTATAGCTCCTCCAACCGCAGCAACTATGCCAGAGCGATCGCGCGTCGGCTACTTGAAAATGTTCCTCAACTACATTGCCCTAAGCGTTGATACTGAAGGTCATTTCCTACGGCTAATGCGACAAACACAGACTGAGATAGAACTGTTTAACCTCTGCTCGCCACCGAAAAGGGCGGTTACGCCATCGCAATCAGGCGGGCGAAATAGCGCCATTGCGTTCTCCTTTGTGATAGTAGGAAAACTTTAGCCCTAGCACCATACTCAGGGGTGTAACTATAACGACCCAGATTGCCTGATGAATGAGTGCTAAAACTGTTCCGCAACCGAAATTTATGTTTTAAAGTGGGAAATAGTTTGATAAACAGCGTTTGTTAACAAACCAATGAAAATGTTCGGCTTAGTACAGCATTTCATTAATTCGTAGCGAATTGACAAGGGAAAATTTTTGAATGTAGTGTAAGTATACACAAACATCCCTCAACCATTCAGTACTATGATTGGTCGGCAAAAAACTTACAGGGTGCAGCTAACAGAAGACGAAAAAAAGCTGTTGCAACAACAAGCGCTGGCGCGTAAAACAGGTCAAAGTAAAGCCAGACGAGCGAAAATTCTACTAAAAGTTGACGAAAATCCCGATTGGGCGGATGCTCAAATAGCTGGAGAAATAGGGTGTTCATCTGGTCTTGTACGTAAGTGGCGCAAACGCTGGTGTCAAACTCGTAGCCTAGAAGAAGCGCCACGCCCTGGTCGTCCTTGCCTGTTTCAAGCAATTGTAAAAGCACAAGTTACAGCGATGCTTGTAGCAAGCCAACGGATTTTGATATCCCGTTAGCGAGGTGGAGTTGTAGCGATATTGCAGCACATCTCGTCACACTAGGTATTGTAGTTTCCATTGCAACTTCAACAGTTTGGCGGTGGCTAAAATCTGAACGGATAAAACCTTGGCGGTTTCATGCTTGGATGCATCGGATTGATGATAATTTTGTTGAAAAAGCAACACCTGTACTCAGATTGTATGCCCAAGCAAAATTTTTACTTTCTGCCGGATTTTGGGTAGTGTGTGTAGATGAGAAAACTTCAATCCAAGCACGATTTGGCTTGCATCCTAATAAAGCAGCAGGTGTGGAACAACCAGTTCACTTTGCTGCCAGATATGTCAGAGAAGGAGCAACACATCTTTTCGCAGCTTTAAGTGTTGCTGAGGGTTTGATTTATGGCTGTTGTAGTCCGACGAAAACATTTCTCGATTTTCAGACATTTCTAGTATCCGTATTGATTCCAGAAGCTATTCGTCGTGGTGTACGCCATATCTATTTAATCCTTGACGATGGCTCTACTCATGCCCCAAAACAATTACAGGCTTGGTTGAATCAGAAACAAAAAGAGGAAGGTTGGAGTTTTACAGTCGAAGTTGTTTGGCTGCCAAAATATGCTTCTTGGTTAGACCAAATCTCGATTTGGTTCAGCATTCTACAGCGTAAATTACTGACTCCAAATGATTTTCCTGACATCGAGACGTTACAGCAACGTATCACTGATTTTATTATCCGCCACAACGACTCCGCACAACCAATAAAATGGTCATATACAGTGGCGCAAATGATGGAGAAATTCGCTACGAATTAATGCAAAGCTGTACTTAGTCCTGCCAGTCCTGTTGATACTAGGCACGCCTGCTATGGCAGTTGAGTTCAAAGGGCAAAATATTGATGGTCAAAAGCTGCCTGCTAAAGCTTATTACTATGCAACTGGTGGTCTCTACAAAGTTCAGGTCAGCTTTCACAATAAGCGAGCCACAATTTACTTTGACGACGGCAACCAAACAATCATACAGTTAAACCAGCAGGTAATTACTGACTCAAACAATATTGAAGGTTTTGGAATTGTGGGCAATATCCTATAAATAGCACGTTCAGTGTTGGCTTGGTGTATGACAATAATTGGCTCGGCAGTAGTGATAGTCAATTGCAACAGTCAAATCCACTAGAAGGGTTGTGGAAAATTAGTTTGGAGTGAATAGTAATGTTGACTAATTTTCTCCCATCACAAGTTAATCAACCCAAAGACCCAAAAGCGATCGCTTTTGTCCAAAGTATTCAGAGAATTGCCCTTACAACCTCCCTAATCCCTCTTTTGTTACTTTGGGGAGAGTATAGTCAGGAAGGAAACCGGAAATAGTAATTAGCAAGGATGGTTACGCCACGCAGAGAAGCAGTAAACACTGTTGCCTTCATAGATAACTATTGTCAACACTATTATTCATTATTTGAAGATGTGAGATATTTTGAGGCATTCAAGTATTTACATGTGGGAATGTTATCAGAGACCCGCTACAAATCGCTGCCAGAGATAGCGAAAACAGTAGGATTAAAAGACGGTCAATCGCTACATCATTTTTTGAGAGACGCACTGTGGGATGTCAAAAAAATGAGAGAAACGAGGCTGTGGTTAACAAAAATGTTTGTGGGAGAAAGAGAAATAATTTTATGTATTGACGAAACAGGAGATCAGAAAAAGGGGAAATCAACAGACTATGTAACTCGTCAATATATTGGGAATTTAGGAAAGACGGAGAATGGAATAGTATCAGTAAATGCTTATGGAGTAGTAGATGGGATTACTTATCCATTAATGTTTGAAATATTTAAACCTAAAAACCGACTGCAAGATGGAGATAAATACAAAACCAAACCCCAAATAGCAGTAGAGATTATTCAAGAGTTGAAAGCATGGGGATTTAAAATCAAGTTAGTTTTAGCAGATAGCCTGTATGGAGAGAGTGGAGATGTAATTAGATGTTTAGAAAAGTTACAGCTAGAGTTTATTGTAGCAATTCGCTCCAATCATGGAGTGTTGATGCCACCAGGAAGTCGAAAACGTTATAACCGATGGAAAGCATATGAGCAAAAGCTTTCAGATCGTCAAACTGAAACTCGTTATCTGAGAGAAATTATTTTTGGTCAACGTCGCTGCATCAGATATTACCAAATCAGTAAGGTTAATACTCCTGACCCTACTGGAGATGAAAGTTGGTACGTTATGACTAATTTATCAATTGATTTGTCAGGTAATGTTGCTCAACTTTATAGTTTAAGGAATTGGATTGAGTATGGTTTTAAACAAGTCAAGAATGAACTGGGCTGGGCTGATTTCCGTCTGACTAATTATGAAAGTATTGAACGCTGGTGGGAAATAATTTTTAGTGCCTACCTTCTAGTCAGCATTCAAGCAACTTATTTTCAACTCAATCCTCAACCACAACCAACATCTACTTCCGAATTATCGTCATCAAGTGATGATGATATTTATCAACATAGTCAACATCCTTATTGGGAGTCTGGTACAACATGGAAGAGTGCTTTGAATAACATAAGATTGATTATTCAACCATATGTTTTTTACTGTTTAATTCGACCTTGGCTAACAGTATTTAACATTCCTGGCATGAAACGTTGCTTTTTGAAATTAATTGACTTTATGAATGATTTTCGGGCGAGTCCAATCAGTTTTCCTATTGCTAGTTGAATAAGATTGCTGTTTTTTCTTTCCCCAAAGTAACAAAAGAGGGATTAGATGTTGACTCCTCAGAGTTATCGATCTGGAATGAATTAAAATTAGACCCCGGAAGGATTGGTGTAGAAAGTTTTCAAAAATCAATTGAAAAATTATCAATTTTGGTGGATAGTCATGGACAAAGTGAGGTAGCTTTTGCTTTCTGCCATTTGTTAGGTTTTCAACTGATGCCACGTATTAAACGCATTAATGTTCAAAAATTATATTTACCAATCAATGGAAGTGCCAGTGATTATCCCAATCTACAACCTGTTCTAACTCGGACAATCAACTGGGATTTAATTCGTCATCAATATGACCAAATGATTAAGTATGCTACTGCACTTTGCTTAGGAATAGCAGAAACAGATGCTATCTTAAAGCGTTTTACTAGGGGGAATTTGTTGCACCCTACTTATCAAGCTTTATGTGAATTAGGGAAAGCAGTCAAGACTATCTTTCTATGTCAATATCTGCATTCAGCAGAACTGCGTCGAGAAATTAATGAGGGGCTAAATGTAGTTGAAAATTGTCATAGTGCTAACAGTTTTATTTTTTATGGCAAGGGTGGAGAAGTAGCCACTAATCGCTTAGAAGATCAGGAGTTGGCTATTTTATCCTTACATCTGCTACAAATTTCATTGGTGTATATTAATACATTGATGATTCACCAGGTATTGTCACAACCGCAATGGATGAAGTTAATGACTAAACTTGACTTGCGGGCGCTTTCACCTTTGATTTGGCTGCATATCAATCCAAAAGGTACTTTCAACTTGGATATGAACGAACGTTTGCCTATTGAAACTGCTGCATAAACATACAACTGGAGTTATATCTTCTTTATTAAGCATAACTATTACCTTTTTACTCCGGCGATCGCCTGACTGTATTTCATGCAATCGCAGCAAGAGCGTTGATTGATAATATCCCAATAAATGGCTTTTTTCAAAGACAAATGTCTATGGTTATGCTAGGTTTTTTTCGGTTAACCCATAATATTGCTGCAACGGAGGCTGTAATACTCATTATTTCGTAAAGCGATCGCATCCTTTTTTGATGCCTTGGAAGCATAAGCACGTTTTAACGGCAATCTTATCCTTCCACTAACAGTTTTTAAACTAAACGGTTTAGTTTGCACTTCATGACAGCTTCGCCAGTTCTACCCCTACAGGTACATCACTCATCAGTTGTTTTTTCACACTGTCAGCAAACAGTTCGCGGTACTCTGTAATGTAATCTTGGGGCGAACGATGGTCTTGTTTGCTTTCAGTTACGAAATAGTTACTCAATTGCCAATAGCAGTTGACATCAACAGTCCCCTTTGCGCAAAATGCTTTTGCGTTGGGATGCTCCCAGTTGCTCAGTCCCACTTGTGAGAAAACCCGCAAATCCACACATGATAAATTTATACCTAAACTTTTAATGCTAGTACTAAATCTTATATGATTTCTGATCTCAGATACTACACCGAGGCGTACAAACCCAGTGTTGGGATTGTTTTAAATTGACCCCCAGAAGAGTTGCTCAGGCTATGGGGATCATTTTAGAGGCGATTGGCACTCCTGCCCGTTCGCCCAAACCTCAAAGGATTGTCCCCAGGCTGGAAAGCAGGGCAACCACGACAACGTAGAATTCGCTATCCAATAGTCAAAAAAAGTACAGTAAAGCCCCGTAAAGAGAAAGCAAAATCTGCTTAATCTTAAAGATTTTCATCTTTGAAGGTTGTGTTTTATCAACTCAGCACTGCTGGGTCGTTTCTTGTTGCTTAGTCTAGTTAGGAGTGCGAAACTCAGAAGGCTCATTCTATAAAGCTTAAAAACCAAGGTTTTAGTTCCTGGAAACATCTTAAATCCGTATTCTTATTTTTTGGAAATTTAGTTTCGCACCGTCAACTAGTCTAAACTCCAGTAATTGAGCAGGGAGAGGCTATCTTTCAAGGGACGATCTCTGATTTTCGTAACCTAGCAGACGCACATTTAGAATTTCTTAATCCTTGATTGACAGAACATTAAGTTGTATATCATATCGCATTTACTATAGAGTAAATACGTGATGTCACATAAACCGGATGAACGATTTCCTGGATCGCAAACTCTCCCAACGCTTTCGCACCTTTGATGACGATCGCAATGGCTTTATTGAGCGGATCGACTTCGAGATGTCGGTTACGCGTCTGGCTGAAGAATTCGGTCACCAATCTGAATCTCCTGCCCGACAACGGCTGCTCGATCTTAGCTTAGGACTTTGGGAACACTTGCTTCAAGTCGCCGACACAAACACCGACGGGCGCATCAGCGAGGCCGAGTACAAAGCAGCATTCGCGTTGGGACTGCTAGAAACCACCGAAACGTTTGACCAGGGCTACATGCCTTTGCTTTGCGCCATTATGGATATCGTTGACCAAGATCGCGACGGGAAACTTACCGTCACTGATCAGATCCGCTGGACTGGTGCTATGATGCACCTATCCGAGCGATATGCCCGCGAGGTATTCCGCCGCCTTGACCAGGACGCGGATGGATTCATCTCCACTCGTGAACTACTCGAAGCCATCCGCGCTTTTTACTTCGACAACTCGCCCGATTCTCCGGGCTACTGGCTGCTTGGCCCCCTCGATTCATAACCCCTGAAGAACTGCAACAGGCTCATGCGTGTCGAGTTTGTGAAAGATTGTGTTTCCTGACGCCGAGTTTTACCGAGTACCTGATACTCGATGTTCAAGTTTTTAAATTTGGAGTTGGAAATCTAGGTTTCACGTTGATTGTTCTGTGGAAAAAGAAGAAGAAAAATGCACAAACCTATGTTTTTAAAAGTTTTGTTATTCGCTGCTGTTTTTCTTAGCACAGCAAACTCAACGGTTTCGGCGTTCAATGGAATTAATCAATTACTATTTAATATTGTTGTTAACAAGTTAACGTTTATATCCGAGAATGAATCAATATTAAAACGTCAGCCTACACCTGTTAAGGTGGTGGATGAACATCTGAGGGCATTGAACGCTTGTTCATTCGATCGGCTCATGGCTCAGTATCCAAACAAAGCTGAGGTTCATCTGCCTGATGGTGTCGTAATTAAAGGGCGGACGCAGTTACAAACACTAGTTGCAGACTTCGTTAAGTCTCGTGAGCAAGGCGGTTTATGCGGCCTTACCTTTACTCCTGAGTATGTCAGCCAAGTTGATCAAACAATTAATGTTCAGTGGCGGGCTGAAGCTCCTTTTCTGGCAGAACCCTATCGCGGTTCTGACGCTTATGTGACGAGTAATGGGTTAATGTATGCACAGGTGACTACGTTTAAAGCGTCAGACCTCAAGTTTAAACCTTAGAAAGTATTTAATTCGCTAACTCTTACTCCTGTATAAAGTAAAGTTTTTATTAGAACCATATCTTGCACATTACGAGTGTGCCAAACAGCTTCATAGTATCGTTGAATTTCTGATTCTGTTGGCACATCAGGTAATTGTTTAGTTGATGTTTTGGGAACTGAAATTTCTAACTCAGTTCGCAAATAGCGAAATACAGTTTTTAAGTAAGTATAATCAGGATTTTCTGAGCGCAGATATTTGGCTAATTCATGCGCTTTTTTCTTAGCAGGAGTTCTAGGATAATTCACACGGGTACCTCCAACGACTCATGTTCAATTCGTAAAAAGCCAAATTTAGAATTGCTGTATTTTCTTCTTGGCGCATCAGCACAGCGCAGGAAGATGAAAGCTTTGATAAGCAAAGTTTATCAGTTATTTTTGCGTGACTTCTTACCCTTACAATCTGAATTGCAACCTACTAATTACCAGGCGTGTGGATTATGTTTCATCAGTCTCAAGGACGTCGTCGGTTTCTTCAAAATGCAGCGATATTTTCTACTGGTTTAATGGCTTCACTGTTGAGCGATCGTCCGATTCACGCCAGTGATGAGAGTGTAGAAGCCATCGTGATCGGTAGTGGTTTTGGTGGTGCTGTTGCAGCTTTGCGTTTAGGACAAGCTGGTATTAATACTTTAGTACTAGAACGAGGTCGTCGTTGGCCCATTACGCCTGAGCAAAATACTTTTGCTACTTATCGTAAACCTGATGGGCGAGCTGCATGGCTCAGTTCAACGACTTTTGATGGTGTACCTATTGATGTATATACAGGTGTTTTAGAGCGTAAAGATGAAAATGGAATTACTGTTTTATGTGGCGCTGGCGTTGGCGGTGGGTCCCTAGTTTATAACGGCGCTACTTATCAACCTCCTCGTCAATTATTTTATAAGGTCTTTCCTCGCGATATTAACTACGACGAGTTGGATAGAGTTTATTATCCGCGTGTCCTTTCAATGCTAAAAGCATCTCCAATTCCACAAGATATTTTAAATACCAGTTACTATGATTCAACGCGGCTGTTTCTTAAACAAGCAACTATTGCGGGATTACCTCATCGTTTGGTAGATGCAGCTTTGGATTGGGACATAATTCGTCAACAAATTCAGGGAACTAAAATTCCTGACGCTATTATTGGTGAAAACTGGTATGGTTTAAACAGTGGAGCAAAAAACAGTCTAGACCGTAACTATCTAGCCCAAGCCGAGCAAACTGGACATGTAAATATTCTCCCTCTACATTTAGTAACGGCAATAACTGAAGTTCCAAGATTCGGTTATCGTGTTTCGGTAAATGAAATTAACGAATTCGGAGAAGTCGTGGCGACAAAAACTTTTACCAGTCGCTATTTGTTTTTAGCAGCAGGATCTATAGGAACTTCTGCTCTTTTGGTGAAGGCTAAAGCAACCGACACTCTCCCTAGATTAAATGAATATGTAGGTTTAGGATGGGGAGGTAATGGAGATAGTATAGCTCTTCGATCGGGTTTTTCAGAACCCACAAATCCTGGTCAAGAGGGTGATGGATTTGCAACTGTTCAACACTTCGATAATCCTCTAGGTCCAATCTCAATACTACATGGTACACAATGGAATGCTCCTGAAGGAACCCTCATATCTCTTGGTATGGGTATCCCAACACTAAAGGGCAAATTTAACTACGATGCCACTACAGGTTTAGTTAAATTAACGTGGCCTGTTAATAGTAATCACCCAAAAGACACCAAGGTTTTACAAGCTACGGAGTACACTTACAAACTACTTAATCAGAAATATCAGGATAAGAACCCAATCACAGTTACCTTGGATGCAAGTGTTATCGGTCATCCTTTAGGGGGAGCAGTTTTGGGACTCGCTTGTGATTTTTACGGGCGAGTTATGGGATATCGGGGGCTTTATGTTGTAGATGGCGCTATGATTCCAGGCTCTACAGGATGCACAAATCCCTCCTTCACCATTGCAGCTTTAGCAGAACGCAACATTGAGAGGATTCTTAGAGACGATATTGTTACTAGATATCCCTCTTCTGTCACTCTCCGAGATAAGCAAGTAGTAAATAAGTGAAATCATCCAGAAGCAAAAAAGGGTTTAAATTGGTTCATGGCACAAATTAGATGATTAAATCCTAGCAATAAATGAGAATTTGGGAAAATATCTAACCAGGGATAAATCAGCCAAAATAGTAAAAGAGGTTGGACAATTAAACGAAGATTATTAAGAGTATTCTTCCATCCAGAATCATGATTCCATTGTTGATGATGAGAAAAATCTACACAATTAGCACAACTAGTACCTGTCACCTCAGTTTCAATTTGAAGAGATTGATTTAAGGCTAACAAGGCTGGGGAATTTAAACTAATCATTGTGTAAACACAAAAAATAATTTCCCACCATCTCTCTATATGTTGAAAATTTGTCAAGCGATAATCTGTCCAGCCGAGTTCCTGTTTACATTGTCGAAACCCATATTCTACCCAGGTTCTTAATCCATATAAATCGCCTAAAGTTTTTTTGAGATTTCCTTGAAGATTCGTCATAACAAATGAAGTAGAATTTTCCGGCATTGTTTCTGGATCAGTAGTTATTTCCCAGTAAGTTATGGCTCTTTTTTTACCATAAATTATTTCTCGGATATATCTGATTTCGGTTTTTTGATTACTAAATGTTCTCTCAAACTTGCACCACTTGTTAGCTCTAACGCTCTGATTGGCTGGCAGCCAGACTCCATGATTACTTCTAATTGCTACAACATAAGCTAATTCATATTCATTGAGCTTTTTTATGAATTCGCTACTTTCACTATATAAACTATCCGCTAATACTAATTTAATATTAAACCCCTCATTTATTAATTCTGTAATAATTTCTGACGCTAACTCTATTTTGGTTTTATATTTATCTCCTGATTTGAGCGTCCCCTTCGGTTTAAATACTTTGAAACTTAATGGAAATGTTATATTTTCATAAACTCCATAAGCATTGACTGATACTATTCCATTATCTATTTTTCCTACGCTCCCTAGATATTGTCTTGCAACATAATCTGTCTTTTTACCTTTTTTCCTATCTCCAGTTTCATCTATTACTACGGTTATCGCCTGACCATTTAATGCTTTCTTTAATTTATTTAATCTTCGGCTCTTTAATTTCTTTACTGACCAATCTGAATAGGCTATGAAATGATGTAATGACTGTGCCGAGTTTATACTTACTACTTTGGCTATTTCTGGTAATGATTTTCTTTTTATTGGTGAAATTATTCCTAAATGTAAATATTTGAAGCATTCATAATTTCTTACTTCTTTGAACAGGTCTTTATACTCTGCACAATATTCATCTACGATCGCAACTGTTGGATGGGCATCTCTTGCCAGATGTTTCAGGATTTGTAATTCTACATCCATTGCCCTACTTACCTTCCAGGGTTTTTTCTTCTAATACTTTTATTTAGAATACCCGGAAAGTGACAGAAGAGGGATATAGCAACCGCCAAGGCGGTTAGGACATTCATAGTGGCAGCAGTATTAACACTATTGTGGAGACAAGTTCCTGGAGTACAAGAGTTAAATCGCCTTTTGGCTAGAGTTGGTTTCTTATGGTGCCGTGTAACTAAAGTTGCTCAACAATCACTTTCTCAAAGGTTTTTGGCATTTCCTGCTGAATTATTTGAGCGGGTCTTTAAAGATTTATATCAAATCCGGTAGCATCGGAATAATTAAGCTGATGTCTGAGGCCACCAATGATAGTAAGTAACCTGCCGAATTAAAACTTGCTGTTCTAAAAGAACTTGACAGCGTTGGAATAAAGCTTGTTCTAAATCCTCAAGTGTCTCGAAAGAACGATTTGCTATGGGTTCGTTAATTAATGGCCATAAACGTTCCGCAGGTTGCAATTCAGGTGAATAGGCTGGGATGCGACCAATGAAACAGGAATTTCCTACCGGATAGTTAGAAGCCCACACCATAATATGCAGATTTGGTGTGGGAGGATGTCATACTATCTGAATATCTAGACTTGCCACAAAACCAATAGGTCTATTTTCAAGAATGGCGAATCTAGATTCCTGGAAGAACAAAGAACCGTTTAGAGGATCATAACTAAAGTCACTGGTTTCTATAGCACCAAACCCTGCTTGAGAAATCTGAATTTTGTCACCTTCAGTTGCTCTGAAGTCTTTGATCACGTCAACACCCTCGAAAACATTGGTGAAAACAAATTTATCTGCACCAAGCCCACCAGTGAGAACATCCTTACCACCTCCACCAGCAAGAATGTCATTACCTCTATTGCCAGAAAGCGTATCATTTCCTCCATTGCCAAATAAAAGGTTATTTTGACTATCTCCAACAATGGTGTCACTTTGATTTGTACCTTTAACATTATCAAAGTTTATAAATGTGAATTCAACTGTGCCTATGTTAGGAACATCGTTGACTACGAAACTTTGAGTTTCAAGGTTAGCGTTGACTGATGCATCTCCAACTAAAAGGGGCACTGAAGGAGCAATTGATGCATCTATAGTGTTGTTTGCAGCACTAGCATCAACAACAAGCTTTTCAAAATTGACAAGGAAATCTGTACCTAGTCCGCCACTTTTTTTAAGAGTTCCATCAATAAAGATGGTAGAGTTTACACCTATTTTGCTGTAATCGGCAGTGTCAGTACCATCTTTGCCATTCAAGGTATCATTACCTGCGCTGCCGATAAATCTGTCATTTCCAGCAGTCCCGACTAAAGTATCGTCTCCATCTGTGCCTATAATTGTTGCCATAATTTTGCTGATCTAGTACTAGGGTAACTGCTGTATACTATCTTAGTATCGACCATTTTGTACTGAAATTTCAGCAGCATCGAAGTTGATTTTTGAAGAAGCTGTAATTATTTTTACAGTTAGATGACGATGCTCTCCTTTGATTAATCAAAAGACTTTGCAACTATTTCCGGCACTGGGCCTCACCTCGATATATCAGAATGCGTAAAGCCTGGATTTCCTGAAGCGAACTCTCGCTTCAGGCGTGCAATCTCTGGGATTAGCTCTTGTTGCCTTTGCACATAGTCTTGGTGTTGTTGTTCTAGCTGGGCAATCTTGGAGTTTAATTGCTGTATCTGTCGTGCTGCTTTCGTCAGAGTTGATTCTCTAGTTTGAGTCATCGTCATACGTTTTGCTCCTCGTAGTTAGTTTTTGATACCCCTGCCAATCAGGGCATTGTTCCAAGAGCCAGCCTTGGGGGTGAACAGCGCAATTGAAAATTACGCCGTTGTAAATGTAGCCGTGAAAATACCTGCAACCTTGGCAGGGGGTAGGAATAAGTACAGGTTTGGGCAGTTCTCTCCTCTCCACTACCTCAATTCGGTTCGCAAGAAACACTGTTAACCCAGTGCCAGCCAAGCCTAAACCGAAAGCCAGCTTTGCATAGTTAACAGGTATAGTTATACTCAAGTAGTTCGGCTTCTTTTGCCCGAAAGTTAGAATACAGCCGCTCAAAGTGGCGGAAAATGCAAAAGTGGCGATCGCACAACCGAGAACTAACTGTTTGCGGCTCATAATTAATCCTGCCAGAGAAAAAATTTCCTCTTTTCAAATGGCGAAAATGCTCAAAGGTATGATGACATCAGCTCAAAAAGAAGGACTAACTTTTACCCAACCAACCCCCGAAGAACAAAAAGCTGCCCAAGAAGATCTCAAAAATCTCCTCAACAAATCTCGTAATGCTGAACAGTCAAAGGAAGAAGTACAAGCTAAACTTCAAGTTGAACCGGTATCACTCAAAAAAGATGGTGGCGCAAAGATGGAACATGGCTCTCGATTCACGAACGCTTACCTTTATGGGTAAGGGTCAGTCAAAACCGAGAAGCATCCCAAGCGCGAGGCAATTATGGACAGCCAAAGTGTTGAAACTGCCAACTTTGGTATCGCAGGAGGTTGGTTATGATTGTGGGAAGAAGATCAAAGGACGTAAACGCCATATACTCGTGGATACATTGGGTTTACTCATTGTTGTTGTCATTACTGCTGCCAGTGTTAGTGAGCAAGCAGGCGCAAAACTCGTTTTTTCCAAACTCGATTCTGTCCGCGTTAGCGAAGCTCCTCTGAAAGAGGCTCGCTTCTGTCGTTTAATCACGATTTGGGTTGATGGCGGATATCGGGGGCAAAATTTTCAGCATTGGGTCATTGATGTCTATCGATGGATTTTAAATGTTGTTACCCCCCGAGAAGAACAGAAGGGTTTTGTCGTATTACCTAAACGCTGGCTTGCCCTTAAGGACATAGGGTAGGTTTAACTGGTGAGCTAGCGCGGTCTTGGGGGTCTCCCCCATGAGCGACTAGCGAACCCGAAGGGTGTCGGCGATTAAGTAAGGATTATGAAATCTTACCAGAAACGACAGAAACCTTTGTTTACATTGCGATGATTCGTCTGATGCGATAAACTTCTTGCGTGATTAAAATCACCCATTAAAAACTTTTCAGACCTCCTCTAAGACGGCTGACTAAAGACGGTGCGACTATTTCTATTCTAGACGAGCTGAATAATGACTCAGTTATCAATTGAGAATCTACTGAAACAGAAGATAGGCTTAGATCCTAGTACCCTTGGCTCTGTTACCATCAAGAGAGCAATTTCTCAATGCATGGCAAATTGTGGTTTGACTGACATAACAGATTACCTGGCACGGTTGCAAACATCAACTCAAGAACTAGAACAATTGATTGAAATGGTAGTCGTGCCAGAGACGTGGTTTTTTCGAGACAGAGAACCTTTTGTCTTTTTAAGCCGCTATGTCATGTCTGAATGGTTTCCAAACCATCGTGATAAAGTGATGCGTATCTTGAGTGTACCATGTTCAACAGGTGAAGAACCATACTCGATTGCGATCGCACTTACTGAAGCTGGGTTAGCAACCAAAAATTTTTCTATTGATGCTGTTGACATCAGTAAAAAGTCACTCACCAAAGCAAGCCTTGCTATTTATAGCAGAAACTCCTTTCGAGGTAATAACAAAGAGAGACAGGAACGCTATTTTGCCCAAGTTGGAGAACAATATCAGTTGTACGAGTCCATAAAAAATACCGTTAACTTCATACACGGTAATCTACTTGACCCTTCTTTTCTTATAGAGAAGATTCCTTATGATGTGATTTTTTGTCGCAATGTATTAATCTATCTTAATAATTTAGCACAAAAAAAAACATTCCAAACTTTGGAACGTTTATTAGTAGACAATGGGTTGCTCTTTGTCGGATATTCTGAAACACAATTATTAACCCCCCAATTTGTGACTGTGCGACACCCTCTTGCTTTTGTCTATCAAAAGCAGGAGGATAAAAATCAGGAGTTCAAGCATGAAAAAAAATTAACAAATAAAAAAGAGCCTATAGAAAGGAAAAGAAATTTTCCAAAATTCAACCCGAAACTAGACGTATCAATCACTTCAAAAGAAATTTTGAAGAAACCAAAAGAAGCGGAAACCATCCCTTTAAACAAGACAAAGAGTTATGATTCTACAAATATCCTAACCTCTACCCTCAAAACTGCCCAAACTCTGGCGGAACGAGGACAGTTACATGAAGCTATTAATTTATGTGAAACTTATTTGCATGAAGAACCAACCATTGCAGATGCTTATCTTTTGTTGGGACAACTATATCGAATACAAGGAAATGAACAACAGGCTGAACAATGCTTTCAAAAAGCGATTTACCTAGAACCAAATCATTATGAAGCACTTATCCATTTAGTCCTACTTAAAGAACGTCGTGGAGATATTGCCAATGCAGCCGTTATTCGAGAGCGAATTAAAAGACTGCATAAAAAATTATAATTATTAGGAAAATTGTCAGAAAATTTAGCTATATACAATTCACCATGAATCAACTTCTACCTTTTAATAATAAAAAAAACAATAGCTTAGAAGGACGTCTGTTCTTCGCATTTTTCTTCATGGGGTTAATCGTATTAATTGTGTCGATAATTGGCTGGATAGCGACTACCCGGTTAAGCAACCACATCCACACAATAGGGAATAATGCTTTTCCCAGCGTAGTTAATTTGTGGAAAATTAAGGAAGGTCAGACTCAGATTCAGTCCTCAGAAAGGTCACAGCTTAATCCAGCAACCAGTCCGGAAACGAGACAAAATGATTCAATCAGAATTAAAAATGCTTGGAAGCAAATCAACGAAGGGTTTAGCGAATACGAAAAACTGAATCGCGATCCAGAACAAGATAAATTATATAAAACATTTCTGCCACTATGGAATAAATGGAAGGAAGGCGAGCAGGAATATCAACAGTTGAATCAAGCATTTGAGAGTCTTGGCATCCTCAATCCTCAACAAGTACAGATTAATTTATTGACCGAAGGGAAAGCTAATTCACCAGAATTCGCAGCCGCCAAAGCTGCAATTGAAGCGCTTGATAAGATGAATGAGCAAACAATAGCGAAGAAAATCTCTACTTTTAAGGAAGCCACAAATGCACTGCTCGCACTCATAACATATAACGAGAATTTGGCAGCAGATGCGAGGCAATCAGCTGCTGCTGATGTGAGTCAATCCACATTCTGGATATTAGGCGGTTTGCTAATTAGTCCAGTCGCAGCAGTAATTTTTGGTAAGTACTTTAGTAATACGATCGCTCTTCCATTGGGTGCCAAAATTGCCAAAGTTGTGGGAGTCGCAGAACGGATCTCGACTGGCGATCTCACCACCCAAGTCGAAGTCACCGAGGAGCAGGATGAAATTGGAAAATTACTAACCGCTTTTTGCGCTATGAATCAAAATCTGAATTCGTTAATTCATCAAGTGCAGCAGTCTGGAATTGTGATTACCACCTCAGCCACCCAAATAGCCGCCTCTGGCAAACAATTGGAAGCAACCGTGGCGGAACAAGTTGCTTCTACAAACGAGGTTGTAGCGACAGCGAAGCAAATTGCCACAACTTCTGGGAAACTAGTGAAAACAATGGATGAAGTTGCCGAAACTTCGCAAGTCACTGCTGTTGCAGCAGATGACTCTCAAAAAGACCTCTCTCGCATGGAAGCAACTATGCGTCAGTTAGCAGGTGCTACGGGTGGGATTTCTGCAAAACTGGGAGTCATCAGCGAAAAAGCTAACAATATTAATAGTATTGTCACAACCATCACGAAAGTGGCAGACCAAACCAATCTGCTTTCTCTCAATGCAGCGATAGAAGCTGAAAAAGCCGGAGAGTATGGTATGGGTTTTGCTGTTGTCGCCAGAGAAATTCGTCGTTTAGCCGATCAGACAGCCGTCGCCACCTTGGATATCGAGAGTATGGTTAAAGAAATGCAATCAGCAGTTACCACTGGGGTGATGGAAATGGATAAGTTCACAAAAGCAGTCGAACATGGTGTTGAAGATGTTCAGAATATCAGCATGCAAATCGGTTCAATTATTGAGCAAGTACAAGTTCTGACTCCACGTTTTCAAATGGTGAGTGAGGGTATGGAAGCTCAGTCAGAAAGTGCTCAGCAAATTAGTGAAGCGATGGTGCAGCTGAGTGAAGCTTCCTTACAAACCGCTGATTCACTGCGTGGGATCAACATTGCCATTGGGCAATTGAACGAAGCAGCACATGGCTTACGCCAAGAAGTTTCTCGCTTTAAAGTCTAATTCTAGGAACTAACAGATGCATATGGAAGAAGTTCCCAATTCAAAAGTACTCAACTGCTGGAATCAAATCGGTATAGCAGGCGATCGCTCTTGTCCTGAACTAAAAACCCATATTCATTGCCAAAACTGTCCAGTCTATTCCTGGGCGGGGCGCAGTTTATTAGAACGTGAAGCGCCACAAGAATATATAGATGAGTGGACAAATCTACTTTCTAAGGAAAAATCAGAAAAATCTTTAGAGGTCGGTCATCGAATCGTTTCTATTAAAACGATAACAGTGGGCATCTTTCGACTGGGACAAGAATGGTTAGCTCTATCGGCGCAATTAATCAAAGAAGTGATGCCGATATCTACCATTCACACCCTACCACATCGCAGCAACAATATATTTTTGGGGCTGGTGAGTCTCCGGGGTGAAGTCCAGATTTGTATCTCGCTTAAAGAGTTCCTGGGAATAGAAACAGCAGATGGCGATCGCCAGAAAATTAGCCCTGTCATCTATGAAAGAATGGTCGTGGTTGAGAAACTTGGCAATCCTTGGGTGTTTCCTGTTGATGAAATATATGGTATGCACCGCATCCATCCGATGGAACTAGGAAATGTGCCTGCGACCTTATCCAAAATGCCAGAAAACTATACACAAGGGCTATTTAACTGGAAAAATCAAAAGGTTAGTTACCTAGATGATGAATTATTATTTTATGCCCTCAGCAAAAAAGTTTTATAAGTAAGAAAGAGTCAGAATATCCTTACCGATAGATCCGGGGGCTATAGCTAACGCCACGCGCTCGTCCCAAGGGGACACGCGCAAGGGACGCTATCAGCAATGATGAGAAGTTTTCTTCTTCTCCATAGAGAAATCCAGGGGCTTTAGATTATTATAGAACTTACGCACTGTACAAATAAACCATAATGTGTATCACGGTATTTGGTCGTTTCAAACGCTTCGCATAACCCTAATTTATTTGCTTGCTTTGCGTAGGCGTAGCCCGTCGTAGACATCGCTGTCAGCTAAAAATGGCTGAAATAACCAAATTGTGTATAGTACTTATGTACGATGCGTAAGTTCTAACTCAACTTACTCAACAACACTATTGATAATACTATTAGTGAGTCAAAAAGTGTACAGTGACTTTTTATTTGTCGCGGTGTTAAATTACTGTCATTGAGGCTGTAATGCTTGCATTCAAAGAGCGTTAAGCTTAAAAGTAAAACGGAAACTGACAAGCTATATCAACATCAACACCAATACTTGCAAGCTTAAAGTGGGTAAGGCTTAACTCCATGACAGGAATTTGTCTCAACGCCATTTAATTTGTCACTGTACAAAATGGCTGTAATATGACATTTCATCTATATGTGCACTTACCCCAATAACGCAACTTGAGTTATTTACTTTGCACTTGCTGTTTGCGCCTTAGGAGGTAGGCACCAAGGACACCTATGAGTGCTAGACCTGGAATTGTGGTCGGTTCGGGAACAGTAGCCGTGTTTGTTTCATTGGCGCTAAAAAATTCCCCAGTAAAATCGACAGGCAATTCATCGCTGACCAAGCGCTCAATGCGAAACACTTCACCAGGGTTGACGCGCGCGCCTGTGAATGTTGCAACTTTGTTGTTCTCAGATAGCGTGACCGTGTAAAGGTTTGAAGTAACAGTGCCAAACTGAGCATCAGGGCTTAACAGACGATACACAATATCACCGACAGAAACATCCAAGTTGTTCAGGTTATTGTTAATGCTAACTGTAGTTCCAGATCCTGTCGTGAGAGTAGGACTAAGATATGGTAGGGACGTAACTTGTAGCTCTGTGAAAGTGAAAACTGGTTCACCAGGTGGAGGCGAGGAGAGAACGTCTAAGGCTTGATTGACGAGCGAGACTGCTTGTGCATTTGCTGCGGTGCCAGCCAAGGTAGCTAATGCCGCAATAGTCGAGAGTGCGAACCTTTTGGTTTTCATGCTCCTGATTAGAACTACAATTTGACAATCAGAGTTTAGGGCTTATCTTCATACAATTAATATATTTTCTGAGAAGTTTATGTAAAAATTACACAATTAATACTCAGACAAAAATTATGTAAAGATTTCGCTTTTAATATTGACTTTGTTCTTCTGTAGTACCTCCGATTTCAAGGTCAAATTCTCAATTGGTATTCTTTGCAAAGAAATTTATTTTATGAAGTCATCCGCTCTTTTATTATTGATAATTTAGCGGCTCAATTCCTTGATCTGAACAACTTGGAGATAATCGTCTCATTCTAAAAGCATGTCATATTGATTTTGTCAATTTGCAAGTCCTAGCTTGTTTGCATTTGGACTGGCGAGCCAGCACAAGCGCGATCGCCAACACTCGCTCGACAACCAAATATCGTTATGCACATAACAGCCAATTTGTACAGTGCGTAAGTCCTATATTATTCATCCCCACCAGTCGCACGATTGTGTTCATTCTGACTCCTGACTCCTGACCGGAGGCGGAGCGTCTCCGGCTTTGCTCCTGAATTCTTCTGCGGTAAAGTTTTATAAAATGACTTATGACTAATCACGATATGAGCAATTTCTCCATGCTGGATTTATTCCGTATGGAAGTGGAAGCCCAAGCGATAATATTAAACGATAATCTTTTAGCTCTGGAAGGTAACCCCAACGTCAGCACAGAACTTGAAAGTTTGATGCGTGCATCCCATTCTATCAAGGGTGCTGCTCGCACAGTGCAACTTGATGCTGTCGTGAAAATAGCCCATGTTATGGAAGATTGCTTTGTCGCCGCACAGCAAGGAGCGATCGCGATTGACTCAGCAGATCAAGTCGATGTGCTACTGCAAGGGGTTGATATGATTGAGCGCCTCTCTCAACTTAATGAGAGCGAGGTCAGTAACTGGATAGCAACTAATGAAGGAGAAATTGAAAGTTTAATAACACCTCTCTGTGCTATCATGACACCGAATCAGGAAACACAGGAAGACGGGAACGAGGAAGGTTTGACTTCTTCATCCTTAGAACCCGCATCTACTATACCTTCCCCCAATTCAAAGCCAATCATAGAGGACACACAGAATATTGAGAATGATTCTGTAATAAAGGACACTTCGCTTATTTTTGCTTCCCAAAGTACGCAAGTGTCCTCCTCTACAGAGTCTGCAGTGGAAATCCAAAATCTCAAATTGCCAGACGATGAAAATTTTTCCATGCTGGATTTATTCCGTATGGAAGTGATCGGTCAATCAGCAATACTGAAAGAAAGTTTACTAGAACGCAAAAATAACCCGGAGGTTGGTTATACTAAAGTACAATTAGAACCCTTGATAAAAGCTGCTCATACACTGAGTGGGGCTTCCCGGATTGTCCAAATTAATGCCGCCTTTCGAGTTTCTCATGCTATTGAGCATTGCTTCATCGCTGCTAAGGAAGGAAAATCCCTAGTCGGCTCGCACATTGATAATTGCCTCCAAGGCATTAATGTGCTCCTACGGATCGCGCAAGTTCCTGAAACCGATATAGAAAACTGGTCAGTTCAATATCAAGTAGAAATTGAAACCCTAGTCGCAGCTATCTCTACTATTCCAACGCAGAAAACTGAGGACAAGGAGACAAGAGGACAAGAGAATTCAAAATCGCAAAGCGTTGCGAGCCGAAGCCGCGAGGCGAAGCCGTGGCGGGAAGCGACGCAATCTCAAAATTCAAAATTAGAAGTCTCTTCCTCATCTTCCCCAGCTTCCCCTACTCCTCCTGCTCCCTCATCCGCCATTACCTCATCACCTAAAACTCCAGCCGCAACGACCACATCCACATCGACCAAAGATATTGCAGAAATTCAAAAAGCGAAATCAGCAGACCGGGTGGTGCGAGTCAGCGCAGATAACCTCAATCGCATCATGGGACTCGCTGGAGAATCTCTCGTAGAAGCAAACTGGCTACAACCGTTTGCTAGTTCCTTGCTAAGACTCAAGAAAACCCAAATTGAGCTATCTAATCTTCTGGAAAAACTACAGGAATCCCTAGTTGGGGAAAACCTGAATGAGCGTGCTGCTAACTCGCTCTCGACTTCAAAGGCAAAGGCAAATGAATGTCGCCAAATTCTATCCGACCGCTTGAATGAACTGGAATTATTTGCTCGTCGTTCTGGGAATCTTTCAGATCGTCTCTATCGGGAAGTTATTGCCAGTAATATGCGCCCATTTGCAGATGGTGCTCAGGGATTTCCCCGGATGATGCGGGATTTAGCCAGACGCCTAGGAAAGCAAGTGAAATTTGAAATTATTGGCAAATCAACGCCAGTAGATCGTGATATTTTAGAAAAGTTAGAGGCTCCCCTCACCCATATTTTGCGTAACTCTATCGATCACGGTCTTGAGTCACCTGAAAAACGGCAGGCTGTAGGGAAACCTCCTGAAGGGACAGTGCGATTGGAAGTTGCTCATCGAGCGGGAATGTTATCAATTACAGTTTCCGATGATGGTCGTGGGATAGATTTAGAGCGCCTACGCCAAAAAATTATCAGTAAGGGTATGGTCTCTGCTGACATGGCGGAGCAGTTAACCGAACCCGAATTGATGGAGTTTTTATTTCTGCCAGGTTTTTCTACAGCACAAGCAGTGACTGAAGTTTCTGGTCGCGGTGTTGGTTTGGATGTTGTTCAAAGCATGGTGCAGGAAGTAAGAGGTATCGTGCGAGCGATATCTCAGTTTGGAAAGGGCATGAGTTTTCATTTACAATTGCCACTGACTTTGTCTGTTATTCGCACGTTGTTGGTGGAGATATCAGGAGAACCTTATGCTTTTCCGCTCACGCGCATCGACCGGATTGTCATGATTCATCCCGCTTCTATTTCCGTTGTGGAAAATCGCCAGTATTTTGTTTTGGATGAGCAAAATATAGGATTGGTGGCGGCTCATGAAGTGTTGGAATTGCCAAATTCTGATGTCCACTCAGAAGAATTACCATGCATTATTATTAGCGATCGCTTGAGTCGTTATGCCTTGGTCGTCGATAAATTTCTTGGAGAGCGGGATTTGGTTGTGAAACCTTTAGTTCCCAGCTTGGGGAAAGTACCAGATATTAGCGCTGTTGCATTAATGGATGATGGTTCTCCTGTTCTCATTGTCGATGTTGAAGATTTGCTACGCTCAATTGACAAATTGCTGAGTGTCGGTCTGATAAGCAAAATTAACAAAATGACTGGCAGCGGCGTCACTAAACCACGCAAGCGGATTCTGGTAGTAGATGATTCCATTACTGTACGTGAAATGGAACGGCAGTTGCTAGAAAATAATGGTTATGAAGTTGAAGTCACTGTAGATGGAATGGATGGTTGGAATGCTGTCAGGACAAATTCATATGACCTGGTTCTCAGTGACATTGATATGCCCAGAATGAATGGGTTAGAACTGACGAGCCGGATTAAAAATCATCCCAATTTGAAGTCTGTACCTGTGATTATTGTTTCTTACAAAGACCGTCCAGAAGACCGAATTCGTGGTTTGGAAGTTGGCGCTAATTATTACTTAACCAAGAGCAGTTTTCAGGACAATAGTTTAATAAATGCCGTTCTTGACCTAATTGGCGAATCGCTTTGAAGTTTGAATAATTTTCCCGAGTTTTATTATGAGAATAGCTATTGTTAATGATATCCCAAACGTAGTAGAGGCGCTAAAGTCTGTCTTGGCACAAGTTCCAGACTATAAAGTTGCTTGGATTGCTAGTAATGGCACCCAAGCAGTGACAAAATGTGCAGCAGATACCCCTGACTTGATATTGATGGATTTGCTTATGCCAGTAATGGATGGGGTAGAAGTTACGCGCCAAATTATGAGCGATTCTCCATGCGCGATTTTGTTGATCACAGATACTGTCAATGGGGATACATCCAAAGTTTTTGAAGCGATGGGGTATGGTGCACTAGATACCATACATGCACCTATTTTAGGTCATAGTGGGCAAATCGAAGGCGGTGCAGGGATTTTAGAAAAAATTGCGACAATAGGCAAACTTATTGGGAAAACGAGCAAGCCATCTGGGCGAATTCGAGAGCGTGGAAGTTCCCCATCCAAGTTTACCCCACCATTGATTGTCATTGGTTCTTCTACTGGCGGTCCCCAAGCCCTTGCAGTTCTTCTCTCTGGGTTACCAGCAAATTTCTCAGCTGCTGTGGTGATTGTGCAGCACGTCGATGAACAGTTTACCTCTGGCTTAGCTGAATGGTTAAACACTCAATCACGATTGCCAGTTAAGCTGGCTCAAGTTGGTTCCCAGATACAAGTTGGGCAAGTTTTGATTGCTGCCACCAATGACCACCTCATATTACAACCAAACTTGAGTCTCTGGTATACTAAAGAACCACGCGATTATCCTTACCGTCCATCTGTGGATGTGTTTTTTAAGAGTGTAGCTCAGCACTGGACTAGAAAGGGAGTTGCAGTCATATTAACTGGTATGGGAAAAGATGGAGCTCAAGGACTACTATCCTTGCGTTCTACAGGTTGGTATACCATCGCTCAAGACCAAGCGACATCCGTAGTTTATGGTATGCCAAAAGCAGCGGTGGAGTTGAAAGCCGCAGTGGAGATTTTACCAATTGAGGCGATCGCACAAGCTTGTGAAAAGCAATTATTGCGCTCAATCTTTTAAAGCAGAAAAATGGCTAACAATACATCATCTTTTTTCACAGATTACGCGACTACTGTCCTCCTGATCGACGATCAACCTATGATTGGTGAAGCGGTACGCCGGATGTTAGCTGATGAAGAAGATATTATTTTTCACTACTGTAGCGATCCAGCAGTTGCTATTCCTAAAGCGATAGAGGTTTCGCCAAAAGTCATTCTGCAAGATTTAGTTATGCCTGACATTGATGGCTTACTTTTGTTGCGGTTCTTTCGTGCTAATAAGGCGACTCGTAATGTACCAATGATTGTCCTTTCTTCAAAAGAGGATGCAAAAGTTAAGGCAGAAGCTTTTGCTTTGGGTGCGAATGATTACTTGGTCAAATTGCCCGATCGAGTTGAACTGATTGCTCGCATTCGTTACCATGCCAAAGGTTATATCAACTTATTACAACGAAATGAAGCTTATAAAGCGATCCAAAATTATTCTAGAAAATTAGAGAAATCTAATGAACTCATTCGTCAAGTTTTTGGACGTTATCTCAGTGATGAAGTCGTCGCCAGCTTGTTAGAAAGTCCTGAAGGATTGAAACTGGGTGGAGAGAGACGAAAAATCACTATATTTACTTCTGATTTAAGAGGATTTACAGCCACAGCAGAACGATTATCACCTGAAGAAGTGGTGAAAGTTCTCAACTTCTATCTACATCACATGGCGGAAGTTATTACCAAATACAAAGGAACAATTGATGAATTTATGGGTGATGGGATTTTGGTTCTGTTTGGTGCGCCCACCCCCAGAGAAGACGATGCGACTCGTGCGATCGCCTGTGCGGTAGATATGCAATTGGCAATGGGAGCAGTCAATGAACAAATGGCAGAATGGGGTTTACCAAAACTAGAAATGGGCATTGGGATCAACACTGGTGAAGTCGTTGTCGGAAATATTGGCTCAGATAAACGCACTAAATATGGTATTGTTGGTAGCCAAGTGAATCTTACTTATCGCATTGAATCTTACACACTTGGTGGTCAAATTTTCATTTCCGAATCGACTTATAAAGAAGTAGGACAATTAGTAAAAATTGATGGGGAAAGGCAAGTAACACCAAAAGGAGTTAAGCAGCCAATTACCATCTATGAAGTCGGTGGTATCGGTGGAGAATATAATCTTTTCTTAAGCAAAGAAGAAGAAGTCTTCTTTTCCCTTACTGAAGAAATTTCAATACAATATACAGTTTTTGATGGAAAGCATATTAATGATAACTTATCGAAGGGAAGTCTAGTCAAGCTTTCTGCCAATAGAGCGCTTGTTCGTACAATTCCAGGTGCTACTAACGGAATACCATTGCCACTCAGCAATCTCAAGCTGAACTTCTTAACACCTTCCACTTCAACAGAAGGTAGTGGTGATATTTATGCTAAAGTTTTGGTAGAATCAGCAGAGCAAGGAAGTTTTTATATTGGTTTTACTACCATGCCTCCATCTATAAAAGCAGGGCTTGATGAACTGTATCAATCACTGAAATAATTTAGACTATTAATACTTGATAACTTTTATGAAGTTAATCTTTTTAGGTTCAGGTTCAGCTTTTACCGTAGGAGCAGACAATTTTCAATCAAATATACTTTTAACCGACCAAGAGAAGAAACTTTTAATTGATTGCGGTTCAGATATTCGATTTTCATTACACGCATTTGAATTATCATATCTAGATATTACTGATGTTTATATTAGCCATTTGCATTCCGATCATATAGGAGGATTAGAATACATTGGGTTTAGTACAAAATTTGATCCACGCTGCCAAAAGCCTAATCTTTATTTGAGTAAAGATTTAGCAGGTGAAATTTGGGAAAGAAGTTTATCTGGCGGAATGAGATCGGTTCAAGGGGATGTGACAGATTTAAATTCCTTTTTTAACGTGAATATAATTCCTCGTCATGAAAATTTTACTTGGGGAGGAATAAAGTTTCATACGGTGAGAGTGATACATGTTGATAATGGATATTTTTTAATGCCAAGTTATGGACTATTTTTTGAAATCAATGGAACTAAAGTCTTTTTAACCACAGATACTCAACTGGCTCTAGAAGAAAATGGAGAATTTTATGAGCAAGCAGATATTATCTTCCACGATTGTGAAACAGCAAAATTTCCTAGTACAGTCCACGCTCATTACGAGCAACTATTGACTTTGCCAGACAAGATAAAAAATAAAATCTGGTTGTATGGTTATCAACCAGGTACACTTCCTGACGCCAGAAAAGATGGATTTCATGGTTTTGTGAAACGAGGTCAGACTTTTGATTTTTGAATGATGAGTCAGAGGATGTTTGGAATGTTTTGTTTTGTAGCAAAATACATTGATGATCCCCCTAACCCGGATTTCTCACAAGTAAAGAACTCTTGCATAAATATTTTGTGGTATGATTAGGGGTTATTCTAATTTCACTTTTGGTGAGAGGTTATAAATTTTTTCGAGCAGTATTATCAGGCGATCGCTAAATTAAAATCAGAAGGCGATCGTTTCCTTAGAACAGCATGAAGTGCTTGATTTTGCGTTGATGCAGCCACATTTTCATTAACCGCAAGATGCGTTAAAAACGTTTCTATTTCGGTACTTCCCATATCTTTAGGATGGCGTTTATTATGAAAAAGGATATAGCGTCGAATCCAGTAAATGTAAGTCTTCTCTATTTGGTAAGAATAGTGTTTAAGCCGGATAACATCTTGTACTTGTTCAAGCAGTTTCTTTGGGCGTTGTTCCATCGGTGTTATACAGAAAAATTCCGTTTAATACTCTAAATCAGGATGTTATACAGAAAAGTTCTTGATAACACCAAGGGATATAAGGAAAAATTCCATATAATCCTCCTGTGAAGGGTGGTTATACGGAAAAATTCTGTATAATACCCAAATAAGGGGGTAAAAAAGAAGTTTTCCGTATATTCAAACAGGATTTCCTTAGAATGCCTGATATATCAGGATTAAAAAAAGATTATACGAAAACTTTCCGTATAATAAATAGTTATGCCGCTGGGCGATCGGTTATGGCGAACATTCGGAGGCGTATCATTTGGTGTGCAAGATTAAGTTTCTCAAGAATCGCAACAGAAGATTTAAAAATAACTGTGTGCGATGATCTGAAAAACTTGAGTTCGTATTGATGTCAGTGTATTCCTACCTAAGTAGTATGTCCAAGAGGAATTTATGAGATCCCAAAATGCTAAAAAAATCATTTTGTTCGTAATCTTTCTATGTTCCGTTCTGTATGCTCCACAAACACTTGCGGCAACACGACAACAACTGGATAACTTGACACTTGATGAAGTACTTGCCTTGTACGAGCATGAATTGAATAACGCAAACATTGTTCTTGAGAGTTGCTATCAAGGTGCTGCATCATATCCTATTATGCGGAGTAGCTGCGATATTCAAAAAACTCAATGGGAAAACTATTTCGCCCAGTTTCGGCTTTACATTCAACAAAGAAGACTGATTGAAGAGGGAAATTGATTCGTAGCGATCGCCTCTTTACAAGCAAGGTGAGAGCGATCTCACCTATTCTTTTCCAACCAGATGCTTAAGCCACCTAGCGAGTTGAATTGCCCGCAACAATAAAATTCACCAAACTTTAGATTTGCTCAAAATCAAGTCGTGTGCTTAATGGTACCATCGTACCTATTATGTATGATGATACCTGCCGATTCCTAGCCGAACACTTCTCAGCCGACTTCGCCAGTTGGCTGCTGGGTAAATCTGTCACCCTGACGGAACTTCAGCCCTCTGAACTCTCCCTTGACCCGATTCGTGCCGATGCCCTGATTTTCCTGGAGTCGGACGACGAGATTCTGCATCTCGAATTCCAAACACTGCCTAAAAAGGTCATTCCATTCCGCGTTCTGGACTATCGAGTGCGAGGCTATCGCAGAGACCCGACCAAACCGATGCGGCAATTTGTCATTTATCTGAAGCAGACCAACTCACCTCTGGTCTACCAAACGAGCTTTACAATGGAACGAACGCGGCATGAGTTTGAAGTGATTCGCTTGTGGGAGCAACCTGCCTCGCTTTTCCTGCAATATCCTGGACTGATTCCCTTTGCAGCACTGGGGCAAAGCGCAAATGTCGAGGAGACGCTTCGCCAAGCATCTCAAAGGGCGGAACAGGTCGCCAATCCCCAAACTCAAGCGAATCTGATCGCAGCGTCCGGGATTTTAGCTGGGCTACAATTGGAAGAAGACGTGATTTATCGTATATTGCGGAGGGACATCATGCAAGAGTCTACAGTGTATCAGTCTATTCTGGCGGAAGGGGAAGTGAAAAAACAAAGGGAAATTGCGCTCAACTTCTTACGCGATGGGTTGTCGGTTGAAGCAGTTGCTCGTGGAACAGGGTTATCAGTTGAAGAGGTTCAGCAACTTCAGCAGCAACTCAATTAGTTTTGTAAGGTTAAATTGATGGATGTAGCGCGATCGCCGCATAACAATGTTTGGTGTATTCTGCAAAGACCGCGAACTCCGTCTAACCATTCTGGTGCAGCGGATTGACTCAAGCTGCTTGTCGAGTTGTAGAGTGACTGACAACCGCTGACCATAACCGTTCGGCGGCAGAAATAAGCGCCTTCTCACCTCGAACCCAGATGTCTGCTCCTGTGCTACATAAAGGCTACTGTTCTCCCGTAACCATAGGCACCTGCTGCGCGCGCTTCCACCGTCGTTGGGCGATGAGTAAGATCGGTATCGTCGTAATGTACACCAGCGTTCCCGCACTCAGCGCCGTTCGCAGGGAAGCTATTCTAGCAAGCCATCCAAGCACTGGAGTTCCAGCGATATTACCAAGTGCATTCGCCTGCCAATAGGTCGATATCACGGTCGCACGGCTCTGCTTCGGCGCATTGAGATTGACCCACTGCAACAGTAATGGCCGACTAACGTTCCGGCACGTTTGTGTCAGACAAAACCCTGCAAATCCAGAGGAACGAAACCCAACATTCTCTCGGCTTTGTTGGGTTTCGTTCCTCAACCCAACCTACAATTATCTTTGCCAATGCTGTTGTGCAAATCATCGTCAAACGAATGTCTATAATCATTCTTTACAAATATCCCACTTTATACTTATTTCGACATACTCCTCTGACCATTATTCATGTATAATCTACTAAATAGCAATATGATTGTTAAAAACAATACCTTTTTTATTTTAAGTAGTAAATATGAAAGAATTTATTGCATACATCGTATTACCAGTTGTTGCTTTTGCTTGGTTCGTAGTCTTTTTAACAAGGAACGATGTTAAATTAGAGGAAAAAGAAAAAGAACGGTGGGGAGTCAAAAAAGCGATGGAAGATTATGAGAAAGAAAGGATTAGACACATAGCAGAACTTGAAATTGAAAACGAAGACATGGAGAAAAAAAAGAAGGCAGAAGAAGAAAAATTGAAAAATCCTTGGAGAGGGCTTTTTAGAAACATGAATAATAAATAACTGTTTCTTAAAGCAAAATAAGGATTAATGAATATATGACTGATTTGCTTGCTTACGTTGTTTTTCCCATTGCTTTATTCTTCTTAATTAAAAGCACTAAGGCTGCAAATGAAGAAGAACGAATACGTGAGCTTAAAGAAGAACAACAATTTAGAGAAGAATATGAACGTTTACTAATAGACAGGGAGAAAAATAAAATCCGTCATGAAAAAAATAAACAAAAAGAAAAATAAAGCCTCTCCGAACTTACGTAGATATGGAAACTAATCACTGATTTGTACGGTAGGTACATAATAAAACCGGAATCAATGATAGACTATTCCTATCGATGATTCTAATTTGTTGTTGTGTAAAATAAATCTATATTTTATCATTAACATTGTAAACTACTAGAGTAAATACTAATTAAAACTACTCCACCTAAAAAGCTTATTATTAAGATTAGGAAATCCATTAGAGAGCTTTCAGTGTTTAATAACTTGAAGGCGGAAAAAGCACTAATTGCAAAAGATACAACCGTCGCAGCTATTACGACTATACACATAATAAAAATAGAGTTTATGGTTTAATTATATATATTTTCACAAACAAATACCGAAATCAATAGAGGGAGTAACACCTGCTGATAAGTAATAGTTGCAACTAAAGTATTTTGTTAGGCATGGTGAGGATGGTGGAGAAAGTAGTCGCTGCAACTTCAGGTCAAACCGTGGAGCGCCTGACAAAAGAGGGTTAATTGATACATCATCAAAGATGAGTCCTAAGCGTCGATGATAACTTTCCCTGTTGGGTAAGCAATGCAAGTCAAAATATACCCTTCTTCTTGCTCGCTCTCATCGAGTGCCTCAGGCTCTCCTGTATACTTTACCTCGCCTTGTAGCTTCCGAATTTTACAGGTGCCACAAACTCCGCTGCGACAGCTACTATCAAGATTGACTCCTTCTTGCTCTGCCAGATCCAAAATCGGGTCTTCTCCTCCACAGGTGATTTCTTTACCTGATTTGGAAAAGACCAAAATTACGGAAGCTGCTGTCTGCGATGCCGCAACTACGGTTGAAACCACTGGCTGTGCTACTGTTGGCGTGACCTCAGCAACTGGTTCAACGAATGGGGGAGGAGCAACAGTAGGAGCAATGGGAGGATTCGCAGCAGGGGGCACTGGGGTTGATGATGGCTGCAATTTTGCCTTTTTCGCTCCGCCAAAACTTTCTTCGTAGTAGTTTTGCATCGGGAAACCGATTTGCTCCAGCATGGTTTTGACCCCTTGCATAAAGGAATTGGGACCACAGACGTAAACTGTACGCTGCCAAAAGTCTGGATCGATCGCATATAGCAATTGTTCGGTGAGTCTCCCAGTAAAGCCCCACCAAGGTTGACCAGGTTCTGGTCGAGTGATGGAGAACGCTAGACGAAACTTAGGATTGTGCGAGGACATCAACTCCAATTCCTGGCGGAAAATAATATCGCGGGGACTGCGAGCGCAATGAAAAAAGATGATATCACAATCAGCAGCAGTATCCAAAACCCAGCGTGACATAGACATCATTGGCGTTATGCCACTTCCTGCGGAAATCATCAACATTTTCTCGGAAGGACTGGCAAAACAAGTGAATTTTCCCAACGGACCGCTGATTTTGATTTCATGACCGACTCTTAAGTTGTCGTGCAACCAGTTGGACACCAATCCTGGTGAAATATCAGGAGCATCTGGTGGGGATGGGACACGCTTAACTGTAATTTCCAAAGTGTGGGGTCGTGAAGGGGTGGAAGAAATTGAGTAAGAGCGTTTGACTGGCTTGCCATTGATTTCCAAATTTAGGGTCATAAACTGACCCGGTTGGTAGGTAAATAACAATGATGCTTCAGCAGCAAAGCGAAAAGTTTTGACATCATGGGTTTCGTCAATCACTGCCACACAGCGAACCATCACATCCCCTTTCATCCATCGACTCATCTGGTCTGGTGGTACAAGTGCAACCGGCATATACTCACTAGGGTGACGGGTAGACTCAACTTGTTGATGGGGAACAGAGATGGTGATGTTTGCTGATTTCTTCTGAGTTGAAGGTTGAGTTTGAACTTCCTCGGTTTGCGTGAGGTGGTGTCCATTTGATGAAGTTGCTTCAACTGTGAGGATAAATTCACCAATCCGAATAATGTCATTATTTTTGAGGAGATACTTTTGGTTGACATTTGCCACTTCATCATTAATTCGAGAACCACCAAGGCTGGCAAGGTCACTAAAGTAATATTGTTCTTTCTCACGGCGCAAACTTCCATGAATGCGACTCACCTCAGAACTGGGGAGAACGATACCACAATTGCGCGATCGCCCAATGAAACACTCACCATTGATCAGCATTTCTGGGTTTATTTCTAGCTCTTTGCCCTCTGTGGGTGCTTTTGAGTTGAAAAGTTTGAGTTTGAGCATTGCCTTATTTCCCAACTTTTATGGTTAAGATTGAGACGTGACTTTTGTTGTTAGCCTTTGCAGGCGACCAATTATGTTGAGCAAAAGGCTCCTCGACACGTCAGGATCGTTACGTAACACTGCCTCAAAATCCTTAGTCTCAATCACCAATGCTCGATTTCTCTCGGCTTTAGCGACTACGTTTGCTGAACGTGGCTGGCGGCTGATGACTCCCATCTCACCGATGGTTTCACCTGTCCGAACCATATTGATCACAACCTCACTCTCCCCTCGCAAAACTGTGACATCAGCTTCACCATCAATTAACAGGAGTAGTTCATTGGATGGTTCTCCTGCCTTGCACATCATTTCACCCTGAGTATAAACTCGAATCTCTGCCTGACGAGCCAATTCAATAAGTGCTTCCGGCTTCACAGTTCTCAGGAGGCTAGTCTCAAATAACAAAAACAGCTTTTCTAGAGTACTTAACCTTTCAGAGGGTGCGACGGACTGCATCGACGCTTGCTTTTTCCAATTGACGGTAATCGAAGGTTCCTCCGCTTGACTAAACCGAATCACATCTCCCTGATTAAGCCGTACTGTATTGTTTCGCTCGCGTTTGTCATTAATCCGCAAACCATAAGCACTTTTGAGCACAGTCACGCTGGCTTTTTGCTCGTCAAGCTGAAGAATGGCGTGCTGTTGGGAGACTTTCGGGCTGGGCAAGATGATGTCATTTGTCACGCTTCGTCCGATTTGGATAGCTGGTTGCTGGAAGAAAAGCTGTTCTTTTGTGTCTCTTACCATCACTTGGACGATTAAAGTTTGCACCATAGTGGTCACTTGTGCGTTGGAAAGACCCAAAATATTTTCTGCTGTTTCCTTTACCAGCCAATCTCCGGGCTTCGTCGAATTGAGTAACTGATGTGCATATTGCCGACTTTGTTGAGGATCGAGTTGAGCAAGTGCATGAAGTGCTGCTGCTTGGACAAGTGGCTCTAGCTCTTGCAGAAGTTCCTTGAGGACTTCAATCACAGAAGTCTGACGTTTTGTTGATGTGACTTTTGGTATCGGTTGTCCAGCAATGAAGAGCTGAGTTGGTATTTCGTCATCAACCATCTGTGCTTGAGTATCAAGCGTTGCTGGTTCTAACTCATCTGATTGTAGTATGGCGATCGCCTTTGCACTGAGTCTTTCTTGCCACTGTGTATTCTCAGTAGATTCTTGAAATATTTTGGGCAAGACATTGTCTGCGAGTAATCCCATCGCATTGGCAATTTTCACAGCTTCAGGTGCATCTCCCAAAACTTCTAGAATATTTAGCAGTTGCTTGGTGACAATTTGTTCTTTGTTGTGAATGGCAACCAATCGCAGCAAAATATACACAGGTGCAGAGGGGTTAGGAACCAAATTGCTCAGTATTTGGTCACGGACAGTTAGTTGCTTTAACTGCTCTAACAGCATTTCTGCTTTGCGGAGAATAGCACTGTTTTCATCAGTTATCTGTCCCAAGATTTGTGCTTGTTCCTCTGCCGTAATTCCGTACTCCTGCTTCAAAGCTTGAATTTGCTTTTCTCTGCTTTGGAGTGCTTGACGCAGAGGAACACCCGTCTCCACTAAGTCCAGAAGTTGCAGTTCTAGGGCTTGCCGATAATTTTCAATCCGTAATTGGTTTTCCCGGCTTCTTCGCTTGCTTGGGTCGAGCAAATCTGGGTTTTCCACTCCCAGTTCTGTGAGGATATTATAATGCTCTTCGTCCTTAATCCCCAGTTCCAGGCGAATTTGCTTGAGTCCTTCCAAGCTATTGGCAGGGTCAATATTTCCTTGTTCCAATTCTTCCCGTAGTAACCCTTTGTAGACTTGAAAACTGGATTCTTTACTAAAACTGGGCAGTACTTTGGCAAGAACATAAACCTCATCAGGTTTGAGTTCCTCCATTGTTCGACCTTCTAAAAATTTGGAGAAGTCAACCGTGAGTTTGCTCAACTGACGACGCAGACTTTCGGCAAGGCTTTCTCGTGAATAGGTTTCTGCGCTACGAGCAATCGTTCTATAAAGCCACACTGTACTGACAAGGATGACCAAAGCGTTAAATCCTAGCTCCACAAAAGTTGGTAGCTGTTTGAGTATCGGTCGCCCAGCAAACAAAAAGTAAATGTTAAAGACTAGAAACGTGCTAATTGAAAAAATTATGTGTTGTACTTGTTGTTGACTCAGAGGTTTATTAATGCGTTGCCGATCAGCCTTATAAGCCTTTTCTATCCTAGAAAATAAGAAATAGCTAGCTATTACAAAAGCCCCAATCGTGAGCGGAACAGCAACCAATTTAGGAATAGGAATTGACTGACCAAAAATGTAAAATCCCGGAGCGAAAAGAGTTGCCAACTGATTTTCTTCGTGACTCCAAACTCCAGAGTAGTAGTAATCAAAAGTGCCTGAGTACAGGAAGTAATAGAGATAAAATCCAACGACCAATCCTACATAGCCGTACTGAACAAATCGGCGACCAGGCTTGTTGAAAACTTCCCAATAAGATCGTTCTGCATCAATGTCCATACAAGGAGATTGGCAGCTCACACAGGTACTTTTCTCACTACCTTCTTTGTCCACTGCTCGACACATAGATTGAGTGATAATCTGTTTCTGTCCTTGGTGCGCCTCACTTCCAAACAATCCTCTTGGTCCGTTGTAGACCATCTGCACCGGACCCATAGGACAGATATACTGACACCAAGTTTTACCAGCATATAAATATCCTACTAATATGGCTGATAGGATGGTGAGGAGCAAAAAAGACCCCAAAAACAAACGGTCTGAGTTAATGAAGAGAATTCTCAAGCAAAGACCAATGCAGAGAAATCCAAATTGGAAGTATAAATGATTGCGTCCCAGCCAAGAATCTTTTAATACCTTAGCCAGTTCATAGCGCACCGCTCCTGTACGGGGATTGGTAATTTTGCGTTGACGTTGCTTTCCTAATGCTCTAGGAATTTGTGATAGAAAAGATAACGGGCAAATGCGTCGCCATGTTTCATGACCAAAAACTATCAGAATCATGACACCGCAAGGTATCACAATTCCCCAGAATATTTTTGCTCCAACAGCAAAAGGTTTGACATCAATACACTTTCCTTGTACTGTCGCAACCTCTTTGCATTTCACCGGATCTAACAAATCCGGACTAAGACGAAAAATGCTCCATTCCGTCGTAGGCTGTGTTAGGTAGGGCGAAATCGGGTCATAGAATAACGAAACAATGAGTAAAAGCCAGCCACTAACAAGCAGCCATCTAACAAAATGCATTTGTTTTTCTGGCACACCGTGAAACATATGAACCTATCCTGATAATTTTTGTGAAAATAGTTATGTAAGCTGATAATAAAAATCAAAGTGACTGAACTGGATGACTCAAATAATATTTGCGTCATAATTATACACTTTTTCTCTAATTCTTCAATAACCTGTTTTTTCAATAATCAAATCGGATTCCTATATATGAAAAGTAGATTTATGACTACAGAGTCTTGTAGTGATAAAATTTACATCTGCTATTGAGGTAACAGTAAAGTTCGCTCTCGTTTTGGCAAAATGTTATCCAACTGAAGGCATTGAATCATTCCTTGTGCATCATTCATCATTTCTCCTAAATAGGGAGCAGTATCAACTTTAATTCCTGGCACAAAAAACTCAGTTTCTTGCTTGCGGAATGTGTCGGTTACGCGCTCTGCCATCAATCCTAAAATATGCGATGGTTGAGAGGCATTCGCCTCTTGTGTCTGTGTCTGGTAGCGGCTTCCCGTAAGAGAATTATCGTTGTGGGGGTAATTCACCAAGATAATCCTACTACTGAATAGAGGACGGCAAGGAGTACCCTGAATTAAACGGCATAAATCAATCACTGGTACAAGACTATTCCGGTAGTTAAATATACCAGCGATATAATCGGGCGCATGATGTAGAGTTTTCAGTACTACTTTAGGTACTACCTCTACAACATGCTTACTCTCCAAGGCATAACGGTCATTTTGGATATAGAAAAGCAACATTAACATAGATTCAGATAATAAGTTGCATTTAGTGATGGTCAAGAGTGGATTTGCTTCCGCGTGTCAATTTCCAGGCTTTCCGCAGATTAGTATTTTTTGTGAGATAGATATTAACTTAAATAATCAATCTTATTATACTTGTGTTTATGCTTAGTTTAATAAGCTATTGTGCATTTTTAATGCACAACAGCAAGGCAGAAGGCATGAGGCAGCGGGAGATAAAGGGAAAAGAGTTTCAATGATTGACTAGATCAAAATAATATGCAAGTTAAAAGCGCAACAGCTTACTTTCGACTGACTAGTCAAGAATTGCATCAGTTCGTAGCTTATGTATGTTATTCATTCTATGGACAAAGCCTTACCGTAGCCTTAAAAAACGTTAAAGCGTTAAAAAGAGGTATGTTTTGATACAAAAACAAGTTTTCAGCCACAATCAACTAGCAACAATAGTCACTCTTGTCCAAGAACTATGGACAGAATTATTAAAGTTGTGGAAATTGACATTATTTAAAATTGGCGATAATAGTGTATCTTTTCAATCAATTATTGTCTTCATTCTGTCGGTCATATTAGTTATTTTCCTCTCTAACACTCTCAGTAATTTTCTTAAAAATAGACTACTCATTAGAGTGGAAATGGACGAAGGTAACCGGGAGGCGATCGCTGTTATTGTTCGTTATTTGCTAGTTGGCTTAGGCATCATTATTGTTCTGCAAAGCATTGGCTTTAACCTCGGCTCTTTGGTAGTTTTAGCAGGTGGTTTGGGAGTAGGCATTGGCTTCGGTATCCAGGATTTGACAACCAACTTTGTCAGTGGTCTCACACTCTTATTAGACCGACCTGTCAAGGTAGGAGACTATGTTGAATTAGATGGTTTAAGTGGAACAGTCAAAGCCATTTCTATTCGGTCTACCATCATCAAAACTCTTGATAATTCATCTGTCATTGTTCCAAATAGTAACATGATTGATAACAAAGTTGTTAATTGGAGCTATGAAAGTTCAAGTTGTTGTTTGAGAATACCCGTACGAGTTCCAGATGATAGTGATCCTTTGGCAGTTACAGAAGCTCTATTAAACGCTGCATACATGGAATCAGCAGCTCTTAATAATCCAAATCCTAAAGTTTTGTTTGTAGAATTTGGGGATAATTGTTTTAAATTTGAACTTTTGGTTTGGATTGACCGACCCAATGAAAGAGAATTTATTAAAAGTTCTTTGAATTTTGAAATCGAGTATAGTCTCCGTCAACAAGGAATTAGTTTATCTATTATAGATACGTATTTATTGCTTAAAAATACAGAGAATAATCTAGATAAAAATAATCAGGAATCGTCACACGTTACATTACCAACTCAACAACGGTTCTCTCTCAGTAATTTACTGCGCCAGATAAAGTACTTTGGAAACTTTTCTGACCCAGAATTACGGCAATTGATAGAAAATGGATACCGACAACGCTTGCAAAGATCGGAGGTTTTGTTTCGTGAAAATGACCCAGGAGATGCCTTCTACATAATTCTTTCAGGTGCTGTAGAAGTGTATGTAGAAAAAATTAACAAACATCTCACCAACCTACAAGCTGGGAATTTTTTTGGGGAAATTTCTTTGATGCTGGGAATTCCTCGTACTGCTTCAATTAAAGCAATAGAAGAGACAGTATTATTTGCCATTAACCAAAATGGTTTTCAAAAACTCTTAAGAGATAATCCAGAGTTATATGAGCAAATTGTAGAAGAGTTAGCAAAAAATCAAGAAGAACTTGCACAGCGTCAACAACAGCTACGAGACATGGGTTTAGTTGATACTACAGAAGATGACCAAAATCCTTTGGATTGGGTAAGGAAACGGTTAAAAAACCTTTTCAAAGTTTAAATTTTAACGTGAGCTTCCAACGAATGGAATTCGTTATACCACCTGGGTTGCATCCGTTGAAAAACTTTTCGGTAAAGCTGAATTGCGACTTAAATTACTTCAGATTAGCCCTCATGCAGATTTGGGCGATCGCTGCGGAAATTTCTTGTATTGAAGCTACTGTTGGTAATTCGGTTTTAGCACTCCTGCTAGTTGGCACGGTAATGTTTTTAGCTACTATGAACTTTACGCCGTAGTAAAATTGCTATACCTATACAAAATATCGAAGCTATAACAGTTGATGGTTCTGGAACAGCTTTTGTTTTTTGTGTATCTAAGAAATTTGCCATATCTTCACCAATGATTTGATGTACGCGACGAGTGGGATGAATCTCGTCGAAGTAATAATAATTATCAGGTGTTGAACAACCAGGACGAGAGGCAGCAGAATATAAAAGTTCGCAGGCATCATTTATATTGGTCAAACCATATGCCTGTGGGGTGGAACGAATTTTGTTGCTAATTGCAACGTGGTCATACAGTGCAATTTCAACACCTAATTGTTCATTCAGGGTGTCGAGTTGACCGGGAAGACTTTCATTGATAACATCTCTAAAGTTAACTGCCTCTTCGGAGTATTGCTCAAAAAGCGGTAATGCAGCTAAATCTGTAGAATTTACGACAAAAAACTGTTCTGCACCTACCGCTGCAAGTTGTGATATTCCAGAAGCAATATTGTTAACAGCAGCATCAGCTAGTGCATCGACCGAACCAGTCTGATTATAAAAAAACCTTTCTGATAAGTCATTTGTAGATATAAAAATGAAGTATAACGCTTTAGAATCTACCACGCGATTAACTTCTGTTTTATATTGTTCGATTTGACCGAATAAACCTGTATCTTGATATTGATCAAGCCAAGTACTTAAATTGCCATTACCGCTTTTTGCACCACCTACGGCATAATTTGTTAACTGTAAATTTTCTTGTTTTGCCAGTACCTCAACTGAAGTTAATCCGGGGTTATTTGTCCATCGACCCTCAGAGTCATATACATCCAATCGGGGGAATATAAATGCTCCAGGCACTCCAGCTTTGACTGCTGCTGTTGTAATCTCAAGTGCTGCCCCATTATCTGAATAGCTATCACCAAAAGCATAAATACGAGAAATGGAGTTGAAAGAAGCTGCATAAGCGTTATTAATACTTACACACAAAAAAGCCGTACTACTTACTGCGGCAGTCGCAAATGTCTTCAAAGAAGTATTTTTCAGCATAGATAAATGCGTTTCACCATATCCAAAATTATGTTCTCAGTGTCACCTGTGCTTATAATCACCTAGATCCATTTCCTTGTCAGGAGTTGGGTTTTTAAAGCCTTTGTTCCTTTTGTGGTCAGAATAATCGAAGTAAGGTTCTTCGGTAAACTTTGCGACTTTTCAAACATTCTTTGAGAGTCCAAGCTCCCTTTGAAGTTAAACCCTCATCTTTAGGTTATTTTGCGAGTTTTGCCCAAATTTTTTCGGCTATTAATTTGGCCAAAATATTGATTAATACAGTTATTTATTTATCACTATTCATACATTAAGTAAACTCCTTTACCCAACCTTCAAGATGTAACTCTGTTTTTTCCTGTCTGGTTGTGTTGATATCTCTGTTGAAACTGTAACCAGAAGACGTTAGATGCCGAATTGTTAAAATTATTTATAGCGTTTCCTAAGCAAGTGAGGTACAGCAATTACCTCACCCCGATAAAGCTGTGCTTTATCTCCCCTCTCCGTGTCGGAGAGCAGGGTGGTTTCATACAAGCAGAGAAAAATGACAATACTTTTAGAAGGCGATCGGAAATTGAGAAGCGATTCGGATGAATAATCTGCTAGAACAGTTGCAGCAAGTGCCAGATTATCGGCACATTA